>NZ_JBCITM010000004.1:0-238665 GCF_039414295.1 Anoxynatronum sibiricum | reverse complement strand
TGGCATCGTTCATCATTTCCACTGTCACCCGGCTCACGTTCTTCGCCCGGGGATGGGGAGCGATGATGATGGCATTGCCGCCCTTCAGGGCAAACATGGCGTTGCTCATGGCGGTGACGGTGGGATTGGTGGTGGGGGCCACCGCCCCGATGATACCAATGGGCTTGGCGATTTCCACAAGGCCTTCTTCTTCCAGGTGCCGCAGAACGCCCACGGACTTCTTGTCTTTCAGGTCATTCCAGATGACTTTGGACTTGCCCTTGTTCTTGGCCACCTTGTCTTCGTACACACCCATGCGGGTTTCTTCCACGGCCATTTTCGCCAGGGCTTCGGCATTGTCGTAGACGACTTTGGCGATGGCCCGCACAAGGGCATCCACCTGGGCCTGGCTGAAGTGGGCATAGGCGGCCTGGGCGCTGCGGGCCCGACTCATCATTGCCTGAAGTTCTTTGCTTATGACAGGAGTTACCTGCATCATCTTCCCTCCTCCAAACTTTCGCTGCGTACGTTTAAACAGCTTCTTCACACATAAGTGAACGGCAAGACAGCAACAGCTGTCATCAAAGACTTGCTGTTGCTGCCGCAGGTGAAGGTTAAATGATCGCCCTATACGTTAAGGGACGCAACATTCTCCCAAGTAACACCAAAGTCCACTTCAACTTCTGTCAGGGTTTCATCCAGAATGTTCAGCATTTTATCCATGGTTTCATAGGACATGATGCCTGGCGGTTCAATCCGATTGGTTTTCGCATTATTGAGAGTCCCACCCGTGAGAACCCCGCGTTTAAAGAGGCCCTTGGACACTGCCCAGCCCATTTCAGGAGTAGGGTAATCAAGACCAATGAGGAAGCCTTTTCCTCGCACATCCACCAGGACAGGATGTTTGGCTTTCAGTTCCATGATTTTACCCAGCATGTATTCCCCTTTTTCTGCCACTTGAGCCGGCAAGTCGTTCTCAAGCATAAACTTGATGGTGGCCAGAGCTGCTGCACAGGCAAGCGGGTTCCCGCCAAAGGTGGGAGAACCAAGAATCCAGGGATTCTCCTTAATGTCTTCAGTCCACAAATGAGGACGTGCAATGATGCCGGTGATGGGCATGACGCCGCCGCCAAAGGCTTTTCCGTAAATCAGGATATCCGGCACAACTCCTGATTGTTCACAGGCCCACATGGTACCGGTACGTCCCATACCCGTTTGAATTTCATCAAAGATGAGCACCACATCGTACTTGTCGCAGATTTCACGCACTTTTTGCAGGTATCCCTCCGGCGGCAGAATAATACCCGCCTCACCTTGAATGGGTTCAAGAATAACACCTGCAACTGTTTCACCCGTTTTAATCAGATTACTGATGGCTTTTTCAAGCGCTTCAGCATTGCCAAAGTCTACATGCATCACGCCGGGAATCAACGGCTTGTACTTTTCACGATACGTACCTTTTCCATTCACCGAGACCGCGCCCATGCTTTTTCCGTGGAAACCACCTGTCATTGAAATATACCATTGTTTTCCAGTCGCCAGTCGAGCCAGCTTCAAAGCCATTTCAACCGCTTCAGCGCCGCCATTGCAGAAGAACGCATATTGAAGATCGCCAGGAGTAATCATGGAAAGAATCTTGGCAAGATAGCCCCGCAGCGGATCAATGAGTTCCTGGCTGTGGAGAGCATAACGATCCAGCTGAGCTTTGACATATTTCAGGATCTCTGGATTTCGGTGACCGCACATATAGATTCCGTAGCCGCCCAATACATCAATGAATTCCTTGCCATATACATCTTTGAAAGTTTCTGCACTGTCTTCCCACTCAACAAATGTGGCATCTGTGGAGACAGATTTTCGGTAGAGTAACCAACCGGGGTTGACGTTTTCGTTAAAATTCTCCACAGAATCCTTAACGATGGCATCCTTGTCTTCAGGTGCAAGTTCCGGCTTTTCAATATAGCTCAACACCCGACTAACTTCCTGTAATGCTTTGGCTTTATCCGCTGCCATTTTTCTTCCTCCTTTATGATAGGTAATCGATCGAATCTCCATACTGTCTCTAAATTATTGCAAGAGCCATGCCAGTTCACGGAAAAATGTTGATTCATTTAAAATATTCGCACATCGCATGCCAAAAGCCTGTCCCCATCATCTTTCACAACATTTAAAAATGATGACGCATCGATTGGCTAATATGTTTAAAATTTAACAATTCATGCAAAAATTCTTACAATTGAGAATTGCTCCTCAAAGGATCTGGATGATTGTGGCATTTTTCACTTATTCTTATTATTGATACTAATCTCAAAATAGAGAATGCTGATTAGCGGCAGCTGGTCAGTGATGAATGTCCCAACAATCAAGAGGTAATTGACAACAGCTATTAGTACCTGGTATTATATTATTATCGACGTTATTCAAAGGAGTGATGATTATGTCATCCATTTTTGTGATTACAGACAGTACCGCCTATTTGGAACAAGGTTACATTAAAGCTAATCCGGTCAAAGTTGTTCCACTTTCTGTTCATTTTAATGGAAATGTATCTAAAGAAGGTGCTCCCGGCTCTTTTGATGATTTTTTCAGCCAACTGGCTGGCAGCAACTCATTTCCAACCACTTCCCAACCTTCAGCAGGGGAGTTTTTGGAAGCCTATGAGCCGGCACTGGCTCAGGGCATGGAAATTATTGTCTTAACGATTTCATCAGGTATCAGCGGCACTTACCAAAGCGCCTGCACAGCTGCTGAATTATCGGGTGCTTCTCATCACATTTCTGTCATCGACTCTCAGACAACGGCAGGAAATTTGAAAGCACTCGTTCAAATGGCCGTTGCTTTGGCTCATGAAAATCGACCACGTGAAGAAATCGTTTCTTTTTTGGAAAAGCAAAAATATAACTCAGGCATCCGGCTGACCGTAAACACGCTTGATTATCTAAAAAAAGGCGGTCGACTCTCCAATGCCGGTGCTCTCATTGGAAATCTGCTCAACATCAAACCCGTTCTGGGCCTCATAGACGGTACTGTTCAACCCGTGGGTAAAACCAGAGGCAAAAAGAAAGCCCTCGAAAAGATGATTGCATCTATTCCTTCGGATGCCTCGATGATCCACGTGGCCCATGCCATGGCATCAACCGAAGCCGAAACACTTCGCCGTCAGGTGGCAGAACAGTTTCCTGGTGCCACGGTTGTATTATCGGAGCTGGGGCCCGTCATCGGTGCTCATCTGGGCCCTGGTGCAATGGGAATCCTATACCTCTGGCCTGTGACCGATTAAGCTTTCAAAAATGAACCATCTTGACTGCATCGGTGTTGCTGTTGCCAGGTGATAACCCATATAAAAACGGGCAGCGCTTGTCAAAATGACAACACTGCCCGTTTGTTATGGACGACGTACCTCCAAAAACTGAATGGCTTTTTCCCGATGGGGCTTATCAATATTCAGCGATTCATTATACTCGATGGTGGCCGTAATCCCATCGCCAGCCATCAAATCAAATATGAACGTTCGATGGGCCACATACCGTTTGAACTCAGATTGATCTCCAATGGCCTGCACCAGGTACGGCGGAGCCACAGGCCGCCCGTTCACCTGAATATGATTGCCCGCCAGTGCCATCTCACTTCGGCCGGTCATTCGATTGCCATTGACAGCAATGACTTCCGCCCCGTTACTTCTCAGCTCATTCACCAACGTCACCAGATATTTACGCTGATACACCAAAGGCGCGATGTTCTCTTCAAATATACCTTCCAGCAAGACAGTGATTCCCGGACCCACAACAGCTTTATGGCCTGCCAGCATTTGATAATGCTGCACTTCCTGCATCAACACCTGAAGGGTCACGTTACCTTCTGCCCGTTCTCCTTCCAGCGCGTCCACTTCCAGTTTCAGGTTCTGAATACGCTGGCGCATGTCTTCATTGGCCTTCATCAAATCTTCAACTTCCTGAACATTGGTCTCTGATGGAATTGAAAAAAACCCGCCCGGTGGTTCACTCACTTGTTCAGGCCCCAGATTAATTCCAATAAGCACCCCATAAACCAGAAAGAAGAATGTGATGACAATTTTCGATTTGAAGCTCACGTATTCACATCCTTTTATCCTTCAGTTAAACCAGTCCCAGTCGCATTTTTACTGCTGCCACTGTTGCGGCAGCTCTCTCCCGGGCACGGTCGGCACCACTGGAATAGACTTTTTTCAACAACGCTTCATCCGCCAGGTAAGCTGCATATTTTTCACGAAAAGGTTCCGTTTTTCCAGTGATCAGCTCTGCCACATCTGCCTTAAAGACCCCATATCCTTTTCCTTCATAATGGGTTTCCACTTGTTCCAGTGTCCACCCCGACAAAGTGGCATGGATAGTCATCAAGTTCTGAATTCCCGGCTGTTCAGGCCTGTATCTGACCAGATTTTCACTGTCAGTGACAGCCTTTTTCAATTTTTTCAAGATGACATCTGCAGGGTCCAGCATATGAATGACCCCATTCTGATTCTCATCCGACTTGGACATTTTTTTATCCGGTTCCTGAAGACTCATTATTCTGGCACCAATTTTTCCAATATGTGCTTCCGGAATACGGAAAGTGTCACCATACACATTATTAAAGCGTATGGCAATATCACGACACAATTCCAGATGCTGCCGCTGGTCATCCCCCACAGGCACCAGATCTGTCTGATAGAGGAGAATATCCGCCGCCATCAATACCGGGTAAGTGTAAAGCCCCACATTGATGTTATCCTTATGCTTGTCTGACTTGTCTTTAAACTGGGTCATTCGATTCAGTTCGCCCATGTAGGTGTAGCAGCTCAGCACCCAGGCCAATTCGGTGTGTTCACGCACATGTGATTGAAAGAAAAGCACATTCTTTTCAGGATCAAGTCCTGCTGCCAGGTATTGGGCCAGAAAGGATAGATTTGCCTGACGAAAAGCCTGGGGATCTTGTTTCACCGTTAATGAATGAAGATCGACAATGGAATAATAGCATTGATAGTCTTTTTCAAGCTCTTTCCAGTTTTGAATCGCACCGATATAGTTTCCCAGCGTTAAGCTCCCCGTCGGCTGCGCACCACTGAAAATCACCTTTTGTAGTTTATCCATAAGCTGCTCCTTCCTCTTACATTTTATCCTTCTTCCAGACGGCGCACCCTTTCTTCCAGCTCTCGAATGCGCTCTGTCAGTCTGGCTTCCATTTCAATATGCTGTTCTTTGCGACTAAAATGCCGAAGCAACAGCACCGTGATCAACACCGGAGCCCCCAGCAAAACCAGCACCAACAAGAGATTCATCACTTGATATACGAGAATGTTCATGCTGCATCCCGCCTTTGATTCAGAGTACGACCTGTTCTCTCATTTCTTCTTAGTTGATCAAATTCTATTATACCACAGCCCACCGGCTCCACAAGAAAAAACCTCCTTTACAGTTTCAGGAGGTTTTTTCTGATCATTCATTTAGTCAAGCAGGCTGTCAATTTTCGCCTTATCTACACCGACAATCATCTCGTCGCCAATTTTAATCACCGGCACCGCCATGATGCCTTTTGCCATCAGTTCCTTGCGAGCCGAAACATCTGACTGTACATTTTTCTCTTCATACTCAACACCTTTTTGTGCCAGATACTCTTTTGCTGTTACACAATGAGGGCAAGTTGTACTGGTGAACACCACTACTTTTTTATCCATTTTGCTGCCTCCCTTCAAGTAATCAATGACTCACTGTGAATTAATACCCAGTTTCAAATCAGTCAATCAGAAAACTATCATAAATCAAATGATATCCCACAACCTGACCGAGCCCATCACTTACCGGCATATCTGGCGAGAACTGATTTGTCAGTGATGGCTGCCGGTTATGGATATCACAAGTTATACCGGTTCCTGAACCGCTTTTCGACGGCCGCCTTCACAGTCGTGACTTGCCAGCTTATAGGGAACCGTCTTTCCTTGCACCAGATTCGCATCCATAAACTGATGCAGCTTTTGAAATCGCTCCTGGTTTAATGCATAAAACATCCATTTTCCTCGCTTTTCAACACGCACCAACTCTGCTTGCTGCAAGATTTTCATGTGATGAGAAATAGTGGGTTGCTTCAGATCAAAGTTTTCCTGAATATCACAGGCACATTTCTCACTATCTGTCAGCATCATCAAAATACGTAGCCGCGTTAGATCCCCCAGCGCCTTAAAACAATCTGCCTGTTCTTTCATGGAAGCACCTCGCTTAATCGTTATATAATGATATTGTTATCTTTATACATGCAAGTCTACCTAATTAAGATGCTATTGTCAATGTATCCACGTTTTGACAGGTGCATTTTTATCGTCACACTGTCATTATCCCATGTTTCCACCAAAAATGCAAAAATGATTCAAAAAAACCTCAACAAAGTTATCTAACTCACTTTGCTGAGGTTGGTTAAGAGGGATCTGGACTGAACAGCGGATACCCAAAGCAATCCCTGCCAGATCCCTGTCCCGCCACTATCTATTATCTCACCGTCGTCCTGTCGTCTTTTGCAATTTGCCTGAGTCCGTCAGCAATACCACCCTCTGGGCCTTTAATTGATTTCCACCCGTTCACCCGTTACCATATAGATTACCCTTTCTCCGATGTTGGTGGCATGATCAGCAATTCTTTCCAGATATCGGCCAATGAAGAGCAGGTGAATGGCCTGATTCATCACACCACGGTCATGAATCATCATTTCCATCAACTCTGTATAGATAATTTCATAAATCTCATCCACAGCTTCATCGTCAAGTGCCACTTCACGCGCCAGATTCACATCTTCTTTCATAAAAGCATCAAGACATTTTGCCACCATTTCCTCGGAGAAACGCGCCATTCGGGGAATGTCCACCAGCGGCTTGATGAATGGCTCCCGGCCAATGAGTTTTGTCTGACGGGCAATGTTCACCGCATGATCCCCCATGCGCTCCAGATCAGTAATGGCCTTGAGTATGGTGCCAATCATTCGGAGATCTTTCGCCATGGGCTGTTGCAGGGCGATGAGATTCATGCATTCCACTTCAATTTCAAGCTCCAGGGCGTCAATACGATCATCCAGTATATGAATGGTGTCTGCTTTTTCCATATCCTGCTGCATCAATGCCTGCAGGGATTCTTCGATGATCTGCTGTACCAGACTACCCATTTTCAGCAACTTGATTTTAAGATTTTTAAGGCGCTCTGTATATTCTGTACGCATGGCATTCCCTCCCTATCCAAATCGACCGGTAACATAGTCTTCTGTGCGTTGATCCCGCGGTGATGTGAAAATCACCTGTGTGTCATCTGCTTCAATCACTTCTCCCATGAGAAAAAAGACTGTTTTATCAGAGATACGGGCTGCCTGCTGCATGGAATGGGTCACGATCACGATGGTGTATTCTTTTTTAAGCTGGTCAATCAGCTCTTCAATGCGGGAGGTGGCAATAGGATCCAGTGCAGATGTGGGTTCATCCATCAACAATACTTCCGGCTCCATAGCCAGTGCTCTTGCAATGCACAGGCGCTGCTGCTGGCCGCCCGAAAGTCCCAGAGCTGAGCTTTTCAATCGATCCTTCACTTCTTCCCACAAAGCGGCTTCCCGAAGGCTTCGCTCAATAATTTCATCCAGTTGGTTCCGGGATTTTATGCCATAGCGCCGCGGGCCATATGCCACATTTTCATAGATGGATTTTCTGAATGGATTGGGGCTTTGAAAAACCATTCCAACCCTTCTTCTTAAGGATACCACATCCACATCAGGCTGGTAAATGTCTTGATCTTCCAAGAACATCTCACCGTCGATTTTCACACCGTCAATGAGATCATTCATTCGATTCAAGCTGCGAATAAAAGTGGATTTTCCGCAACCAGACGGACCGATCAGCGCTGTAACTTCCCGTTCACAGATATCCAGATTAATATTTTTCAGGGCATGAAAGCTGCCATAATGGAGATTAAGGTCTTTCACAGATATTTTAGACATTGATGAAGCCTCCTGTCACATTCGTCAATTGGAAACAAAACCGCATCACGGCAATCGAAAGTCAGTTTTTATATTATGCTCCAACCCAATTTTACGCAGTGTCATTGAAAACAGCCTAACGGTTTGCCATTTTAAATCGAATTCGAATGGCTGTTGCAATGGCAAAAAAGATGGAAACAATCCCCAGAAGTACCAGCGCGGTACCGTACTTGATGCTCTCCGGCATTCCCGGTACCTGGGTTGAAATGATATAGAGATGGTACGGCAATGCCATCACCTGATCAAAAATCGATTGGGGCAACCGGGGAAGAAAAAAGGCTGCCACCGTTAAAAGAATGGGGGCTGTTTCCCCTGCTGCCCGGCCAATGGCCAGAATGGCACCCGTCACAATCCCTGGTGCAGCGTGGGGAAGTACTACATGGCGAATGGTCTGCCACTTCGTGGCTCCCAAAGCCAGCGACGCCTGCCGATAACTGAAATCAACACTCTTCAGTGCTTCCTCTGATGCGGTGATGACTATCGGTAACACGAGACAGGCCAGGGTAAGGGCACCTGCGAGAATGGAGCTGCCAAACCCGAGAAAAAGAACAAACAGCCCCAATCCGAACAGTCCGTAAACCACCGAGGGTACACCTGCCAGGTTTAATATGGCCAGTCGAATGGTGCGGGTTAAAAATCCCTGTTTGGCATATTCGGTTAAGTAGATGGCCGAACCCACACCCAAAGGAAGTGCCACAATCATGGTTCCCAGAACCAGGCTGACAGTGCCTACGATGGCCGGGAAGATGCCGCCTTCACGCATGCCTTTGCGGGGCATGGCTGATAAAAATTCCCAGTTGATGGTTCCAATGCCTCTGAAAATGATATAACCGATCATCAGCAGCGTGGGAATGACCACCAGGGCTGCTGTCAGGGTAAGCAGTGAAAAGATCAGCTTTTCCCGTTGTTCTTTCTTCATGTTAGCGGTCTCCTTTCTGAGCACGCCGCAGTACATAATCAGCCACCAGATTGATGCAGCTGGTCATGATGAGGAGCACAATCCCGATGGCAAAAAGAGAATGATAATGAGTGCTTTGACGAACCGTGTCACCCATTTCTGCCGCAATGGTGGCTGTCATGGTACGACCGGATTGCAGCAGCGACGTGGGAATTCGCGCTGCATTGCCCGTCACCATCATGACTGTCATGGTTTCGCCAATGGCCCTGCCTATGCCCAGCATCACCCCGGCGATAATACCAGAGGAAGCCGCCGGTACCAATACATGGAATATGGTTTCAAGCCGCGTGGCACCCAACGCCAGAGATGCTTCACGGTACTCTTTCGGCAAAGAACTGATGGCATCATCTGAGATACTGATGATGGTGGGCATGGCCATAAAAGCCACCAGAATGGAGCCGGTTAACAGCGTGAATCCCGATGAAAGATCGAAGGACAAGCGAACCCAGTTGGACAGCACCACAATTCCGATGAACCCCAGCACCACTGATGGAATCGCTGATAAAAACTCAATGATCACTTTCAGGGTTGTCCGGGTTTTCGGCGGTGCCACTTCTGCTATGAAAATGGCACAGCCGACTCCGATGGGGACGGATATAAGGATAGCACCTGCCGTGACCCAGAGAGATCCCAGGATCAATGGCAAAATGCCAAATTGTGGATTTACCGAGTTTGGATACCAGAAACGCCCCGTCAGAAAATCTATCAGAGGCACATCCCGGAAAACCGAAAACCCGGAACTGATCAAGAATATAAAAATCAGGGCCAGGATCACAATGGATGTCATTCCAAGAATAAAAATAATTCTTTCTATGATAAACTCACTCAACCGATTGGTAAATTTCGATTTAAGATTCTTGCCATGGGCAAAGCTTCTGCCGTTGGTGATTGCATCAACACTTTCACTTATTGTATTTTGAAGTGGTTCCTGTTTTGGCGGGTTTGCATGACCACGACTAACCACCAGACGGTTACCAGTACTGACTGATTCTTCTTTCAAGACTGACACCTCCCCGGGGTTGCCCCCGAATTCAATAGATCCGTACGATCCCCATCGTTTTCGGATTCACTTGATATAACTTTTGTGAAACATTTCTGATGGACCGGAGCAGAACGCCGGCCCATCAGTGTTATCTTAACGGTATGCTCTTGCACATGTAAGATTCATGCCATTTGCTCATTCACTGTTTTACTGCAGTGGTACAAATCCAAGATCTTCAACAATTTTCTGACCTTCTGTTCCCAGAATAAAATCAACATACGTTTGAAGAGCAGGTGTTGCTTCACCTGCGGTGTACAGGAACAGCGGACGAGCTACCGGATAGTCACCTGCATTGATGGTTTCAAGGCTGGGAAGGAAAGCTTCTGCGCCGGCTTCCTGAGCGACGGGAACGGGCTTCACATCGTCTGTCAGGTAACCCAGTCCAATATAACCGATACCGCCGACATCCTGAATCAATCCTTCCACAATCGCTTGGGTTGAAGGCATCAGCATGGCTTCAGGTGAGTATTCTTCATCATCCAGTACAAATTCTTTAAAGAAGGCATAGGTTCCGGAACTGGTATCACGGGAGAAGAGTGAAATGGCCCTGTCTGCCCCGCCTACTTCGCTCCAGTTGGTGATAACACCGGTGTAAATGTCTTTAATCTCATCCATCGTCAGCGCTTCAACAGGGTTGTCTACATGCACTGCGACAACAATCCCATCACGCCCTGCAACTATTTCAGTAGCAGGATTTCCAGCTGCTTCTGCTTGAGCAAATTCGTCCTCTTTCATGGCACGTGACATCTGGGCTAAATGAGCTGTTCCGTTGATCACTGCTGCTGCACCGGTACCCGATCCACCGCCGGTGACGGAAATCAGTGCCTCCGGATGCGCATCCATGAAGGCTTCTGCCCATGCCTGACCCAGGTTAACCATGGTGTCAGATCCTTTTACTTCAATCATTTCACTAAAATCGACTTCTGAATTGGAAGATGTTCCGGCTGCTGCAGGTGTTTCAGCGGGTGCTGGTGTTGAAGCTGGTGCTGGAGCAGGTTCAGATTGACCACACCCCGCCAGTAGTGAAGCAGCAACCATTAACACCATCAACAAAGACATCATTTTCTTCATTCTTTTTAATCTCCTCTCATTCCTGAGTTGTTTTGTACCAGGCTCACAGCATCCTGTTACAGTTCACATTATAGACCCCCTGGACTTGAGAGTGGTTAAGCAGGCGTAAACGAAATGTAAAGATCAGGTAAAGAAAAAACCTCCAAAAAACAAAAGGAATGCCGGTTTTCGGCATTCCTCAGATTGTAGACAAAATAAGATGAAGACAAGGGGTCTGGTAAAGGACAGCCTTGGAAAACTTGTTTGTGTTTTTTCGAAAAGGGGAGAAAACCGCCAGCGCCTGCTGTTTGAGCGCAGTGAGTTCAGGCGCTGTTTTCGAGACTTTCGACTAAAAACACACAAGATTGGAATCAGCTGGCCTGGCCAGAACCCTTTGTCTTCAACCTCAGGAATGCCGGTTTTCGGCATTCCTCCAAATGTTGGTCTCTATGAAAGGGGCAAAGTGATGACAAACTCCGTTCCCTTTCCCACCTCACTGTTCACACGAATGGCGCCGTTCATCGAAAGTACAATATGCTTCACAATGGCCAGACCCAGTCCGGTTCCTCCCATTTTTTTGGAGCGGGCTTTATCCACCCGATAAAAACGTTCAAACAACCGGTGCAGGTCTTTGTCGGGAATTCCGATTCCTGTATCTTTCACGCGAATCACCAGGCTGCGGTACTTCTCGTAGGCACTGACAGACACTTTGCCGCCTTCTGGCGTGTATTTGATGGCGTTATCAATGAGGTTGATCATCATTTGCTTAAATCTGTCTTCATTCAGTGACATTTCCGACAAGTTTCGGGCAATTTCCCGGTGAAGTGCAACTTCTTTATGGCGGCTGATGGTTTCCATCATGGAGATCACTTCCTCCAGCAAATCTCCAGGTGCTGCCGGCACTTTTTGTTCATGCCCCCGTATGTTTTCAATCTCTGAGAGGGTCAAAATGTCATTGATGAGTCTGGTGAGACGTTCTGTTTCAATTTCTATGATATCAAGAAATCGTTGCCGCGTTTCATCATCTTCAATCTCACCTGATTTCAGAGTCTCCACAAATCCGCTGATGGAAGTAAGGGGGGTTTTCAGTTCATGGGTGACGTTGGTGACAAAGTCAGATCGCATTTTCTCCAGCTTGCGAATCTCTGTCACATCATCCATTAGAATCACCAGTCCCGTCACCTTCAGTGGATCTTCCGGTTCCCGAATCAGACTGGTCATCATTCGCAGCGTTTTTTCTGCCGGCTCACGAAGTGTCACTTCCACCTGCTGATCTGACTGGTTCTCCAACACTTCCTGTATCACATCATCAAGCTCTGTATCTCTTACCAGCTCCAACAGGTGGTGTCCCTGCAGTTCTGCTGCCTTCACATTAAAGAGATTTTCCGAGGCGGCATTCATTAATGTGATGCACTTATGCTGGTCAAGGGCGATCATGGGGTTTTTAAGACTGGTTAGCAATGCCATGAACCGGGCGTTGCTAACCGAAAGCTTTCCGATGGTTTCATTCAGTCTGTCGGCCATGTGATTAAAGTGATCAGCCAGTTCTGCCATTTCATCATTCGATTCCAGATAGATGTGTTTATCATAATCACCATCTGCCATCCGCTGAGTCATATTAACAATGCCCCGGATATTTTCTATGATCCGGTCGATAAGGCGGAAACCCAGCACCACTGCAATGAGCAGTCCAAAAGCAAGAGAGATGGTCAGATACCAAACGATATGTTTTGTCAGGGCGTCGATTTCCTGCAGATCCATTGCCAGACGAACCACATAGGCAACACCGACATTTCCACTTATGGAGACAGGCACCGCCACATACATCATTTCCTGTCCAGTGGTATCGCTGTAACGAATCTCTTTTCCGATACCGTCCTGAAGGGCACTGATCATTTCCGGACGTTGGTGATGCGGTTCCATCAGTTCCCGATCTGCCCGGGAATCGTAAATGACACGCCCTTGGTGATCCATCAGTGTCATTCTGACCTGGCCCTGTTCTGCAAGTTCATCTGCCAATTTAGAAAAAGCAGGATCTTCCGGTCGAATGTCATCTGTTCCAATAAAAGCAGCTATCAAATTTGCATTTGTCACCAGCCGTTTTTCCAGTTCTGTTGTATAACTTTGCTTCACCAGATTAATGGACAACAGTCCAATGATCAGCACACTCACCAACAGGATGGCCACAAAAGACAAGAGAATTTTTCGTTTCATGGGCTGCACTCCTACCTGACTTTGTATCCCACACCCCGAACAGTTTCAATCATATCTTCCATGTTGAAATCGCCCAGTTTTTTGCGTATATTGCGGATATGAACATCAACGGTGCGTGTCTCTCCAAAATAGTCGTACCCCCATATTTCATCCAGTAAAAAGTTGCGCGACATCACCCGTCCCCGATTCTGAAGAAGAAACCGCAATAATTCAAACTCTTTCAGCGTAAGGTCCACAGGCTGATGCTGAATGGTGACCTCATGCCTGGCCAAGTCCATGACCAGTTGACCCCATTCAATAAGAGCGTTGGTTTCACCCACCTGATGCTCTGTTCTGCGAAGGACTGTTTTGATCCTTACCACCAGTTCTTTGACGCTGAAGGGCTTGGTCATATAGTCGTCAGCCCCCAGTTCCAGGCCCAATATGCGGTCAATTTCCTCAGACTTGGCCGTCAGCATGATAATGGGCAGCATCCCATATTTTTCTGATGCCCGGATGCGCTTGCAGATTTCAATCCCGTCAAGATCCGGCAACATAAGATCCAGCACCATCAGATCCATTTGATGCATTTCCAGCAACTTAAGTGCTTCCTGTCCATTTTCTGCCATGTGTACCTGATGGCCTGCTTTTTCAAGGTTGAACTTAAGGAGTTCAAGAATATGCTCCTCATCATCCACCACCAGAATATTTTTGGGCTGTTTTTCCATTCCGCCAACCTCCGTTTCGCCTTCATCTGTCGAATATCTTCATATTTATTTGAGAAACTGGGCAATGCGCTGGATGGTTTTATTCACCTCATCCTTTGTCATGGGCTCAGCCATGAGACAATCTGCCGCATGATCCCGGATGATCAGCCATCCCACTTTTTCAACAGAGGATTTGATGGCTGTGATCTGTTGCATGATTTCATCGCAGTTTTTTCCTTCATCAATCATTTTTTCAACACCCTGCAGATGCCCCCGAATGGTCTTCAGCCGTTTAATCACATCAGCCCGTTCCTGTTGTTCCATGCGTTTCACTCCTTATCCGCTTTCACTTCAATGAATGTATCGCCATTATACCACATTTTTTTACAGGAATGACGCTATTATTTGTTTAGCACTGAAATCAGCGGGTATCAAGGATGTTGAGTTGAATAAATCTATCCTGGAGAGGAGATCAAACGATGGAAAAATATGTATGTATGCCATGTGGTTATGTGTATGACCCTGCTGAAGGAGATCCAGATTCCGGCGTAGCCGCCGGCACAGCCTTTGCTGATGTTGCAGAAGACTGGGTATGTCCTGTTTGTGGTGCCGGAAAAGATATGTTTGAACCCGAGAACTAACAGCAGTCTTACTGATCACGTCATATAACAGTATTCATCCAGAGCAGAAAGCTACCGCTTTCTGCTCTTTTGTGTAATTCTATTAATCTTATCTGTATCATTTCATGTCGATTCAATGAATTTCGTCGTTTTTTTGATGATTTGTTTTTTCTTCATTGCTTTTCTGCTGCCGGCCCGGTATGATGATGTCAGTGAGTATCCATTTTGAAAGGAATGTGACCCATGAATCGTCAAACCAAAGCCAACCTGGCTCTATTAGGAGTCTCCATGTTATGGGGCTCTTCCTTTGTCATCTCCAAGAATACACTGGATCATTTGCAGACATTCAATTTTCTGGCCATTCGCTTTATTTTATCCGGAATGATCTGCTCCATCATTTTTTATAAAAAGATGCTGACCCTAAACAGGCGTACAATGCTCCACGGCACCATTATTGGCACCGTTCTTTTCTTTGCCTATGGATTATGGGCTTATGGATTGAACTTCACCACAGCCTCCAAATCCGGCTTTATCATTGGATTTTCTGTGGTGATTGTACCACTGCTGTCTGCACTCATTCTGAAGAAAATCCCCCCTCGTGCATCCATCGCTGGCGCCCTGGTGGCTCTTACAGGACTGGCTCTGTTATCACTGGATGGCAGTGCGCCCCTGCAGAAAGGCGACCTGTTCACCCTGGCTGCTGCTTTCATGTTCGCTCTTCACATCATTACCATCGGCAAGTTCACGCTAACTGCTGATTCTTTTGCACTTGCCATTGTTCAGATCTCTGTGGTGGGACTTCTCAGCCTCCCTGTCACACTGATCTGGGAGTCACCCATTATTCCCACTGCAGGAACTGTGTGGCTGAATCTGTCTCTGCTGATTGTTCTTTCAACTGCAGTGGCTTATATCGTGATGAATCACATGCAAAAATACACCACACCCACCCAAACAGCCCTGATTTTCACCACCGAACCGGTGTTTGCCGCGGTTTTTGCCTTTATGCTGTTGGGCGAAACTCTCAAACCCCAGGGAGTGGTGGGAAGTGTTCTGATTCTTTGTGGCATGATTATTGCCGAAACCAACTGGAATAAGATTTTACGCCGCCAGCAGAACTCACTTTAAAATTGGCTGCAAGAGATGCAAAAAAGAAACTCTCTGTTTCCCACAAAGAGTTTCTTTTTTGTCTCAGGCATTGATGGCGGTCATCTGCCTTTATTGCCTGTCTAGTTCGATTGTTTCAAGATCTCGATCCAGTTCATCCGGTAAATCTGTCAATGGCTTCAGTTTATCTGCCAGGGCTTCCCATACCGCTTCACTGCCTTCTTTCTTAAGGGAAGAAACCGGCAGTATCACTGCTTCTTTGGGCATTCCCAGCTGATTTCGAATCCGGCGGAGCTGCTGTGTCAGCTTGGAGCGGGATAGTTTGTCTGCCTTTGTGGCAATCACCACGCCACCAAAACCGTGCTGTTGAATCCATTCGTACATTTGCTTGTCTTCACCCGAGGGATCATGGCGGCAATCCACCAGGAGAACCACCTCCTGCAGGCTGCTTCGACGGGACAGATAGGTACCGATCATCCCTCCCCAGGATTCCCGTTCCTTTTTGGAGACTTTGGCGTACCCGTAGCCGGGCAGATCAACCAGATAGAACGTTTGATTGATTTTGTAGAAATTAATGGTGCGGGTTTTGCCAGGTGTCGAACTGGTTTTGGCCAATTTTTTACGGTTTAACATTGTGTTAATCAGAGATGACTTTCCCACATTGGATCGACCCGCCATGGCAATTTCCGGCATATCCGGTACTGGGTACTGTTCCATCTTCACAAAACTTCCCACAAAGGCTGCTTCTTTAATGATCATCTTTTTCTCCTTGTACCAGCGCATGTTCCAGCACCTGGTCCATGTGTTCAACGAACACAAATTCTATTTTTTTACGAACATTTTCCGGGATTTCTTCCACATCTTTTTCATTGTCTTTGGGCAGCAACACTTTTCTGATGCCAGCTCTGCGGGCTGCCAGCACTTTTTCTTTCACTCCACCAATGGGCAGTACCCTGCCCCGCAGTGTGATTTCTCCTGTCATGGCCACATCTTTACGAACAGGTATGCCTGCCAGTGCAGAAATCACCGCTGTTGCCATGGTGATCCCGGCAGAAGGACCATCTTTCGGTGTCCCGCCTTCAGGGATGTGAATGTGAAGATCCTGTTTTGAGTGGAAGTCAGGATCAATGCCGAACATATCCACACGGGATCGAATATAACTGATGCCTGCCCGGGCCGATTCCTTCATCACGTCTCCCAGTCGCCCGGTGAGTTCCAGCTTTCCGGTGCCTTTCATGGGTGTCACCTCGATGGAGATGGTATCACCACCTACTACCGTCCAAGCCAACCCTCTGGCAATGCCCACTTCATCCTTTTGAGCCGCCATTTCATAGCGGAACTGGGGGGTTCCCAGGTACTTTTTAAGATTGCCGGGTGTCACCCGCACGAACTTAATATCTTCCTCAACAATGCGCCGCACCACCTTGCGGCAAATATTGGCCACCTGTCGTTCCAAGTTACGCACACCGGATTCCCGTGTGTAGCTGTTGATCATTTCCCGCAGGGCTTTTTCTGATACCTTCAGATTTTCCGGTTGCAATCCGTGATCTTTTATCTGCTTTGGCAGCAGGTATTTTTCTGCAATGGCCAATTTTTCATCTTCAGTGTAACCGGGAATTCGAATGACTTCCATTCGATCAAGCAGGGGCCGGGGTATCGTGTCCAACGAGTTAGCCGTGGTGATGAACATCACCTTCGACAGATTAAAGGGAATTTCCATGAAGTGATCGGTAAAATCATTGTTTTGCTCCGGGTCAAGCACTTCCAGCAGGGCCGATGCCGGATCACCCCGGAAATCATTGGCTAATTTGTCAATTTCATCCAGCAGGAAAACCGGATTCCGCGTACCTGCCTGACGGATAGAGCTGATAATTCGTCCGGGAATGGCACCGATGTAAGTGCGACGATGTCCGCGAATTTCAGCTTCATCCCGCATGCCCCCCAGTGACATGCGTACAAACTTTCGATCCAGAGAACGGGCCACCGATTTGCCAATGGAGGTTTTTCCCACTCCAGGAGGACCAACCAGGCACAAAATGGGGCCCTTCATCGATTTGGACAACTGACGAATCGCCAGGTACTCCAGAATACGCTCCTTGACTTTTTCCAGCCCGTGATGATCTTCGTCCAGAATCTCTGCCGATCGTTTCAAATCCAGCCGATCTTTGGTTTCCTTGTGCCAGGGTAAGTTCAACACCCAGTCAATGTAGTTTCGAATAACACCTGTCTCAGCTGATGAAGCAGGTAGTTTGGTGAGCCTGTCGATTTCCCGCTCAATCTTCTGGTGAAGCTCTTTAGGCAGCTTGATTTTTTTCAGCTGCTTACGGTACTGGTCCACCTCTTCCACAACACCTTCATCTTCGCCCAATTCTTTCTGAATTGCCCTCATTTGCTCACGCAGGTAATACTCTTTCTGTACTTTGTTGATCTGCTTTTTTACCCGTGTATTGATCTTCTTTTCAATTTCAAGAATTTCAATTTCTTCCAGCAAAAATCGGTAAAGCACTTCCAGGCGCTCCACTGCTTCAAATGCTTCCAGTATCTCCTGCTTCTGATGTGGTTTAAGAATAATATTGGCAGCAATGCTGTCTGCCAGGCGCCCAGGGTTTTCGATTTCAGTGATGGTCATGAATATTTCCGGTGATATTTTATTGCTCACTTCAATATATTTTTCGAAAGCATCAATCACACTTCGCATAAGCGCTTCCGTCTCAGGGTCTTCCGATGGCAGGTCACTCTCTTCCCATTCCTCCACTTCCACCATGAAGTAAGGAATTTCCTGCACGAACTGCTTCACACGCCCCCGGGATATGCCTTCCACCAGTACCCTGATGTTATCTCCGGGAAGCTTCAACATCTGTTTAATTCTGGATATGGTTCCCACTTCATAAACATCTTCTGCCCCAGGCGAGCTGGTTTCTGCTTCTTTCTGCGATGACAGAAAGATCATCTGATCACTGACCATAGCTTCTTCCAGCGCGTTAATTGATCTTTCCCTTCCAACGTCAAAATGAAGGACCATATATGGAAACACCGTCAGTCCTCTCAAAGGAATCAGCGGTAGTGTCCGCTGGCTGATTTTTTCATTCTGTTCAGTCATTCTTTTCATCTCCCTTGTATCCTGATTCAAAATCCGGTATGCTGTTATCATGGCTGTTGTTCACCGGTTTATCCGGGCCTGTCATGAAGGTTTCAGTTGTATATGTACCCATAACCCGCAAAAACTATCCGTTAATGGATTGAAAACCTGGTTTATTATACCTTCATCAGCCATTAGATGCAACTTTTTTTCTCTTAGTGCCGGTTTTTTCGGCTTTATCTCCCTATATTACTTCGTCATTTAACCTGGAGGTCTTTTCATGAAACCATCTTTATGGCAGTTATTTCAAATCTTTTTTCGGGTGGGTGCCTTCACCTTCGGCGGAGGTTATGCCATGGTCCCCATTATTCAGAAAGAACTGGTGGATCGGGCGCATCTTATGAGTAATGAAGATTTTCTGGATACGCTGGCTGTTTGCCAAAGTCTGCCCGGTGCCATCGCCGTGAATGTCTCCACTTACGCAGGGTATCAGATTGCCGGCAAAAAAGGGGCTGCTGCCTGTGTGCTTGGTACGGTGAGTCCTTCTTTTATCGCCATTCTCATCATTGCCCAGTTCTACCAGCAAATTCGCAACATGGCCTTTATGCAGCAATTTTTTCTGGGTGTTCGCCCCGCCATCGTAGCCTTACTCATTGTTTCTTTAATGAAGCTCTACCCGTCGGTGCCAAAGAATCCATTCTCTTACGCCATATCTGCCATCACCCTAATCTTGCTTCATTTTCTAGGACTGCACCCCATTCCCATCATCATCGGATGTATGGTGTCCGGTTACATCAGCGAACGCATCAAGGAGGGAAAAACCGTATGATTTACTTTTTACTGGTCTACACCTTTGCTAAAATTGGCCTTTTCAGTTTTGGTGGCGGGTATGCCATGCTCCCCCTGATTGCCCGGGAAGTGGTTGATTCCCAGGGCTGGATCAGTTCTCAGGGGCTGGTGGACATGATCGCCATTTCCCAGATGTCTCCCGGTCCCATTGCCATTAACCTGGCCACCTTCATCGGCTTTGATCAAAAGGGGGTGGCGGGTGCCCTGCTGGCCACCTTTGGCGTGGTCTTCTTTACTTCCATGCTGGTGCTGGTGGCTGCCAAAGCACTGCTGGCCCATCCCGACCATCTGATTACCCGGGGATTCTTCAAGGGGATTCGACCGGCTGTCATCTCGTTCATTGCGGCTGCCATTTTATCCCTCTACCCGGTTTCTGTTCCTGATCTGAAATCTTTTGGATTGATGGCGGCTGCCTTTATTGCCTTTGGAAAGTTCAAGTTGCCTCCCATTCCCATTGTGCTGGTATCGGGTCTGATTGCCACTTTCATTTTTTAACGGTGACATGTTTGAATACCCGCCATTGATTTGACTATCACCCGCTGTCGCTCCACTCCTGAAAAACCGTCTGAAGAGATCCACACACGTGGCACTCCAGACGGTTTTTAGGTTGAATCATACATGTCATCTGATTGGTGTTATGATCTGGCAGCTCTACCGGCTTCCCTTGTCATAGGGAACCCCTGCAGCTTTGGGGGCCTGAGATGTTTTGGAAGTAAAAGCCAGCACCACCAGCGTTGTAAGGTAAGGAATCATTTTGTAGACATCATTGGGAACTCCCAGCGTTGCCAGAAATGGAATTCCGGAATAGGCAGCTGCGATGGTTTTCATCAGTCCAAAGAAGAAAGCCGCCACCAAAATACGGGAAGGCTTCCACTGCCCAAAGATTAACACCGCCAGAGCTAAAAACCCATAGCCAGACACAGTGGCATTAAAGTTGGTGGAGGTGGGAATCACAAACACAAGTCCTCCGATACCAGCCAATGCCCCAGAAATCAGCACACCGGCGTAGCGAATCCTAACCACATTGATCCCCACAGAGTCGGCCGCCTGAGGATGCTCGCCGCAGGAGCGCAGTCGCAGCCCAAAGCGCGTATTGTAAAGAACAAACCAGCTAAGTACCAGGATGATGAACCCCAGGTAGGTGGTCAGGTAGGTGTTTGTAAAGAAAAGGTCTCCCACAACAGGAATTTGTCCCAGCACCGGCACGCTGGCAATACGAAACTGGTTCATAAATGGAATCTGCTGCACTGTGCGCAGCATGCGAGCCACATAAATGGCAAAGGCCGGGGCAAACATATTGATGGCTGTGCCGCTGATCACCTGATTGGCTTTCATATTAACCGATGCATAGGCATGGGTAAGGGAAATCAACATCCCCGAAAGAGCTGCTATCAGAATCGCCAGCAGCAGGATGGGCTGTCCCGGCAAGGCTGCCTGAAAGGTGTTGATGAATAGAATGCCTGAAAAAGCACCCACAATCATGATGCCTTCCAGTGCAATGTTCACCACCCCGCTGCGCTCGGAAAACATGCCTCCCAGGGCCACGATCAGCAGCGGAATTGAGAAAAACATGGTTTGCTGTACCAGAAAATAGATGGTATTCATTCAACGCCACCCCCTTTCTCTGTTGACCCCGCATCGGCTGCCAGTGCTTTTGCTTCTTCCAGGGGGCGGTCTTTCTTTTTCAGGTATGCCTGGATGAAACCCTTCAGTAACAGTGCAAAAGCACTGAAATAAATAATGACAGCAATGATGATTTCAATGACCTGGGGCACAAAATTATAGAGCTGCATGTTAAAGCCCCCCACGGTGAGATACGCCACAAAAATGCCGGAGAGCAATATGCCCAGAGGATGACTCAGCCCCAGCAGGGCAACAGGGATGCCATTAAAGCCTTCTATAGCCAGCACGTCCACCACTTCAATGCTTTTACCCGCTCCTGCCAGGTATAAGAGGGCACCTCCCAGTCCTGCCAGTGCTCCGGCAATGGCCATGGACAGCACAATGCTCCTTTTTTCGTTGATTCCAGCATACCGGGCCGCATCCCGATTATAGCCGCAGGCTTTCAGTTCATATCCGAACCGGGTCTTGTCCAGCACCACGTAAATCACAATCCCCGCCAGGATGGCAATAAAAATCCCCGCATTGACACTGGATGGGCTGTTGCCGGTGATGAACAGTTTGTCCAGCCCTGCCTTTGGGATCACTGCCGTGGCAGCCACACGCAGTGACTGGTTCCGCAGGGAATCAAAAACGGTCTTCACCACCATGTAGTTCACGGCATACATGCCAATATAGTTCATCATGATACAGGCAATGACTTCATTCACATTAAAATATGCTTTAAGGATACCAGGCACCAGTCCCCAGAGTGCCCCCGCCAGCAAAGCCGCCATCAGAGCCACCATCCAATGGGTATGACCGGGAAGGGATGTCCACTTGACACCCACATATACAGCCGCATAGGCCCCTACAATGAACTGCCCCGCCGCTCCAATGTTAAAGAGGCCGGTTTTGTTGGCAAACCCAAAGGAAAGACCGGTCATAATGATGGGAGTGGCAAAGTAAAACACCTGTCCCAGGTTTTTCATGTCAGTCAGCCCGCCAAAAAGAATGGCACCAAACCCCCGTACCGCCTGGGATGGATTGCTGACCAGCAACACCAGGAAACCAATGAAAAGGCCGACAACAATGGCCATCAGGGAAGACATAAAACTGGAAAAGGCGTCACTTCTCACATAAGCTTTCCAGCTGAATTTCATGCCAGCTCACCTCTTTTCGATCCGGCCATGTATAGACCCAGTTCCTGTACAGTGACTGTTTTCGGATCAAGAGAAGCCACAATTTCCCCCTCATAGATCACTAGAATACGATCACTTAAGTTCATCACCTCGTCCAGTTCCAGGGATACCAGAAGAATCGCCTTTCCCTGATCCCGCTCCTCCACCAGCTTTCGGTGAATATACTCAATGGCACCCACGTCCAGTCCCCGGGTGGGTTGCACCGCAATGAGAAAATCCGGATTCCGGTCAATTTCCCGGGCAACGATGGCTTTTTGCTGGTTGCCTCCGGACATGCTGCGGGCATCTGTTCGAGAGCCCCGCCCACTTCGGATATCAAATTTGCCTATGAGCTCATCTGCATATTCATAAATCTTGTCATATTGCAGAAACCCACTTTGCTGAAATGGTTCACGAAAGTACCGCTGCAGCACCAGATTGAATCCCAAATTAAAATCCAATACCAGCCCGTGCTTATGCCTGTCTTCAGGGATATGACTCATCCCCTTTTCATTGCGTTTTCTGATGGGCAGGTGCGTGATGTCTTCACCATTCATTTCAATGGTGCCTGCATCAGGCTGGAGCAATCCCGTTATGGCATACACCAGCTCCGACTGGCCATTGCCTTCAATGCCTGCCAGACAGACAATCTCACCGGCGCGCACTTCAAACGAAACATTGTTCACCACCATTTTGTGTGTCAAGCGGTTGCGAATGCTAAGTTCCTGTACGCGAGCGATGACATCCCCCGTCTTTGCAGGATTCTTTTCAATCATCAGGTTCACTTTTCTTCCCACCATCATTTCTGACATTTCTTCCATGGAAGTATCTGCCACTGTCACCGTTCCGATGTACTTCCCTTTTCGGAGCACCGAGCAGCGATCAGCCACTTTCTTAATCTCATTCAACTTGTGGGTGATGAAGAGAATTGTTTTCCCCTCCGATACCAGCTCTTTCATGATCTTCATCAGCTCGTCAATTTCCTGGGGTGTCAGCACCGCGGTGGGTTCGTCAAAAATAAGAATTTCATTTTGCCGATAAAGCATTTTCAGGATTTCCACCCGCTGCTGCATCCCCACACTGATATCAGCGATGCGGGCATGAATGTCCACTTTTAAACCATATCGCTCTGACAGTTTTTGAACACTGTCGGCGGCTGCTTTGGTTTGTAATCGTCCGCCGGCAACTGTCTCGGCACCTAAAATGATATTTTCCAGCACTGTAAAGTTGTGTACCAGTTTAAAATGCTGATGAACCATGCCGATCCCCAATCGATTGGAATCATTGGGATTTTCGATTCTCACCACTTCGCCATTCTTTTTAATGATGCCCTTTTCAGGCTGATACAAGCCGAAAAGGACACTCATCAGGGTGGATTTCCCAGCACCGTTTTCTCCCAGCAGTGCATGGATCTCTCCCTTTTTTAACTGCAGGGTAATGTCATCGTTTGCCACAATTCCCGGAAATTCTTTGGTGATATTACACATTTCAATGATATATGCCATCCACTTCACCCCTCACCTGCATGGTTACTCCCGTCAACTCGTGGTTTCCGGTATGGATAAGGAGGGTCTGCACCGCGGTGCAGAGCCCTCCTAAGTTGGTTCCAACAGCATCAGGTGTTACCTGGTCGTTTTTTTAGTTCACCAATGTGACGGTAACGATCTCTGTTGGAATAGCTCCTGCTGAATCAACATCGTTGTCTTTCAACATGCTGCTGGCGATGCCATCGCTGTCATTCACCAACATTTCGAAAATAGCGTCATAGTCGGCCTGTGAGAAAGATTCGAAACGAGAGGTTGCCATTGGCAGCGCCACGCCGTCATTGCTGGCATCCATCACAATGGTTTCTCCGCCAGGGAAACTGCCGGCATAAAAAGCTTCCAGAGTGCTGTAAACAGATGCTCCCAAGCCCTTCATGGCTGAGGTGATGACTGTTTCCGACTCACCGGACTGGTCAATGTCGACACCTACGACTTTAGCGCCAGCCTGTTCAGCTGCGGCCATTACTGAGTTACCAACGGCTCCGCCGCAGGCAAAAATAGTGTCTACTCCTGATTGATACCATGATGCTGCGAGCGTCTGCACTTCAGGAGTGGCATCAAATCCACCCGTGTAGTGGTAGTTAATGGTTACATCGCCTGCAGCCAGGCCAAGTTCTTCAGCTGCATACTCGGCACCCTGTACAAACCCATAGCCAAAGCGTACCACTGCAGGTACTGCCATGCCGCCCATGAAGCCCAGGCTGCGGCTGCCATCTTTTACAGCTGCATAGCCAGCCAGAAATCCGGCCTGTTCTTCTGCATACAGCACGCCCACCACATTGGGTTCTGTTCTGAACTCGGTGTAATCTTCATTATGAGGCACACCATCAATGAGAATAAAATGGGTGTCTGGGTATTGATCCTGGGCAATGAAGATGGGTTCTTCAAAAAGGAAGCCCGGAGTGACAATTACTTTTGCACCGCCACGTACTGCCAGTTCAATGGCAGAAAGATACGCATCGGTACTCTTTTCGCTTGGCTGATAATACTTGTGAGAAATGCCATTGTCTACTGCATAGTCCCGCAGCCCTTCCCAGGAACCCTGGTTAAAGGACTTGTCGTCAATGGTGCCAATGTCGGTGATCAGTGCCAGTTCGAAGGTGCCGTCATCTGAAATACCTTCCGCTGCTGCCTCCGTTTCACCTGCAGGCTCTTCTGACGGAGCCGGGGCGGGTGCTGGTGACCCACAGGCCGCCAGTGACAGGGTCATGATGAGAATTAAAAGCAATGCCATTTTCTTTTTCATCTTTTCTCCCTCCTGATATTTACTGAACTGCTGGTTCTATCTATTCACCCGCCGAATGGATGAAAGTCTCATTTCAACGGGGCCATGCCAACTGAGTTTTCAGGTCTTCTCCACCTGCCATCAATAAGACGATGCGCTGCCGCCTGTCAATAGCGCCACTGCACCACTGGTGCCGATCCGCTGGCACCCGGCTTCAATAAAAGCCTCCAGGTCTTCTTTGCTTCTGATGCCGCCGGCTGCCTTTATCTTTACCTGTTGCCCAATATGCTTTCGAAACAAATGAACGTCTTCAAGGGTGGCTCCTGCAGTTCCAAATCCCGTGGATGTTTTAATATAATCGGCGCCCCCTTCGGTGACACACTGACACAATTTAATTTTTTCGACTTCATCCAGATAACAGGTTTCAATAATGACCTTCACAATCCTGTCACCTGCCGCTGCTTTCACCGCAGCTATTTCACAGGTGATGCTCTCAAAATCACCATTCTTGACCGCACCAAGGTTAATGACCATGTCCACTTCAGCTGCACCCAGCTTGATCGCTTCGGCTGTTTCTGCCACTTTAACTGCAGTTGTCTGATACCCCAAAGGAAAGCCAATCACCGTACAAATGGCCAACTTTTCGCCATACGTTTGATGAATACGTTCCACATAAGCCGGCGGTATGCATACCGATGCTGTTTGATATTCGATGGCCTCTTCACACAACCGACTGATCTCCTTCCAATCGGATAGTGGCTTCAGCAGGGTGTGGTCCACATGTTTCAGAATTTGGGATTTCTCCATGTCGCCCCTCCATTATTGAACTGCTATTTGCTTTTATGGTAATGTATTTTAGTGAGAATGTCAACAAATGTTTGTGCCGATTGCTGCTTTAGTCAGAAATTTTCGTTTCGATGTTTACATTTTTACGTAGCAATGTTAGTATCATAACATAATCCTGTTAAGGTGGAGGTGGATCATCGTGGGCAAAAAAGGGGCACGCCTGACACAAATGACTCATATTTTAAAACAACGCCATTTTATTCCCATCAGGGAACTGGCGTCGCATTTTGAGGTGTCTGAAATGACCATACGCCGTGATTTGGACCATCTCAAAACACGGGGGATCGCTGAAAACGCAGGCGGCACTGCTGTCTATCATCAGGGAAGCTTTGCCACAGGCAATGACCAGGATTATAACCTGTCAGAAGAAACAGTGAAGCAGAACCTCCAAAAAAGCAGCATCGGCCGTTATGCAGCCTCCCTCATCGAGCAAGACGATATTATTATTCTGGATACGGGGACAACCACTGAAACAATAGCTCCTCACATTCCTGATGATCTTAATGTCACAGCATTATGTTACACCGCCAATATTCTCACTGCTCTTCATGGCAATACCGGTATTCATTTGCTGTTTGCCGGTGGTTACTATCATCCTAAAACGCAGATGTTCGAAAGCACTGAAGGCATTGATTTCATACGCCGCATACGTGCTAAAAAAGTGTTCCTTTCTGCGGCAGGTGTTCATAAAGACCTGGGAGTTACCTGTGTCAACAGTTATGAAGTGCCAACCAAACATGCCATTCTCAAATCTTCTCTCCAGAAAATTTTGGTGGTGGATTCCAGCAAGTTCGATATAATTCGTCCCGCTTATTTTTGTGATCTGAACCGCATCGATACAGTCATTACCGATGAGGCCATCAGTCAGGAATGGCGTGTGCTTCTGGAATCCTTAGGCATCGACCTTCATACAGTGCCCTTTAATCCATAACCCTCTCCATCCACATTCTTCCTCATCACTCATCACTCTCTCCATCGCCACGGGGCTTTTGATTACTTCAATATGCTCAAACCGTCTGCCTCTGTTGTTTCATCATTTGCAAAAACTGCGAAAAAGCTGCCTCCTCCCGGAGACAGCTTTTGTTGATTTTGATAATCTTAATCAGGAAGCTGTTTCTTCCTTGATTTTTTTCTTGGGTTTGCTATCAGGTTTTTGCAGAATAATGGTGGGGGGTACATTATTTTTCACCGTTTCCTTGGTGATCATGACCTTTTCCACATCATCCCGGGAAGGAATTTCGTACATGATATCCATCATGATGTTTTCCATAATTCCCCGGAGTCCCCGGGCACCTGTTTTGGTTTCTTTGGCTTTTTTGGCAATCAGCTCAAAAGCCCCTTTTTCAAAGTCCAGCGCCACCCTGTCAAGCTCAAAGAGCTTTTGATATTGCTTCACCAGGGCATTGCGTGGCTCTGTGAGAATGCGAATGAAAGCTTCTTCATCCAGCAAATCAAGAGTTGCCACCACCGGCAGGCGTCCCACCAGTTCAGGAATCAGGCCGTATTTCAGCAGGTCTTCCGGCAGAATCATTTTAAGGAGAGCCCCAATATCCAGCTCTTCCTTGCTTTGAATTTCTGCGCCAAATCCCATGGCCTTGGTTCCAACACGTTTTTGAATGATTTTTTCAATGCCGTCAAAGGCACCGCCGCAAATGAAAAGAATGTTGCTGGTGTCTATTTGAATAAATTCCTGATGCGGGTGCTTACGACCACCCTGAGGCGGTACAGAGGCCACCGTTCCCTCCAGGATTTTCAGCAACGCCTGCTGAACGCCTTCGCCGCTTACATCCCGGGTGATGGACGGATTCTCGGATTTGCGGGCAATTTTATCCATTTCATCAATGTAAATAATGCCCTTTTCTGCCTTTTCGATGTCATAATCAGCAGCCTGAATGATTTTCAGCAGAATATTCTCCACGTCTTCACCCACATAGCCGGCTTCCGTCAGTGACGTGGCATCCGCAATGGCAAACGGAACATTCAGTAGTTTTGCCATTGTTTGAGCCAACAGCGTTTTACCTGATCCTGTGGGCCCCAGCAGCAAGATGTTGCTCTTCTGAAGATCGACGTCATCGGATTTCTGATCGACATTGATGCGCTTATAATGATTGTACACTGCCACTGAGAGAGTTCTCTTGGCATGTTCCTGACCAATAACATACTGATCAAGAATTTCTTTGATTTCCCTTGGTTTTGGCAGATCCATGAGATCCACTTCAATGGTATCGTCCAGTTCTTCCTGAATAATTTCCTGGCACAGCTCAATACACTCATCGCAGATATACACATTGGGTCCTGCAATCAACCGCCGGACCTGATCCTGTGATTTTCCGCAAAATGAACATTTCAGCTGCTTTTTTTCTTCATAGCGTGCCATGATTACACCTCATTTACTCATTTCCTGGACGTGATGACTTCATCAATCAATCCATAGGTTTTGGCTTCTTCTGCTGACATGAAGAAGTCCCTGTCTGTATCTTTCTGAATGCGTTCCAATGGTTGTCCGGTACGCTGGGAAAGAATATGGTTGATGATATCCCGCATTTTCAAAATTCGGTCAGTGTGAATGCGAATATCTTCCGCCTGTCCCCGGGTGCCGCCCAGCGGCTGATGGATCATAATTTCAGCATTGGGCAGGGCATACCGCTTGCCCTTGGCACCGGCGCCCAGCAAAAAAGCTCCCATGCTGGCGGCCATACCGATGCAGATGGTTGACACATCTGGTTTGACATAGTTCATGGTGTCATAAATCGCCATGCCGGCGGTAATGGAACCGCCAGGGCTGTTGATATAAAGCTGAATATCCTTGTCCGGATCATCTGCTTCCAGAAAAATCAGCTGCGCCACCACAAGCCCGGCAGTCACATCATTGATTTCTTCATTCAACAGGATAATCCGGTCTTTCAGCAACCGGGAGTAAATATCGTAAGATCGCTCTCCCCGATTGGTCTGTTCCACAACAATAGGTACTAGTGACATGGTTCAATCCTCCTGAACAGCAGATTTTGCCTTCTATTCAGCTGTTTCCTCTTCTGTCTCGGCAGGTGCCTCAGCTGCTTTCTCTTTAATGGTAGCATTTTCCACCAGAAAATCAATGGTTTTTCGAAGAATAACATTGTCGGCAAAAATTTTGGTGTCATGTTTAGCCGCTGTTTCTCTAAACTTCTCTACTTCCTGGCCATACTGTTCAGCCACTCGGGCGATTTCTTCGTCAATTTCCGCCTCATCTGCCGTGATACTTTCCATTTCGGTGATTTTCTCGAGCACCAGTTGCTCTTTAACCTGACGCTCTGCGTCAGATCTCATCCGTTCTCTCAGATCTTCTTCTGAAGAACCGGTGATCTGATAGTACATTTCCATTCCAAGCCCCTGAGAGCTCATTTGATAACCGAAGTCCTGCATCATGCGGTCAACCTGACGGTTAACGACAGCATCAGGAATGGTCACTGCCACTTTATCGGCAACAGTCTTCACCACCGCATTTCTCAGCTCCCGGTCTTCCCGCTCTTTCGCTGCTGCTTCCTGCTTGCTGCGCAAATCGCTGCGCAAGTCATCAAGAGTGTCAAATTCCGACACATCTTTGGCAAACTCATCATCCAGTTCAGGTAATTCTTTTTCCTTGATTTCGTTGATTTTCACCTTGAAGGCAGCTTCTTTTCCTGCCAGTTCTTCAGCATGATAATCTTCAGGGAATGTGACGGTGATGGCAGCTTCATCACCTGTTGATAATCCCACCAATTGTTCTTCAAAACCAGGGATAAAGCGGCCGGAACCTATTTCAAGGGTATGTCCCTCCGCCTTGCCGCCTTCAAAAAGTTCTCCCTCAACGCTGCCTTCATAATCCAGCTGCACCTGATCGCCTTCTTTAACCGGCCGGTCATCAATGGTAATCATACGGGCATTCTTTTCCTGCATGCCTTTCAGTTCAGCTTCAATGGACGCCTCGTCTGAAGTGTAAAGGACCTTCTCCACTTCAACACCTTTGTAACCTTCCACCAGAATTTCCGGCATCACTTCGATGTCGGCGATAAAAATCACTTCTTTACCTTTTTCCATCTGTTCAATATCCACCTGGGGGTGATCCACCGGGTCCAGGTTGAGGGTTTCAAGTGCTGATTCGTAGGCATCGGGAAAAGCAAAGTTAATGGCTTCTTCGTAAAAAATTTCCGGTCCGTAGTTCAGTTCAACAATTTTCCTGGGAGCTTTGCCTTTTCGAAAACCTGGGATGTTGAACCGGCCTCGCATTTTATGATAAGCCTTGTTAACGGCTTCCTCAAATTTTTCCGGACTAACGGTGATCCGAAGGGAGATCTGGTTTTCTTCTTGTTTGATAATTTCTGAGCTCATGAATGGCCTCCTGACATGATATTCGATTTTATTTGGAACATGATTTATCTATGAAAAAAACAACCGGGCAGCAAGGCTTCCCGATGTTGGCTATCCTTATACTACCGGATTTTACAGGCATTGTCAACAAACACAGGTGATTTTTAGAACAACTGATCAACTTATCTTGAAACCCTGAAAGCCTTCATAAATGACACTTTTTCCCCTGACCAAATTTGACATTCCAATCCACTTAATTATATAATCACGATACACTCTCAAAAGAAAGGAGGACACCGGATGATCGAGTTCAAAAAATTGACAAAGTCTTACGACTCAAAAACAAAAGTGGTTGATCAGCTTGACCTGGTGATCAAAGACGGCGAACTGGTGGTACTCATCGGCGAAAGCGGATGCGGCAAAACCACCACCATGAAAATGATTAACCGGTTGATCGAACCCACTTCGGGAGAAATTCTCATTGACGGCAAAAATGTGCTCACCATGAATCCCATTGAACTGCGTCGCAATATCGGGTATGTGATTCAGAAGGTGGGACTAATGCCCCACATGACCGTCGGCGACAACATTGAGCTGGTGCCTTATCTGAAAAAGTGGGACAAAGCAGAGCGCCGAAAACGTTCTGCCGAGCTGCTGGAAATGGTGGGTCTTGACCCTGATATCTACCTCGACCGCTACCCAAATGAGCTTAGCGGGGGACAGCAACAGCGGATCGGCGTTGCCCGGGCACTGGCTGTCAATCCTGATGTTATTTTGATGGACGAACCATTCAGTGCTGTTGATCCCCTCACACGGGAACAATTGCAGGAAGAGCTGATCCGATTGCAGGGGGAAGTGCGCAAGACCATCGTCTTTGTGACCCACGATATGGATGAAGCCATCAAACTGGGAGACCGCATCGCTGTGATGAAAGACGGGAAAATCATCCAGTATGGTACGCCCGAAGAGATTTTGAAAAACCCGGTGAATGAGTTTGTGGAGTACTTTGTAGGCAAAGATCGATTGTGGAAATCTCCCGAATTGCTTATGGCCCGCGATATCATGAACAAACGTCCCGCCGGTGTGCTGGCAGAGCGGACACCTGCCTATGCTCTCGAACTGATGCGGGAGCGGGATACGGAGTTTCTGGTGGTGGTGGATGCCCCTGCAGATCGGTCCCGGCGCATGCTGGGAGTCATTACTCCCCGTGAACTGAAAGGAAAGGGAACTGCCGAAAACAATCGGATGAAAAACCTGATGCGCACCAATCATCCCACTGTTATGGACAATACCAATATGGTTGAAGTGTTGGCTCTGATGAAATCCAGTCAGGTACGCCATGTTCCCGTCATTGGAAATGAAGATGGGTACTTTAAAGGCATCATTACCTATGCCAGCATCGTCAACATCATCACTGATGTCATTACTGATTTTAATCCTGATGACAGAGAGGAGGAAAACGCATGAGCGGGAACATTTCCTTCTTCCAATTTTTTCTGGGGCGATTGCCGGATGTATTGAGCCAAACTGTTATTCACCTTCAAATCACCGGAACAGCCGTCTTTATCGCCATTCTGGTAGGCGTTCCTCTGGGAATTCTCATCACCCGCAGCCGGCAGCTGGCCCGAATTGTCTTAAACGGAGCCAATGTGCTGCAGACCATTCCCAGCCTGGCTTTTTTCGGCTTGATGATCCCCTTATTGGGAATCGGGCGCCCCCTGGCCGTCTTTGTCCTGTTTTTATATGCACTGCTCCCCATAATTAAGAACACTTATACCGGGATCAAGGGTGTGGACAGTTCACTGACCGAAGCCGGCAGAGGTATGGGAATGACCAACTTGCAGCTGCTCACCATGGTGGAGGTCCCCCTGGCACTTCCGGTGATGATGGCAGGTATTCGCATCGCTGCTGTCATCAACATTGGAACAGCCACCATCGCTGCACTAATTGGTGCTCAGGGTCTGGGAAGCTTTATCTTCCGCGGCATCTCCATGGGCAATAACAATCTTATTTTAACCGGTGCCCTGCCGGCTGCTCTGCTGGCTTTGCTGGTGGATTTTCTGCTGGGAAGAGTGGAGTTGCTGCTAACACCACGAGGTATGCGCAAGTAAACGTTCCGGTAAGCAGCACGCTTACTCCTTCATTTGACAAATGTCCGTTATTCGACTAAACACCCCTGTTTTAAGGAGGTATTCTCATGAAATTCAGAAATAAACCTTTCCTGTTATTGCTTGCACTTCTCATGACGCTCACCTTATTAGTCACCGGTTGCGGCGGCGGTACTCCTGCCGAGCCGTCCGAGCCGGCAGTTCCTGCTGATCCGGCAGATCCATCTGAAACACCGGCAGAAGTCACCCCTGAAGGCGGCAGCGTCACCATCGGCACAAAAAACTTTACCGAATCCATTTTGCTGGCCCATCTATTTCGGGTTCTGATTGAAGAAAACACCAACATGGAAGTTACCGTTACCGAGCTGGGGGGCACCATTATTGCCTTTGAGGCATTGCAAAACAACAATATCCAGCTATACCCCGAATACACAGGAACCGGCTACATCACTTTGCTGGAAGAGAGCGACATTTTACCGGCTGATGAAACCTATGAAATTGTTCAGCAAGCATTTCAGGAGCGCTGGGGCCTCACCTGGATGGCACCCCTCGGCTTTAATAACACGTATACACTGGCTCTTCGCCAGCACATGATTGACGAGCTGGAACTCGTCACTTTCAGTGATTTACTGGCCCATGATCAAGATCTTACCTTTGGAGCCACCATGGAATTTGTCGAGCGTCAGGATGGCCTCCCCGGTCTCTCAGCACTTTATGGATTTGAATTCGGCAATGTATTGGATCTTGATCCCGGTTTAATGTATACAGCAGTGCGCAGTGAAGATGTGGATGTGATCAGTGCATTTGCCACCGATGGTCGTATTCCTGCCTATGAGCTGGGCATATTGGAAGATGATCTGAACTTCTTCCCTCCCTACTATGCCGCTCCGCTGGTGCGCATGGATGTCCTTGAACAGTATCCGCAACTGGAGATTCTCAATGAGCTGGAGAATCTGATTGATGATGAAACCATGGCCCAATTGAACTTTCAGGTGGATGAAATGGGAATGACTGAAGATGCTGTTGCCCGGGAGTTTTTAACTTCGCTCGGCTTGATTTAGTCACAGCCTGGTATCAGGAACACCCCAGAGAATAACACCAAAAGACTCTTTCGAAGCTTATATGGCATTTCGAAAGAGTCTTTTGCTGGTGCAGGCATTGTTGATTATTGGTTTATACTGTCTATGAACTTTCCCGTTCAATCAACTCATAGTCCAGTACCACCTGACTGGCCGTTACAACTTCTCCCTGAAGATACTTCGTCAACAGCCGGGTACCGATGGCTCCCATCTCATACATGGGTTGTCCAATGGTGGTGAGCGATGGGTAGACTTTACCCGCCATGTCCACATTGTCGAACCCCATGATGGCAATATCCTGAGGAATGCGCAGCCCTTTCTCCAAAATAGCCCGCATGGCACCAATGGCCATTTCATCACTGGCTACAAAAATGGCTGTTGGCATTTCATCCAGCATCAGCAACTGCCGAGCACCCTCATAGCCGCTTTTGAACCGGTACCCGCCCTCGACCACCAGTTCAGAACGCCAGGAAATGGCCGCCTCCTGAAGGGCCTGGCGGTAGCCTTCCAACCGTGCTTTACCCATGAGAGGATCTTTCATTTTACCGGTAATGATGCCGATTCGCTGATGTCCCTTTTGAATGAGATGACACACTGCATCTTTTGCTGCTTTGGCATTGTCAATGGTCACCGAAGGCATCTCATCATGCTGCGTGCCGATGAGCACAACCGGAATGCCAGCATCGGCCATTTGCTTGGCCAGTGCGTCTGAGATGAGGTTTCCCATGAAAATCAGACCATCCACCTGTTTTTCTTCCAATTCCGTAAAATACTGCAACTCTTTCTCGTAGTCCAGATCTGTGTTGCAGAGAAAAATCGTGTATTCATACATATTGGCAACATCTTCAATACCCCTGACAACCTCTGGATAAAACTGATTGGCAATATCCGGCACCATAATACCAATGGACTGGGTATGTTTCACTTTCAGGCTTCTGGCAATGGCATTGGGTCGATAACCAAGTTCTTCAATGGCCTCCAGTACCCGATCTTTGGTTTTGGGCTTCACCGGTTTACTGGAGTTGATTACTCTGGAAACAGTGGAAATGGAGACCCCTGCCCGCTTGGCCACATCTTTAATATTGAATTTCATCTTTCATCACCCCTCCATCGGATTGTGTTTTTCGCTGCAGCTTCACATATTCCTGAAAATCGTTCAATGGCAACGGTTTGCTGTATAAGAATCCCTGAATCAGGTCGCAGCCGATTTCGATGAGGAAATCTCTTTCAGATGTTTTTTCAACTCCTTCAGCAACCACCACCATTCCCAGACGCTTTGCCATCCCCACCATGGCCGATACAATGGCTTGTTTGTCCTGACTGGTTTCAATGCCCTTGACAAAAGACCTGTCAATTTTCAGTTTATCCACCGGTAATCGGCTTAAAAGGGCCAGTGAAGAATAACCGGTTCCAAAGTCATCCATGGCCACCCGAATTCCCAGCTTTTTAAGCTTGTTCAATGTTTCAGCTGCAAAGTCAGGGTCAAGCATGGTTGTGCTTTCTGTCACTTCCACTTCCAGCATTTCAGGATCAGCCTGGGTCTGGCTCAGCAACCACCGAATTTGCTCGTACAAATCCTGTTGCTGAAACTGTGTTGGTGACAGGTTAAAGGAGAGAACCATGCGATGACAGCCGGCTATTTTCCACTCTCTTGCCTGCTGAAAAGCACGCCGCATGGTGTAGAGGCCCATGGGAATGATCAGGCCGGTTTCCTCAGCAACCGGTATGAAGTCTGCCGGCGATACCAGACCTCTCTCAGGATGCTGCCAGCGCATCAGGGTTTCTGCCGACTCAACAATCCCGCGCAACACATCCACCTGGGGCTGATAATGGAGGAAAAACTCGTTTTTTTCAAGACCATTGCGTATCTCGTTTTCCAGTTCAAGTTTCAGGCGAGCCCGTTGATTCATGGCAGTAGAGTACAAACGGTAATTGTTCATTCCATATTTTTTAGCCTGGAACATGGCCACTTCCGCATTTTTAAACAGCGTTTCCGGATCTTTTCCATCTTCAGGATACAGGCCAATACCAATGCTGACGGTGATATGTATTTCATGTCCCTGAATACGAAATGGCTTCATCAGTGATTTGACAATTTTATTGGCCACTTTTGCCGCCGCTTCATCACCGGGAACCATCTCCAGTAAAACCACAAACTCATCACCCACGACCCGGGATACCGTGTCACCATCGCGCAACGTCTCCACCAGCCGCTGTGAAAAGGCCTGTATCAACTCATCGCCCACCACGTGCCCCAGGGTGTCATTGATCCGCTTAAAGCGGTCCACATCCAAAAACATGAGCGCCAGCATCCGCTTTTCCTGGTACGCACGAGAAATGGATACTGACAACCGGTCCATCAGCAAGAACCGGTTGGGCAGTCCCGTCAGGCTGTCATGATACTTTTGGTGCCGCAGGAGCTCCTCTGTCTTGATCCGGTCTGAAAGATCATTAAAAACTGACACATACTGGATGGTGGTCCCCGCTTCATCCCGAATGGCATTAATGGTCAGTAGTTCAGGATACACCTCGCCATTTTTACGCCGGTTCCAGATTTCTCCCCGCCAGAATCCTTCCGCCTTCAATGACTCCCACATATTTTCATAAAAGTCAGGTTTGTGCCGTTGAGATTTCAAAATACGGGGATTATTGCCCATCACTTCCTGAAGTGAGTATCCGGTAATATCGCTGAAGGCCGGGTTCACCCACTGAATCAATCCTTTGGCATCCGTCACAGCCACACCTTCGTTGGTATGTTGCAAAATGGTGTCTGCCAGTTTCAGTCGCCGGTATGTCTCGCCAGTGGCTGTTAAATCAATCACTGTTCCAATAACAGCCGGCTCATTTCGATAAATGATACGGTTTCCCAGCACCTCCACGTCCACCAGATGGCCTTCCTTGTGAATGTTTCGGTAGGTTCGGCTGATTCCCGGCTCTCCTGCAATCCGCCTTCGGATGTTTTCAAGCATGAGATCTTCATCTTCGGGTTTGGCAATGATGGTAGCCGGCTGGTTCATCAGCTCATCAGGTTCGTATCCAAAAATATGGGCAAACCGCTCATTGACATATACAAAGCGATCATCCTGAATAATATAAATGCCTGCCAAACTGCTGCCTGTCAGTTTTTCAATGTGATCTTCCGCTTCCCGCAGCTTATTTTCCATGTGTTCATATCGGGTAATGTCCATCAGATAACCCTCAAAGCAGCTTTCTTCACCATTTTGCTGATAATAAGTGCCAAACTCTGCCACGCGACGAGTCGAACGGTCTGCTGTCACAATCCGATACTGAAGAGTGTATTGTTTCTCCTGACGATTCATCACAAGATCCAGCCCATTTCGCAGCTCGTCCAGGTCATCCGGATGAACCAGCACATCATAATACCAGCCCTGATCAACCAATTGGTGTGCACGATAGCCCCACTGGGCAATATTATCGGAGAGAAACTGGATGGGCCACCGATAATCAGCTCCCCGCCGAAAAAAGATGGCAGGTCCATGCAATTGTCCTTTGCAGGGGATGTTGTCCATTGTTGTCGCTCCTTGGCATTTTGATTTCCACAAGTCTTTGCGGGTCACACAGGGTACAGATACCCAACAATTGTCTTATTAATCTGAAAAAGCAGCTATGCCTCGCTGCTCCACCCCTTGCAGACATCTATCCATTCCTGACTGCCGGCAGTTTCATACAACTGTTCACAAGTGAGTTCGATGGCGCTGTTGCCACTTCCACAGGCAGGAAAAACCGTCTCAAACCGTTTCATGGACACATCGGTAAATACCTGAATATCTGGTTCTTTCAGAGCAAAGGGACAAACACCGCCCACCGGATGGCCTGTCAGCAACACCACTTCCTCAGGTGACAGCATTTTTGCCTTCATGCCGAATCTGGCCTTGAATTTGGCATTGTCGATCTTGGCGTCTCCTGCTGTTACAATCAGCAGGCAGCCATCACCATTTTTAAAAGACAGGGTTTTGGCAATTCTGGCGGGAATCACTCCCACCGCTTCGGCGGCCAACTCCACAGTAGCACTGGAAAGTTCCATTTCCATTACTTTTTCTTCAAGGCCCCATTGCCCGAGATAATTTCTGACGTCCTGTACAGCCATCTTGTCACATCCTTATGTTTAGATATTATATGCCTCAATTTTCAGAGAAACCACTGGTTTTATGAACCAATTCAAGGTATTTCCCCTATTATACCATGATGTCTGCCTGTATTAAATCCCATAAGCAGTTATAAATACTTTCTGTCCGCATCAATCTGTTTTGTGCCTGTTGGAGAAAAGCCCCACCGTTAGAAGCCTGAAAAGCGGCGCCATAGGTGGGGCTTTTTTGATCATTTTCGTTACATGGTTTTAGATGCCTGCCAGGGCTTCTTTGATGGCATTGAGAATGCCTTCGCTGGAGCCAGTGGCCCCGCTGACCATATCAACACCTTCTGCCGACTGGTTTGCCAGCACAGCTTCAATCACTGCGTCAAAGGCTCCGTCTGAAAGCCCCGGTGTGTCATCAGATTCCACCACTTCAATGCCGGTGATGGTGTCGCCATCCATGGTTACTTCAACGGTGATCTGGCTGGCATATCCCTGCCCGCTTCCGGTGAGCACCTGTGCGCCGCCAGCTGATTCGCCGGTGGCTGATGCCAGGGCTTCTTTAATGGCATTAAGAACGCCTTCGCTGGAGCCGGTGGCCCCGCTGACCATATCAACACCTTCTGCCGTCTGGTTTGCCAGCACAGCTTCAATCACTGCGTCAAAGGCTCCGTCTGAAAGCCCCGGTGTGTCGTCGGATTCCACCACTTCAATGCCGGTGATGGTGTCGCCATCCATAGTTACTTCAACGGTGATCTGGCTGGCATATCCCTGCCCGCTTCCGGTGAGCACCTGTACGCCGCCAGCTGATTCGCCGGTGGCATCTGTTCTTCCTGCCATCGACACGGCTCCTAAAACAACAAAAGTTGCCACAAGAAGTACCACCGCGCCTCTGATTTGCTTTTTATCCATGATTCGCCTCCTGATATTCTAAGCTCCATTATTTGAGCATATTCAGTTTCATCAACCAGTATATCGCATCATGCTTCGTGAAACAACTCACAATCATTCATTCCTGATAAATGCCATCATGACTGCATAACCTTCTCCAGTCGAATTCCTGTTTTGTGGCCATTCAGGTTCTGCTCTTCCAGCCCTTCTTCGCTGGTGGATTCCATGGAAACCGCCAGCGTTTCTCCCATGATGTACTCTCGATGCAGGGTCATGGCATGAGTCACTACTTCATTTCCATGATAGATGATGCGAATGTTGTCCATCATCTCATAGCCATTGTTTTTTCGCATCTGCTGTACTTTTGAAATAAACTCACGGGCCAGCCCTTCATTCACCAGTTCATCGGTGAGGGTGGTGTCAAGAATAACAAAGCGGTTGTTTTCCATTTCCACTGTAAACCCTTCTTTTGCGTCGATGGCGATCATCACCATTTCTTTTGTGACAACGGTGGATTCTCCCTCCAAATCAAGGGTGATGGTCTCACCGGCTTCCAGTTTGGGGGCGATTTCATTGGCATCCAATACAGCCAGCGCTTTTCCAAATGCCTTTATTTTCTTGCCCAGCAACGGTCCTGCATTTTTGAAGTCAGGTTTGAGGCCAAAATTCATGAACTCATTGAGGCTCTTTTCAAACACCACTTCTTTGATGTTCAGTTCTTCCTTTAACAGCGGCACCAAGTGACTGATACCAGATTCATACTTGCCGTCGACCAAAATTTTCTGCAGGGGCTGCCGCACTTTCAGCCGGTTTTTCTCTCTTGCTGCCCGGCCAAGGGTGACCAGATCCCGCACCAAATCCATTTTAGCTTCCACTTCAGGGGCTTTCAGCTTTTCGTTCACTTCAGGCAAATCAGACAGATGCACGGACAGTTCACCGGTTAGATGACGGTAAATCTCTTCTGTCATGAAGGGGGCAAAGGCTGCTGCCAACCGGCAGACACCCACCAGCACTTCGTAGGTGGTGTTGTAGACGGCTTTCTTGTCATCAGAATGCTCCGAAGCCCAGAAACGTCCCCGGGCACGGCGAATGTACCAGTTGGAGAAGTCTTCATTCACAAAGTCCTGAATTTTTCGAACGGTACGTGTCAGGTCAAAGACAGCCATTTCACTGCGCACTGCTTCGATCAAATGGTTATATTTAGACAAAATCCAGCGATCCAGCTCGGGCCGCTCCTCTTCAGGGATGGAGAAGGTGCGGGGATCCACTTCATCGGTGTTGGCATAGAGGGTAAAGAAGGTGTACACGTTTTCAAAGGTGGAGAAGAACTTGCTCTTCACTTCCTTCAACCCTTCAATGTCAAACCTGGTGGGCGTCCAGGCAGGTGAGACATAGAGTAGGTACCAGCGGAGTACATCGGCACCAAACTCATCAAACAGCTGAAAGGGATCGACGGTATTGCCTTTGGATTTGGACATTTTTTGTCCGTCTTTATCCAAAATCAGGTCGTTTACCAGCACGTTTCGGTAAGGGGACACGCCTTTTATAAAGGATGAAATGGCAATCAGAGAGTAAAACCATCCCCGTGTCTGGTCAATGCCTTCACAGATATAGTCTGCCGGGAACAATTCTTCGTCAAACCGTTCACTGTTCTCAAAGGGGTAATGATGCTGGGCAAAGGGCATGGCTCCACTGTCAAACCAGCAGTCGATCACTTCCGGCACCCGCGTCATGGTGCCGCCGCATTTACCGCAGGTGAGGTGCACATCATCCACATAGGGTCGATGCAGCTCAATGCTTTCGTCAATGACTTCCACTGCCCGTTCCACCAGTTCTTTCCGGGAACCAATGGATGCCAGCTCACCACAGGCGCACCGCCAGATATTCAGCGGTGTTCCCCAGTAACGGTTTCGGGACAGCGCCCAGTCGTTCAGGTTTTCCAGCCAGTTGCCAAAGCGTTTTTCGCCCACAAAGTCGGGATACCAGTTGACGCTGTTGTTGTTGGCAATGAGCCGATCTTTGATGCGGGTCATTTCAATGTACCAGCTGGGTTTTCCATAATAAAGAAGGGGGGTGGCGCATCGCCAGCAGTGGGGATAATTGTGGGCCAGCCGTTCTTTTTTAAACAGTTTTCCTTCTTCCCGAAGCCATTTGACGATATCAGGGTCTGCATCAATGACAAATTGGCCTTTCCAGGGAGTTGCCGTGTATTTTCCTTCTTCGTCCACTGGTTGTAACACCGGCAGACCATAGGCCCGGCCAATGTGATAGTCGTCTTCCCCAAAGGCAGGGGCCATATGAACAATACCGGTGCCGTCTTCGGTGGTGACGAAATCACCAAGGGTTACGAAGAATGCTTTTTTGTCAGGCTCCACAAATGGCATGAGTTGCTGGTATTCCACATACTCCAGTTCTTTTCCTTTTAACTCCTGCAACACTTCATAGTCGTCACCCAGCACTTTGTTTGCCAGTTCTTTAGCCACATAATAGACAGTTTCCTGAGATTTTACCTTAAGGTAATCCACCTGAGGATGCACACAGAGCCCCACATTGGAAGCCAGTGTCCAAGGGGTGGTTGTCCATACCAGGAAGTATTCATTGGCATCTTTTCGCTTGAAGGCTACAATGACGGTTTCACTCTTAATCTCCTTGTAGCCCAGTGACACTTCATGGGAAGCCAGACCGGTTCCACAGCGGGGGCAGTAGGGTAAAATCTTGTGGCCGTCGTAAATCATGCCATCGTTGAAAAATTGCTGCAGAATCCACCAGACAGACTCAATGTAGTTGTTATCCAGCGTGATGTAGGGATTGTCCATATCGATGGCGTAACCCATGCGCCGGGTCATTTCCCGCCACTGCTTCTCGTAAGAAAACACAGACTCCCGGCATTTCTGGTTGAACTCGGCGATGCCATAGGCTTCGATATCCTGTTTGCTGGAAAGCTTCAGCTGCTTTTCCACTTCTATTTCCACCGGCAGGCCATGGGTATCCCAACCGGCTTTTCGTTTTACCTGCTTGCCCAGCATGCTGTGATAGCGGCAAACGGCATCTTTCAGCGTTCGGGAAATAACATGGTGAATCCCCGGTCGGCCGTTGGCCGTGGGAGGCCCTTCATAAAACACAAAGGAAGGTTTTCCTTCCCTGTTTTCAATGCTTTTCTGAAGGATATCTACTTCTTCCCAGAAGGCATTGATCTGGTTTTCCCGTTCTGCCACCGGCAGGCTGGGAAGTGATTGAAATTTATTCATGCAATCATCATCCTTTCCAGTTTTCCAATCAAAAAAACCCTGAGCTTCTTAGCCCAGGGACGATTTAATCGCGGTACCACCCTGATTACAGAGTACCTGAGAGGCGATGCTCCAAAATGGCCGCCAAAGTAATCTGTCACTTCACTGCATGGTAACGCATGCCTGCGGGTTCCCCTGTATCCAGTGTAGCGGAGTCGAAAAACCGGCTTTGAGGTGATGGGTTCTGCCGAATCCGTGCCAATCTCACAGCCTTGGATTGACTCTCTGTTACCGGATTTCTCGGGAACCGTCCTCATCATCGCCATTTTCATATGGCCCATTATATAACGTCTATGGCTCAGGGTCAAGCCCACTGCCCTGCTATCCCACTGCCGCTTCTCTGGGGTCATGAACCCGTTCAATCATGATGGTTTGTTCGATCAGCAAATCGCGCACCGTTCCTTTTCGCGGCACTTTCACCACCGGCCGGGTTGGATACCCATCATGCAACCTCACCACGATCCCCTCTTCCTGATTGTTGAGGGTGACCCGGGTGCCCAACGGGTACACCGAAATATTGCGAACAAACTGGGTTGTCAACGATCGGTCCAGGTGCTTATCCACAATGGTCATTAAAAACTCCACTGCTTCGTGGGGCAGCATGGCTTTCTTATACACCCGTTCCCCGGTAATAGCGTCGTAAATATCACAGACAGCGGCCATTTTGGAGTGCAGGTGCAGCTTTTCCCAAGTCACCCCATGGGGATAGCCGGTACCATCCATACGTTCGTGATGCTCCAGAGCAGCGCAGGCAATATCTGCCGGATAACGTAATTCTTTGGTGAGAATTTCATGACCAATGCGGCTGTGTTCCTGCATCACCCGCATTTCCTCATCGGTCAGACGGGTGGGCTTCAGAAGAATATTATCATGAATGCGTGTCTTGCCAATGTCGTGGAGCAGCCCAGACATGGCTGCCCGTTCCTGCTGCTTTCGGTCGAGTTTGAGGCTTTTCCCAAGAACAATCATGAACACAGCCACATCGATGGAATGGATGTATGTGTAAAAATCTTTCCGTCGAATGCCTTCCAGCCCCAAATACACCTGCTGGTGGCGACCAATGCTTTCCACCAGTTCATGGGCGGTTTCTTCGATCACTTTTTTGTCCAGGTTGCCTATTTTGCGCATGCGTTCAAACTCATTGCTGATACTCTTCACAGATTCAGTATATACTTTTCGCACTTCTTCGATTTCTTTGACCGTCTCCATCTCAAAGTGTTCCAGGTAGTGGTCCACCTCATTAAAGCCGGTGGCATCCAGCCAGAAATACTCAATATTGCTGCGCAGCAACTGCTGCCTCAATCGGGGTGTCATGATTTTCCCCTTGGGTACCAAAATGGCACCGTTCGAATTGAACAGATCTTCATGTAAGGGTTCACCATTGGGTATTTGAGCCAGATAGAGCTTTTTCATAGACTTCGGCCTTTCGGGTATGAATGGTGAATGAAAACTGCTATGCCAGCGAAAGAGCAATTTCAATCATTTGCTTAAAGGTGTTCTGACGCTCTTCTGCAGTTGTCAGTTCATGGGTCACAATGTGGTCGCTGACAGTGAGAATGGCCAGGGCATTTACCCCGTATTTGGCTGCCAGGGTGTAGAGTTCTGCCGTCTCCATTTCTGCCGCCAGCACCCCGTAGCCTGCCCAAAGTTTCCATGCGTCAGGGTCATCGTGGTAGAAGGTGTCTGAAGTAACCACAGCGCCCACCCGGGGAGTCATCTGCTTTTCTTTTGCCGCCTCAACAGCTTTTGAGAGCAGTTGATAGCTGGCGGTGGCTGCATAGTTCATGCCATTGAACCGCAGATGATTCACATTGGAATCGGTGCAGGCACTCATGGCAATGATGACATCCCGAAGGCCGATGTCTTGCTGCATGGCGCCACAGGTACCAATACGAATCAGGTTTTTAACATCGTATTCCCGAATCAGTTCATTCACATAAATAGAAATGGAAGGGATTCCCATACCAGTTCCCTGAACCGAAACTCTTTTTCCCTGCCAGGTGCCGGTAAAGCCATACATACCTCTAACCTCGTTATAGCAAACCACATCTTCAAGGAATGTTTCTGCAATCATCTTTGCCCGAAGGGGATCTCCCGGCAACAGGATGGTTTCAGCTATGGCACCTTTTTCTGCTCCAATGTGCACGCTCATGTCTTCACTCCATTTCCTAATATCAATTGTCGTTACTCAGCTGATTCTGATGGCAACAACGAGAGCGCTGCACCAGTCATTAAATACTGGCCAGTGCTGTGATCATGGCTGCAAAAGTGGAAAGTATCATCATGAATGCGATGACAATTGCGATCATCTTTTTTCCTCTGGCTGTCAAAACCGATTCACTCCTGACTGGCAGTGTTTAGGGTAGATCTGCCGAATTTCTACTGATCATTGTATCATATTCCCCTCGAAAGAAAAAGGGATGTGCACAATGAATTGAGTGGTGTACAGGGCGGCAAAGCATGGGGTGTTGCTGCGCCGTAATCCCCAGGTGAGGGGATTCATGGAGTACCTGCAAATGAGTGCCTTCAGGAAAAAACATGATTGGCTCCCCTTCCTTTCTTCCCATGGGCAATACATGGTCCCCCTCATAGGCTACCATCAACGTGATTTCCCGGCAAGACCGTTGACGGTAATAATGGGCATACTGATGAATTGACGCTGACTGATAGATCATGGTGGCCAGATGATCCATAGAACGACTGGCGTAAAGGTAATTTAACAGGTCAATGAAATAATAACTGCCTTGGTGGTACACATAGTTAAAAACATGCCCTCCCATCTGGTCGGCAAAAGCCACAAACCCGACGGCTTCATACTTGCCACGCAGCAAATAAGCCATCAAACTGGAAATGCCGCCGCAATTTCCCCGGTTCAGGCTGATGGTCTCAGGCCCTGAACGGTTATGGTGCCAGGTCAGATGACCTTCCTGAATGCGAATATCACCTTTTCGGGGTCGAAAATAAGCAACCCGCAGATAGAGAATAACATCAGAGACCGTGTGCAGATGGTTTCTCAGAAAGACAGGTTCTTTGGGAAAGTGAAAAATATCTGTTTTCTTGTAATTGGCAGCACCCAGTTCATCTGGCGATACGTAGTAAACACCATCTGCCAGGAAAGAAAGCCTGCGAATCATTTCTTGCTGCAGTTGTCGAATGGATACCAGCAGTTTCATAGAATCATCTCATTTCATGATGATTTTCCTTTGTAGTTGTCACGGTTTTGTCATGGATTCATTTGTTTTAATGGTATTATGTTACCCCTCCAGCTGTCTTTTAACCCTTCCATCATCGAAATCATCTTTCGTCATGACAACTGAAAGGCGGGCTTCGGAAGCTTGTTTTCGCATCCGGCGGCCCGCCTTGTATGATCCTGTTCAGTTTTATGGAACGAAACTGCCTTCAGGCGTTTCGGCATCTGTTATGTTCTGCACCGACACCTGGGAAGATTCTTCAGCTTTCACCGGTGTTCCCGGCTCCCGCTTGAACCATTTTCGGAGTTTGCGCTTGAAATCATCCATAATGGTATAGAGCACTGGTATGAAGACCATGGTCAACAGTGTGGACATGATGAGGCCACCCACCACTACGATGGCCATTGGTGCCATGGTTTCCGCTCCTTCGCCAATACCCATGGCCAAGGGAACAAGTGCCAGAATCGTTGTCAGCGCTGTCATCAGGATCGGCCTGAATCGTATGGCCACTGCTTCTTTCACTGCCTCATTCCGGTCCATTCCCTGCTGCCTCAGCTGGTTAATATAATCCACCAGCACAATGGCATTGTTCACCACGATTCCTGCCAGCATAATCATGCCGATGAGAGCCGGAACCGAGAGGGATGTTCCAGTGAGGAAAAGACCAATAAAGGCCCCTGTAAATGCAAAGGGAATGGAGAACATTATAATGAAGGGGTACAGGAGACTCTCAAACTGCGAAGCCATGATCATGTACACCAGCACGATGGACAGCATCAGCGCCAGGCCCAGGTTTCCAAAAGCTTCTGCCATATCTTCCTGTTCTCCTGTCATGCGGTAATTATACCCAGGAGGCATGGGGTAGTTTTCCAGCTCCGTCTGAACCTCCCTCGTTACCGACTGGAGATCTCTGCCGCTGAGCTGAGAGGAGATCACCACTGTTCGCACTTGGTTGATGCGATTGATCTGCGCCGGCGAGGCGCCGTATTCGATGGTGGCCACCTGCCCCAAGGGTACCGCTGTGCCATAATTGGTGGGAATTAAAATCTGCTGCATGTTTTCTATGGACTCTTTGGCTCGTTCGTCCAAGGATAATGTGATGTCAATATCTTCGCCTCCCAGGTTAATACTGGAGGCCCGCACCCCATCCAATGATGCCCGCAGAGCGTTGTTGATCTGCGCTGCCGTAACGCCGTAGCGGGATGCCATGTTCCGCTGAATCACCACCCGCGCTTCCGGTTCGCCTTCTTCGACACTGAGAGAAACTTCCCTGGTTCCCGGGACACTCCGCACCATCCGCTGTATGTCACGGCCCATGGTTTCAAGTATTCGCAAATCATCACCCTGAATTTGAATGGCAATGGGACTGCCCCCAGTGCCCCCCATTCCCATGGACGATGTTTCCTGTACAGAAATATCCACTCCAGCAATCCCCTGTACCATTTCCCGAATCAAGTCAGCAATTTCACCGGTGGAGCGCTGGCGTTCGCTCTGGTCAACCAAAGTGATGTCAATGCTTGAACCACTACCGCCACCCATACCCATCATGGCACCGCCTCCGATGGTAACCAGCACCCGTTCACTCTCAGGAATTTCAAGGATCAGGTTCTCCACCTGCTGCACCTGACGGTCTATATCCGCAAGACGCGTGCCATGGGGGGTGTCAATGGACACCTGAATGGTTCCTTCATCCATTGATGGGAAGAACTCACCACCCACCACTCCCAGCATAACGATGGAACTGGCAAAAATGACCAGGGCAATGACCACTGAAATAATACGGTGCCTTAGTCCAAATCGAAGACTGACTTGGTAAAAACCTGAAAACTTTCGAATCATTCGATCAAAAAGATCCAGAAACCAGCCAATGGAAAGCAGGCGTCGTTTGCGAATTTTCACTTCTCCCACTTTCAAAATTTTGGAAGACAGCATGGGAACGACTGTCAGGGCGATCAGCAGCGAAGCCGTCAGGGAAAACGCCACTGCGAATGACAACTGCCTGAAAATAATGGCTGTAAAACCCTGGACAAAGACAATGGGCAAAAAGACTGCCACCGTCGTCAGGGTGGAAGCCGTGATGGCCATGGCCACCTCTGAAGCACCATTCACTGCAGAGTCACGTCGATTTTCCCCCAACTCCCGATACCGGTAGATGTTTTCCAGCACGACAATGGAGTTGTCCACCAGCATCCCGATTCCCAGAGCCAAACCGCCCAGCGAAATGAGATTGATGGTCAGACCACCAAAATACATCAGTGCAAATGTACTGATGACTGAAACCGGAATGGCAACGCCCACAATAATGGTAGATCGAAGATTCCTCAGGAATAAAAAGAGAATCAAAACAGCCAGCAGACTTCCCATCACTGCATTACGGAACACATTGCTGATGGAGTCATTGATAAACTCCGAGGTGTCAAAAGCGACTGTCAGCTGTAAATCTGGATAGTCTCTGCGCAGATTGTCCAGCTCACGGTGAACCCGTTCTGCCACCCGCACGGTATTGGCAACAGACTGCTTGGTAATGGAAAGAGTAATGTTGGGCTCCCCATTCAGCCGGGCGATGCTGGTACGTTCTTTATAATCCACCGAAATATCAGCAACCTCGTGAAGTCGGATAATCTCTCCTGACTGGAGAATGATGGGCATATTCTTGACATCATCCACACTGGTGAACTCTCCCAGTGTCCGCACTGTCATCTCCTGATCACCCTTAAAAACCTGCCCTCCCGGAAGATTCAGGTTTTCAGCCATGATCTGCTGCTGAATTCTGGATATATCCAGGCTATAACCTGTCAGCTTTGACTGATCAAGACGTACACGCACCTCCTGCTCCACGCCTCCAAAGACATTGGCAGAGGCAACCCCGTCAATGCGTTCCAAACGAGAGAGCATTTCATCTTCTGCAATCCGCTGCAACTGGGTAAATTCCATGTTTCCGGAAACGCCCACCTGCATGATGGGAAACGCGTTGGGGTCAATTTTCAATACCATGGGATCAGAAGCATCTTCCGGTAAAAACCCCCGGATCAGATCCACTTTCTCCCGCATTTCCAAAGCAGCAATATCCATGTTGGTTCCGTACTCAAAGAGAACCACTACAGTACTCGACCCATCACTGGTGTAGGACTCGATGGAGCTGAGTCCGGAAACCGTGGCCAGGGTTTGTTCCAAGGGAATGGTTATCAGATTTTCGATTTCTTCAGGTGCCGCCCCCGAGTAGCTGACGGTAACCACCGAAACAGGTACGTCAATTTCCGGGTAAAGGTCCACCGGGAGCAGACTGGTGGACACGATGCCCAGAATCACTGCCACCAGCATCAGCATAAAGGTGGTAACCGGTCGTTTCACAGCCAGTGCTGAAAGCTTCATGATGCATCACTTCCCTTGCCGTTGACATCGTTAATGAGGCTGCCGTCTTCAAGGAAGTCCTGACCACTGAAGATAATCCTGTCACCAGCATTCAGCCCATAGGCAATTTCTGCCGTTTGTCCGTTATCAACACCCACAATCACTTCCCGCATCACGGCACGCTCATCTTCCACCAGAAATACCACCGTTCTCCCTTCTCTGATAACAACTGCCTCCGAGGGGATGGTGATCACATTTTCACGGGTTTCCATGGTTAGTTCCACTTCGGCAAACATCCCAATTTTAATCACGCCATCCGGATTAGTGATTTTCATTTCCATGGGGTAAGTCAGAGATCCGGTACCTGGAGCAGGTGCGATGGTGCTCACTGTCCCCAGGTAGGCTTCATTCTGAGCTGCAGGAATTTTGACAGATACTTCCTGACCGATCTCAAAGCGATTGATCAGATATTCGGAAACAGTGGTTTTAACCACCACCGGATTCAATTGTGCCACAGTCACTGCCGGTCCGGAAATGCCTTCGCCCAGCTTCGCATTCACTTCTGTCACCACACCTTCGATAGGTGACCGAATGACGGTGTCTTCCAGGCTGGATCTCGCTACTTCAATCGTTACCTGGGCCTGGTTCAACTGAGCCCGCGCCTGTTCCACCTGTGCCCGAGTGCTGTTGAGTGCGTTTTCAGAGGCCGCCATTTCTGCCTGCTCCAACTGCTGCTTGGTTGCGGCACCCTGATCATACAGTGTCTGTACACGATTAAGCTCTCGAAGTGCCTGTTCATGCTGTTCCTCTGTTGCTGCCAAACCTGCTTCAGCCGTCACCACACCTGCTTCGGCAATCCCTGCCGCTGCTTCCGACTGGCGAATACTGTTCATCAAATCTTTTTGATCAAGTGTTACCAGTGTTTCACCAACTTGTACCCGGTCGCCCACTGAGACGTGAACCCGTCTTACCGTCCCTGGCATTTTCGGTGCAAGACGCACTTCTTCCAGTGGATGCACCTGGCCGGTCAATGTGGTGCGCACTTGCAGGTCTCCGTAAGATACTTCCATGATTTCAACGCTGAGAGCTCTTTCTGCCGGTATTTCCACCTCAGAAGGCTGGCAGGCGCTTAACAGCAATGTGGTTAAAAGAACGATCAGCAGTAGTCTCTTGCTTATCTTGCCAGTTCGTGCCATGGTATTGCTCCTTTCATCAATCAATGATCTGTGATGCTGGTTGTTGGTTATCTTTCACTACGGGATCTTTGTCCACTTGTTTCATCAACTTATATAATTTCTGAGCAAATCCTGTTCATGCTTCCGTATCTTGATGGTTGATATCCCTGGCCATCTGTGCCATTCGACTCAGCAGCTGCTCCTGCGCTTCATTATCAAAATCATTCAGGCCCATCATGGTGGACAGGCGTATACCTGCGAGGGCAAAAAAAAGGATGTGTGCCAGCGTCGAATCATCACAGGCCGCAATCCACGTTGACATGTTGTGATGGTACTCCTTTAATGGTTCAATCAGCTCCCGGTTCATGACAATGGCAGCCAATAAGCCGGCACTGTTTTTCTCGTATTCACATGGGTTATGACCCATCTGTCTAATGCTTTCCAGCAACACGCGCTCCACGCGCATCTTGTCCGTTGTTTCCTGTGAAATTCCCATTTCCACCGCCACATCATTCATGTAATGCTGCAGCATCCCCTTAATCAATGCTTCCTTGCTGTTAAAATGGTAGAGCAATCCACCCTTGCTAATGCCTGCCTGCTTGGCCACCTCTTCCAGAGTGAAATGATTCACACCCTTATCAAGAATGATTTCCTTTGCCATTTTCAAGATCTTTTCTTTCGTGCTTTCCTGTGCCATCACTAGCTCCTTTCTCACCACCTCCGCGCTGAAAATGTACCGTCCAGCCGGTATAGTTCATTTGTATAGAATAGCTCTATTTCTCTGCTCTGTCAAGTAATCTGTGTCAACTTTATGAAGCCTGTGTAAATACCAGATCAAAACCGCCTGTCAAGCAAAAAACAAGAGCCGCTCATGGCAGCTCTTCGTTGGTGAAGGTATCTTCGAATGATTAAGTTAATGGATGACCCGGTCGCCATCATCCTCTTCATATTCTTCCTCAAGCCAGTCTTCCAGCATTTCTTTTATCTCCAGGGTGATCATCATTTTGCGTTCAACTTTCTGGACTTCCTTTTCCAATAGTTCCATGATTTTCTGCGCATCGCCCTCGGACAATGAGCTGTTAATCTGCTGTATCTGCTGCTTCAGTTTAATCCGTTCCCGCTGTTCCATTTGTTTCCCTCCTTTGCCCGAAAGCGTGGGGTTTTATATCAGGTACTGCATAAACAGGGTAGCCACCGTGAAGTAAATGGTCAACCCCACCAGGTCATTGATGGTTGTAATGAAAGGACCTGATGCAAAAGCCGGGTCAATTTTCATTTTTGCCATGATGAGCGGCACAATCGTACCGGCCAGTGTTGCAAAAAAAAGTGTGACTGACAGGGACAACCCGATGACAAAACCCAACATCAGGCTTTTTTGCCACAAAGCTGCAACAATGCTGATAATCAGTCCATTTACAAGGCCAATAAAAACTCCGACCACCGCTTCACGGCGAATCAGCCGCCAAACGTCTTTGCCTTTAAACTGACCCATCGTCAAACCGCGCACGACTACCGCCAGTGACTGGGTACCAGTGTTCCCAGCCATTCCTGCAATCATAGGAATAAAAACAGCCAGTACCACAACGGCATCCAGAGTGTCTTCAAAAAAAGCGATGATGTTACCCGCCATGATACCGACACCCAGCAGTAAAACCAGCCAGGGGATCCGGCCCATGGCCGATTTCAGGGGTCCTATGCTCAAATCCTGCATGCCGGCATCTGTTCCGGTAATCCCCCCGAATTTCATCATATCTTCAGAAGCTTCTTCCTCCAGTACGTCAATGGCATCATCCACAGTGATCACACCCACCATCTTGTTACCTTTCACCACGGGCACGGCCAGAAAGCCGTAATTGCTCATGGTGCGTGCCACTTCTTCCTGATCCATTTCCACCGGCACTGAAACGACTCTTTCAGACATGATTTGCTCCACCAGGGTTTCAGGCGGTGCAACAATTAACTCTCGAATGGAAATAACACCAGTCAGTTGATGTTTCTCATCGATGACGTACAAGTAGTATGCACTTTCGGCGTCCGGTGCCAGCTCTCGGAGACGCTGAATCGCCCGTTCCACCGTATCTGTGGCATACAGCACGAAAAATTCGGTTGTCATCAAGCCCCCGGCGGTGTTTTCAGGGTAACGCAACAATTGGTTGATGTCTGCCGCAAAGGCAGGATTCAATCTGCTGATGATTTCTTTTCGTTCAGATTCTTCCAGCTCACCCAGATAATCAACGGCATCATCCGGTGCCATTTTTTCGATGATTCGAATGCCCCTGGCAGGGCCCAGTTTCTGAAGCAGGGACTGTTGTTCTTCATAATCAAGCTCTTCGATCAGGTCAGCCAGCTCTTCATCTGTCAGTTTATGAAAAAGAACACGTTCATCTTCATCCAACTGCAGCAATGCCTGCGCCATGTCATAGGGATGAATTTCGTCCAGAAACTGCCGGAGGGTATGGGTGTCTTCATTCTTGATGGCTGCAATAATTTCAAGCAGTAACGTTTCCTGTTCTTCCATCATCCGACCCTCCTCTGTCAAAAATCACTATGATTCTAACACACTTGACTACGAGGGTCAATGGATGCCAACAACCGCTTCTTCATTCATGATGACGTTCCTCAGACTCTGAGGTTTCATCTTCGGGCAGGTTTCTGGTATGGCTGATTATTTTTTTTACCAAGGCCTCTGTATCCACCGGTTTGGTTAAAAAATCGTTCATGCCGGCCTCCAGGCATCGCTGACGATCTTCTTCTCCCACGTAGGCGGTAACAGCTATCACCGGCGTGTAGTTCAAACCATCTTCCTGTTCTCGTCGTCGAATCTCCCTGGTAACTTCAATTCCATTCATGGATGGCATCTGCAGGTCCATGAAAATAAGCTGATAATCATACTGTTGATGTAACGCCAGCGCTTCCATTCCATCTTTGGCGACATCCACCGTCAACTCTTTCATCCTTTTAAAAATGCGGCGAATCAGTTCCCGACTAATATCATTGTCTTCTACAAAGAGGATACGGGAGCGGTTGATACCCTCTCCCCGTAACGAAGCGGATTTTTGAAATGTCATGTCGGCTCACCACACTTTCTGCCGGCATCATTCCTTTTTTCCGGCAATGAGAATCATTTCGTCTTCTCCTTCTTATACCCTCAAACCATCTGTTCAAGCGCTTCTACATGTTTCTATCTGCTTCTTCCACTGAATCAATCGCGACGGGGGCTTTTGTTATTTCAAGTGATTCATCATGGCGCTGCAGTTTCTCCTGAATTTCTGACAGCACCTGTGCCAACTCAATGCTAAACTGGCGTGCCAGTGGATTCCATTCATCTTTCTCGCCACCCGTCAATGCGTCCTGAAGTGCCGCTGCGATTTTTCGGAGTTCAACTGCGCCAATGTTACCTGCGCTGCTCTTGATCTTGTGAACAGTTTGAACAGCTCCCTCAACATCCTCTGCCTCCAGCTGCTGCTTCAACACTTCAGCTGCCCCTTCATTTTCTTCCTGAAATGAATCCAGCACCAGCCGATAGAGCTCCCGGTTGTTTCCAATGCGCCGGAGCCCATCCATTTCATTCAGTGATGAAGGGTTGTCCTCTTCAGTCGTTTCCGGTTCACTGGAAGGCTCTTTTTGCTTCAGTACCATGATCACAGTCTTCACAAATTCCGGCGGATCATAGGGTTTACTGACGTAGTATGCCATCCCCGCCTGGCGGCATTTTTCCTCAACGCCGGTGATGGCGTCTGCCGTCATGGCAATCATTGGAACCTGTTCATTTTCTTTGCGTATAAGTGCGGCGGCATCCAATCCGTTCATGACCGGCATGTGCAAATCCATGAGGATGACATCCACTGCGTCTGCCATTTTTCGATACATTTGAAGCCCTTCCAGTCCATTTTCCGCCACTGACACCGTAAACCCCGCTTCTTCTAAAATGGATTTGGCTATTAATTGATTTGTCCGGTTATCTTCCACCACCAGGGCATGCGCTGTTGCCTGCAGACGTTGAACATTCTCAGATCCAATTGCCATGGCATTCCGATGCTTTGTCATGACCTGGTCATTAAACAGTTGGAGAATCCCATTGAAAAGCACAGACGGTATCACAGGTTTTCCAACCCCCATGTCGATTCCGTAATCCTCGAGCTGATCAAAGATCTCTTCCCTGTCGAGGGGAACAAATCCCATGATCTTCATTGGTGTGTCCGGCGGTTGCTCAGCGGTGATGCGTTGGGTGAAGTCAGCCGTTTCCTGGTAGAGGTGATCCAGATCCATAATAAGCAGGTCATAAGGTTTGCGACCCTTAGGACCAGTGGATTTCACCAGTTGAAGCGCCTGGTTCTCCGAGGATGAAAATTCTGCCGACAAATTGAAGGCTTCCAAATAAGTGGCTAATCGCTCCCGCTGCTGCGAATTTTTTTCCAACACCAATACCCGCAAATCTTTAAAGTACAAAGATGCCTGTCGCTGTTTCTCTTCAAAGGCCTTTTCTCTGTCTTCTGTCATGGGAATGGTCATCAGAAAGGTGGTTCCCTCTCCCGGAGAACTATACACCTTAATGTCACCCTTCATCAAATCAACCAAATGACTGACAATGGAAAGTCCCAAGCCTGTACCGCCATAGCGGCGGGTAATGGTGACATCTGCCTGATCAAAGGGTGTAAACAGCCTTGTTACTTGCTCTTCATCCATGCCGATTCCCGTGTCTTTAACACTGAACTCAATGAAATGAGTGTCTTCCCGAACCGCCACCGGTCGTACTGACAAGTCAATTTCACCCGTTTCTGTGAATTTGACGGCATTGTTCACCACATTCAGCAGTATCTGCTCCACCCGGGTGGGGTCTCCGTGAAAATAGATGGGCAGCCGCGGGTCCCGGTTCAGATGAAAGGCTATCTTTTTTTCTCTGATCTGGTGGGTCACCAGGTTCACCACCTCCTGCAATACCTGATCCAAATCAAAGGAAATATGCTCGATGTCAATTTTACCGGCTTCTATTTTGGCAAAATCAAGGATATCATTGACGATACTCAACATGGTTCGTGAAGCTTCCCCAATTTTGTCCAGATGCATCTTTTGTGTGGTGGTCACATCAGTTTTTTTCATCAGGTACGTCAGGCCGGTGATGGCATTTAACGGTGTGCGAATCTCGTGGGACATCCGGGCCAAAAACATCGATTTTACCTGGTTGGCTGATTCTGCTTCTTCCTTAGCCAGCTTCAACTCCTGCTGGATGATGTTTTTTTCAGCAATTTCTTTTTTCAACCGCACAATCCAGAAAAAAGAGACTCCTGTTATAAGCAATGCAGCCACGACAACAGCCATCACATTTCGAATGATGTCACTGTAATCAATTTGCTGCTCCAGGCCAACCCACCGGCTGTTAATGGTCATTCGCTCTTCCTCGGTGATGGTTGCCAGTGCTTTGTTGATGATCTGATGGAGTTCAGGCCAGTCGTTCCGCACTGCCATGTGCAGAAACTGCCGCTCCCCTATTTCCACGGGAACATATTTCAGCTCAGTGAATCCCATCTGCCGGCTAAGATAGCTAACGGTGGCCAGATTGCCAATAAACGCGGTTTCACTGCCCCGGTTCACTGCCGCAAGGGCTTCCTCGACAGTCTGATACAAAACGGGTTCGATGCTTTCATACTGATCGAGAAATCCGTGGTGGGAGCTGTTTACCTGCACCGCCACGGATTTCTGAAAAAGATCACCCAGTTGTTCAATGGTTTCATTCTGGCGCGCCACCACAATCACCCGATCAAAGGTATAGTAAGGCTCTGAGAATAAAAAATAGGTTTCCCGCTCTGTTGTTCGTCCCACACTGGGAAGCATGTCAATTTCCCGGTCAATCGCTTTCTGGTAAGCTTCTCTCCATGTCAGGGAAGGGTCCATGCTAAAGGTGATGCCGGTTCGCTCACTGATAAGCTGAAGGTAGTCAGCTGCAATTCCCTGATAGTTTCCCGATGCATCCACAAATTCAAAAGGAACAAATCGGGGATCAATGCCAATGCGTATCTCAGGATTTCTTTCAGTAAATTCAACTTCTTCATGACTCAGCTCTATTAGAGGGGTTTCGGCCTCAGCGTTCCCCTTCTGAATGCTGCTGATCATCACCACGAGCATCAACAGAGTTCCTGCCATACACAGGCTTCTGAATAACCAGCACTTCCTTTTTTTTGGTTGACAGATGCTTTTCCTGTTCATATGATCACCCTCTACAGGCAAACCTGGCTTCTGTACCGTGGGTCAGCTTTCGAAAATCTTCTGCCACAGTCTCAAAAACCGTAACGATGGCCGGGTCAAATTTTCGGCCACTTTCAGATTGAATCAAGGCCACTGCTGCCTCATGGGTGATGGCTTTTTCCCGGTCTGCCGGGCACACAGCTGTATCGTATGCATCTACCAGCGCCAGTATCCGCCCGCCCAGTGGAATCGCCTCCCCAGCCAGGCCCGAGGGGTAACCGCTGCCATCATAGTGCTCATGATGGGTTTCAATGAGTTCCACGGCTGTCTTGAGAAAGGCATTATCCTCCGCTTTCTCCAGGTATTCTCTCAAGGCTTCCACTCCAAATGTCACATGCTTCTGATGTGTCATGACAGCCTTCTCAGAAGTGGTTTCGGACACAAACAGGGCTTCGTCGGTTAATCCGGCTTTTCCAATATCATGTAAGGGTGCCGTTTGACAAAGCGTCATGATTCTAACTGGGTCCAGCTGTGTTGAAAAGGCCGGGGCAACGGCCATCTGCCGGCAAAGCACACCCATCAACTCTTGGATACGCCCGGAATGATTGGCTGTTTCCGCATGCCGAAATTCCAGCAATCGAGTGAAGGCGCGGATGGTCATGTCCCGGGTGTTCATCAATTCACGTGTCCGATCCATGACCATCTGCTCCAGAATTTGGTTGTGTTTCTCCACATTTTTACGGACATTGCGCACATTCAGATGCACCTCAATCCGTTTTTTCAGCGCATCAATGTTCAGAGGTTTTCTGATGTAATCCACCGCCCCCAGCATCAGTCCCTTCACCTCATTTTCCACTTCTTCCAGGTTGGTGAGAATAATGGTGGTGACTGTCGCATATTTGGGATGCTGCTGCATGGCCAGAAGCACATCAAACCCATTCATGCGCGGCATGTTAAGGTCAAGAATCATCAAATCAATTCCCGACTGCCTGTCCAGCATTTCCATGGCCTCAATGCCATCCTGGGCTCTGAAAAGCTCATGCTCTTCCAGCATGCTGCTGATAAAAATCATATCAGTTTTCGAATCGTCGACAATCAGTATTCTGGCCATTTTGTCCCTCCATCTCAACTGTTACTCTCCATTATGCTTGTTTGGATGTTTTATGCGTATCAAAAAGAGCTGTAAAGGAAAACGTGCTTCCCACATTTTTTCGGCTTGTCACCTGAATGGTGCCCCCCATTTTCTCCACCAGCATTTTTGCAGTGGTAAGCCCCAGACCTGTTCCCCCATAGCGGCGGGTGTCCACTGGCTCCACCTGACCAAATCGCTCAAAGATCATCTCCAGCTTTGAATCATCAATACCAATGCCGGTATCTTTAACCGTAAAAATCAGCTGCTGCTTGTTTGACTCCATTTGATTCCCCTTACCGAGAGAAACGGTTATGCGCCCATTCCGGGTAAATTTCACGGCATTTCCAATGAGATTGGACAATACCTGTCTCAATTTAAAGGGATCACCCCACAAGGTGAGGGGTATTTCTTCTGCAATGTGCATGATCATCACATTGCCCTGATGTTTTGCCGCTATCTCAAAAAGTTCCACCGTTTCCTGCAGGAGTGCTGCGGGCTGGAAAGCTGCCGATAAAAACGCTATCCGTTCTGCTTCGATCCGGGAATAATTGAGAATATCATCCATGACTCGTAGCAGACGGTCTGCTGCAGTTTGCGCATAAGTCAGATATTCTTCCTGCTCTTCCGTCAGCTCAGTCAGCTGCATGAGCTGCAACATTCCCTGAAAGCCGTTCATAGGTGTTCTGATTTCGTGAGACATATTGGCAAGAAAATGATTTTTAGCCTGATTGGCCATTTTTTCTGCCCTTGCTTCTTCTTTCACTCGATGAAGCGTTTCGTTACGCAACACGTTCACCAGCAATAGGGCAAAAATCCCCCCCACCATCTGTGCAAGGTCCATGTAATAACTCAGATAGGCCGGCACAGGTATATCATCAATCTCCATGTAGCCAATCATCTGCTCTTGGTGTCGGATCCCGATGATAAAACCCGTTCCGTTGACTGTTTGGCGATATTGGATAAACTCAGGTTGTTTCAAAATGCTATCCAGTTCTGACGCATAGTGTTGGTGGCGGTAGTAGTACGTGGTTCCCCACTGGTATTCACCGGCAAATCGAAAAGCCATTCTGGTGGCACCTGTCAATGTGGCAAAAATATCAAACCCCCGATCCATCAACTCCTCCATCTGATTGATTGAAGCTGCCTCCGGCAGTTTTTCAAAAAACAGGGTGTACGCTGAAATCTGCCTGGTTTTTTGTTTCATCTGTGTATATATTTGACTCATGCGCCATTGGCAATGGCAATTCAGCAGTTTTTCCCGGTAGTAATCCAACCCCACAGGCAGATAAGTCATTTCAATGTTCATTGCTTCCTGAAAAGCAACGCGCTGTTGATGAACATTGGAGTAAACACCACTATCCAGCAGGTGCAATTGTCCCATTGATTTTAAACAAGCTTTCTGCACCTGAAAATCACCGGTGCCTATCATTTCAGAAAGCTGTTGCTGCCAGTTCATCAGCCAACCGGGACTCACCAGCACTTTTCCCTGTTTGATTAGATGCGTGGCCAATGTATTACCCAGGAGCAAAAGCGCACAGCGCTGCAACACAGGTGATGTCGTTCTCCCCATCTGGTTATAGACCTGGGTTTCGACACGCATCATTTGTGTGTTTGATAAAAAATCAGGATCTGTGACTTCGCTCTGCGCAAGGCGGCAATCAGTGCAACCCGCTTTGGTGAATTCCAAATCAACATCGTTCAGTTTTTCTGTTTCGATGATGTGGAGGGCCTCAGTATAAAAGAACCGACAAGTAATCAGTTTCATCCTGTCTTCCACAAGCATGCTCCTTCCAGTCTATTCACAGGTGTCAGTATACCGTTTTCTTTTGCATACATTTTCTATCATACCCCATGGAGCGAAACAATAAAGAAAGAAAATGTCTTCATCCGCAAAAAGAAAAGCCTGCTCCTGCTATTCAATAGCAAGAACAGGCACGAGCGATGGTTAATGTGTTGCTTCAACTTTCAAAAGCAGCATCACCTGACCAAATGCTGTCTGTAAGGGTACTTTAATCCATTCATCACCACTGACATCCGGCTGTGCTGTCCATTTCAGCGGTGGTTCCAGGAATGGTCTTATCTCATGATCTGAAAGCCAGATGGAATAGAGGCCATTGTGCAGATTCAAAAACTCCAGCACAGAGGCATCCATTAATTCCACTGATTCTGACACAGGCATGCGCGCATGTTTTTCAGCCATTTTCTGATAGACCCCTTCTTTCATCACCAAAGCCGTTTGCATGTTAATGCCCATGGAAAAGACCTGTTTCACCGCAACCGTTTCTCCTGTGGGCAGTTGCTGACTTTCAATGTCCAGTACTGTCTCAGGGTCAATGAAACGAATCATATTGCGCAGAAACAAGCTTCCATAAGCTGTGAGAGCTTCGGTTTCTGTCACTCCCGCCAACTGACACTGCAGCACCATGTAGGGCGCCAGCAATCCCTCAACATTGCCGCGTTCCAGTGCCGCTTCCTCTTCGGCACTTAACTGGTTATACTCTCTGAAACCCTTCAGAATAGCTTCCAGTTCATCGAAAGTGAACAACTGATGATCCAGCAGCAACTGGGTCAGACGAGCGGTGCTCCTTTTCTGAATCTGCAAAAGTGAATCCACTGTCTCCTGGGTTAAATAGCCTTTCTGAACAGCCACTTCACCAAAAAGGGCATCCACCCGCCGCTGAATGTCATTAATCTCTTTCACCTGCTCTGCGGTCATCAGGCCTTCCTGCATGGCCAGCACTCCCAGCCGCAGGTGTGTTTCCCGCTGAACTTTCAGAAGTTTTCGCAGTGTTTCCGGGTCAATAAGCCGCTGTTGCAGCAGATAGCTGCCAAAGTATAAGTTGAGCATCCTTCTGCACCTCCTGTGTTCCTAATATAAGTCAAGTATCCGGTTGATCACTGTTTCTGTCCAGGGTTTCTGAATGAAATCCAGTGCGCCGGCCTCCAATGCTTCCAGAAGTGTTTCTCTGTTTCCCACAGATGACAGTACAATGACTTTCGCATGCGGGTCAATGTCCCGAATCCTTTTCAGGCACCCAATACCGTCCATTTCAGGCATGACAATATCCATGAGAACCAGGTCGGGTCGTTCGATCGCATATTTTTCCAGGGCCTCTATCCCATTTACTGCTTCAATCACTATGAGTTCTTTACGTTGTTGGGAAATATAATCTTTCAGTTGGCGACGAACAAGCATGGAGTCATCACATAGCAACACTTTTTTCACTATACTGCTCCCCCTTTTTGTGCCTATTAAATCCTGTTCACTTGATATTTCTCTCTTATTACCATTTTACCATTCTTTTATACTGCCGTGTCATAAAGTTTCATCAAAATCTGACATCTTCAGACATTGAAGCGGAACTTCAGCCGGTGTGTGATCCCTCTCAGTTCATCGCCGTGTTGGCTTTAATCATCTTCGAAATGCATGATATAATAGAGTCAGTTCATATGAGGTTGAAGAAAAGGAATTTGGCCGTACTTTGTCTACCGTCTGAGCAGGAAGGGGCTTACCTTGAAAACGTTGCCGCGGGTCGTGTTCTTAGTGGATATGAATGCCTACTATATTACATGCGAAATGAGCCGACATCCCCATCTGAAAGGGACGCCGGCTGCTGTCGCCGGTGATCCTCAAAAGCGTACCGGCATTATTTTGGCAGCCAATTATGAGGCCCGGGCATGCGGCGTCAAGACCGCCATGAGCCTTCAAGAGGCCTTGAGACGCTGTCCTGGCTTAATTTCAGTGCCCCCTGACCACCATTATTACAGCGAAAAATCACGAGAGGTAATGGCGCTTCTGGCAGAATTTTCTCCCTGTATTGAACAGAACAGTATTGATGAAGCCTGGCTGGACATGACCGGCAGCGAAAAAATCTTTGGGCCGCCCAAAGCCGCTGCCCAACAAATAATGACTGCGCTGGATGAACGTCTGTCACTCTGGTGCTCCGTTGGCATTGCCCGGAATAAATTCTTATCCAAGATGGCGGCTGACTTCAAAAAACCCTTGGGTGTTTCCACCCTCTGGCCAGAAGAGGTGGCTGACAAATTATGGCCTCTTCCCGTTGAAGCGATGTATGGAATCGGTCAAAAAACCGCCGGAAAACTTATTGGTCTGAATATTTTGACCATCGGAGATCTGGCAGCAGCTTCACCCGCTCTTCTTATGCAGCATTTTGGGGATGCCTTTCTGGAACTTCAGCGAAAGGCTTCCGGCATCGACACCGCCCCCATTGTCCCCTCTCTGAGGGAAAATATGAAATCCATTGGCCGCTCAACCACACTGGCGGAAGATGCTCATGACATCGATGAGATTCGCACCCTTTTTATGGGATTGGCAGAGGATGTGGCTCACCAGGCCAGGCAATATGGAAAGCCGGGGAACGTGGTTCAAATCACTATAAAGTTCAACGACTTTTCGGCCATTACCAGACAGGTGACATTACCCACCGCCACGCATTATACCCAGGAACTCTACGAGACAGGGTATCAGCTTCTTAGGAAACACTGGCCTTCAAATCGGGGGGTCCGGTTAATTGGGATCAGTCTCAGCGGATTTCAGGCAGAAGAGTCACCACAGCAACTTTCCATTTTTGATCTATCTCCCACGAAGGCCATAGAAAATGATGACCGCCAGCGAAAACAGCAAAAAATTGATGAAATCATGGACCAGGTGCGCCTTAAACACGGAACCGATAAAATTGCCCGAGCCTCACTTCTGCGGCGCAAGCCCAAACACTCCTAAAAAGCCGCGTTATTCCAGCGGCTTTTCCAGAATCGTTGCCATGATGGCATTGGAAAGTTGTAACGCATCTTTTCGACTGTCTGCCGGTGCACTGATCATTTTTCCCGTTTCCTGATTCCAGAACTTTTCTGAACTTTCTATCCCAAACATTCTGACAGGCTCCAACACGGCAATGGTGATCCTGTTCATGGACTCATCCACATAGATTGCCCCATACTGATCCCGTTGACCAGTTTCAGGATCACGGGCCATCAACAGTTCCCCTGACTCACGCAGCAGAAAATCCAAGTCTGTCAGCGCCCTGTCATTCAGCCAAATGGTCCCCCTAAATCGTTTGTGATCAAACAGACGGCGTTGAATAACGCCCTCAATCCGCAGTTGATAAGATGTCATTTCTTCAGGCCGTCCCAAACGATATTCAACGGCAGGCAGTTCCCGCTCAATGCTTCGGGGTATTGTATACAGCAGGCCCGCCGATGGTATGGCCAGTATAACCAGGTAGATGAACGCTCTTTTCAACTTTGACACCACATCCGCTCCTTTGACTAATCCATTGGTCGTCACAAAACAGGTGCTTTTTTTCAGATCCTGTATCTCATTATAACCCGACACATTTGCCCGTGCAACTTGGCTAATGATCACAAACCCCCGGCAGTTTGAAGTGTCACCACTTCAAACCGCCGGGGGGCGTGATGTTATAACAAACCCTTTTGCCGCAGGTTACGCTGACGATTCAAAATAAATGCCAGAAGTTGATCCTGCTGTGTTTCGCTTATTTCACTGAATCGCATGCCCAGTTCATATTGACGCTCATCTGCCTGATGCTGGCATCGAATGATTTCTGCCTTTACCGTCAATTCTTCCGGGTCAAGAAAAAGGGTGCAAATCACCTGATCTTTTTCGGCAAACGGCTTGTGAGAAATGCCCCTGGCTCCTGAGCCACTGATGTCATGAATGATAGCTTCGACTTCATCGAAGGTGACCCGGCTAATCACTCCTGTGGACAGGCTTTTCAGTCGGGCTGTCAACAGACAGGGGAGTCGGAAATAATCCCTTCGCTGCATTTTGACAGGTTTTCCATCAATCACCAGCCGGCAGGCCTCCACCTCTCCCAGCTTGACTTTTTGGAGAAATCGGGTTTGAAGGCTGAAAACCCCATTCTCCCGATAATACACCACTTTCATTTGCTGCCCCTGGTGCAAAACGTATTCCACGCCCCGGTGGATGGGGACTGCCAGATATAACGTCTCTTCATCCTGCTCCAACAGAAGGGATTTCAATACCAGTGTTTCTCCTGTGTTCCTGTTCGTTACCTCCATGTTTACTTTTTCAGAAACAAGCAGCTCCAGATTCATCAGCGCCTTCCTTTCCATGGTGTCCTGGTCCGAAACAATTCGTTCATAAAGGCTACCTACCCTTTTAACCGCGACATATATCTTTTTTATTATTCTATTGGAAGGACGACGCAGGATCAACCTTCTTCTGCTGCTTTTTGCCATTCTTTCATTAATAGGTAAACTGCATAATCCCCCGATTCATTTCTTCCGCCAATTGTGCCAGGGTTTCACTGGCACGGGCAATTTCATCCATGGCAGATGTCTGCTCTTCGACAGAGGCTGACGCTTGTTGAGTGCCAGCAGCATTTTCTTCAGAAATTGCTGACAAGTTTTCCATCACATGAATCATTTCCTGTTTTTTCTGCTCCATGGCCTTTCCTGATGCGTTCAAATGTTGAATCACCACTTGCATTTGACGAACAGCTTCGTCAATACCTTCAAATTTGCCAGCAGTTTCTTGCACCCTTTCATGCTGAATCTCCACCAGCTTTTCCATTTGATCCATGGTAACCACTGCTTCTCCCGTTCTGTCTTTCAGCGACTTGACAATCCCATCAATCTCAGTCGTAAACTGACTGGACTGCTCTGCCAGTTTGCGGATTTCTTCAGCCACCACCGCGAATCCCCGTCCAGCTTCCCCAGCTCTGGCTGATTCAATGGCAGCATTCAATGCCAGCAAGTTTGTTTGCTCAGCAATGCTTTGAATCATGGTACTGGCAGTCTGAATCTGTTTGGCTCCTTCATCAGTCATTCGAATAATCTGTTTCACTGCCCTGGTGGCTTCACCACTCTCCGTTGTTTTTGCCACCACCAGCTGCAAGCTTTTGTTGCCTTCATCTTTTAAGGCACCTACTTGTTCTGCTGCCTTGTTAAGCAGTACCATTTGCTGCTGATCATCTTCAATCAGACCACCCAGTTCAGAGATACTGGCAACACCTTTTTCGGTGTCTTGTGCCTGCTGAGAAGCCCCGTCGGCTATTTCCTCAATGGTTTTGGCCACTTCGTTGGCCGAAGTGGATGACTGCTGGCTGGTGGCCGTCAGTTCTTCCGAAGAAGAGGCCACCTGCTGGGCGTTTTCGCCGATCTGTTTAATAAGGGTGATTAAGTTTTGCTGCATCGTGGCCAAAGAGCTGGCAATAATGCCAATTTCATCGCTGCGGTTGCTGTAGCGCATTGCCTCGCTGTTTTCATCAAAAGACAGATCGTATTGCGCCAGTTGTGTAAGGGCTCCAGATAGCCTGGTAATGGGAGCGGCAATGGAACGACCAATGAAAAAAGCAATAGCTGCCCCCAGCACCAGGAACGCCAGACTGCTGATCAACAGAATATTGCGGAGGACATTGAGCCCTGACAGCACTTCTGCCTGGTTGGCTGTCACCACCAGAATCCAGTTGGTGCCTTGAATAGGTGCATAACCATTGTAGAGGTTGTTGTTATTATATGTATAACTGCCCACCCCGGTCTCATGATGTAAGATCGATTCAAAAGTTGCTGCCAGAGGCACCAGTGAAGCGTCCTCCTGCACCTGCGCAGCGGGAGTGAACTGGTCCATGACAAAATCCCGGTTGCCATGGGCCACCACCGTTCCCTGACGGTTAATGGCATAGGCATAGCCTGTTTCGCCAAATCCCATGGTATCAGTAATCAGACTGAGGGCATTGCCGTCTCTTCTGGCAATCAGCGCTCCCTGAACCCTGTCTCCATCCATGATGGGAACCGCATACATCAGCACCGACTGATTAGTGACCCGGCTGATGATCACATCTGACACATTTCGTTCTCCTGCCAGTGCTTTTTTTACGTACTCTCTGTCTGACAAATTGGTTGTGTTTCCCTCAGATATGTAACGCACGTTGCCATCGGACGTGACAATACCAAAATCAAGATATCCCAGCCGTTGAATATCTCTACTCAAGCTCTCCACCTGTTCATCCCAGTTCATTCCACTGACAGCGGTCCGAGTGGCCAGCTCCTGCAGAATCTCCAACCGGAGCGACACCATTTCAGAAACCAGCCGCGCCCCATCTTCCGCCTGACTCAGCAATGCCTCTTCTGCCTGGCTGGTGATAATTCGATCCCCAAAGATCAGGGCTGTTACTCCTAAGCCTGCAGATATTAACAGCACCAGCAGGCTTATGTACAACATAATCCGTTTCGATAGACTCATAATGCCCAACCCCACTTTCTTATTGTGTTTTATTAGCCCTCTTTTCCGTACCTTTAGCTCATTTTGGTCATGCATCATGAACAAAATGTACGTTAGCTATAACTAACATCATCTTGTTATTATATTCATAATTTATCTCGTTGGCAAGACGAATCAGCAAGATTCATTTATTGTCACGAATGAATCCATACCGTCTGTCACCACTGATATTCCATCATTTCTAAACTAATACTCACTTTTCTAAAAATGATGACAACTTCATCAAGTTTTATTCGAAATAGTCTTGCAACATTGAAATGCTGGGTATATAATGGTGCTGGTACCTGTCTGTATATTAACAACTCAGCTTATGGAGGTGACCGATCTGGAAATGATTTTTATCGCTTTGGGATGTGTTGCCTTCCTTTTTTTCACTCTTTTTGACCTGCATAAACTATATTTTGTTCATCGCATTTTTCACGGAACATTTTTTCTCGGCATTTTTCTGGTGATTGCCGCCACTGCAGGTATTCTGATGACAGCAGAAGCCGCCTTCCATCTGTCACCCATTCTGCGTGGGATGTGCGGAGTCATGATGGTGGCAGGATTTACCTGGCAGTTCTACGCGCTATTCTGGGCATTACCATTCCAGGCCACCTACCTTCATGGGGAGCTTCAGTCGCTGGTTATCACTTCAGGCGCTTTTGCTCTTTGCCGTCATCCAGGTGTTCTGGGCTTTGGAGTGTTTTACTTTTTTCTCTGGCTTGCTTCAGGGGTTCATTTCATTCTGGTTGCAGGTATGATCTGGACGATCATGGACATCATCCACGTATCTATTCAGGACAACTGGCTGTTCCCCCGCAGTTTTCCAGGCTATGGTGCCTACCAGAAGCAAACTCCGTTTCTGATGCCCACCACCGCCAGTTTAAAACTGTGTATTGATACATTTAGAGAGGGCCGATGGGATGAATCTGGACAGAAAGCTTAAAGAAAAACGCTATGAAGAGATTTGGCAGGAATACTGCGGCTTTCTTGACCTTACCATTGATGAGTTCATGGACATTCAAAAGCGCCTCCTCATGGAGCAAATCGGGCTATATGGCAACTGTGAACTGGGGCGTCGGATTATGGGTGACCACCCTCCCGAAACTGTGGAGGCGTTTCGCCGCACCGTCCCGCTGACAACATATGACAATTATGCAGATCTGCTGCTGGCCAAAGCGGAAAATGCCATGCCCTCCAAGCCGCTGCTATGGATTCAAACAACCTGGGAAGGCGGCACCAACCCAATTAAACTGGCACCCTACACTGAAAGTATGATTCAGTGTCATAAGGGCACTTTCATCACCTGCATGATATTGGCAACCAGCCGAAAACGCGGGGACTTCAGCCTTCGCAGCGGCGAAAAGTTCCTTTATGGAATGGCACCTCTGCCGTATCTGACAGGAATTGTCCCCCATATGATTTCTGATGAGTTGACCGTTCACTTTCTTCCGCCCACAAAAGAGGCTGAAGCCATGAGTTTCGGCCAGCGAAACAAAGTGGGGATGAAGATGGGCCTCAGCCAGGGTGTGGATCTTTTTTTTGGCCTTAGCAGTGTCATCATGGTCATCAGCCGCCTGTTGGCTGAGAAAAAAAGCAACCCTGAGAAGACGGGTTTTTTGGGTCGTTCTCCCCGGGCTACTTTTCGACTGCTTCGTGGATGGCTGCGCAGCAAGAAGCAGAAGCGAGGCATCCTTCCCAAAGATCTGTGGCAGCTGAAAGGCCTGATTTGCGCCGGTACCGACACCGCCTCTTTCAAACCGCAAATCGAAGCCTATTGGGGTATCAAACCCCTTGAAATCTTCGGTGGCACAGAGCCCACCTGTATCGCCAGTGAAACATGGGCCCGGGACGGTTTGGTTTTCTTTCCCGATGTCTGTTTTTACGAGTTTATTCCCCGTTCAGAAATGGATCGGGATTTTCAGGACCCCGACTATATCCCCCGTACCTATTTGATGGATGAGCTTCGAGCTGGAGAAGAGTATGAACTGGTGATCAGCAGCTTAAAAGGTGGCGCATTTGCCCGTTATCGGGTGGGTGATGTCTTTCGGTGCCTGCGTGTGAAGAACCCAGAGCAGGGTGTCATGCTGCCTCACTTCACTTATGTGGACCGCGACCCCCATGTTATTGATATTTCAGGCTTCACCCGCATCTCTGAAAAGACCATCCTGAAGGCCTTTGAGTTGTCACGGCTTCAGATTGGCGAATGGTTTGCCGTGAAGGATTTTGATGAACAGGATCGCTCTTTTTTCCATTTGTATCTGGAACTTCATGAAGAGAGCAACAGTTACGCTGTTTCCAGGGAAATTATCAAGGATCATCTGGCCATCTATTTTCGTTATGTCGATGCGGATTACAAGGATTTGAAGGCATTGCTGGGAATCGATCCACTGGTGGTGACCATTTTACCCGGGGGCACCATCAAACGGTACAAGCTGAAGTTCAATCGTAAACTGAGACGAATGAATCCGTCTCATTTTGATGTGATAGAAATTAACAAACTGGCGAATGACAGTCGATAGAAAGCAGGTGAGTACATGCCTTTAAGCCAGTTTTTATTCTGGGGAGTGCCCATCATCGCATTGGTCAGCTACTGCCTGCTGATGCTCTTTCTGGTGCTGTCAACCAAAGACAGGTACATAAAAACGTTTATGTTGGTACTGGGGGCCCTTATCCTCTGGACGGCTTCTGCATTGTTCATGCGAATGGACTTGTCTCCCGGTTCTCTTTTCTGGAATCGAATCATGGTGACCGGTATGTTTTTCGTGCCATTTCTTATTCATGTGTTTGTTTCAGTCTTGGGAGGGCGCCTGCGGAAGCTTCCTCTTTTTGTTGCGGGCATTGCCCTGACCGCTGCTTTGGCAGCCAACTTCAGTGGCATGGTGGTAGAGGAAGCAGCCATCATCAGCACTCCCATTTTCATTCATCAGCAGCCCGCCCTCTATCGGGAACTCACCTATGAACTGGGACCCCTGGCAATTCCAGTTTATATCCTCTTTTTTCTGACCATTTTTTCCGTGCTGTTGCAGGCCCGCAAAGCATCTCAGGCAGGCACAGCTCCCGTCGGTTCCATTCGACTGGTGGTCACCGGAACCATCATCATGTTTGTCGGTGTCGTCCTCAACCTGGTGCCCATGCTGGGCCGTTATCCCCTGGATATTCTGGCCACTTTTATCAACGCCCTGTTACTGGTGGTGGCCATCTACAAGTACCGCATGCTGGAGCTGCGTTTCATGATCACCAGAGGACTGGCCTTTTTTGCTGTTATCGCTGCTCTTATCACTGTTTATCTGCAAGGCCTGTTATGGGTTGACCGTCGTTTCACCCTCTTTTCCGGCAACCACAGCACCCTCATCACTTTAATGCTCATCATGCTCATTGCAGCCACCTTCCAGCCGCTGATCATTCTTTCCCGAAAAGTGGTGAGTCTCATCTTTCAAAAAGCGGATTACTCACGTCGCCAGGCTTTGAAAAATTTCAGTCTCACCATTTCAGGCGTTTTAAGCCTTGAAAAAATCTGCGAGTCTCTCACCGACGCAGTTCAGTCTGTACTGCGAACACGCAAAATATTTGTGATGACCTATAGCGAACATTCGCAGACTTATGATGTTTTCCATTCGTCTTCTCATATTTATCACCCGGAGCTAACCCTTGAAACCAATCATCCACTACCCGTCTGGTTTCGAAAAAACGAAACCAGCCTGACCAGTCAGGCCATGAAGTCACTGCCCTATTTTAAGTCTATGTGGGATCAGGAAAAACGCCTTTTGGATCAACTGGACATTGAAGTCATTGTTCCTGTAAAAAGCCGTAATGAACTCACCGGAATGATTTTGCTTTCCAGCAAAGAGGATAACCGCCCCTACCAGCCGGATGATCTGGACCTACTCACTTATCTGGGTACTTCCACCGGGGTGGCCTTTGATAATGCCCGGCTGTATGCAGCTGCTCAGGCAGAAGCGCACACCGACAGCCTGACCAAACTGTACAACCACCGTTTTTTTTGCCGGTCACTGACTGAACAGATTGAGCAGGTTGGTTCCGGAGACTTATCGCTGCTGCTCATCGATCTGGATTACTTCAAGCTTTACAATGACCTTTATGGCCATTTTGATGGCGACAGAGCCCTGCAGCAGATTGCAGCGATTCTTACCCAGCTGGTGGGCACCAGGGGCATTGTCTCCCGCTATGGCGGTGAGGAATTTACCGTTCTGCTTCCCCATCATCCCACACAACAGGCCTATGAGCTGGCAGAAAGAATTCGCCTCGAAATACAGCAAACCTTTATGAACTCCGACGATGTGACCCAGCAGTTTTTAACTGCCAGTGTTGGTATCTGCACCTACCCCCGATCCGCTCCCAATGGTGATGAACTGCTGAAGCGTGCCGATTTTGCCATGTATACCGCCAAAAACAAAGGGAAAAATCAAACGGTTATTTATACGCCTGCATCGGCAACAAACCCGTCTTCACTTTCCAAGAACCCGCCCGGGGGTAACTTCGATGCTGAACCCTCCTACGCCGCCACCATTTACGCCCTTACTGCTGCCATCGATGCCAAAGACCAGTACACCTTTGGGCACTCCCAGCGAGTGGCGGAGTATGCTGTCACTCTGGGAAAATCGCTAAACCTTGACCCTTCTCATTTAATGATTCTGAAAGAAGCAGCCCTGCTCCACGACATCGGTAAAATTGGAATTCCAGAGCAAATCTTAAATAAAACCGGACCGCTCATTCGCGATGAACTGGAAGTGATCCGAAAACATGTTGAGATGTCCATTACCATCGTCAAACATCTGCCTTCCCTCACCTATGTGCTTCCGGCTGTTATCGGCCACCACGAACGCTGGGATGGCAAAGGGTATCCCCGGGGAACTCAGGGAGAGAACACACCCTTGCTGGCCCGCTGCCTGGCCATAGCCGATACCTTTGATGCCATGACCTCCGACAGGCCTTATCACCGGGGAATGGGCATTCATGAAGCGTTACATGAAATTGAACGCAATGCCGGCACACAGTTTGATCCCGAACTGGTGGTGCTTTTCAGCAAGCTGGTCAAGAATAAAACCATCAGCATCAACCAAAATTACCGAAACTCCATGGTGGGTTAGTATTCATCCTTCAAAACAGCACTGTCCCTGTGAGAACAGTGCTGTTTTGCTTGTGTTGGTTACTTTTCCTGCTTATCATGTTAGGTTTAGTGGTATGAGTAAATGGTAAGAAACAGCTAAATGGAAAGGAGTTTTTACCCATGAAGGTCGTTGCGTTTAATGGAAGTCCAAATCCCAGGGGAAATACCTTCCAGGCACTGGGACTGGTTTTGGAAGAGGTTGAAAATCAGGGAATCGAAACCCAGATAGTTCAGGTCGGCAGTCACATGATTCGGGGATGTACTGCCTGTAATCAGTGTCTCAAGAACCGGGATGAAAAATGCGTGCTTCCCAATGATCCTGTCAATGAATGGATTCAGTTGATCAAAGAGGCTGACGGTATTTTGCTGGGTTCACCGGTTCATTATGCAGCCCTGGGTGCCACCATGAAAGCTTTTCTTGACCGAGCCTTCTATGTGGCCGGCATGAACCGCAGTCTTTTTCGCCATAAGGTGGGGGCTGCGCTGGCAACAGTTCGGCGTTCAGGAGGGCTGCCTGCCTTCCAACAGTTGAACAGCTACCTGCTGTATTCAGAGATGCTGATACCCACTTCCAATTATTGGAATGTGATTCACGGAGCCCGCCCTGGCGAAGTGCTTGAAGACGCCGAAGGGGTTCAGATTATGCAGGTGCTTGGTCAAAACATGGCATGGCTGCTTAAACTGAAAGATCACGGCAGCACCGTGATCGAACCACCGCCGCTGGTCCGCAAAGTGATGACCAATTTTGTGCGCCCACTGGAATGAATCGACAACACTGCAAAGGATGATGTGCCATGATCCCCCTCCGTGACGATGTTCCAAGCCGCAGTGTCCCCTGGATGACCTGGTTGCTGATTGCCATCAACTTGCTGGCTTTTCGTTATCAACTCTCACTGTCGCCGGAAGCACTTTCCTCTCTGGTGCTGAATTATGGCTTTATACCAGCAGATTTTAATCGCATGCTGGTACCCGGCACCGGGTTTCCCGTAGCGCTTCAGGTGGTGCCATTGGTCACCAGCCTGTTTCTACATGGCAGTTGGCTTCATCTCATCAGTAATCTGTGGAGCCTGTGGCTTTTTGGTGATAATGTGGAAGACACCGTGGGACATTTCAGATTTTTTCTCTTTTATCTGACAGGCGGCGTGGCGGCATCGCTGGTTCATTTTCTGTTTCAGCCCGCTTCCACCCTGCCTACCATTGGTGCTTCCGGCGCCATAGCGGCTGTGATGGGTGCTTATATGATCATGTTTCCTCTGGCCCGCATTACAACACTGGTGCCCATTTTCTTTATCCCGCTGTTTTTTCAGGTTCCAGCACTGTTGTTTATCGGTTTTTGGTTTATTTCCCAGGTTTTTTCAGGAGTTTTCACACTGTTTGCCCCCATGAATGGCGGCGGCATTGCCTGGTGGGCTCATATCGGCGGATTTCTTTTCGGCGTGCTTGTCATCCCCTTTATAAGAAGAAAGCGCTGGCAGTACCGGTGCTTTTATGAAGACGGACATTATCACTGCCAGTATGATTAACCTTTTTTCATTTTCTTAAGAAAAGCACCTGCCGGTTATCAGCAGGTGCTCAGACTGTAGACAAAAAAAGATGAAGACAAGGGTTTTGGTAAAGGACAGCCTTGGAAATCTTGTCAGTGTTTTTTCGAAAAGGGGAGAAAACCGCCAGCGCCTGCTGTTTGAGCGTAGCGAGTTCAGGCGCTGTTTTCGAGACTTTCGATTAAAAACACACAAGATTGGAATCAGCTGGCCGGGCCAAAGCCCTTGGTCTTCAACCTCAGCACCTGCCGGTTAACAGTAGGTGCTTTTCGTTACATGAGTTTCAGTGTGGGCAGTTCCAGATCTTTCAGAAGCATCTTTTTCGTCAGCTTCACTTCCACCACATTATCCCGAAAAGTCATGACAGGGCTTACAAAAAGGGTAATGTCGTGATAGGGGAGCTCCATGAACTTCGAGGTATCCTTTGGCTTGTTAAAGATCAGATTCGGAATCATTGTTCCCCCACAACAGCCCGCCGGTACCATCAGCTCCATGGTTAGCTTACCGCCTTTTTTTCGCAAGTATTCATACGTGGTTTCATCCATTCTGACATCCATTATCAAACGCCCCTTTCATCCTATCGAAATGACAAAGACATCATGCCATCCAGTATTAGATGAATATCCATTCATAGTTGTTTTAAACACAAAAGAAAACCCACTTGTCGGATAGCATGTGTGCATTTCCAACAACCGGGTTTTCTGAGGGGGCATTTCATCATTTTGTCTTTGTTTTCATGCAAGAAAAACTCAGGTCAGCATTATTTTGCCAGTCGCTTCCCCAGGGCACGGCAGTTTTCAAGAGCTTCATCATCAGGGTTCAGCCGGGTAATCAGACCGTCATCCACCAGTTGGACTCCAGCTGCTTTCATACGTTCTTCCCAATCGTGCATCCATTCACCGTTACCCCAATCATAGGAGCCGAACAGTGCCATGGGTTTCCCCGTTAGTTCGCCACCCGCCAGTGTTTCCACAAAAGGTTCCATCTCGCCTTCTTCCAGCACTTCGGCACCCATTGAAGGGCAACCAAGTGCAGCTGCATCGGCCTTCCACACATCTTCAGGGCTTGCATCTGACACATTCAGCAGCACCGCCTCGCCGCCGCCTGCTGTGACACCTTCTGCAACGGCCTGTGCCATTTGTTCTGTATTGCCTGATCCTGTCCAGTAAACCACTGCCACTTTTTTCATATGTACTGCCTCCTTATATGTGAATGGTTCATGTGTTACCGTCAGCAGGCGGCTTGTATAACACCGCAGGGGTCCAGCCTTTCCATTTGAAGCTGTATTTGCTTTCTGGCTTCCTGAATCAACCGATATCGCCGGTCTGAAGGCTCAGGGTCACCATATACGCGCCACCCTGTCACCTTTGTGAGTTTCAGTGAAGGATGTCCAATAAATCCCATAACATCTTTCAATGGATAACCTAAAAATAAACCGATTTCATGAGGTAATGTCCCGTTTTCCATATGATCAACCAACTGATCAAGCAGTTTCTCCAATGTGTCATTCACCACATACCCCCGTTGCAGCAAGAAACGTTGATTACGATGGTCATCCTTCATGTTCTGAAGACTGTGATAATGGTAAAAAAGTACTCTGTATCGTCCATTGACGGTTTTAAAAGTGCGATAACCCACCTTATCACTCTGGTCAAGAAGTGCGGTAATGCTGCTGAGGTGACGAAGCTGCTCTTCGGCAGTCAGTCGAAAACACAGCAACTCTGCAGTTTTAGCACCCAAAAGTACTGGTGCAAGTTTATCTGCCATCCATCGCAAAAAAACATGATGATGACTTAGGCTGGTCTGAGAACACTCTTTCTCTCTGCTTTCATCGCACATCTGCCACCAGCATTGTTCTTTTGTCAGCGCCATATACATCCTCCTCGCCTGTATAACGTGATAACGATTATCATTATCGTAATCAAAACTTTATCATACTCCTTGCTTCATTGTCAAGGCTTTGCTTTTTTAAATGATGGATACTCTGTGATCATGTCATGCTTTGTATTTTCTGGTAGAATGCCGCGCCACCTCAAGAAACATTCATTTTTCCTCCTGTTGCATCACCTTGTGAAGCAGGGAAACTTCTGCTATCATGGGAAGTGTGTTTATTGACTCTGTTTCATCAGAAATCCACAAAGGATGCTGCCTATGAACCTGATTATTTTCGGATTGCATTACCAAAAAACGCCATTAACCATTCGGGAACGGGCTGCTTTTCGTTCTTCAGAAATGGAGCAAGCGTATGCCCGCCTGCTTCAAAGTCAGTGCATTGAGGGCGGTGTCATTTTATCCACCTGTAACCGCAGCCAGCTGATTTGCCATGTCTCGGATCTTTCAGCAGCTGCCACCACCCTTTTTCAGTTTTATCTGGATTTCTTCCATTTTTCGAAGGATGAATTGTCCCCCTACTGTCAGACTCTGACAAGCCGAGAGGCTGTCAGCCATTTTTTCGAAACTTGTTGTGGCCTTAACTCGCTGGTATTGGGCGAAGACCAGATTCTTGGACAGGTGAAGGAAGCCTGGTTCAACGCCAGGGATTTTCAGGCAACCAATAAAGTGCTGAACCGATTGTTTCAGGAAGGCATTACTTTGGGAAAAAAAGTGCGTGCTGAAACAAAAATCTCTGAGACCCCCCTCTCTGTGGCTTCCATCGCCGTTCGAATGGGTGAACAGTTTTTCACTGATCTCTCCGGCAAACGGGCACTGGTCATCGGAAGAGGCGAGATGGCTCGGCTGGCTCTGAATCATCTCGGTGATACGGCAGTTTCAGAGATCTATGTGAGCAGCCGACAGTCTCTGATTCTCAGCGATCTGGAAAAACGCAGACGGCTGATTCCCGTTTCTTATGAGGATCGGTACCGTATCGCCGCCGGAGTAGACTGGGTGATCAGCGCCACCGCCGCCCCTCACATTGTTTTCGAGAAAAATGCATTTCTCCGGGAATACCGGGGGCATCCCCTGTTGTTGACAGACATCGCTCTCCCCCGGGACATTGACCCGGCTCTTTCTAAGGAGCCCACTATTCAGCTGTATGATCTTGACATGTTGGAAACCGTTGCCCAGGAAGGAATGGAGCGCCGGTACAGCCATCTCTCCCTGATTCGGCAGCGCCTCAATGAGACAATGAAACAGTTTGAGGAGTGGTGGCACTGTCTGCCGGTTTTCCCCCGCATTCAGGCCATTCAGGAATACTCCCACGCACTCACCACCGGAGAGCTGAAGCAGCTTTTCCAGCAAATGCCTCATTTAACACCTCGTGACCAAGAGCAGATCACCGCTTTTGTGTTCAGTCTGACAAAAAAAATGTGGCGCACCCCCATTCATCAGTTAAAGCAGGAGGGTCTTGAAGGCCGGGGAGAAGCTGCCGGTGCTCTATTGGATCGCCTGCTGAACCAACCCGAATCACATGAAGACATATTGCCTGCACTGAAAGGAGAATCTCAATGAATCATTCCGCCTCACAACAGCTTTTTCTGGAGGCCAAAACCCTCATGCCTGGCGGCGTAAACAGCCCGGTGCGTGCCTTCTCTGCCGTAGGCACCGATCCGGTTTTTATTCGAGAGGGTAACGGTCCTTTGATCACAGATGTTGACAATAATACCTATCTGGATTATGTCCTTTCCTGGGGTCCCATGATTCTGGGCCATGCCGACCCGGATGTGGTGGCAGCCCTGCAAAACGTGATAGGCAAAGGCACCAGCTTTGGAGCGCCCACCGAAGCAGAGAATCAACTGGCCTCCCTGATGATCGAATCCGTTCCTTCTCTGGAAAAAGTGCGTATGGTAAACTCTGGTACTGAAGCTGTTATGTCGGCATTAAGACTGGCCCGGGGTTACACCAACAGGTCTAAAATCGTTAAGTTCAACGGCAACTATCATGGCCACTCCGATGCGCTGTTGGTGAAAGCCGGTTCCGGTCTGCTCACCCATGGCATTCCGGGTAGCCCGGGTGTGCCTGAAGGAGTGGTTCAGTACACCCTGACTGCCCGTTTCAATGATGAAGCCATGATCAGAAACATTTTTGAAACTCATGGAAATGATATTGCTGCGGTGATTGTGGAACCGGTGGCGGGAAACATGGGTGTGGTGCCCATGACCCAGTCGTTTGCACACCTGCTGAGAACCTTAACCAGTCAAGCCGGCAGCCTGCTGGTTTTCGATGAGGTAATGACCGGCTTTCGCCTGGCTTTCCAGGGAGCTCAGTCACTTTATGGCATCACTCCAGATTTATGCTGTTACAGTAAGATCATTGGAGGCGGCCTCCCTGTCGGTGCCTTTGGCGGCCGAAAAGACATCATGGATCACATGGCGCCGGAAGGGCCTGTTTATCAGGCTGGTACACTTTCCGGCAATCCTCTGGCCATGACTGCAGGCCATGCCACTCTCAAAAAACTGCAGGAAAACCCCGGCTATTACGACCAACTGAATCTACAGGGCAGCCGGCTTGCTCAGGGCCTGAGGGATCTCATCAACAAACATAACATCCCTGCCCAGGTAAATCAAAAAGGCTCCATGCTATGCCTCTTCTTCACCGAAGGCGAAGTCACCGATTTTGAATCGGCGGCAGCCTGCGATACCCAGCGATTCGCCCGTTTCTTCAGGGGCATGCTTTCACGGGGCATTTACTTACCCGCATCCCAGTTTGAAGCCTGGTTTCTCTCAGTACTGCATACCGATTCACATATTCATCAGACACTGGAAGCTGTTGATGCCACGCTCAGTGAAATTGACTGATAACGCACAGTAAGAGGGTGTTGCATCACTTTGTATTTCGACGAATATCCCATACGTTTCAGTAACTCCTTTCCTTAACGCTAAAAAGCTGAAAGCCCCCTCATCAGGGACTTTCAGCTTTTGTTTTGTTCATTTCATTTGTTCAATCGTCGCATCTTACAATCAACATGTCGCACCCTGTATGGTGAAGCACTTTTGTGGAAACACTTCCCAGCATCACCCGGCCAAAACCACTCAGGCCGCGGCTTCCCATTACCAGCAGGTCTGGTTTTTCCCGTTCTGCCACCACCAGTATTTCTTCTGCCGGTTCTCCGTAGGCCAATAGGGTTTCATATCTGCCCTCATAAGATTCGAACTGCTCTTTTGCTCCATCAAGTGTTTTCCTGGCGCTGTCTTCAATGACCCGGTCAACCTCATCACTCAGTTGAAAATCACTGCCCGTGTGATAATGGATGGCCTTCAGCTTTTTCACCACTGTTAATATCAATACTTCCGAACCAAATTTATCTGCCAGGGTTCGGGCTTTCTGTAGAACTTTCAGGGATATTTCTGAACCGTCGATGGCCACCATCATTTTTTTCATCGTTGATCCCTCCTGCAACTCATCTACCTCAAGCATTTTAAGACAGAGATTATCAATGATTTCCGATTATCAACTCTCATTGGTAGCATACCCATTATGATGGGTATTATGCCGCCAACTCCTCTTTCATTCGATTCATTTCCCGTTTCATCCAGATGGAGGTGAAAATGGTGGAAAGGCCGTCTGCCAAAGGAAAGGCGAGCCAGATTCCCATGAGGCCCAGACCACCGACCCGGGGAAGAACAGCCACCAGCGGAATGAAGAAAAGCACTTGTCGCGACAGGGTCAGCACCAAGGCTGGAACAGCTTTCCCCAATGATTGGAAGAGAGCGGCACCAATGATCTGCACTCCCACCACCGGCACCATGGCAATGACCACACGAAGGGCCAACACGCCGTATTCCAGCAACGCCGGATCATCGTTGAACAGTCGGATGATGGTTTCAGGAAACAATTGCCCAAAAATGGTGCTGAGTAAGGCCAGCGCCGTGGTCCCTATGATGGAAAGACGCACCACCTCGCTGACGCGATCCATTCTTTTGGCGCCGTAATTAAAGCCGGCAATGGGCTGCATTCCCTGAACAATGCCAAACATGGGCATGAAGAGGAACATGATCACCCGCTGGATGATACCGTAAACGGCCAGTGCCAGCTCACCACCATAAAAGCCCAAAGAGTTGTTCAGGACGATGGCCATAAGACTTCCAGCCGCCTGGCGGGCAAAAGACGATGATCCCACCATCATCATTTCTTTTTGAATCTGCCAGTTCAGCTTCATATGCTTCCATTGAACTTTCAGACTGCTATGCTCTCCATAGAAGTACGCCAGTATATAAACCAGAGAGATAAACTGGGAGATGATGGTGGCCAGTGCAGCGCCCCGAATGCCCATCTGCAAGGGAAAAATAAAGAGATAATCCAGAAATATATTGGCAATGGTGCCCACCAGCATGGAAATCATGGCGGCGCGTGCATTCCCTTCTGCACGAATCAGGTTATTGGCAGAAACCACAAAAGGAAAATAAAGGCTGCCCATAAGAATCACCTGCAGGTAATCCTTCGCGTAGGGCATCAGCAACTCAGTGGCTCCAAAAATACGCAAAATGGGATCTATGAAAATCAGCCCCAGTGCACAGATCATTACGCCCATAAGCGTGACCGCAATATATGAATTACCCACCACATGAAGGGCTTTTTCCCGGTCTTTCGCCCCCAGATATCGGGAAACTGCTGAAGCAGCTCCAATTCCAATCATTTGTGCCATGGCCATGATCCCCATCTGAACAGGAAAAGCAATAGTGAGCCCTCCAATGGCCATATACCCCACTCCCTGCCCAATGAAAATACTGTCAACAATGTTGTAGAGGGCGTTCACCATCATGGCAATGGTTGCAGGAATCGACAATCTCAGTAATATAGTACTCATTTTTTCATGTTCCATTTGATGACTACGGCTCAAAACACTTCAGTCCCTTCTCTTTGGTGAAACTTTGCGAAATCTACTCAGCGTTATGTGTTCTTTCACATTCTTTCAAGTTTTTCAGTGTGTTATCCGAAATTCGTTTCAACATGCCATATAACTGTTGGCGCTCTTCGGGGGAGAGCACCTCCAGCATTTTCTCATTCCACTCCATGATTGCCTGATGAAGTTCTGGCTGAAGCTCCCGTGCTTTGTTAGTGAGAAATACATGGTAAGCCCTTCTGTCTGCCCTGTTTTTTTTGCGCCGCACATATCCTGCTGCTTCAAGCTTGCTGATGGCACGAGCAGTGGTTCCCTTGTCAATCAAGAGTTTCGCTGAAAGTGCTTCCTGGCTGAGGCCATCGTGATGATATAGCGTCAGCAAAAATGAATATTGGCCACTGCCAATGTCATGGGCCTTCATTTTCGCCGCCAGATATGTCTGCCCCAGACGGTTCAACATGGATATATATTTTCCCGTAAGCATTTCATCAGGGATCATTGTGCCACATCCTTTCTCATGAAAACCATACAGATACTGTGTCAACGTCAACAGTTGCATTGACAACCATTAGTAGTATACGCCTATTTAGTTGTTGATGCAACTGTTTTTTTCTTTGCACTGAAAAACCTGCAGATATGACTCTGCAGGCTTGATTTTACCAAGATAAGATCACTTATTTTGACAACAGGAAATCTTAGAATGGCGGAAAAGACTGGATGTAGTCGCCGGCTGTTTACGAGGCGTCCCGGGTTCTCATGGCCGCAGCATTAACACGAAGGCCTTTCAGAACATACTTAGCCACCAAGCCCGTCATAATCCCCGTCACAACACCGGCCACCAGCAACACCGGGAAATACAGCACAAGACTTCTTGTCTGCACCACCGTTGCTGCCATGGCCAACTGCCCCACATTATGAAAGACAGCCCCGGCAACACTGATTCCCAGAATACTCATTCCCTGAACTCTTTTCAGGAGCAGCATCACCACCAGGCTCAGCAGTCCTCCTGCAAGACTGTACATGGCGCCTCCAAGACCAGCAAAGAGCAATCCGCTGAGAACAACTTTCAGCAGCATCAGGCCAAAGGCATGGCGGTTACTCATCATGAAAATGGCATATAGCAACACTGTGTTTCCCAGTCCCAGCTTAATACCCGGCATGGTAGCCGTCAGGGGAATAAAGCGTTCAAAATATCCCAGCACCAATGCCACCGCCGTCAACAAGCTCATTCTGGCGATGGTTTGTGTATTCATTTTCATTCATCTTCACCTTCATCCTTCACCAGTTCGATGGCAATTTCATTGGGAAGGCAAATGATCCAACCACCCAAAATACGGGTTTCCAGATTCTCCAGTGTCACTTCACCCTGATGAATGCAGTCCTGACTGTCACAGTTGGACGCATGCATGACGACACCTTCCTCCCATACTCTGATTTCATTGTGCTTGCCGTCTTTGTCTATGATTACCGTCTGGGGTTCACTAAGAGGAATCCGCTGGTATTCCTCCTGCCCGGCATAAATCACTGCGTAATGTTCATCGACATCATGGTCGTTCAGCATTAAACGTCCCACCGCCAGCGCCGCCAGGGCTGCCAGCAATACGATCACTATCAGTTGTACATCTTTGGTCTTCATTAATCCTTCACTGCTCCTGTCTTTCAATCGATTTGTTTTGCGTTGATGTGCACAATTAAAGCACCTTTCTACCTGAACATGTATGTTCTGCAGGCACTAACCTACATCAGGTTATCAGATTGTGAACAATATCGCAAGTGCTCATATTGATGAAAGTTCGGCGAATTTGTTCAGTTCATTTGCATATGCATATGCATGTCTTTTTTTACGTTTCACTTAAACGACTTAAACGTTTTTCCAGCAATCCAGTGGTGGTATACACCCCGATGAAGACCAGTAGTCCGCCGGTTATTTGCACCAGTGTCACCGGAACACCCAGCATGAGATTGATCCCTGCTGTAAAGACGGGGATCAAATTCAAAAAGATGCCTGCCTTCCCGGCATTGATCTCCCGTAGCGCCACATTCCAGAAAATAAAGGACCCCACGGAGGGAAACAGAAAAATGTAAATAATACCAAGAATTGCCATGGGCGGCAACTGGTGCAAGGTTAAAAACTGAGGTGCGGCAAAGGGAGTTAAGATCACAATGGCAATGAGGGCAGACAGGGCCGTGGCAGTGATGGGGGGCACCTGGGCCAGTCGTTTTCCAATGATGGAGTAGATGGTCCATACGGTAATGGCACCCAGCATCATCACGTCTCCCTGATTAATTTGCATGGCAATGAGCTGCGCAAGGCTTCCCCCGGTGATGATTACCAGCACACCGGTAAACGACACAAAGATCCCCAGACTCTGAATGCGTGTTAGTTTTTCCCGCAGTAACACCGCTGATACCAGCACCAGCAAGGCCGGGTTCAAGGCACTGACCACCGCTGCATTGGTGGAGGAAGTATACGTAAGCGCCGTATATAAAATCATGTTATAAGCAATGATCCCTGACATGGCCATACCCGTCAGCAATTGCCAAGATTTCGCCGCTTTCTTCCAGTCTGGCTTCTCCATTTTTTGGGCAATAACCAGCAGCAGTGCTGTTGCCGGCACCCAGCGAAGATAGGTGAGCAACAGGGGACTCATTTCACCCACCACATATTTTCCAAAAACATAATTACCCGACCAGAATAAATTGCAAAGAATAAGCAAGAGCCATGCTTTCCGTTGATTCATCTTGTGATTCTCCTTGTCAAAAGTCTTATGTACCAGTATGCATTTTTTTGAAAAAAAATGCAAGGGTTCAACGACTTTCTTTCAAGGGCAGACTATTTCTATTGAATCAGCCCTCACTGTTGGGCTTCATCAACAAGCAATTGAGTCTGAAGACTTTTGGAATTTACACCTCCCCAGTTTCTTTATCCAGAGCCTCTCTCAGTTCCCGAATGAAATTCAACGCCGGTTGAACTCCTTTTTCTGCCTGAATCCCATTCTCCAGGGCTGCCACCAGGGCACTGCCCACAATGAAGCTGTCTGCCAGGCAGCGGATCTGTTGAATCATTTCCGGCGAAGAAATGCCAAATCCCAGCGCGGTGGGGCAGGCACTGTGGCGGCTTACTTCTTCCATGAACGGAATCAGATTCTCAGATAAACCCTGACGGGCACCGGTGACTCCCAATGAGGCAATGCAGTAGAGAAAGCCCTGGGCTTCGCCTGCGATCTGCTGAATGCGATGCTTTGAAGTGGGGGCCACCAGCCGGATTTCAGTCACTGGCAGCGGTGTCAGCGGCTTTCCATGGTAATAACGGGATTCCAGGGGAAGATCCGGGATGATGAGACCGTCCATCCCCGCATCCGCCGCCTGTTGCCCGAAGGCTTCCCACCCGTATTGAAACAGGGTGTTCACATAAACCAGCCCCACCAGGGGGAGTTCCGTTCGACGCCGCGCTTCTTTTATCAGATGAAAATAAGCGTTGGGTGTCATGCCCGCTTCCAGAGCCCGCTGAGCTGCCCGCTGCAAGACGGGGCCGTCTGCAAGGGGGTCTGAGTAGGGCATTCCCAGTTCGATAATATCAGCACCGGCAGCCTCCAGGCCTGTGATCATTTCCAGCGTGACACTGGCACTGGGGTCACCCGCGGTGACAAAGGGAATCAGGGCTTTTCTGCCGGTCTCTTTAAGGGATGTAAAACGGTGTGCGATGCGGTTGTTCATGGATGCAGCCCCCTTTCTGGACGGCTGTCGTCGCCGTCATCACAGTATGCATGTCTTTGTCTCCCCGCCCGGAAAGGTTGATGATCATGATGGCCTCCTGCGGCATTTCAGGTGCCTGGCGCAGGGCATAAGCAATGGCGTGGGCACTTTCCAGAGCGGGAATAATTCCTTCTTTTTCTGCCATCAGGCAAAAGGCTGTCAGTGCTTCGTCATCGGTGACAGACTCGTAGCACACCCGCCCGCTGCCAGCCAAATGGGCGTGTTCCGGTCCGATACCGGGATAATCCAAACCGGCAGAGATGGAATGGACCGGTGCAATGCCGCCACATTCATCCTGCATCAAATAGGTGAGCATGCCATGAATCACCCCCACACTTCCTCCATTGATGGCCGCCGCGTGATGAGGGGTGTGCAGCCCTAATCCTGCTGCCTCCACCCCCACCAATGCCACTTTTTCTTCCGGTACAAAGGCATGAAAGATTCCCATGGCATTGCTACCGCCACCCACACAGGCCACCACCATCTCCGGCAGGCGGCCTGCCTGTCGAAGAATCTGCTCCCGTGTTTCTTCTCCAATGATTTTCTGAAATTCCCGCACCATGTAAGGGTAGGGGTGCGGCCCCACCACCGAACCGATTATATAGCAGGTATCCTCCACCCGGGCCACCCATGTGCGGATAGCCTCACTAGTGGCATCTTTCAAGGTGCCTGTGCCGGCATCCACGCCGGTCACCGTTGCCCCCAGCAGTTTCATTTTTTCCACGTTCACTGCCTGGCGGCGAATGTCTTCGGTGCCCATGAACACTTCGCAGTTGAGACCCATTTTGGCGCAAATGGTGGCAGTGGCCACCCCATGCTGTCCTGCACCGGTTTCTGCGATGATGTTTTTTTTGCCCATGCGCCGGGCCAGCAGGGCCTGACCGATCACGTTGTTGATTTTATGAGAACCGGTATGGTTCAGGTCTTCCCGCTTCAAAAAGATCCGGGCACCTTTCAGGTGCCGTGTTAAGTTATCGGCCTCATACAGCGGGGTTTCCCGCCCGGCATACTGGTGCAGCAGCGCCTGGTATTCTGTCATAAAATCCGGGTCAGCCAGTGCTTCCGCCAATCCTGCTTCCAGTTCGTGTAATGCATTCATCAGCGTTTCAGGGACATATCTGCCGCCAAACTCGCCAAAATAACCATTAAACGATTCTCTGGGTGATGTTTCATTCATCATGGGTATTCCTCACTTTCCTGATAAAGATACCTATCTGCCGGGGTGATTTTTCACCCCGAATCTCAACACCGCTGCTGACATCCACCACCGTGGGTATCACTTCTTTCAGGGCCTGTCTCACATTATCCGGCCGAAGACCGCCTGCCAAAATCAGCGGTTTTGACAGCGACACACCGACAAGCCATTGCCATGGAAAGCTTTTACCAGTGCCTCCAGCTCCCCCGATTCCTGCTGCATCCACCAGGTAACCATCCACTTCATACTGGTTCAAATTTTTCAGATCATCCAGCGAAGCCATTGGAAAGACCTTCCAAACCAGCCATCCTTTTCTGCGGAGCTGGGCGCAGGTCTCGGCAGATTCACTGCCATGGAGCTGCAGGATTTTCAGGCCGGCCTGACGACCCACAGCATCCATGGCTGCCACCGTTTCGTTCATGAATACTCCCACCGGCACTGTTTCTGAAGGCAGTTGAACAATCAGTTCCCTGGCTGTTGCCACACTCACCCTCCGTCGGCTGGGGGCAAAAACAAAACCCACATATTCCGGTTTCATTTCTCTTATCACCGGCAGCACTTTTTCGTTCATTAATCCGCAGATTTTAACAGCTGTCTCCATTTGCGTTTTCTCCTTTCATGGCTTTTCACACGATTTTCATTGTTGACTTCCTGCATCGTTTCTTGTTGCCGGTTTGCTGTACAACAGCTATTTTTCGGTCAGTTTTCATCATCCCGTTCCCACCAGCAGCTTCAGGGCGTTCCCGGGATCTGCCGCCGTCACCAGGGCTTCTCCCACTAATATTCCCTGAATGTTCATCTCTTTAAGTTCTGCCACGGTATCAGGGGTGGAAATGCCGCTCTCACTGATACAGATAAACTCCCCTGGAATAAGAGGCCTCAGCTGACGGGTGGTTTCCAGGCTTGTCTGGAAGGTTTTCAGGTTCCGATTGTTGATACCGATGAAGTCCCGCTCCCGCTGCAACGGCAGCGCCAGTACCCGTTCCACTTCTTCCCTGGTGTGGATTTCCATCAGGCACTGAAGTCCCAGAGCCGCTGCCTGGCGGTGCATGGCGGCCAGTTGATCCCCGGGGAGTGCGGCAGCAATGAGCAGCACCACATCTGCCTGGAGCAGGCGACTTTCATAAAGCTGGTATGGCGTTACCAGAAAATCTTTGCGCAGTACGGGACATTTCACACAGCAGCGTACCTGCACCAGATCTTCGTTGCTCCCTTTGAAGTGCTCAGGTTCTGTGAGTACTGAAATCACCGCTACCCCTGCTTGTTCATACCAATCTGCCTGTTCTTTCGGGTCAAGTGTCATGTTTAAAGGTCCTTTGGAGGGAGAAGCCCGTTTGATTTCTGCAATCACCGCCATGGCAGCTTGTTGACCAAAAGCCTGGGGAAGGCTTCGGGGAAAGAATGCTGACGACTGATCTTCCAACGCTTTCATCAGCTGATGAAGCGGTTTGGCTGCTTCTGCTGCTGCCACCCGCCGACGGGTATGTGCCACTATTTGATCTAACATGACGCCGCCTCCCGGAACCCTCCAGGTGCTGCCTCATAACTCCTCAGATCCGCCAGTTTGGCAGCAGCACTCCCATTCTGAATCAGCTGTTTTGCTTGAAACACACCGGTTGCCAAGGTGGCGGCTTTGCCTGCCACATAGAGAGCAGCTCCGGCATTGAGGGCAATGAGATCTGCCGCTTCCGGCCGCTGGTTTGAAAAAGCCCCTTCGATCACCTTGGCATTGAAGGCTGTGTCTCCCCCGATAAGCACTTCAGCATCACACCGTTTCAGCCCCACCGCTTCCGGCTCAAGACTGCTGGATGTCAGGGTTTCCGGGGTGACTTCACAAAGGTAGCTGGTGCCTGTCAGCGTCAGCTCATCCATCCCATCGCTGCCATGAACCACCAGTCCCCGTTGAATTCCCAACTGCTGTAATACCTGAGCCATGGGAGTCACCAGTCGCCGGTCATAGACCCCCAGCACCTGATAGACAGGCCTTCCGGGATTTGCCAGGGGTCCCAGCAAATTGAAAATGGTGCGGAACCCCAGGGTTTTCCGTACGCCTGCCACCTGCTTCATACTCTGATGATAGTCCGGGGCAAAGAGAAAGGTCATCCCCACTGTCTCCAGCGCCTGGCGGGCAGCTTCAGGCTGTTGGTGAATGGCAATGCCCAGGGCCTCCAGCACATCGGCACTGCCACATCGGCTGGATACAGCGCGGTTGCCATGCTTCATCACCTTCACGCCCCCGGCAGCAGCCACCAGGGCGGCAGCCGTGGACACATTGAAGGTAGTACCTCCGTCACCACCGGTACCGCAGGTATCCAGGGCATCAGAAAAACTGACCGGCAGAGGCAAGGCTCTGGCTCGCAGCACCCGGGCAGCGGCGGTCAGTTCTGCCACCGTTTCCCCTTTCATGCGCAGTGCGGTTAAAAAAGCAGCTATTGACACCGGATCTGTCCCTCCTGTCATGATGATCTCCATGGCTTCCGTCATGGCGGCCTCTGGCAAAGGCTGGTGGTTCAACAAGTGTGCAGTGTGATTTTTAAGTTGATTCATGTGATGCTCCTTCCTGCCGGCTCATGCGCTCCGGCTGGTTAATGAATTGCCTCAAAATGGCTTTCCCATGTTCTGAGGCGATGGATTCGGGGTGGAACTGAAGCCCGGTGATGGGAAACCGCTGGTGCTGCACTGCCATGATTTCTCCAGTCTCTGTTTCAGCCGTTACCAGCAACTCCGGGGGCATTTTTTTCGGATCTGCCACCAGGGAATGGTACCGGGCGGCAATGAAAGGACTGGGCAGCCCTGCCAGCAGCCCAGTCTGCTGATGAACAATTTGGGAAGTTTTTCCGTGCACCCGATGTCTGGCAAGGACAATTATTCCTCCGAAAGCTTCACAGATGGCCTGGTGGCCCAAACAGATTCCCAGGGTGGGAATGCGCGGGCCTAACTGCCGGATGGCTTCAATGGAAATGCCTGCATCTTTGGGAAATCCGGGGCCCGGTGAAATAATAAGGTGAGAAGGGTTCATGGCTTCCAGTTCTGACACGGTAACCGCATCGTTACGTATCACCCTGATATCCGGCGAAATTTCTCCCAAATACTGATACAGGTTGTAAGTAAAGGAATCGTAATTGTCGATGAGAATCATCATGGGTCTCAAGCTCCTTCCACACATAGTATTTCCAAAAGGCTGGCGGCTTTTCGCCGGCTTTCCTCGTACTCAGACGCCGGTACAGAATCCTCCACAATGCCTGCACCCGCCTGTACATGGGCTTTCCCACCCTGAAACACCACACTGCGAATGGTGATACAGGTGTCCATGTTGCCGTTGTACCCCACATATCCCACCGCGCCGCCATAAGGGCCTCTGCGTTTGGTTTCCAGTTGGTCGATGATCTCCATGGCCCGAATTTTGGGTGCGCCGGAAAGGGTGCCTGCAGGCAGGCAGGCGGTAAGGGCATCAAAGGCTCCTTTTCCCGGTGCCAGTTTCCCCTGCACCTGGCTGACCAAGTGCATCACATGGGAGAATTTTTTCACCACCATGTACGGGGCCACTGTGACGCTTCCAAAATCAGCCACCCGTCCCACATCATTGCGCGCCAGGTCCACCAGCATCAGATGCTCTGCCCGTTCTTTTTCGTCGGCCAGCATCTCTTTCTCATAGGCCTGGTCTTCTTCTGGTGTGTTTCCTCGGGGGCGGGTGCCGGCAATGGGGCAGGTTTCCACCCGCCGATGCCGGGTTTGCACCAGCATTTCCGGTGATGCTCCAGTGAGCTGAAAGTCATCGAAGTCAAGATAAAACAAATAGGGAGATGGGTTTTGACTGCGCAGGGCCCGGTAAGTGTCAAAGGGGTCGGGCGCTGGCTCAATGGTGTACCGCTGGGAAAGCACCACCTGAAAAATATCTCCCTGTCGGATATGCTCCTTGGCTATCTTCACCTTTTCACTGAAGCTTTCCAGCGTTTCAGTGCTGGTGACCCGAGGCCCTGACGCCGAATGAAGGGGCGCAGTGGCTGACTGTGCATCTGAACCAGGCAGCTCATCTGACGGTATGAGGTGATGCCTTGGCAGGGGTTGACGCACCTTTTCTTCCAGCCTTTCCAACTGCCGTTGCCCATTGTCATAAACTGCTTTCAATGACTCTCTGGTCGCCGGTGCTTCCGGCAGCATCACATTGGTCATGAGCACAATAGTTTGGCGGGCATGATCGTAGGCAGCCAATTCATCCACCAATAAAAAGCAGGTCTCCGGCAGTCCCAGATCATCCTCTGTTTTGTCCGGCAGCTGTTCATATTGACGCACCATGTCATAGGCCATAAACCCTACGGCACCACCAGTAAAGTCTGGCCCATTTTCAGTTTGCCTTTCTACCTCCAGGGGAATATTCAGAAGCTGCTGCAGTTTTTCCAATACAAGTCCCTGTCCCTTACCCTGCCTCTGCCCTTCTTTTCTCTTCAACTGACAGCAAGGCCGTCCCCCACCGACGTCTTTCACCGCACCATCGTCAGGCACAGCTTCATCAGGGATCCCTTCCATCTGCCATTCCCGTCCCCGACTGCTTAATGTGGCAGTGGGACAGCTTCCCATATAGGAATACCGCCCTCGCTGCACGCCGTCGGCCACACTTTCCAGCAGAAAAGAACCTCCCTTCTCCTTCAGTTTTTGGTAGAGACTGATGGGGGTTTCCATGTCGCCCTGAACTTCTTTTTTCAGGCAGATGCGACGCTGTCCTTTCGCCATTTGCTGTGTTGCCATTTCCTGAAAAGCTTCCCATGTGATCATTGACTGCACCTCCTGTGTTGTCTTTTGGATACTGGCCGTTATCCTTTGTTCGGTTTGCCCTGTTGAAAAGCTTCCACGCAAAAAACACACCATCCCCTTGTACAGGGACGATGTGTTTCATAACCACCGCGGTGCCACCCATCTTAGCTGGTGAAGGTCTCATGGGCGGCTTTTCCGGGAAATAAAAAACGCACTTCATCCCGGATAGGACGAAATGCGTTGATTCCGTGTTGCCACCTATGTTAGACGGCTTCAGCCATCTCACTCTTACAGGTACGGAAGCCATGGCTTCGATACCCTGCCCGGATAACGTGGGGCTGACGGCGACCGCTACTTTCCTTGATTTTGCGGCGCTTCTCCGGGAACCATTCAACAGGCTGTTCTGCACCGGGCTTTCACCTTCCCCGGTTCGCTGTGGCGTCCAGTTGCTGTTTACTTTTTCCCTTCACTGAATTTATGGTGTGAAGTGTGAAATTTGTACCATCATACCCGGTTTCTTTTTCACTGTCAAGTCCGTTGATGAATTTTTATGTCTTGCCTGACTATCGTAGTATCTTCTCCATTGCTTTTCCCTTCGCCAGTTCATCAACCAGTTTGTCCAAATACCTTATCTGCCGGGTGACAGGGTTTTCGATTTCTTCGATACGATAGCCGCAAATGCTACCTGTAATCAGGTTCGCCCTGGGATTAAGGTTTGCTCTTTGAAAAAACATTTCGAAGGTGACTTCCTCGTCGATGAGATTCTTCACTTCTTCCTCTTCAAATTCCGTCAACCACCGAATGACCTGTTGCAGTTCTTCAACGGTTCTTCCCTTTTTTTCGATTTTGGCAACATAGTGGGGATATACCGATGCAAAGGTCATTTTTGCCATACGCCCATCATGTTCAGGGGTTGTCTTCATATTATCATCCTCCCAATGGAATCTTTTGTTCACAGGTGCTCATCAGCACATGTCACTTTTCCAACTCAACCAACCACACGGACGATGGTTTCTTATTTCAGTCTTTCCAACACACCTTTTCGCCTGACTAAGTTTTTGTAGTCCCACTGTATGTCTATGGATTGCTTTTTTGAAATCTTTGCTGTTATTCTTGTGTCACGGTATCTTCTTGCTTCTTTTTCAAGTGCACACAGCCGGCTCTATTTCTGACATTCCTCACAGTAATAAATGCTGCCGCCCAAATAGGATTCCTTCTTAATCATCGTGCCACAGACCAGACAAGGCTTGTTGGCTGTATTTTTACTCATTTTGGTCTTGTAACTGCCTGCATTGCCAAATAAATCCTTTTCTGTATCTCTGCCACCCTTGGCAGTCATTTCTGTCAGGGTGCTTCTCACAGCCTCATACAACCGCTCGATTTCCTTTTCAGTAAATGTGCTGCTTTTCCTTTTGGGATGAATGCCTGCATGAAAGAGCATGTCCTGCAGAACGCCGTTTCCTAACCCTGGAATTCTTTGCTCTGTGGCCAAAAGGGCTTTGGCGCTTCGTTTTTTCGCTTCAGGCGCGGAAATAAGACCGTCGAAATAGGCTTTGGTGAAGGCATCTGTCACGGGTGATGGTTTATCCTGTGCCTGCTGGTAATAAATGTTTTCAAGCTCACCTTCTCTAAAACACAGTAGCCCCCCATACATTTGGACAGATGCACTGATGGCTGTGGCATCCTCAAATTCTATGAGAAGCTGATGCTTTTTGGGTCGCATCTCTTCTTTCCCGTGAAATCGCAGATGAATGCCTTCACTCAACAGAATCACCGTACCTTCTCCGCTTATTTCAACAAAGCTTCCGACGGCGACGGCTTGATCCACCTTTTTGCCTGCCAGCAAGTCATGATATTTTTCCGGTTCGCCATGATACCATGCAAGTTTATAGGGAGACTGGGCTGCAATTGCCTGACGAATTCTTTTTCCATTCACCGCTTCATTGATCTGTTGAGCCAGTACAATTGCCTCAGGTATTTCGATCATTTTTTGATCCTCCTTTTCCACACATTCACCCATTTAAACCATTGTGTCCTTGATCATTCTAAACAGCTTCCATTCAATTTCCGCTTTTTCATTAAAACCGTCTGTCCCCGTCAAAAACGTCTGTATCCGTCAAGAGACCCTGCATCGAATCATTCAATTAGCACTATGATCTGTATCAGTTCGCAAGAGTCTCTGTACTTTTTATTTTATCCCAATGGTTGATATATTGACAGAGCAGCCCTCACAAAATCGGTCAAGGCCGGCATTTATTAAATAGCCAAATCTGAGAAGGTGTCTTTTGCATTTCTTCTTCCAGCTCTGGCATAAGCCTTTCGATGAGGTGATTCAGACCAATCGGGTCATGTGGAAAAAAATTTTTCTGCGCCATTAAAAAACAGCAACAAAATCTTCTGAAATGCGTCTCCATGAGTGAAACAGAAATCTTTATTCATTATATTGGAAAGAAGGAGTCATTATGAAAAGGCAATTGTCGATGGTATTAGCAATCTTTATGGTGGTGGGTTTTCTCTGGGGTGGCGCACCGGGGATGGTGGCGTGGGCCAATGATCCACCAGGCATCCCCACAGGTCTTTCAGCTGCAGCCACTTCACCAACCACCATCAATGTCACCTGGACACCCGTCGATGGTGCCGATGGCTATGAACTGTACCAGGGTGAACAGTCTCTCGGAGAAATGACTGCCAGCAACTATCCGCACAGTGGGCTAACACCAAATACCAGCTATACTTACAAGGTGCGCAGCTTCAAAGATGTGGCGGGGATGGATGGCGAAAATCCCATCACCACCAGGATTTACTCAGATTTTTCCAATCCCCCTGCAGTCGCTCTAACGCCACCCGCTCCTGTGACCCCTCCTGCAGCGCCTGCCGGTTTATCAGCCGTCGCTTTGGATGCTGCCAGAATACGCCTTACCTGGACTGCGGGCGCAGGTACCGTTGATGGCTTTTATGTCGAGCAAATGCCGGCAGGAGGTTCCTGGCAGCAAGTGCACACCATCACCAACCCCAGCTCAACCACTTTTGAAAGCACCGGATTAACGGCAAACACCACCTACTACTACCGGGTAAGGGCCTATAACAGCGGTGGTAACTCACCTTATTCCAACCAAGTGACCATTGCAACGCCAGCATTGGTTGTGGTGCCTGCAAAGCCAACGAATCTCACCATTAGTCAGGTAACAGTCAATCAAATGACACTCACATGGAAGGATAATTCCGGTAATGAAACCGGATTTAAAATTGAACGCAAAACCGGCAACGGCACCTACACCGAAATAGCCACCGTTGCTGCCAACGCTGTCACTTTTACCAACACCAGTCTTAACAGCAGTACCACTTACAGCTACCGGGTAAGGGCTTACAACACCGCCGGCAACTCCGATTATTCCAACGAAGCAGCGGCCGCCACATTATCTGCCCTGCCAGCCAAGCCCACCAATCTGTCCGTTTCAACGATGAACAATGGTCAGGTAACCTTAACCTGGAAAGACAATGCCACCAACGAAACCGGGTTCAAGATTGAACGAAAAACCGGTAACGGCAGTTTTTCAGAAATTGCCACGGTAGCTGCTAATGTGGTCACCTTTACAAACACCGGCCTCAGCAATAATACCGCTTACACCTATCGGGTGAGGGCTTACAATGCTGCTGGAAACTCTGATTACTCCAACGAAGCCACTGTCGCTCCCCTTGCTGTGGCACCTTCAAAGCCCACGAATCTGGAAGCCTCTCAGGTGGGTGATAACCAGGTAAAGCTGGTGTGGAAAGATAATGCCACCAATGAGACTGGTTATAAAATTGAACGCAAAACCGTCAGTGGTAATTATTCAGAAATTGCAACTGTTTCAGCCAATGTCACCAATTATACCAATACCGGGCTTAGCAACAACACGACCTACACCTATCGGGTAAGAGCTTACAATGCCGTTGGGAACTCTGATTATTCCAATGAAGCCACCGTCACCATAGCTTCAGTGCCGGCCAAGCCGGATGAGCTGAAAATTTCTTCCACCAGCACGGATCGCCTGACCATTACCTGGAAAGATAATGCCAATAATGAAAAGGGCTTTCGCATTGAACGAAAAACCGGCAGTGGCAGCTTCTCTGAGATTGCCACCGTCTCGGCCAACGTGACCAGCTACACCAATACCGGCTTAAGCAATAACACCACTTACAGCTATCGGGTAAGAGCCTATAATGATGCCGGTAATTCCAATTATTCAAACGAAGTATCCGGAAAAACCGGTGTGGCACTGACCAAGCCAGAAAGCCTTGAAGCAAGCGAAGTCAGCACCGATCGGGTAACCCTTGCCTGGAAAGACAAATCTGATAATGAGAGAGGATTCACCATTGAGAGAAAAACCGGCAGTGGCAGCTATAGCGAAGTTACCACAGTGAAAGCCAACACCACCAGTTACACCGATACACGACTACGCAATGAAACCACTTACACCTATCGAGTGCAGGCATACAATGATGATGGCCGTTCTGAGTACTCAAACGAGTTGAAGGTGACCACCGGATTAACCCCTGAAAAACCGACGGCACTCACAGTTACCCTTGTCACTGCCGATAAAATTCAAATTGAGTGGAAAGACAACGCAGACAACGAAACCGGCTTTAGAATCGAACGGAAAACCGGAAATGGCAGCTTCACAGAAGTTGCCACTGTCAAAGCCAATACCACCACCTATACCAACACTGGGCTTCAAAATCGCACCGAATACACTTATCGCGTGAGAGCTTACAATGACGTTGGAAACTCAGCTTATTCAAATGAAGTGATTACTGCCACCGGACTGGTGCCGGATAAACCTGACCTGCTGGCTGTGACCAGTGAAGAAACCTCTCAGATCTCCCTTTCCTGGCGTGACCAGTCCAGTAATGAAGACGGATTCATTCTGGAACGTCAAACAGGCACCGGAAGCTTTACCCGAATTGCCACCTTAGGGGCAAACACAACCACTTATACTGACCGAAACCTGATGAGCGGTCAAAGCTACACCTACCGGGTAAAAGCTTTTAATAGCAGCGGTGAATCAACAAGCTCCAACGAAGTGGTTGCCCGAACCAGAGTGGAAGTGATCCTTCCTCCGGTTTCAGAAGTAGTCACCCGTCTTGCCATCGGCAGTACCCAGTACCAGGTAAACGGACAACTGCTGCAGATGGATGCCGCTCCTGTTATCTATGAATCACGCACACTGCTGCCCATTCGTTATGTGGCAGAAGCTGTCGGCGCCACTGTAAAATGGGACGCTACCACCGAAAAGGTTACCGTTACCCTGGAAGACACTGTGGTGGAACTGTGGATCGGTAACAATACGGCAAGGGTTAACGGCATCTCAACCCAAATCGATGCCAACAACAGTCAGGTGAAACCATTGATATTGCCTCCAGGCAGAACCATGATTCCCCTGGCCTTCGTATCAAGAAGTCTGGGCTGCAATGTTCAGTGGAACGAGCTGACACAGGAGGTAATCGTTACCTACGCTGCCAGATAACCCAGTGTTGTTGCCCCACTCATCGGCTCGCACCTGAAAAAGCCGCCACCCACAGATCTGCTCCATCTAACTGATTAGGTTGGCCCTTCAGTCAACAAGTTATCAAGCACAGAGGTCATTGCGTTAAACCCGCAATGACCTCTCTTTTTTATTCTGTGGAAACATACATGGGATGGTAATGATGGAGGGGGCCTACCCCGCCTCCGATGGACAGGCCCTGTCGAATGCCTTCAGAAACATAGGCTTTGGCCAGCCGCACCGCCTGTTCAAGGGATTCACCCTGAGCCAGATAAACGGTAATGGCTGAGGAAAGGGTGCAGCCGGTGCCATGGGTGTTTTTACCTGGAATTCTTTCGCAGCTGATGTGCCTCACCTGATCACCGTCAAAGAGCACATCCACCGCATCGCCATGGTAATGGCCCCCTTTCACCAGCACCGCTCCGGGACCCATCCTGAAAATATCCCGTGCCGCCTCCTCCATATCTTCAAGGGTATGAATCCCACGCTCCAGTATCACCGCTGCCTCGGGAAGATTGGGGGTTACCAGGGTGGCCAGCGGCAACAGCTTTTTCACCAAAGCCTTCTCTGCCTGGGGCTGGAGCAACCGATGGTTGCTTTTGGAGACCATGACAGGGTCAAGGATCACATTGACAGGCTGCCACTTGATCAGTGTCTCTCCAATGGCTTCAATGATGGCGGCGGTGGAAACCATTCCAATCTTGGTGCCGTGCACTGGTATATCTGCATAGACCGCATCCATTTGAGCCCGCACCATCTCTGGGCTGATATTCTCCACCCCGGTGACTCCCCGGGTATTCTGGGCGGTCACCGCTGTCAGTACGCTCATTCCATAAGCCTTGAGGGCTCCAAAGGTTTTCAGGTCGGCCTGTATTCCCGCCCCGCCACTGGAATCTGAACCGGCAATGGTTAACAGATTTTTCATCTCATCATCTCCATGGTTTATGATTTGAACATCCTTCGATTCACTGCCTTTCATGGGTTCCTGATCTCATGGACTTCTCCAGCGCTTCCATTTGCTGCAACACCTGATGAAAGTCTTCAAAGGGCCAGGCAGCTATACCCTGTTGACGGCAATGGGCAAGCAACTGCCGTCGGGCAAAAACGAAATCCACTTCTTTCACAGGACAATAATCAGAAACGCCATCGCCAATATACACGCTTTTCCCATCGTTCCTTGAGAGACGCCGCACCAGCTTGCATTTGCATACGCCGCACTGCCCACATGCTGGTTCGCTATAGGGGGTTTCGATGTCCATCTCCGGCTTGAAAACCATCCGATTGGCATAGACAGGAAGTGAAATGCCCGCTTTTTTCAGCAGATGATGGATGTACAGCTCATAGCCGTCACTGAGAATATACAAACGATGTCCCGCCTGCTGGGCTGCCTGAACAAAGGCACCAAATCCTTTTTCAAGGGGGATGCTCTCTGCAATCTGCAAAATGGCCTCTGGCTCCTGTTGTCGAAAGGTCTTCAAGGTTTGCCGCGCACATTCGACGGTGGAAATTTCCCGATTCTCCCATTGCTGGTTAATGGCCTGCCATCCCTCACCTGCCAATGCTTTCACCATGGCATGGCAGACGTCGGTGGTGGTGATGGTACCATCAAAATCCAAAAAAATGTCAAAGTGCTGATCATTTTCATGGTTACCGGTCAGTTTCCCCATTGAAGGATCAACTCCTTTGCTGCTGCTTCAGGCTGAGGATGTCCCAGCACCGACGAAATCAACGAAACACCTGCCACACCTGTGGCTTTTACCTGTGACAGATTCGCTGTTGAAATCCCCCCAATTCCCACCACTGGAATCGCCACGCTTCCCACCACTTCTTCCAGTGTTTTCAGTCCAATGGCGGTGCCTGCGTCTTTTTTGCTGCCAGTGGGAAAAACGGCACCGGCGCCGATATAATCAGCACCCATTTTTTCGCCATAAATGGCAGCCTCAGGGCTTCCGGCAGAATACCCCAGTATTTTATTGGTTCCCAGGCATCGACGCACCACCTCCACCGGCAAATCCCCTTCACCGATGTGCAGCCCATCAGCATCTGCTGCCATTGCAATGTCCAGCCGGTCATTCACAATCACCGGTACCCCAAAGGGAGCTGCCAGTTTTTTCAGTGCACAGGTAATTTCATAAAAGTCCTTTGTTTCCGCCTCTTTTTCCCGCACCTGCAGCAGAGTGACGCCACCGGCCAGCGCCTGATGAACCTTATCAAGAAAACAGGCTTCACCGGTAATGGTTCGATCAGTGACCAGGTACAATCGGTAATCTATTTTCATGCCTTTTCGCCTCCTTTGTAATCAGGTGCTTCAGTGCTTCTTTTTTCAAGTAAAATTCCTCCAAAAACAACCATGGCTGACGTCACCAGCGGTACGATGAAGCTGATCAGCATGCGATTGGCCAAGAAAAACGGAACGCCTGTCGCAATGCCCACCATTGCTGCTGCCAGAGCGGTTTTTTCACTGATTTTGGAGTTGTAAAGCCCTGAAAATAGTGGGAAAGCCACGCCGGCACACAACATGTCTGCCAGGAGAAAAAGATAGAGCACGCTATAGCCTCTGGCTGCAATGAGAGCCAGGGGTAAAACCATGATAAAGGTGGCCCATCGTGCCTTCTTCATCAGTGATGCCTTCTCTGACCCGGCTGCCTGGTGCCGGTCTCTTGTACCCAGGGCAAAGGTGGCTGCCAGGGCATTCAGCAGGGTGTCCACCGTGCTCATCACCAGTACCAGCGCCAGCAACAGTACCACCAGCAGCATGCTTGGCGGGAACAGGGCGTATACCAGGGAAAACAGGGCAGTGGAGGGGTTTTCAGAAAAGCCCATGCCCACGGCTGTTATTCCCAGGTATCCTGTGAACAGCATCACCGGAACCGCAGCGCCAATGGAGATTTTCAGTGAACGGCGGATCGCCACTGTGTTTCTGGCGGCGTACATACGCTGCCAGTACCCCTGGTGAAACAGATTAGCCACCATGACTGCAATGCACAAAGTAAGGCCGAACTCGATTCCAACAGCGTTATGAAGTCGAAACAGCTGGGGAGCCCCCCCTCTGCTGACTTGTGTCATTTGACCAATACCACCTAAAGCATGTATTGTCCCCACTCCCACAATCAAGAGAAACACTCCCATGAGGCCCATTTGAATCATGTCGGTAAACATGGAGGCTCGCAAACCGCCATAAGCAGTGTAAATCATGGTACCGATTCCCACTATCAGGGCAGTGGTCAAGAGGGGCACCCCAGCCGCTTCTTTCATGACCAGTGCAATGGCCGTCAGCTCAGCCACCAAGTGAACCAGCATGTAAAAAATAGCCAGTCCCACCGTTAACCGTTGCATCCATGGCCCATACCGCTGCCGGGCATAATCGGTGAGGGTGCTTCCCTCCGGAAGGTAGTCCCTTATACGGGGGCCCACTTCCATCAGAATCAGATACAAGCCTGCCAGCCCCATTGAATATCCCACAATGCTGCTGAGTCCTCCAATGGCCCCTGCTTCAGGCGGTGTAAAGAGAATGAAAACGCCTAAAAAAGAAGCCAGAAAGGTGGAAAAAAGCATGCCTGTATCAGTGGTTCCTCTGGCCGTTATAAAATCCTCGGCTGTTGACCGGTGCCGCCCACTGTACCAAACCCCCAACGCCGTGAACAGACTCACCACCATCACCAGTCCTGTTACAATCAATTCCTGTGAAAAAATCATAGCTGCTTCCTCCCATTGATGACGCTCTCTTGATGGCACTCAAACCCGTTAGATTGACTGATCACACAGAAAAATACCGGATATTGGCGGATGCCGCCATGGATTCTTCGGTGAGCTGGTGGATTTCATCAATCAGCTTCACTTTAAAGGTACCTGGCAATTGTCCTCCTTCACCAGCCGCTGCCTTTTCTCCCGCCAGCGACATCGCCAAAAGTCCGGCCACAGTCCCTTTAAAAGGATTTTCAGCCGCGCCGCAAAAACCGGCAATCACCGCTCCTGCCATGCAGCCGGCACCGGTGATTTTAGTGAGCATCTGCGTGCCATTTTGGATGACCGCCACCTGTGTGCCGTCTGTCACCACATCCTGTATCCCTGTTGCAGCCACCACACACTGCCACTTTTGTGCAAGGGATACGCAGGCTTCCACAGCATCTTCCCCATTGTCAACGGAATCAACGCCTCTCACCTGAGTTTCAATACCTGCCAGTGATTTAATCTCTCCCAGATTTCCCTTCACCACCTGAATGGGATACTGGCTGCGCAGTTCCTCAAGGTAGTCGATGCGGCTGGGAATAGCGCCGCAGCCTACAGGATCAAGTACCACAGGAATTTCTTTTTCTGCAGCTCCCCGCAATGCCTCTTGAATGGCCTGCCGCTGTTCCGGTGTCAGGGTGCCTATATTGCAGTATACCGCTGCTGACAACCGGCTGAAATCATAGGCCTCCCGGGCCACTTCACACATGGCCGGAGAGGCTCCGCAGGCCAGCAGCACATTGGCACAGTCGTTAATGGTCACATAGTTGGTAATGGCCTGTACCAGTGGTGTCTTGCTTCGAGTTGCTGTTAAAATGCCCTTCACGTTCATAGATCATCGACCTCCTGTAATTTTTTTCGCGTTCAGGCTTCCCTGTGTCCCGCCGAAGGGCACTAAAAAAACTTCCCCATGATATGAGGAAGTTCATCAGTTCATCGAGCACTCATCTGTTAACCAACCGCCAACAGCCTCAGTGAGGCTTCGGTGATATGACTAGTGACATGATCGAATCGACAGCTTCCTACGGTGGGATAATCCACATCAGGTTCAAGGGTAATGAACGAGTTCATTTCTCAGCCTTTTCAGGCACCCCTGCTGTAACGCTATGCTTTTATCTGTTTCATTGTAGCATTCCCACATCCTTCTGTCAAAGAGATGCCTGCCCTTTTATTTCAACTGACGGCAACTCTGCCGAATCACCAGTGTCGGGTTCAGGGTTTGTTGAATGCATGGCTGCTTCAATGGCGCTGTTCCGCCCTTCAACCGTTCCATCAGCATGGCAGCTGCCAGCGTTGAAATGGCTTCCCGGGGCTGATGGATGGTGGTTAGCTCTGGTGTTGTCATAAAGCCTTCCCGCACATCGTCATAGCCGATGACACTGTAGTCTTCTGGCACTTCAATCCCCTGTTCCTGAAGGCCCTTGATAAACCCCAGCGCTGCCTGGTCGGCATGAAAAAAAATCCCGCTGGTTTCCTCCAATAGTTTTTCTGCTTCCTGTGCCAGCTCTTTGCCGGCTTCCCATGTGAGTTCCTCCACCAACAACAGATGGGCGGCTGCCATGCTGCCACCCAGACTGGAAAGCCCCTCCTGAAAGCCCTTCAGGCGATGGGTAAACTCTCTTTCACCGGCATAATGGGCGGCAGTGACACAGGCCAGGTGCCGATGCCCCAGAGAAGCCAGGTATTCTCCTGCCAACCGGCCTCCCCGGTAATTGTCATGATGCACCCAATGAACCGATGGTTCCTCCAGTGCCCAGTGGGGTACCAAATGATAAAAAATGGCAGGAACACCCTCTTCTTCCAGGGCCGTCACCGTTTCCCGGCTCATGGTGGAGGAAGCAATGAGCAGCCCGTCCACCTTTCCCTGTCGAACCAATCGCAGGGCATGACTTTCCTGATGCTGAGGATTTTCATCATAGGCAACAATGCAATCCTTTTGATTCTTTCCCAACATGACCCTGATTTGCTGCAGCAGTTCATCCAGAAAAAGGCTGGTTTCACTCACCTGGCAATAGGGCACGATAACGCCTATGGTGTCTGTTCGATTGCTGCAGAGCCCCCGGGCATTTTGATTGGGTACATAGTTCATTTCTGCTGCGATGCGTTGCACCCGCTGCCGGGTTTCTGCCGATACCAACGGACTGTTATGAAGACATCGGGATACGGTGGGATGACTGACACCGGCTCTTTTGGCAATGTCTTTGATGGTCACCTTCATCTGCATACCCCCTCACCTGTTTCATCGCTTTCTGCGTTTTCAAATGCTTTTCTCAACTGCCCTGCTGCCTGTTGTCGTCGCCACAGTAAAATGGATGTGGCCAACAGCCAGCTGATCCCCGCGCCTGCCAGCAAAATCACCGGCAGTCCGCTGACACCCACCTGTTCCATGGTGTTTCCAGTGATACGGGGGGCCAATACGCCTCCCATGGCCAGAAAAGTAAAGACCACAGAGGTGGCACTGCCCACCGACTGGGGAAAGGCGTCCGAGATCAACACAACAATCACCGGAAAAACCCCTGCCAGGAGCAGCCCCATCAGCGGCAGCATCAGCAGGGTGATCGCCGGCGAGGGCACCAGCGCCCAAAAGGCTGTCACCGCTGCATAGCATGCCAGGGCACCCGCCAAATAGCGCTCATAGCCCACGCTATCAGCCACCCGTCCTGCAAAGCCTCTTCCGATGGTGAAGGCAATCCAAAATACCGCGGGAATCAAGGTGAAGGAAATCCATTGATGATTGCCTGCCTGAAACCAGTACTCACTGATCCATGCACCCACAGTCTGTTCAGTCAGTGGGTAAATGAATGCCAGCAGACCAATGAGCAGCAGAAGTCCACTAAGTCTGACTGGCTGCTGACTGCCCCCGGCTGCCTTTTCAGGAAAAGGGATCACCAGCAGCAAGCCCTGCATCAGTGCCACCATTCCAAGACATATACCGTAAGACAATCGCCAGTTTCCCAATGTGACGGTCCATGTGGCCAGTAAGGGTGCCATCACTGCTCCCAGGCCAAAAAACAGGTTCAGATAGCCCACTTCCTTTCCTTTTCCCCGGGTGGCCATGGTAGCCATGGTCACACTGGCGCCTGTCTGATAGAGTCCAAAACCACTGCCGGTAATGGTCAGTCCTGCTAAAAACCAGGAAAAATCCGAAGCAGCCACCACCATGGCAAATCCTGCCGCCCACAAAAATCCTCCCAGCAGCAATACTATTTTTCGACTCAGCCGATCCATGATAAAAATCCCGGCAAACATGGAAGCCAACAGGCCTGTTGAAAAACCAGACATGGCACTGCCCGCCTGCTGAAAAGTGATTTGAAAGGTGCTCCGGATCTCAGGCAGCAATGCCGCCAACTGACTTCCAGAAATTCCCATAATCAAAAAAGATAAAAACAGAAACAGTTTTAGTGGTGTGTAAGTGTTGGTGGTGTTTGATGGATGCACTCTTCATCGACTCCTTTTCTGATGCCATAACCCTTTTACCTCTTGGCATTCCTCTCAGATGTTCACGCTTCAGGTAGAGAGATATGTGTTGTTGCACACGTGTGCATTTGTGTTAAAAAAAGAGTGCACCTGAAGTGCAATCTCATTATACCGGCTTCATTTACGCCTGTCAATCCTTATATTTTTAGTCTTTTTATGTGAGATTTTCTCAGACTATTGACATCCTTCATTTTTCATCGGTGGTTGTCTTGTGATCATATCACCTAAAAGTTAACTTGCGAAAATGTCACGTTAAGATTACCTCACTGACTCACTGTTGTTCTTCCTCCATTTCCCAACTGACACAAATCCGATTTCTGCCCTGCTCTTTTGCCAGGTAAAGGGTTCGATCCGCTTCCTGCAGTAGTTTTTCCGCTGTCATCTCTTTGTCAGGGATGATGGAAACTACGCCCAGGCTAGTGGTCATTTCAAAGGATTGACCCAGGGATTCCCTAATGGCTTCGCTTGTTTCCACTGCTTTTTTGATGTTCTGTGCCACCTGAAGGGCTCCCTCCTGCCCGGTATCGTAAAGTACCACCACATATTCATCCCCTCCAAAACGGGCAATGAAATCGGTTGTGCGGGGGAGTACCTCTGTTGCAGCCTTGCCAACAGTGACCAATACTTTGTCTCCCACCACATGACCGAAGCGGTCGTTAATTTCCTTGAAATGATCAATATCGAACATTAACAGCGAAAAGGGTACCTGGCTGCGTTTTGCCAGCTGCAGATGTTCTTCCATCATGGTATTAAAGTAACGTCGGTTGAACAGCCCGGTGAGGGGGTCACGGGTGGAAAGATGCTCCAACTGCCGGTTGGCTTCTTCCAGCTTCAGGTTCATGGCAGCCAGTGTTTCATTTCGCCTGCCCACCAGGCGACTTTCCCGAATTTGCAGCAGAAAGACAAAGAGCGCAATGATTAAAACGCCGTATCCAACGTAAGCCAAACTGCTTCGGTACCAGGGTGTTGCAATGACAAAACTCATCATTGCAGGTTCAGTAACAGCTCCCCGAACGGTTTCTGCTTTCACCAGCAGGCGGTATTCTCCCGGGGGGAGATTGGAATAAGTGGCATAATCGCGGTTTCCGGCATGAATCCAGTCTTGATCAAAGCCTTCCAGATAATGAGAAAACCTTACCTTATCAGGTGCATCATAATCCAGTGCCGCAAATCGGAAGCTGAGAAAAGTTTCCTGAGGGCCAAAATGAAGGGTTTCATCGTTGAAAAACATGCGTTCAGGCTGATAGGGATTCTGAAAAAGATCAATACCTGTAATATATACCGGAGGAATCACAGTGGGTCCCTGATCTTTCATCCCTGAAATGACTGTTATGCCATGAACACCTCCAAAATAAAGGTCCCCGTTTTCATCCCTATAATGAGCACTGTTGAACTCCCAACCGCCAATGCCGTCATCTGGTGTCAGAACCAAAAAATCTTCTGTTTCGGGATCAAAAACGGAAATACCGCTGTGAGTACCGATCCACAACCGTCCGTCATCTCCCACAAGCATTCCTGTCACCACATTGCTGGATAATCCATCTTCTTCAATGTAGGTGGTAAAGGTGTCGGTGGTTTCGTTATATCGGGCAATCCCACCGCCCACGGTGCCCACCCAGATCTGTCCCTGGCCATCCTCCAGAATGGTTCGAATGGTGTTGCTGGCCAGTTGGGCTTTGTCTCCCGCCAGTCGCTGGTGCGTTCGAAAACGGTCGCTGCCCGCTTCAAGTACGTTGAGTCCATTGTTGGTTCCCACCCACACACGGTTGTTGCCGTCAACATGAATCGCATAGATCAGATTGTCAGACAGGGAACTGTCCCCCTGGCCGGTATGTTCAAACTGTGTCAGGCTTCCCGTGGTGAGATGATACTTGAAAACACCGTGGGTATAAGTGCCAATCCACAGGTAGTTCTCCTGTTGCGCCAGTGCGTAGACAATCACATCTTCCGGTAGTTCTGTCAGTTGTGAAAATGTATCTGTTTCAGGATGATAGGTCACTACGCCGGCACCCGTTCCCAGCAGCAGCTGGCCTTCGTCAGTTGATAAGATGGCTACCACACTGTCTGAAGGCAGTGATTGGGGGTTTTCAGGGTCATGTCTGTACTTAATCATGGTATCTGTAGCCGGGTCGTAGCGTTCCACCCCGCTGTTGTAAACTGAAATCCAAAGCCGATCCAATTGGTCTTTCACCACGGCGTTTATTTTGCCTGCACTCAGACTCTGACTGTTTTCAGGATCATTGGTAAACCGCACATAATTGGTTTTGCGGGGATTTACCTTGCTGAGGCCTCCGCCGTTGGTACCAATCCAGAGAATGCCGGAGTGATCTTCCAGCAGAGAATAGACCACCGAATGGGGCAGTATGTGGCCTTCGCCTTCACCCGAAAAGTGATAGGACCTTCCATCAGGCATCTCTGCGTAAAGACCGCCACCCCAGGTGCCCACCCATCGGGTGCCGTCACGGGTAGTTGTTATCGTGTATACCCGGTTGTCTTCATAGGTGATGGTCTCGACATCACTTGTCTCCAGATTCACCACTGCCACGCCGCCGTCCCACAGGCCCAGTGTCAGCATGCCCGGATTTTCTTCTTGAATGGTCATCACAAATGAGGTTGGCAGTTCCAGTTCAAGAACTTCGATGCTGTCTGTTACAGAATCATAGTAGAGTAATCCCTCATAGCTGCCCACCAGAAGCCGATTGCCCGTATCCACGTGAAGTGCCCGTACTACGTCACCTGGTATATCGTACTTTTTCAACGTGCCTGTCTGAGGGTTAATACGGTTCAAACCCTTCATGGTGCCCACCCACATATCCCCCAGATGATCAGGATGAATGGCAATGACCACAGGATTGGACAGCCCATCGTCTTCCACTGTATAGTTGACAAAGGTATTTTCGTCAATAAGCAGCCGTGAGATCCCCTGGTAGGTACCGATCCACAGTTCATGGAGCACTTCGTCGTAGTACATGGTTTGAATCAGATTGTGCACCAACCCGTCATCATCAAAAGGGTTATGGCGAGTGACATACATGTACCGTCCGTCAAAACGGTTCAGCCCACCCTGCGTGCCAAACCAGAGGAAGCCATTGCGATCCTCTATCATGGACGATACCGAAAGATTGGAGAGCCCATGATCCCGATTTAGGTACTCAAACGAGGGCGAGGTGGATTCTTCCCAGAAAGCCTGCGCTGACACCGCTGACATGCCCACCAAAAAAAAACTGCATATCATGCAAACTGTTGTCAAGCGCACGAAGTGGATTAATGAACAGCTGTCTGCTTTTCTCAAGATGACCCCTCCTCTCCCGGGCATAAAGTGTCATTGCATAATTCCACTTGTTGGTTTATACCCGATTTCGAAAGAAATACGCCGGTAAGGTCACTTGAAGGCATGGGGCGGTAATAGTAATAGCCCTGCAGCAAATCACAACCGTACTGATCAAGCATATCTGCCTGCGCTTTGGTTTCCACCCCTTCTGCCACCACTTTTTTATCAAGGGCATGGGCCAGGTGAACCAGTGTTTTTACAATTGCCTGATGTTTGTCACTCTTTTCCAGATCACAAATAAAGGATTTATCGATCTTCAGTTCCTGTACCGGCATGGTCTGCAGGCGGTTCATGGAAGAAAATCCTGTTCCAAAATCATCCAGTGATATTTCCAGCCCCAATGCTTTGATCTCTTCCAGGTTAACCATGGTTTCTTTGGGATTCATCATGGCAATGCTCTCGGTGATCTCCAGCTTTAGAGTAGTGCGTGAGATCCCGGGCTCTTGCAGCTGTTTCTTCAAACGATTCAAAAAGAGTGGATGTTGCAGCTGTTTGATGGAGATGTTCACCGAAACTGGTATTGGTTTGATGCCCAGGTGCCACCACTGTTCCAAGTGAAGGTTCACCTCATTCAACAGCCACCAGCCAATATCCAGTATTTGACCCGTTTCTTCGGCAATGGGGATAAACTGCCCCGGCGGTATCATTCCTTTCTTGGGATGCCGCCACCGCAACAAAGCCTCCACGCCCTGGATGGCCCCTGTATGAGCTTCCACCAGTGGTTGATAATGGACTTCAAATTCCTGTAATTCCAGTGCCTGGCGAAGCCCTGCACCGGTTTCCAGCTTGTGGCGGATATGTTCATGAAGGTCACGGGAATAATAGGCTGCTGCGTTTCTTCCCCGCTGTTTTGCCAGATACATGGCCGCATCTGCATGAGCAAACAGTGTCTGAGGATTCTGTGCATCAGAAGGGTAGAACGCAATTCCAACTGATGTGCTTGGGTAAAGATCCAGTTCGTTGATTTTCATAGGTTGATTCATGGCACACAGCAGTTGATCCACAAATTGGTGAAGCGTTTGCCGTTCTTTCATCTGCTTCATGCAAATCATGTACTCATCCCCCCCAAGCCGGGCGATCATGGCATTGTTTGGGCGGAGATCTTTCAGACGGGTGGCCACTTCCACCAGAACAAGATCACCCACTTCATGACCGTACATGTCATTAACCAGTTTGAAGTCATCGAGATCCATCAGCAGAAAAGCCACCTCAGAATGCTCCAAATCCCCTTCCTCAATGGCTTGCTGGAGATAATCATTGAATGCACGCAGGTTGGGAAGTCCTGTCAGTTCATCGTGATATGCCATATGTTTCAGACGCTCTTCACTGATCCGAAGCAACCGGTCCTGCTGGTGCAACTGATCCAGCTGGTCTCCCAGCACCTCTTCCATGGCACGAATTTGCTGATAAGATGCTCTCAGCTCGGTCATCTGACGCCGAATAATGCCATAACGTACGGTCATGAGCAATACTGCCAGCCCCAGACCGCCCAGCAGCATTCGTTGATACTGCTGCTGCCGCTGCCGGGCCAGGCTGTCAGCTGAGGGTTTCTGAAAGTACTTTTGATAGACTCGTTCATAGGTGCCATCTGCCTGCAGGGTTGCCAACCGTTGGTTGATCAGCGAAACCAGCTCAGGCCGTTCTTTCGAGATCCCATAGTGGTAATCTCTGGGATATAAACCAGCTTCATGTGCCACCACCCGCCCCTGGAGCCTGTTTTGAATGAGGAAATGACGAAGTGCCTGCTCTTCGGCAAAAATGAAGTCTATTTGGCCCGCCAGAAGTGCCTGCACAGCCACGTTCAGATTGCGGTAAACCTGATGAGGCTCGACTCCCAGCCGTTCTTTGAGAAGCATCTCATCTGAATAGCTCTGCCCGACACCGATCCGATAGTCTGTCAGCAACTCCATGGAAAATCCCGAAAACTCAGCAGTGCCAAAAAAACCATTTGTAACCCCGGCAATGGGATTCGAGAACAACATGATTTCGCTGCGCGCCTCTGTTTTTGCAAGCGAGCTGATCACATCTGCCCTTCCGCTTTCAATGTGCTGCAAAACATTGATCCAGTTCATACCCTGAACTTGAAGATGGTAATCTGTGCCTGCCATGATGTATTCCAAAAGCTCCACATCAAAACCATCCAGTCCGGCCCCGGATACATAAGAATAGGGCGGATACGTGTCATCCGCATAATAACGAACGACCGTTGCTTCCGCCCGGCTTGTGATGGCTGTACCGATTAACATGATCGCAAGGGTTGCCATTAACACTTTATTTATCATCAACCGATTCATTAGAGACTCCTTTGGAAGCCGGCATTTACCCAGATGCTTTCATGCAGGTCCGCTGCCGTACCAAAACTATTCTATCAAATAACCTGGCTTTTCTGCAAGTTTTTTTCTAAGCTTGACATTACAGCCGTTTAATCGTGTTTAAGGCAGCCTGAACTGTCCCACAGCCGTTTGAAGTTCCTGGGCAAGCACCGCCAGTTCATGGCTGGAGGAAGCAATTTCCTGCATGGAAGCTGTCTGCTGCTGTGCCGCTGCCGAAACATTCTGCACTTCAGATGCCACACTTTCTGCAGACCGGCGGATGATTTCCGCCGCCTGTGAAACGTTGCAACTCCCTGAAGTTACCTGTCCAGTGACTTGATTCACCTCTGCAACGGCTTCATTCATTTGCTGAATCAAGGTGACAATGGATTTGAAGGCAGCTTCAGCATCCTGCACCACTTCCATACCCGAAGCCACCTGCAGGGTTCCGGTTTCCATGACCTCATTGGCCCGGCAAATGTTAGTGTCGTTATCCATAATCAGTTGATTGATTTCTTCAGTGGCCTGCTGTGATTCCTCTGCAAGCTTTCGCACTTCATCTGCCACCACAGCAAATCCTTTTCCCTGTTCGCCGGCCCTTGCTGCTTCAATGGCTGCATTCAGTGCCAGTAAATTGGTTTGCTCAGCAATGCCTCGAATGACTCTGATGATCTCGTTCATCTTTCGGCTGCTCTCAGTAATCTGTATCAGACCACCCTTCACCTGGTGATGGCTGGTTTGAATTTCCTGCATCTGAAGACTTACTCGATTCATTTCCTGCTGGCCTTTTTCAGATTCACCTCTAACAGAGTGACTTAATGATTCGATGCCATCAATATGCTGTGCCACCTGCTCCATTCCTTGGGTGATGTGGCTGATTTCCTGTGTAACCGCCAGTATGGACTTCATTTGGCTGTCAGCACTCACTGCTACCTGTGTGGCGGATCCAGCCACATTCTGCGAGGCTTCAGCAGATTGTCCTGTGGTGGCCGTCAACTGTTCAGAAGCGGCAGCCACTCTTTGAGAAGATGTGACAATTCCCGCAATCAACTGACGAAAAGCATTGATGGTTTGTTGCAATACACGCGCCAATGCTCCAATTTCATCTTTGCGTTCCAGGAGATAAGGTTTAACATCAACAGAAAAATCACCTTTCCCAATGAATGTCGCCTGATTTTCCAGCTCTTTCAATGGTGTTAACATGATTTTTGAGGTGCCCAGCATAAGAATGGCGATCCCCAGCAGAGAAAGGGTGCACATAATGAAAATCATCCGCACACGCATGCCCGCCACCATTTCACCCACCAAAGACGCGGGATAATCGCCGCCCAGCACACCCACCACCTGACCGCCCTCATTGAAAACCGGTATTTTGCTGGTCACCAGCTCGCCCCACTCCTCTGTTTCGTAAATCTCAATCATCACTTCCTGGCCGTTGTATACCCGCTGCGCATCTTCAAATTCATCGGCTTCCACTTCATCTCCAAATGCGCTGAAATCATCACTGGCAGGATCGCCACCATCGACAGCATATACCAAAGTACCGTCTGTCAAAAAAGCTTCTGTATAGAGATATTGGAGACCTGTGGCTGTCTTTACCTGTTCCAGGTAGAGACGCAATGGTTCGTAATAGGAATGCTGTGCCGAAGCCATCTGCACCATCTCCTGAAAAGCATCGCCATCAATCTGAACTGCCGTTGCCCTAAGTATTCCCAGTTGTTCTGTCATGAGCTGTTTTGACAGATTCTGTCTGTATGTGTCCACCACTGCCATGACAACAGCTGTGTTCAACAACACCAGTATCGCTGTCACCAGCCAAAAAACCCGACCTTTCAGCGATCCTCTTTGTTGATTGATTTTTATGCCGACTCCCATAGTCTTCCTCCTTCAGATGTGAGTTTCTGTTGCACGTGTCACTTTCGCAAACAATCTTCATTGATTGGAATATTCTTGCAATTATCGTGCCATTCGAACGTTCTTTTAATCTTTATGTTCAAATGCTTACCATCGCAAAATCCAAGATGTCATAGACTGGCTGGCTCCTGTTGTTTGAGTCCGATTTTTGAGACAAATGATATTTCTTCATTCTTTTGTCAATGGATTTCAACTTCTTGCTGTCCTTGTCTCAAAAAAAAGAAAACGCCGAAGGCGTTTTCCGAGTAATGAGAATAAAGATCGTTGTCTGTCCGCATCTTAGTGATCTTCCAGGTCAACATCAAGGATATTTCTGATTTCTTCCACTTTTTCAGCATTTAAAGGTTTTGTCCGATGTTTTGCTTCAACAGACGCCATCATCCCTTCGCCGTTTTCCCAAAACCAGAAGCTGCTATGGTGAATAACGCTGCTGCCATCAATCAGGTAAACCGCCACATCTGGATACCGCAGGGTTTCGGGTTCTTCCTCAGGTTTTCCTTCAGCCATGCGATCACGATAAAACGCCTGGTACTCATCGACCCGTTCACCTTCAATGCGTCCCATCGAAACCGCTTTACCTTCCTCTCCCTGACGGTACAGCTCAAGTTGAACAGATTGCTCTTCTGTTGTCATATGGAGAAAAACCGAAATCAACATAATAATTCCAATGAGGATCATTGACTTCTTCATGCCTGATCATCCTCAATTGCTTTATCTGCTTCCAATACTGCTTTCAGCAGCAGACGTCTCTGAAAAGCGCCCCGTCGTTCGTTCTTCATCAGTCGCAGCTCTTCAAACTCAGTTCGGGTAACACACCGGTAATCCAAAATGGCATAAATAACCTCCACCAGATCCACCAACTCATCAATGCTGTGTGTTTCATGGTATTCGGCTGCTTCCTCATCCAGTTTTTCATGCAGTTTTTCAAGATACTCACCAGGGCCAAGGATTTCTGTCACTGCTTTTTTACCCGCAGCTTCAATGATTTCTGGAATTCTGTCGCGAATGAGCTTCTGGTATTCAATGGATTTCATCATATCCTCCTATAACATCGTGGTTTCATTAATCAATAGACCGTCATGGCAGCTGCTTTTCTATTATTTTCATAGTATACCATTTGTATTAAAAAAATTCGACCGTCGTTGAACATGAAAAAACCCGGTACGGCTGCTGATTCAACAGTCCTTACCGGGCGATGATTTTTTTCTGTTCATTTCAAGAGATACCGGAGATGTTACTTCAGTTTGAACTGACTCAACCCTGCCTCGATGGCTGCAGCCAGATCTGCCAACACTTTGCTTGACTGAGCAATTTCAGCCATGGCTGCCGTCTGTTCTTCAACAGATGCAGAAGCCTCCTGGGTGCCGGCGGCATTCTCTTCAGAAATGGCCGAAAGATTTTCAATCACACCAATGATCTCATCTTTTTTAGCTTCCATTTGACGGGTGGACTGGTTAAGATCAGCCAGTGCCTGGCCCATTTGCTGCATAGCCTGGTCAATTCCCTGAAATCGCTGGTCTGTCTCTTCCACACGCTGGGTCTGTACCCCAACGATATACCCCACTTTTTCCATGGTGGTCACTGCATGGGCAGTTCGCCCAGTTAAATCTGAAATCACCGTGTCAATTTCGCCTGCAAACTGATTGGACTGTTCTGCCAGTTTTCGAATTTCATCTGCCACCACGGCAAATCCACGACCCGCCTCACCAGCACGGGCAGATTCAATGGCTGCGTTCAAAGCCAGTAAATTGGTTTGTTCTGCGATATTTTTAATCATGGTGCTGGCATTCTGGATTTTTTGAGCACTTTGATGGGTATCAGTAATAATTTCTGTCACCTCAGCAGCAGCCTTGCCGCTTTCAGCAGTTTTATCCACCACCTCTTTCAGCGATGTCATTCCTTCATTCTTCAGCTGATTAACCTGTTCCACAGTGGTGTTCAGCGTCTTCACCAGCTGCTGGTCTGTTTCTATGAGCTGTCCCAGCTCGTTGATGTTGTTGGCTCCCGCTTCTGTGTCGCGGGCCTGATCAGCTGCACCGTTGGCAATTTCTTCAATGGTTCGGGCCACTTCTTCTGAAGCCATTGCCGATTGGTTGCTGGTATCCTTTAGTGACTGGGCTGAATTGGCCACCTGGTTTGTAGCCGCCCCAATTTCAGACATAGTTGTTTGCAACTGGCGGGTGACCGCATCAAAAGCACCTGCCAGCTGACCAATTTCATCTTGCCGCTGCAGAATATCTCTTGGCACTTCTTCTGTAAGATTCAGTTCCCCCACCAGCGCCGCATGTTCTGCCAGACGACGAATGGGAGATGCCAGCCTGCCGGCAAAAATAAACGTGAGCACCGCCGCCGCCAGAAGAATAACGACCGCTCCCGACAGGAGGATCAACAGCATTCTGGTGACAAACACATTGATCATGGAAGCAACTTCATCCTCTGAAACTCCCAGAAAGAGAATGCCAATGATTTGTCCATTTGTGTCGGTAATAGGTTCATAGGCAGTCAGATAATTTTTTCCCAGAATACCAGCTTCTCCCAGATAGCGCTGACCTGCCGATACAGGCTGATAGGCAGCACTCTCGGTTCCAAGATATGTACCGGTCACCCGTTCCCCCTGCTCATTGCGGATGGTGGTGGCTATGCGTTTATAGTCTTCACCGTCTCTGACAAATATGGTAGCGGCAAGGCCCAAATCTTTTTCAAGGGTATCCACAAAGTTGTTTCCTTCCAGCTGCATACCTTCTTGAGTCATCAGCTGATTTCCCGTAAGTGAAAGTCTCCCCAGATAATGCTGTTGGTAGACCACCGATGCATTGATATTGCCTTCAAGTTTTTCCTGAAGCAATGACCGTCCCAACGCTTCACTGCTGTTTTTGGATAAAAAATATGATCCTGCGCTAAAACTCACAGCCGCCAGTAACAGGATCAGTAATACCAATGCCACCATCTGATTTTTTATGCTTCTTTTCAAGATTCATTCCCCCTCCATGCCATGATTTCGATTTTTGTTCATCCCCACTGTCAAATCGATCCCGTGGGCATCATCTGCCTTGCATCAATACGGTTAATATCTTTTCTTGTCCTCCCTCTTATTTTTGTCCAATAATACATTGATTGTTATGTCAATTATAGTCACCATACGTGTACCCATTTAAACCTCATCTTAATCTAAGTGAACTGTTAAATCATTCAAAGTACCAACGTTTTCCGAACAGATTTTGAGATTGATACCACAACAGGAAATCCCTGATATGGATTAGTTTCAGTCAATCATTACGTTTATCCTTTGACTCATGACCCACTTGCGCTCCATACACATATGCGTAAAAAAACCCGCCTTTGGGGGGCGGATTTTTGAGTTCAAGTAAGATGCATCACATCATTATGATTTTTTTAACATATGGAGATGTCATCAAGCTGAGACAGCCGCCATATGTTGGTAAGAATGCCAGACGGCTGCCAACCTGCAAAAATCCAGGGCAGTCTTCCACGTCAAGTATCAAATGATCGCTGCTGGCTCCCAGAATCTGAATACCCTCTTGCAAGGGGCATATCTCGTTGGGGTGAACATCCTGACGACCCAGCGCACAAATGGCCCTCATGCGATTGCCCCGGTCTTCAAATACCGGCCTGTTACCAAAAGCATCCAACCCTATGACACCTTTTGGGATTGAGGGTTTGCGGCGCAGTTCCACAATTTCTGCCAGCAGAAGAAATGCGTCCTGGTGTAACCCTGGGATCGGCTCATCATTCAGCCCAATTCCCATTGCAAGGGATGACCCCAATCTCAGCTGGTTGATTTCACCCGGTATTTCGCCTGCTTCCAGCAGGCTTAACGTGCCGCCGTTGCCACCGGACAACACAGGCAAGTGTCTTTTCAGCAGCTTTTCCAGTGTTGCTTTGATGTTCACCAGTTGTGTCAGATTTTCCCGACTGGGGCGTACACCGCCATAGCAGGTGAGGTTGGTGCCAATACCCGCCAGCTGTATTCCAGGAAGCCCATCCATTATGGATGCTGCTTCCTGTATTTCTTTCGTTTCATAGAGCCCTTCACGCAAATCCCCTACATCAACCATCAAAATCAACTGAATCAATTTATCTTGAGCCATCGCCTGGGTTGAAAGTGCTGTGGCTGTCTCCGGTTCAGAGATCAGCACCATGTCTGCTGTTTGCACAACCGCTTCTGCTTCGCTGATCATGGGAATGCGGAGCAGCATTTTAGGAAGCGAAAAACCGGAAAGGCGCTTCAGATTATCAATACGGGAATCTGCCAGCAGGTCGACACCTCCAGCCACATAGGCGGCGGCAATCTCCGGGTTGCCTCCAAAAAGCTTGGTGACCCCAGCCACCTGAATTCCTTGCTGGTGACACCGTGCCACAGTTGTCCGGGTATTGGTTTCAATTTTGTTGCGATCAACTCTGATTTCGGGATATCCCAAGCCGCTTCCTCCCCTGTTCTGTGACGCTTCCATCACTTAAGCGATACTCCCAATATTCTGGCAGCCTGAATGATGAAAGCTTGCAAGTTCACCACTTATATAATGGTGTCCAACAAACAGCTGAAAGTAACACAGCTCCCGGTTCCCATCTTACTGGAAGCCTGGATGCTGCCTCCCATAAGCTCCACCAGTCCTTTGGATATGGCCAGCCCCAATCCGGTACCGCCATAAACCCGGTTGTCTGAGCTGTCAGTTTGTACAAACCGTTCGAAAATAGCTTCCAGTTGATCCGGTGGAATGCCAATACCTGTGTCAGTAATGGATACTTTCAACTTCACACTGTGCTGCTTCTCACCGGGTTCCACCGAAGCTTCCAGGCAGACTGATCCGCTGGTGGTAAACTTCACGGCATTACCCACCAGATTGGCAGTGATCTGACGAAGCCTGAAAGCGTCTCCCACCAGATATTCCGGAATCAATGGGTCGATATGACTTTTCAACATCAGGCCCTTTTCTGATGCTGTTCCCTGGAAGAGTCCCAGCGTATCAGAAAACAGTTGGCGCACGTGAAAGGGTTTATTTGACAGCTGGACTTTATGGGCTTCAATACGGGAGAAATCAAGGATATCATTTAACACCGCCAGCAATGCCTCTGAAGATCTTTTGGTAAGCGCCAGCAGTTCCTCCTGCTCTTCATTGAGATCTGTTGTTTCAAGTAATTGAAGCATTCCCATAAATCCATTCATGGGCGTTCTGATTTCATGAGACATATTGGCAAGAAACTGACTTTTGGCCACATTGGCAGCTTCTGCTTCTTTTTTTGCTTTTTCCAGTTCAGCCATGGCTCTTTTTTTATCTGTCACATCCTGTATGGTGACGATCACACCTGCCAGTTTTCCTGATTCATCCAGCATGGGACCGAAGGATTGATATGACCAGATATCTTCGCCGGTCTGATGATGTTTAAAATGAAGTTCCACATCACTGCTGCGAACTCCTTCCAAAGCGCGGTGAAGATATGCCATCACACCATTTTCAAGCGTTTCCGGAAAAACCGTCCAGGGATGCTTTCCCAAAACCTCTCCGGCACTAACAGCGGTCTGTTCTTCCATATACGGATTATACACCCGGTAACGCAGCTCTGTATCGTAAACGATGATTCCTTCATTCACATACTGAATAATCTGTCGGTTGAAGGCCAGCGCTTCTTCCAGCGATTTTTCATTCCTTTTAACATCTGTCACATCCTGAAAGAGAGTAATGAACTCTCCTTGAGCCGGTGAATACACAGTCATGTGATGCCATCGCTCCAAAGCTACAGAGTATTCAGTAAATTCGTGATTTGTCCCAAACAGTGCCACCTGGCCAAAGGTTTTAATCCAGTCAAAGCGTCTGCGGGATTCTCTGGGAAAAACGTCGCTTTCCAGCTTGCCAATGACAGCATCAGCCCGAAGCCCCGTCATGGTTTCATAAGCTGAATTGACTTCGAGAAAACGGTAATCCACAGGCTGTCCCTTTTCATCACAAATTATTTGGTGCCGGGCATACCCCATGGGCAGATGTTCAATGATGGATTGATTTATGTCAACATACATATTATTTCACCTGCTTTCCCTGAATAACTCCCCATCCCTGCTTCTTTCTCTCTGCTGTGTCTGGTGATGATTGTTTTTATGATTCATTCGATCTATCCATTCCGGCATGAGCCAATACACGACCAACGCCCTGACTGAAGAGCATGATCTGGCGCTCCGAGACCAGTTCATGACCTTTGGGCATGGCCAGCACGAAGTTTCCCAGCAGCTGGTTGTCGTGAAGAAAACCCATGCTGTAAATGCTGCCGATTCCCAGCATTTTTTCAATGGTAAAGCCAATGAACTCTGGAATATGGTAGGATGAAGCTTCGTGGATGGAATCCAGACGATGCAGTTGAACTTTATTTAGTTCTTCATAAACGCCTTCCGCCAGGACCCATTCATGGCCAACCATTGGATGCCCCAGCTGGTGAATCACTGCTTCCAGTTTCTGGGGTATTCCTTCGATGCTCCGGGTCACCAGTGACATTTTCGCAGGACAATACTCCGAAAGCACCAAAATCAGGGCTCCAGTCAATCGCTTTAAATCCCGTGCCAGACAGGACCACTGAAAACTCTCAGGTTCCCAGTCAGCATAATATTCAAGCACATGGTTCAGTTCTGCATCTGTTGCGGAGGTTGTCAGGTTGACTTGATGCCACTTCACAGCATCATGATTGGGTTCAACGTGTGTCATGTCAAAAACCTTCACTTTCTCCGGTTCCCCTTGCTCGATAAGCGAACAATCATTTTCCTTCAGGAGTTTCCAGCGTTCTAAACAACCGTGACAGGTATCGGTGCATGTCAGCCACCAAGTCATACTCACCGTCATGCAGTGCCCAATGATAGACCACCCCTCTGGCGGCAACGAAAAGATAATCCACCATTTCCTCCGGCGACAGATCTGTGGCCAGTTCCCCGGTTTCCTGGCCCCGGGTAATGATTTCTGCCAGATACACCTGCAGGTATCGGCCTTTCACCCGAAACAAGTTGTTCTGAACTTCATAAAGCTTTTTGACAAATCCCAGACCCTGCTCCACTGTATAGTGAGCATAAGCATCAAAAAAAGTGAGAACTTGGGCACGAATCCCTGATACCCTGAGTTCAGCAATCTGCGGTGTCACCACCTCCCTGAAATAATCATCAATATCCGCGAAAATTTTCTCCAGCACTGCATATTTGGTCGGATAATAGTAATAATATGTTCCTACCGAAATACCTGCTTCACGACAAATGTCTGTCACTGTGATTTCCCGAAACCCTCTCTGCTCAAATAGACGCGTGGCTGTTTCAAGGATTTTCTGCTTTGTTTCAATCGCCTGTTTTTGCCTGTTTGTCAAGTCCTTTCCCATCAAATCTCTCCAGTCTTATGGGTTCTGTTCCCGTTTTTTCTCAGCGCTGTGCAACAATGCGTGTGTAAACCTTCCTCTTTCCGGTTATTAAGGTTCATTATATCAATTCATTCAGAGAATGAAAAGTACTGGCACTCACCCATTATCAGATCATTGTCATGGCACCTCTCAGTTGCATCCTTCTGATCTCTTTAATCAGCCTCCATTTGTTGTTTTTGAGGATACTCTTTTTTTGCAAAACATGTTTCATCTGTTGACAATGTCTTAACAATATCGTAGAATGGTCTAGGTCATTGAGTACATTCAGTGACTACATTCTAAAAGTTTGAAAGGGGTAATTTGATGAATCGCTTGACACATTTTAAGAAAGGCTTGGCTTTGCTGCTTGCATTATTCATGGTGTTAAGTCTGGCTGCCTGCCAGCCAACCACCACAGAAGCACCTGCTGCACCAGTTGATGAGTCTGTTGATGCATTGTTTCAGGCAGGTACCTACACAGCGACTGTTGACGGACACAACGGTGATCTCACTGTTGAAGTCACTGTCACCGCTGATGAAATTGTCAGCATTGAAACAACCGACCACAAAGAGAGTGCCGGCATCACTGATCTTGTTTTCGAAAGAATTCCTGCTGCGATTCTCTCCCAGCAAAACCTGGCAGTTGACGCTGTTTCTGGCGCAACCGTTACCAGTGACGCTCTGATTTCAGCCATTATCAATGCATTGGAGCAGGCCGGCGCAGATATTGCTGCCCTTCAAAGCGGTGCTGGCAGTGCTGCAGCTACCGGTGAAGCCGTTTCCTACGATGCTGATGTGGTGGTCATTGGTGGTGGCGGTGCCGGTCTGGCCGCGGCTGTCACTGCACATCAAAATGGTGCCAGTGTTATTATCATCGAAAAAATGCCCCGCCTGGGTGGTAACACCATTCTTTCCGGTGGTGCATTCAACGCTGTTGATCCCGGCAGACAGGAAGCTCAGGGAATCGAAGATTCCATTGACAAGCATTTTCAGCAAACCTTCGACGGCGGCGACCAGGTGGGTAATCCTGAACTGGTTCGTGTGCTGGTGGAAAACGCCTATCCGGCCATTGAATGGCTGGAAAGCCTGGGCATGAAGTTCAATGATGAGGTGTTTACTGTTCTTGGCGGCCTGTGGCCCCGTGCACACAAACCTTCCACACCATTGGGCACCGGCTTCATTGACACTTACTCCAACTACATTAATGCCCATGATGGTATTGAAGTGCTGCTGGATACCGAAGCCACCGAGCTTATTGTTGAAAACGGTCGTGTCACTGGTGTTATCGCCAAACATTTCAACGACGATGTTACCTTGAACGCCTCCAAGGGTGTTGTCATGGCTTCCGGCGGATTTGGAGTGAACTCAGAAATGCGTGATCGCTTCAACGAAGACTGGCCTGCACTGACCAACCTGAAGAGCACCAATCACCCCGGCGCCACCGGCGATGGTCTGGTTATGGCTGAAGCCATCGGAGCCAGCCTTATCGGCATGAAAGACATTCAGCTGCTTCCCCTGGGCGATCCCAACAGCGGAAGTCTCAGCGGCAACATTGAGCAGGGTGTTGAAAACCGTATCTTCGTCAATAAAGAAGGGAACCGTTTTGTTGATGAAGGAGCACGACGCGATGTGATGACTCTGGCACTGATGGAACAGACAGATTCTTATCTTTACGTTGTATTAGACAGCACCAACTACCCTGACCCCGAAACTCAAAAGAATAATTTTAACGAAACCATTAATGAACTGATTGATCAGGGCCGTGCATTCAAAGGCGACACCCTGGAAGAACTGGCAGCCGCCATTAACGTGGATCCTGCCAGTCTGGTTCAGGCCGTTGAATCATTTAACGAAGCTGTTGAAAAAGGCGGCCCCGACGAGTTTGGCCGCACCCTTTTTGACCGAAAAATTGAACAGGCACCTTTCTATGCAGGTCCCCGCGTACCCACCGTTCACCATACCATGGGTGGTATTGAAATCAACACCCTGGCACAGGTACTTGATACTGACGGCAATGTGATTCCCGGCTTCTACGCTGCCGGCGAAGTCACTGGCGGTATTCATGGTGCCAACCGACTTGGCGGCAACGCCCTGGCAGATATTGCCGTCTTTGGCAGAATCGCCGGTGAAAATGTTGCCAACGAGCAGTAATTACCTTTTGCTTACATCCTCCTTTCTTATATTTTGGTAAGATAACAGCACAAAACCGGAAGCCGCTGCAAGGCACTTCCGGTTTTGTGCTGTTGTTGATCATACCCGTGGAATCATTGGCCGGATCGGTTCACCGGCATGGCATAATCGTATATTTTCCATAAGTCTTCATTCTCACGGTGCCCCACAAGGAAATTGCGAAGGTATCGCCCAGTGCCCCACTGGGGGCCACCGGTGTCATCGGAAAGCACCTGTTCGTAATCCACATTGATCACTTCAAAGTCGACCAGCTGGTACTGTTTTACCAGATCCATCACACCATCATAATAATAGTCATTGCAGGCTCCATTGGCCAACAGCCCCTCATTGTATTCTTTGGCGCTCAGGGTATCCACATGGTACAATGTAACCGCTTTCATGTAACGGCCTTCTTCCAGTGCCAGCTTCCGTTCATTTTCAATACTGACGGTATGTGGCTCAATATCAGCTAAAAGCTTATATTTTTCATCAAAGTCAAAGGTGACTGAGCTGATGAAATCGCGCACCACCACTTCTTCTGCAACTGATTTGGGTAGTCGAACCAGTTCCAGTTCCCGGCCTTCCACTTCCACCCGATGTGGCCCTTCGTACTGGTATTCTTTTGAAATATGAGTCACCGGCGGTGATTTTAAAGCCGTTTCAATGGCTTGAAGAATCACTTTGCTGCTGTTGGTGGCTCCCGACACCAGATCCACCTGGGTGGTTTGGAACGCCATGACCTGACCAGGAATCACATTGGCCGCTTCTCCCCGGTCATGCTGATGACTAAATTCCAGACCGGTGATACGGTGGTTTTCCACCGTCACCCTGGCAGTCGCAGAGATCCAGGTGATGGTTTTCTCCCCTTCATAAATGCCGTCTTCCAGGGTTTTTAAGTCGACGCCTGTCAGTTCAATGGCTGCCACTTCCTGGCGATACTGACGAAGCTGGAACCACCGTTCCCCCCAGATGACACCCGATGCCAGAAATACTATCAGCAGAATACCAATGATAAGCCCCTTTTTCTTCTTAAGTTTGGAAACATTTATCGATTTCATTTAACCTACCCTTTCTGCCTGGCAAGCCATTAGGCACCTGCTGCCTGTCGTTGTCGCAGCTTTCGGGAATAAAACAGGAAGATGGGCAGTGGTATGGCAATCCAGCCCAAGCTTTTAACAAGGGAATTTTTGGCCCGTACCACCTGTCGCTCTGTCTCAGCTATCACCATGGCATCGTACTTTTCCCGAATTTCTTCTTCGCTCAGCTGAGCCATCACTTCACCATCTTCTTTCAGTTCCCGTTCAATTCCCCACCGTCGGTAATCTTCATAGCTCTGGTAGTAGGGAGCCGGCGCCACCATGTCTGCCATTGCCATGAACGCCGCCACGCTGCCGCCAATGGTCATCATTAATGTTGCAAACAAAACCACATAGATGTACACATTTCGAATCATGTCTTCGCCTCCCTGATGTGAACCGCTTCTCGCACCGGCAATCACCAGCACAACAATCGCCAGCAGTGCCAGTGGAATTAATAAAGAAATCACCATCTGCTTTCGCCTCCTTTATGTTGACAATGATACAGACGGTTCACCGAAAGATTTGTTTCACAGAAGGAACTTGGCTGCAGCTGCTTTCAGTTTCCTGATTTCTTCCTGATGCACTGGAAGCTCATTGGGTGTTTCCAGGTTAAAGGGAAGATGCCGCAAACGTGGATGGGTCATTACATTCACCAGTGCCTCAAGTCCCAGACTCCCTTCACCAATGGTGGCGTGACGGTCTTTTCGGGAGTTAAAGGGCACCAGGCTGTCGTTGAGATGAAAGGCCTTCAGTCGCTCCAGGCCAATGAGACTGTCTGCATGATCCAGCACCTTATCCAGATCAGTGACAATATCGTACCCGGCGGAGTAGAGGTGACAGCTATCCAGGCAGATGCCCAGCCGCCGGTTGTTTTTCACCCCGTCAATGATCATCTTGAGTTCTTCGAAGGCACTTCCCACTTCAGACCCTTTTCCTGACATGCCTTCCAGCAATATCCAGTTTTCTGTTTCTGAAGTCAACAGTTCATTGAGGGATTCCACAATCAGGGCGATGCCGGTTTCTACCCCCTGATCCACATGGGAACCGGGATGAAAAACATACACGCTTTCCGGCAGTTGTTTCAGACGTTCCAAGTCATCCTGAAAAATCATTCGGGAAAAAGCCCGGGTTTCCGGTTTGTTGGAGCACAGATTCATGGTATAGGCCCCATGGGCAACCAATGGCCCAAATTGGTGGGTATTCATGAGGGTTTTTAGCTGCTTCACATCTATTTCATCAATCCCCTTGGCTTTCCCACCCCGAGGATTTCTGGTGAAAAACTGAAAGGTATTGGCACCTATGGAAACCGCGTCCAACCCTGCCTGGTAAAATCCTTTTGCGATGGAAAGGTGACATCCGATGGTGATCATAGTACTCCTCCTGCCAGCATGCTTTCTGCCTCGACGTATATTCGATGATATTCTAAATCCGTTCTTTAATGAAGGTACCTTCGTCCAGATCCTGAAAAGCCTGATCCAGTTCTTCGCTTGTGTTCATGACAATGGGGCCTCCCCAGGCAATGGGTTCGTTGAGCCGCGGGCCCGAAAGAAGAATGAACCGCAACGGTTTCTCTCCTGTGGTGACTTTCAGCTGTCTGCCGTCCTCAAAAAGCAGGGTGGTTTTGGCGCCGGTGTTTTCGCCGGAATCCGGATCAAAACACCCTTCCCCTGAAAAGATATAGGTGTAAAGGGTGTTATCAGGCTCTGTATCCAACACCCAGATGCTTTGGGGGGGCATGGTCACATCAATGAACCGGGGCTTAATGTATCTGCCTTCAAAGGCTCCACTGGTTCCCCGGTAATCACCGGCAATAACCCGCACGTCACATCCCTGGTCTTCCAACAGGGGCACGTTTTTTGACAGAATATCCCCGTAGGCGGGAGTGGTCATTTTGTCCTTCGCCGGCAGATTCAACCAAATCTGCACCCCCACCATGCGTCCCGGCGGCTGGGGCATTTCCTGGTGAATAATACCGCTGCCGGCAGTCATCCACTGACAGTCCCCATCATAAATGTTGCCTTTGTTCCCCAGACTGTCACCATGTTCCACGTTTCCTTCCAACAAATAAGTAATGGTTTCAATTCCCCGGTGGGGATGCCAGGGAAACCCTTTCACATACTCCTCCGGCTTGTCATTGTCAAAGGCATCCATCATCAGAAACGGATCAAAGTCAGCGGCATCCCGGTTGCTGAAAACCCGCACCAGCTTCACGCCGGCACCATCGCTGGCATCTCTTCCCCTGACTACTTTTTTGACACTTCGATATGGATTCATTACAGCGCCTCCCTCAGGCTATCGACAATTTCTACTTCCGCACATTCTTTCTGTTTCATACCCGTTGTTACTGAGTTTAACCTGACTCTCAGCAGTCTCATCTACCACTATGAACCTCTCGTAAAACAAAACCTCTGTTTCCCGGAGGAACAGAGGTTCAAAAATCTTTTTCATGAAGAACGCGTATAACACCCGTCAATTGATGCACCCGTTTCTTCTGGTCTTAGAGACTATCCAACAAAAATCATCACCAGTCGGACAAACAGGTTGACGCAGGCAATAATCAAATCTGACAGCCAGCCGGCCGCCTCTGTCGTCGAATTGGTCGCGGCACTTACCGGGTTCATCGCTAACATTATGCTCACTGTTGTGATCAACATACCAACGGATCGGCGCTTCACCACATTGCATTTCATCTTCATTCTCCTTTTCTTTCCCTATATCACCATGCTTCCATTTCATTCTATCATACTTGAAGCAGTCTAAACAAAAACTAAACTCATTTTTCCTGTTTTACATGAAAACAGGCTATTTTATCCCGTAACGACTGGCTGGGTGTTTCTCCCAAATCCTGGAGGAAAAGTTCTTTCACATACTGGTAGTGTGCCCTGACTGCCGGCCAGTTATCCTGCATGATGAATATATCCATGAGTTTTTCATGGTTCTTTTCTTCATAAGGGTCTACCTGCAGGAGGCGTCGCAGGGTCTGTGCCGCTTCCTGCAGTTCTTTCTTTTCCAGCAGGTCGTCAACAAGTCTCTGAAGCGCTTCCAAATACTCCTGTTCGTAACGAGTGCGCTTTTCTTCTGCCCAGGGGTAATCATCTTCCTCGCAATAGGCCCCCTGGTAAATAGCCGCCATTCTTTTGTTGGATTCCAACTGGTTTTCTGTGGCTTCCATCAGCTGCTTTTGTTGTTCAAAGGCTGCCTCATCACTGTCAACCAGGTCCATTCGAAGTCGATAGGCACCATTCAAACGCTCAAAACAGTTGGCCAGATTTCTTTCTTTCAGCGACTCCCGAAGATAATAACTGGTGGCGTGAAAATTTTTCACTGCCCGGTCCAGGTCCATTTCAGGCCAGAGGGTATCCAAAATCACGTCCCGGGACACTGGTTTTCCCTGGTGATGGTGCAAAAAAGCCAGCAGTTCTCTGGCCTTCGCCGTTCGCCAATTGAAATATGCCGGTGAATCTTCACCGGTATGGCACCGAAACCGGCCGAAGCTGCGAATGGATAAAACTGGCGGCCTCTCAGGAGGTTTGTGTGTTTCACGTCTCAGCCGGATCAACTCCAGCTGACGAGCCACTTCTTCAAGTGAAACAGGTTTCAGCAGGTATCCAATGGCGTGGGCCCGATAGGCTTCCAGTGCATAGTGATCATGAGCTGTCACCATCACCACATCCAGCATCGGGTTCACCTCCTGTAATTTCTCTGTCAGTTCCAGTCCGTTCATGCCGGGCATTTCAATATCGATAAACGCCACCGCAGCTCCATCAATCGCTGCATTTTTCAGCGCTTCCTCCGGATTCGTGTAAGCCGCCGCCAGCGTGACCATCCCCGTTTTTGCCAGTAGTCCGCTGAAACGCTTCACAGACATGGGTTCATCATCCACGATAATGACTTTTAGCATCTGCTCACTCCTCACTGTCTTGGAATCAGAAAACGAATGCATGTGCCTTTTTCTGGGTGGCTGCTCGCCTGAAGACCCTGCCCATAAAGGCGTTTTAACCGGGTTTGAATGTTGCAGAGCCCCACACTTTTTCCGCATAGCGACTGATTCATGGCCTGGTGCAAGACCCGAATGTCAACACCGACACCATTGTCACTGACTTCCACCAAATAACCCGATACCTGCTCCATCACCTTGACAGATACTTCTCCCCCTTCCCGCCGGGGACAGATTCCATGACGAATGGCATTTTCTACCAAAGGCTGAATCACCAGAGGGGGTAGTCGCAGGCTGGCTGCTTCTTCAATTTGATAGGTCACTGCCACCTGGGGAAACCGGGCCTGTTCAATTTCTGCGTATGCCTTTGTCAATTGCAGCTCCTGCTCCAGAGTGATGGTTTGCTGTAAATTATCGAAGGCAAGGCTGCCTCTGAGATAAGTGGAGAGGGATAAAATCAGCCTCCCGGCTTTTTCACTTTCCACTTCACAATAAGCAGCGATGGTGTTCAGTGCATTATAAAGAAAATGAGGCTTGATCTGTGCTTGAAGAAACGCAATTTCTGCCACCATGGCTTTTTCCACCGATTTTTTCAAATGCAGCAGGGTTTCAACCCGAGCCAGTAACTCCGATTCTTCAAATGGCTTGTGTAAAAAGTCGTTGCCTCCCACTTTGAATCCCTGATTTAACTCTGTTTCGCCGTAACGAGCCGTCAAAAAAATCACTGGCAGTTCAAAGGAAGTGAATCTTTCCCGGATTTTATGGCAAAGCTCATACCCATTCATGCGGGGCATCATAATATCAATAATGCACAGATCTGGTCTATTCGGCCCTTTCAAAAGCTCCAGTGCCCGGTGACCGCTTTCAGCTGCCACGACACTCATTTTTTTCAAAGCCAGTATGTTCATAAGCGACTGCCGGTTCACCGGTTCGTCGTCCACCACCAGCACTGTGAACTCACTCTGTTGAATGTGAGCTGTTTCAGAACCAGTCAGGGGTTCCACGTAGAAGTCGGTCATATTCTCCTGCTCTGTTATAGCCGCATAATCAACCGGATGTCCCAACCGTTCCTGCGATTCCTGTCGTCGTGCCAATGGCAGTGTAAAGGTGAATGCACTGCCTTGACCAACCACGGAACACACCTGAATCGTGCCGCCGTGAAGCTCCACCAGTTGACGGGTAATGGGCAGTCCCAGCCCGGTACCGCTGTATTCTCTCTCCGGTGATAACCCTGCCTGCTCATAATACTCAAATAGATTGTCCTGTCGTTCTTCCGGAATGCCAATGCCTGTATCTGCCACTGTCAACTTCATCATGTCATCCTGCTGTTGGCCGGTAACGGTGATGCTTCCCTTTTCAGTATAGCGAAGGGCATTGCCGATGAGATTGAAGAAGATTTGGCTCAGGCGATTTTCATCCGCCAATACCATTTGGCTGTGGGGAGATATCTGATTCACCAGTTGAATTCCCCGGTGTTCTGCCTGATGGCGAAAAAGATCCATTACCAGGCGGATACTGCTGTGAAGGTCAACGGGCCGCAAATGGAGTCGTAAATCATGGTGCCGAATACGGGAAAAATCCAGAATATCATTCACCAGGGCCGCCAGTCGCCTGGCGCTGAGACGTACCAGCAATAAGTTTTGTCGCTGATCAGATGTCATGGAGCCGCCGATCCCTTTCAAAAGGGATTCCACAATGCTGATGATTCCATTAAGGGGTGTTCGCAATTCGTGGGATGTGTTGGCCAGAAACTCATCTTTCAACTTGTCCAGCCGGCGGTTCTTTTCTTCTGCTTCACGACGTTCAGTGATATCTGTGACAAAGCATTCCAGGGCGTTCACCCTGCCAATGTCATCCAGAATTACCCGCCCCTGCTCCCATACCCACTTCGTCTCACCTTCAGCGGTAATAATGGGGTATTCGCTTCGAAAAGCCTTTTGTTCCCGCATCATCTGAAGCCATTTATCCCAAAGTTTTTCCCGGTACTCCGGCAGAACGATTCCCCTGGGTAAAATCAGCTCTTTCAACGACTGATTGGTTCCTTTCAGCGAATGCGCAGGATAACCCGTCAGATCAAAACATCCCTCCGAAATGTAGGTCATCTGCCAGGTATCCTGAATATATTCGCATCGATATGCCATTCCCGGCAGGTTGGACAGGAGGACTGATTTGCTCCGTTCACTGACTTTCAGCGCTTCAATGGCTTCCTGCTGGGCCGTGACATCCCGGTGGGTGCCAATGGCTCGCATCGGCTCACCTTTTTCTGACCATTCAACAGGTTTTCCTACGGAAGAAAACCATCGGAAAGTGCCATCCCGGCACCGCATCCGAAAAAGGACACTGAACTGCGGCGTTTTCCCTGTCGAAAAACACTGAAATTGTTCCACTATCTTCTCCCGGTCATCCGCATGTACATAGGTCAGAAAGCCTTCGAGGCTGAGGTCTATCTCATGACGCTGGTATCCCAGCCGCTCCAGCCAGTTATCGGTGACATCAGTATCATCTGACTTCAGATCCCAATCCCAGACACCATCGCCGCTATTCTCCAGGGCAATCTGAAACCGTTCTTCACTGGCCTTCAACTGCTGGGCTGCCTGCTGTTTTTCCGTGATGTCCTCCACAATGGCCACCACTTCCCAACTGCCCTTTTGTGGTTCGCCGGTCGGCGCAAAAAGAACCCGCAGGAAGCGGGACTTTCCACCTGCCACCGAGGTATATGCGCCTTCGAAAGAGGCCATGTTGCCTGCCATTGCCTGTCGAACCGCTGACACATAAGCACTGTTCTCCAAGGTAAGGGCGTTGATGCCCAGCACCTTTTCCTTTGGCGCTCCCACAATGTTTCCCAGTTGATCGTTGCAGTCTGTCACCACCCCCTGATGGTTTAGATGGAACATCCCCAAGGGTGCGTGTTCAAACATCAGCCGGTATTTATTCAGTTCTTCCTTCAGTTGATGGATTTGCTGTGATGCATTCACCTGAGAAGCTCCTTCCAAACAAGACCACCCATTTTTCCGACTCTTTTGATAATGATGTCTCCATTATACCAGACACCACCGGATGTGAAACCATAAAAAAACAGCCAGCATTAGATTTTGGCTGTTATTTTATGGTTTCACAAAACGCTTTCTTTAACGCCCCTTGCTTCTACAGCGTATAAGCTTTTATGGCTTACTATCTTCACAGGAATGGTACAGGGCCTCCAGCGCCACCTGTATTTCTCTTTTTTCACCTTCAGCAGCTGCGGTTGTTTCATCCACATACTCGCCCACGCCTTCTTTCACATCACCCTCATAAAGCACCACGTTATTGAGAATGGCCGCTGCTTCAACGCCTCGGAGCCGGGCAACTGTCAGCACTGCTGCTGTTTCCATATCTGAACCCAACACGCCTTTCCGGTTCCATTGGGCCATAATGGCTGCTTCTTCATCGATATAGAAAGAATCATGACTGCGTACCAGACCGCTGTGCCATGGAATGGCCAACTTAAAGCAGGCGTCTTCCAATGCCAGGGTCAGCCTGGGAGAAGCCACCGCCGGATAAGCTTCCGGAACGTACATGCGAGAAGCACCGTCTTCCCGCACGGCCCCCTGGGCGATGATCAGATCTCCAATGGCAATTCCCGCCTGAACGGCACCGGCGCTGCCGATGCGAATCATGGTACGCACACCGCAAGCTGCCAGTTCTTCAACGGCAATGGCAGCAGAAGCGCCGCCTATACCGGTGGAGGTGACTGTTACCGGCATCCCCCGGTAGGTGCCGGTAATGGTGCGAAACTCCCGGTTAAAAGCGATCTCTTTCCATTCATCCAGAAAATCCGCCACCCGCAATACCCGGGCCGGATCTCCCGGCAGAAGCACCTGGGGTGCCACCTGGTCTGGCTGGCAAAGAATATGGGGTTGTTTCATTGAGTTGGCCTCCTTCATTATTGATCTTGTTGCCAGATGATTTCTCCAAACTAAACATTTCCATAAGTTTCTCGAGTGGTGCTGGTTTGCAAAAATAGTAACCTTGATACAAATCGATCATAAAGCCCTCAATCATTTCCATCTGTTCTTTTTTCTCAACACCTTCAACCACAACCCGGATACCAAAGCTGTTAAACAGTTCAGCTGTTTTTTTCATGATGGCATACGTTTTTGGGTTCTCAATATCCGCAATAAATGATTTGTCAAACTTGACTTCATCGATTTCATGTTCAGATATGCGAAACAGCGAAGAATACCCTGCACCAAAGTCATCGATCGATAATTGAAAGCCCATTTTTCTGAGAGCATTCAAAGTGAGCTTCACTTTTTCAATATCGTTGAAAAGACTTGTTTCAGTAATTTCAAACACGATTCTTTGAGGCTCTAAAGCATGCATCTCTTTCTTATCTGTCACATACTCAATAAATGCATCCTCCACCAATTGATCCGCAGACAGATTAATCGCAACGGTTCGCCCAGAAAAGAAAGCATGCTCTGAAACATCCCTGAAAACAGTATCAATCACCTGCCATGTAATGGGCCCCATCAACCCCTTTTTCTCCGCTAAAGGGATGAAATCATTTGGTGCCACAAAAGTTTCGCCATCCTTCCATCGAATGAGGGCTTCAAAAGAGTTGATTTTAAGCTTTTTGTTGTCATACTGTGGTTGGTAGAATACCTGGAAACGTTTCTTTTCAATGGCTTCCAGCAGTTTTATCTCCAGCGAAGTGGCGAATCTTTCTTTTTCATGATCATCTGAATGGTAATGGTAGATTGACGTGCTGGTATTTTGGGCCATTGACGATGCCGTTTCCAAAGCTCCATACAAGTCAGTACAGCAGTTTTCTGATGAAAAGATCTCATCTTTGGTTAAATGATACAGACCCATATAGGTTCTGATTGCCACCCCCTGAAACTTCATTGATTCGATGGTCGATTGAGTGGCCATGGCAAGTTTAGTTGCTTCTTCAAAACACTTGGTTTTGAAAATAATGATCAACTTGTCGGAATAGTATCTGTAAATGCTTGTGTTGGTGGAATTAATCTCCAGTAACACCCTTGCCAGTTCCTGTAAGATCTGGTTTCCCCGGGCAAAACCCAGGAGTTTGTTATAACTCATAAAATCCCGAATATTTAACAGTCCCACATAACAGTTATCACCATTTTCCAAAACAGCCTCTTCAAACGCATTTCTGTTGGGAATACCAACCACTGCATCTTGATAGATGGCTTCTTTAAGTTTTCTGTTTTTACTTTTAATGGTTTGCTCCTGTTCTGTCAGCACACACATTTTGTGATTCAACTCTTCGTGATAATGCGAGATGTAAAATACAAAAAAACCCAGCATAACAAAAGTAAGCAGCCCCATATTAAAGGTGTTGAAAAACAAGGGTTCAAAATAATAGGAAAGTACCACTGCAGCAACAACAGAGCTGCTGGCAATAACCATAAAGTACAGGCCCACATTACTCCTCATTTTCAGTTTAAAGAAGCTCTTATGTAAAAAACCGCCGGCTGTTACCATAAAAATAATGGTGGAAATATAGTACAGTATGTCAAACCGATGCACCGGAATCACCGCAATAAACGCTGTCGCACCTGCAAACAGTTCTTTTCTTCTGCTATAGAAGTAAGAATGATTTCGGTGACTAATGAGAAGCACGGAAAAAACCACGACCATCACCAGGATGACCATCGAAGTAATCACCTGATATCTTGGTGAACTGTGAACACCCAGAAAGGTGTTAAGAAGAATACCCTTCATGAGTACCGAGGCTGTGATCAGAACAGAAAATGATGCCACCCCAATGATTTTTTGAATGAAATCATTGGCTGATTGACTGTCTTCAAGTATTTGCATGGATACGTACATATATATGCTTATTGAAATAAGAATTGCCGCTATCAATAAATATTGGAAATGTAACAGCACGTTTCATCCTCCTACTGGCTCACTCCTGCATTTGCCCAGTATTATTCAGATTATTCTTTATTGTGTGTTGAGAGAAACGTTAGATTCATTGTTGTTTTTGGAAGAAAAAGTGCTTAGATCGCTGGAAAAGGAGAATGCCTTGATGACGGGTTTGGCAAACACATTTATTGAACAATCTCTGATTGCATAAGAATAGTGATGTTCCTGTTTTTAATAACCTATATTGTATCACAGATTATGGTGTTTTATCAAAAACTTCAACATCACTCCCTCCTTTTTTACGTTTGATAAACACGTCGATTCACCTTTTTCACAATGAATCAACCTACTTAACCCCATCATGGCACCACCAAAAAAGACACCCGATCAACAGCGCTTCATGCAACAGTCGCTGTTGATCGAGTGATTTGGACTACTCATTCAAATTCTACTCATTCAAATTATGCCTTACACTTCTTCATCTGCCGCCCAGGTTTCTTCCCAGGCCCCGGTGGTTTCAGGTTTCTTTTCTTCCCGTTTGACTACCGGAGGTTCAGTCCATTTGGTGAGTAAGTGACTCAGCTCCATGGGGATGGGAAACAGGATGGTGTTGCTTTCCTGGTTGGCAGATTCACTGATGGTACGCAGCATCCGCAGTGTCATGGCACCGTTGACACGGGTGAGGATTTCGGTGGCTTCCGCAATCTTCTTCGCCGCCTGTTTTTCACCATCTGCCTGAATGACCACCGCCCGGCGATCCCGCTCTGCTTCAGCCTGGCGGGCAATGGCTCGCTGCATTTCCACGGGAATGATGACATCCCTTATTTCCACCGCAGTGACTTTAATGCCCCAGGGATCTGTGGCAGAATCAACGATTTCCTGAATTCTCCGGTTTAGCCGATCCCGCTCTGAAAGCAGTTCATCCAGGTCTGCCTGCCCCACCACGCTGCGCATGGTTGTCTGAGCAAACTGACTGGTGGCTTCGTGATACTTTTCCACATTGATGACAGCTTTATCCGGCTCGGTCACCCGGTAGTAAAGCACTGCGTTCACTTTGCAGGTAACATTATCTTTTGTGATAACTTCCTGGGGCGGTACGTTATCCACCACGATACGAAGGGGCACTCGAATCACTTTGTCGATGAATGGTATGACAAGAATAAGCCCCGGCCCTTTCACCGCCACCAGACGACCCAGTCGAAAAAGAACGCCTCTTTCATATTCAGGAAAAACTTTCACCGCCATTTTCAACAATGCTGCCAATGCCACGAAAACACCCGCCAGGGGCACCAGGTTTTCTATCCATCGAAATAACATGGTAACGCCTCCTCTTCATAACCCGTCAATGAACTCCAGTTTCTTCCAAGTGTTCCATTTGTTTCTGAAGGAAAATCTTTATTTTATTCTTTCTCTTCTGTTGCCGTCGCTTCAGCATCCATCTCAGGCGCAGCATCCGCCATTTCTGCTATTGAACCATTCGCCAAGGCCTCTACCGGCTCCACCAGGCACACCAGTTGTTGTCGTTCCAGCACCCGTACCCGGGTACCTTCAGGCAACACCTCATTGTTCCGGGTTTTCGCCTTCCACAGCTCGCCTCTGATTTGAATCATTCCTTCCGGCTGAAGTGGCGTAACGGCCACACCTGTTTCCTGGGAAAATTCCTGGTTCCCCATTTTCACCGGCAACCGCCGCAGGCGCATGAGGCCTCCCAGCAGCACCACAAGGAAGACGGCTCCCACAGCACCAACGCCAATGGCCATCATACGGAACTGTGCCAGCCACCGCCGGGCCACCAGCGGTTCCACGGGAAGATACAGAATTCCCAGCACCAGGCTGATGACTCCGCCTGTTCCCAGCACCCCATAAGTGGGGGTGAGGGCTTCGGCCACCAGCAGCCCCAGCCCCAGAAAAATCAGCAACATGGCAAAAAGATTGATCTCAAACATGCCCAGCCCGTAAAGGGCCAGCACCAGCGCGATGGCTCCCATCACCTCCGGCACAAAGGTGCCCGGATTGCCGAAACCAATGATAAGGCCATACACCCCTAACAGCAGTAAGATAAAGGTGATCTGAGGGTTGCTGATGAGGTGGGTCATCTTTTCTGTCAGTGATTTTTCAATCGATTCCACCACTGCACCGGCAGTGTTCAGCATCACGGTTTCTCCGGCAATGGTGACTGTCTTTCCGTCTGTTTCTTCCAACAGATTGACAAGGCTCACCGCCGTCAGATCAATTACCCCTTCTTCCAGCGCTTCCCGTGTGCTCAGGGTCAGGTTTTCTGTGACAAATCGCTCAGCCACATCACCGGGCCGATTCCGGGATTCTGCAATACTGCGAATATGACCGGCAAGGAACAACACGGTTTTATCATCGGCAGTTTGCGTGCCTTCCTCTCCAGGGTTCAGTGTCACCGGCATGGCTGCACCGGTGGTGGAACCCGGCGTCATGGCGGCCACATCACCTCCCAGGAGGATAAAGGCTCCTGCCGAGGCTGCAATGGCTCCCTGGGGTGACACATAGGTGATCACCGGCACCCGGGATTCTGCCATGAGGCTGACGATATCCAGCGTGGCGTCCACCAGGCCACCGGGAGTATTGAGCAGAATCACAAGTGCATCTGCCTGCCGGTCCTCCGCCTCCTGTATGCCCCGCCTGATTTGTGCCGTGGTGCCGGCGGTAATCATGTCATCCACCTGAATGGTCAATACCACAGGAATCTCCGACTGGGCCCGAACAGCCTGAACCGGAAAAAAGAGCAGCAAGGCCACCAACCACAATGGCAGCCATTGGCGCAATTTTAGCCTTTTTGCTCTTTCAGTCATATTTCCTTTTCTCTTCCCTTTCTGTTGGTCATGCCTGAGACAATGCATCAGTAGCATGTGCTTCACCTGCTTTCTTCAACCACAAATGAATGGGCATCACTGATTGGTTAATACCCACGCATTTTCAACAACGCCCTTAACTGTACTTCAACAATTTCCGGCAACTTTTTGCTTGTCGCCCTTTTTTTCATGCCGGTCTCACTTCTTTTCGCTTTTTTTCATACGCTTATTCTTTTGATACCCCATGAGGAACAAGAATCCCTTTTGCGGCAGAAGTCTTTGGATAAGTGATCAGGTACAATACCGGGAGAATTACCAGCGTCAGAAATGTGGAACCCAGCAGCCCGGCCATGAGGGCAATGGCCAGGGGTGTGAAAAGATCGCTGCCGGAAAGAATCAGGGGCAGCAGACCCATCACAGTGGTGATGGTGGTAAGGAGAATGGGTCTGAGGCGAAGGGCCACCGCCTGACGGCAGGCCGTTGGCGGATCATGCCCCTGGCGCACCTCATACTGAATGTAATCCAGCAAAATAATGGCGTTATTCACCACGATGCCAAAAAGGCTCACCATTCCCAGCAGAGCAGTGAAAGAAAGGGGTTGCTGAAAGAGCCACAGTCCCATGAGCGAACCAATGGTCGCAAAGGGGATGGTCAGCAGAATCAACATCGGCAGCCGCAGATTGCCAAACTGCAGCACAAGAATGACAAAAACGATCATCACCGCAAAAACCCCTGATACTCCCACTTCACCAAAATATTTGGCAATTTCTTCTTTTTCGCCGGCAAAGATCATGCGCACCCCGGGAGCAGGCTGGTTCTCTGCCATTGCCTGAAGTTGATCCTGAATGTTGACGGCGTTATAACCCGAAACCACATCACTCATGACGGTGATGGTTTCCTGGCTGTTGTACTTCAGTACACTGGCGGGCTGAGAAACTGCCTCCATTACAGCCACCTGTTTCAGGGGCGTTTTTTCGCCGGTCACAGGTGACAGAATGCCCATATTTTCAATGGTTTCCCGGCTGTTCGCCGTGCTGGTGAGAAAAAGCACCGTTTCCTCCCCATCCAGGGAAACAGTAGCCACCGACTGCCCCATGATGGCCAGACTCAGTTCGCGAGCCAGCTGATACCGGGTGATGCCCAACCGCATGGCCACATCATCAACAGGTTGAATACGGTATTCATAGCGGGCAGGGGCCTCATCATCCCGCACATTCAGGGAGCCGGGAATTTCTTCCAGCCATCGCCGCAGCTGGCGGGACGCCTGCTGCCGCTCTTGAAGGGTGCCCCCGCTGATGCGCACCAATACCGGAGCAGCAATGGGATCAGCCTGTTCCAAAAGTTTTACAGTTGCCTGCCCTTCCACCAGCTGTCGGTCCAGCTCCCGTTGAAGGTCATCAGTGAACTGAGACAGTCGCCGGTAACGGCCGCTGTCTTTCAGATTCACCCGAAACACGATCTGAGCTGCATCCCGGGCCTGCAGGGGAATGGGAAGAGTGTTGTAAAACTTGGGAAAACCGTCACCCACTGCGACGCTGTACTGGGTGACTTCAGGCCAGGCTGCCAGGAGTGAAGCAGCGTCTTCTGCCAGTCGGGAAGTAGCTTCAATTCCCTGATCGTTCTCGGTTTTTATGTCAATGTAAACCAGATCGGTATCTGCTTTGGGAAAAAACTGAAGTCCCAGCTGCAACCCCATGATGGCAGCGGTGATGACCAGCACCCCCAACACCAGAAGACTGGCCCGTGGCCGTCGAATACCGGTTTCCACCAACCGGTGGATGCGCTGACGGGCCCTGTTCTTCTCTGGCGATGGAATCCGGGACCTGAAAAAGCGTGCAGCGGCCACCGGAATGAAGAAAACCGACACCAGATAGGAGGCGGCCAGGGCCATGATCACAATTTGAGGCACACTTCGAATGAAGTCACCAGCCAGGGAATCCAGCATCAACAGGGGCAAAAAGGCCCCGATGGTGGTGAGGGTGGAGGTAAACACAGGAACTGCCACATCCCGGGCACCGCCAGCCCCTGCCTCAGTGGCAGACTGACCTTCATCCAGGCGCACCTGAATGGCATCAGACACCACAATGGCATTGTCCACCAACATACCCAGCGCAATAATCAGGGCTGCAATGGAAATCTGATGAACAGGTATTTTCAACAGGTACATGAACAGCAGCGTCATGAAGATGGACAGGGGAATGGCGCAGGAAACCACCAGCGCATTACGAATTCCCATGCCTATAAAAATCACCAGGGAAACAAAAAGGATTCCCTGAAGCAGATTCAGGGCAAAGCCATTGACTTTTTCGGCAATATCATCGGGTTGGAAGAGAAGAAAAGACAGTGCCGCTCCCTGAGGCAGTCGGTTTTCAAAGGCGGCCAGTTCTTGCTGCAACCGGCGGCCTGTAAACAGGACGTTGCTGCCTTCTGTGAAATAACCGGTGATCAATACTGCCGTTTCATCCTGGTGCCAGATTCTGGGTTCTTCCGGCTTTGTCCGCCGGCGAATATCTGCCAGCTGGCCCAAACGTAAAGTGGCACCCGACTGTGGAGAAGCCAGCAAAACCAACTGCTCCACTTCCGCCTGGCTGGTCATCCCCTGGGCCAGATTCACCCGTACCTGATCTCCCTGAAACTGGGGCTGCACTTCCCCCAAGGGGATGGCTGCCGTCTGGGCATGAATCAGGTCATTGATCTGGCTCATGGTTAAGGGCAATGGCAAAAGCGCTTCGGCATCCACCCGAATTTCCAGATGGGAAGCCTGCTCACCCGTGAGGCTGATGCGGGACAACCCGGCGATGCCTTCCATGGATGTTTTGATTTCTGATGCCAGAGAGGCCAATTCTGCCATGGTCAGATCAGGGCCGGTGACCGCCAGAATAAAACCGGCGGTTTCATCCAGCTTGGTGTTGATTTCAATGGCGAAGGCTTCATCGGGCAAATCCTTTTGCAAATCGCTCATCCGATTGCGCAGATCTACCCAGGCATTGTCCACACTGGTACCGTATTCCAGTTCCAGCACCACTACCGACAGGCCATGTACCGATCTGGAGTTGGAACGAAGATATCCGGTGACAGCCTCCACCTCTTCTTCAATTTTTCGGGTGACCAACCGTTCCACGTCCTCCGGCAGGGCTCCGGGATAGACAGTGGTCACCAAGGCCATGGGCGGGGCAATTTCAGGATACTCCTGTTTGGGAGACATGTAAAAACTGAGAGCTCCCGCCAGCACCACCATGCCTGCCAGCAGGAATACCACCAGCGGATGTCTCAGCACACTTTGGATCAACCGGGTCATGGCTGATCACCCGCCGCTTCCCAAATAACCCTGTCACCGGAAGATAACCGGGACATGCCTGCAATAACCAGCATTTGCCCCGGTTCCACCCCTGTGATCATTAAACGGGTGCCTGATGACTGTACCACGTTCACCGGTATCTGGACCGCCACATCACCCGCCACCACATAGACATAGTCTTGGTCACCGGCAACAACACTGCTCATGGGTACCCAGATGCCTGTCACCGGGGTGGTTTCCACCACGACGGACACCACAGTTCCCGGCAGGTGCCCCGCCTCCTGATAGCTGATGTCGATGGGATAGGTGCGGGTCAGCGGATCGGGAAAAGTGCTGATGAGGCTGATTTCACCTGCCCATTCCAGGTCACGGGACACCATCACTGCCGGGTTCCCCGGTTGAAGCAGTGCCAGTTCCCCAACAGTGGCACTCACCTGTACCTTGGGGATGTCGCTGCGAAGGGTAAGCAGCGGTGTACCCGCCACATAGGTTTCTCCTGTCTCATAATGGAGAGCGGTGATAATCCCCCGGGTTTGGGGCTGTAACACCGCACGCCTCATTTGGGTTTCAACATGAGTCACTTCTGCGGCGGCGGCATCACGGAGGGCGGCGAGACCATCAATTTCTTCCTGCCGGGCCCCAGCGCGCAACCGGGTCAGTTGTTGCTCCACCTGCTGAAATGAAGCAGCTGCAAGGGCCGCTTCCAATCTGGCTGCATCCAGTTCCAACTGAGATACAGCACCTGCTTCAAAGAGAGCCTCACTGCGCCCCAGCTGAGCCTGGGCAAAAACAGTGGCTTCCTCTGCTTTCAGCGCTTCCAGTTCAGCCTGCAGCAACTCTTCTTCAAGGGCACCTGCCAAAGCCAGATCCAGTTGACTTTGCACTGATCGAAGCTGTGCCCGGGCACCTTCCAGTGCGATGCGATAGTCTGTATCATCCAGATTTCCCAAAAGTGTATCGGCTTCCACAGGCATTTCCTTGGCCACATGTAATGCCTCAATGCGTCCCGAAACAGGAAAGCTAATTTGGCGAAGTTCCTGCGCCACTACTTCTCCGGTGAAATGGAGGGTCAGTGGGGCAGTTTCCTGACGGAGTTCCATCACCGTCACCCGGCGATCCACTCTTTCCAGAGGAGCTTCTGACTGGCTGCAGGCGCTGGTTGTCAACACAATCAGAAGCAGGAGCCACCAGCCCGCGCCCTGGCTCCTGCGCTTTCTTTTGGTGGTATGCTTAGCCTTGGGCATTTCAACGGCTGTGACAACCTTTTTCTGCTCTTGATGATGCTCATCTGTTTTTTGCTGTTTCAGGCTTTTCATCAGCCAGACCTCCTCGGGTTTTCAGACAGAGTGTTCAATGATATCATACCCACTGACTGTCACTGTAAAGATGGAATTGTTCTGGAAAGGTAAAAAGAAGGGCAAAAAATAAAATCCCGTGCCTTGAGGCACAGGATTGAAATGATTCATGGGTTCATATGAATGGTGCATCAATGGCTGTCTTTTTTATGCCAACCAGGCTCGGAACATCCAAACAGCTTTTTCATACTGGGCCAAAGCACTCACCATCATATCAACAGAAACCTGATCGTCAGCTTCTTCAGCAACTTTGATACCGGCCCGCAGGTCTTTGATCACTGCCGTAAAATCTGCCATCACTTCTTTTACCAATGTCTCACCGTCAATTTTCACACTGGAGGCCTCTTTCAGTGTTGCCAGTTCCAGATACTCTTTCATGGAAGCTGCCGGACGGTGTCCCAGCATGAGAATGCGCTCGGCCACTGCATCAATCTCTTCAGCAACCCCGTCATATAGCTCTTCCAGTTTGGCATGAAGGGCGAAGAACTGTTTGCCTTCAACGTTCCAGTGGTAATTGTGAAGTTTTGTGTAAAGAACATGCAGGTTGGCCAAATAGGTGTTCATCTCTTTTGTCACTGCTTCTCTGCCTTTTGCTTCCAAGCCAATATTGATTTCTGTCATCTTGTGTTTCCTCCTTTTAAGATCAATGGGTTGATGGGTATGGTTTAAGTTGTAATGATTACAACTTTGTTTCTGTTGTTATTATACCACACCCACTTCCCTTTAATCAAGCATTATCCACCTTTTTCATAAAGTATCTTTGGTGGGCTCGGGGGGGAGAAAGGGTTTTTTAATCACCTGCTTTTTCGGTTTCCTGGTGGAAGTAAGCAACAGCACTGCGTACGTGCATTTCCACCCCCAGAGGGAGCACGCGTTCATCCAGCTTAAAGGATGGGTGATGGTGGGGAAGGTCTGTCTGTTGTGCTGCATCGGCGATTCCGACGAAATAGAAAGCGCTGGGTACCCGGCGGGCAAAGGAAGCAAAGTCTTCTCCCAGCATGACTGCCAGATCATGCCTTATCACCATGGGTTCTCCCGCTGCAGCCATGGCCGCCTGTTCCACCAGCGCAGCCATGGCACTGTCGTTTTCCAGCAGCTCATTGCCGCATTTAAAAGTTACTTTTCCCCGGGTGCCATACAACGCGCATACTTGTTGTACCAATTGTTCAAACCGCTCCCGCACCTGTTTATCATCCCCATGGAGGCAACGAATAGACCCGGATAAAGTGACTTCATCGGGAATAATAATGGGAGAAGTACCGGCATTGATCTGGCAAAAAGTGATGAGGGTGGGTTCCAGCACATTTCTTTCCCGTGTCTGAATAGCCTGAACGGCGTTCATTAACTGGTTGGCGGCATAAATGGGGTCTTTTGACAGGTGAGGCGCTCCGCCATGGCCACCCTTGCCTTCAATGATGATCCAAAAGTAGTAGCTGGAAGCCATGAGGGGTCCGGGAATAATGCCCACCGTGCCGGTGGGCAGCGGTGACCAGAGGTGGAGTCCCATGGCAGCATTGACCCGTGGGTTTTCCATGACTCCCTGTTCAATGAGAATCTCTGCCCCGGCATCTTCCTCATTGGGCTGAAAGACAAATTTGATGGTTCCCGCCAGCTTTTCCCGGTGCCGGGCCAGTATTTTAGCCGCCACCAGCAGCATGGCCGTGTGACCGTCATGCCCACAGGCATGCATTTTCCCATCAACAACCGATCGAAAGGACACTTCGGCCGTTTCCTGAATGGGCAAGGCATCCATATCTGCCCGCAGCATCAGCACCGGCTCCGGCTGAGTACCGGTGAGGGTGCCCACCACTCCCGTTTCAGCCACCCGGCGGGTGACAATGCCGCAGTCTTTCAGATACTTTTCCACAATACCTGCTGTGCGATGCTCCTCAAACCCCAGTTCCGGATGCTGGTGAAAGTCTCGGCGAAGGTGAATGAGTTCCTGTTCAAGTTCGCTGATCTCCGCCTTCATTGTTTCTGTCCATTTCAATGATTCCAACGATTTCAATGATTTCACCCCCTGCTGTCAGTTTGATGACCGTTGGCGACTCGTGCTGCCAGCTGTTCCGCCAGCTGCTGGGCCCGTGCCACCACCTGGCCTTCATCCACCGTCAGCAGCTTCCGGTTTTCCATCACCAGCTGCCCGTCAATGATAACCATTTCCACTTCATGACCCCGGGCTGCATAGACCAGGTTGGGGACCAGATTGGACACTGGGGCCATGATCACAGGGGTAAGCCCCGGTTCTCTGGTATTGATCACAATGAGATCTGCTTTTTTGCCGGGTTCAAGTGATCCGATTTCATCTGCCAGGCCAATGGCACTGGCTCCTTCGATGGTAGCCATGCGCAATACTTTTTCTGCCGGCATGACGGTGGGGTCTTTGGCTTTGATTTTATTAAAGACGGCGGCTGCCTTCATTTCATTGAACATATTGTTACAGTTGTTCCCCGGTGCATTGTCGGAACCAAGCCCGGCAATGCCTCCGGCTTCAAGAAAGGCCATCACCGGGGGCACCATGCCGTCGATGATGCCAATACTGCCGGGACAGTGGATCATGGCAGCCCCTCTTTTGGCCAGCAGGGCGGCTTCTTCATCGGTGGCTTCTGTCAAATGGACGGCCACCAGCTGTTCATCCAGGTATCCCATACTGTCCAGCCAGGGAATGGTTCTTTGCCCATAACGACGCTCCATTTGGTTGATCTCCCTGTCTCCCTGGGCCACATGCATGTGAATGCGGGTTTTATAGGTGCGTGCCAGGGATTTTATTTCCATCAGCAGTGATTCTGTGACCATGTCTGGTCCCTGGGGGCCCAGCATGACGGTGATGCGCCCGTCCGCCTTGCCGTGCCATTTTTCCAGCATCTGAAGGGTTTCTTCCAGTTTCTGACGGCCGGCGGATTCATCCAGGGGATACACCTCATTTACCTTCAAACGATGAAGACCCGGCGGCAGCTGGTTTACTGTTGCCGTCAGCCTCCCCCGTGCACCGGTAATTCGGTAGTTTTCCGCAATCAATGGCATGGGATTGTCAAAATCAGAAAAAGTGGTGGTGCCGGCCTTCAGTCCCTCCACGATATTCAGCATGGAGCCGGCCACTGCCTCTGCTTCATTTATTTCACTAAAAAACGGTCCCACTCCCTTTTGCAGCCAGTGGTGGGTATCCTGTGCCACACCCCGGTAAAGAGCCATGCTGGTATGAATGTGGGCATCCACCAGCCCGGGCATCACCGCTTTTCCGGCAACGTCGTGCACCACCCGGGCACTGTAACGTTCCATCAGCTCCTGGGTGGTACCCACTGCCAGAATACGATTACCCTCGATGGCAACTGCACCATCCGGCAGCAAGCCTCCTTTTTCATCTGTCATGGTGAGCAGTGTGGCGTGAACAATGAGACGGTCAATCATCTGCATTCCTCCTGTTCTTGTGTATGAGGGCTTTTGAGATGAACTAATGATTTCATCATATCATATTGTCGTTTTTCAGACATCAGATTCCCTTTTATAAAAAAAAGCATAAACCCCGGCAATCCGGAATTTATGCTTTTCATGTTCTTGATGCATTCCGTCAGGGTGTGATCCCTTAAACGGGTATCACTTACCCTGTCTTAATAAGACTTGAATGGCTGGCCTGGTGCCCAGAACAGATTCGTGCTTTGAATCTGATCAGTGACAGGTTCTTTGCCCAGCACGGTGGCATTATAGTGCCGCAGCAGCTCAAAGAATTTGGGGCAAAGAGGAATCAGCGCAATCAGGTTGACGTACACCGGAATGGCCACGGTTATATCGGCAAAGAGCCATACTGTACCTGTGGGCATTCCCACCCAGTTGGCGTAGAAAACCAGCGCCACGCCAGGAACAGGATAACCATACTTCAAAACACCCAGCACAAACTTGGCAAAGGCAGACTCTCTTCCAAACCCATGAAGCAGGATGGTTTCATAGTAGGCGTACCAGCCTGTCAGGGTGGTGAAGCCAAAGAGCACAACCCCGATGGTGACCAGTACTACCCCCCAGTAACCAATGCCTTCTTCAAAAGCGTTCAGTGTAAGACTGGCACCGGCCAGCCCTGTATCATAAGCACCGGTCATGACAATAACCAGTGCTGTGATGGTGCACACCACAATGGTATCCAGAAATACTTCAAAAATCCCCCACATACCCTGCTTGATGGGATGGTCAACTTTTGATGTGGCATGGGCCATTGGTGCAGAACCCCATCCAGCTTCATTACTGTAAACACCCCGGGCAACCCCCATGCGAATGGCCATCATGAAGGTGGCGCCTGCAAAGCCGCCTACGGCTGCCATAGGCTGGAAGGCGTGGGCAAATATTAGACTAACCGCTGCAGGAAGCTGTCCGATGTTGGTAATGATAATGAACAGACCACCTATAATGTAAAACGCGGCCATAAAAGGCACCACATAGGAGGAGAAGCGTCCGATACGGGAAATCCCCCCCAGGATAACCGCATACATGAAAATACCAACGCCGGCGGCCGCCATGCTGTGGCTGACGCCGAAAGTGGTGGAAATGGACTCAGATACGGTAAAAGTCTGCATCGTCAGTACCCAGGAAGAAAGGATTCCCACGCCAAAGATCGCTGCCAGGGGCTTCCAGAAGGGAAGTCCCAACTGGCCATGCCAGCCTTTATCCAGGTAGTAGGTGGGACCACCATAGGTGTCTCCATTTTCAAACTCCTGCCGATAGTGGACTGCTAAAGCAACTTCCACCATTTTAGTCATCAGTCCGACAAGACCGGTAACCCACATCCAGAAAACAGCTCCCACGCCGCCAATGGCGATGGCACTGGCCACGCCGCCGATGTTACCGACGCCAATGGCACCGGATGTCGCCACGCAAAAAGCTTCGAAAGATGTGAGAATCCCGCTGCCTTCACCGCGTTTACGGGTCAGGTTGCCCCAGACATACTTAAAGGAATGACCAAAGTACCTGAACTGCCAGAATCCGCTTCGAATGGTGAAGTATGCCCCGAGACCCAGCACCAGCACCAGCATGGCAGGACCCCATAACCAACCGACTAACTTGTCCAGAAATGCATCCATCAACTTTCCTCCTTTATTGTTCTCGTACTTGATTGCCGACTTTGCAGGAGATGGCACTTTTTCCAGAAATGCAGGTGTTCGTAAGATTCTAAAATAGCTTGACAACGGTCTGATCATTCTTAATAGTCGGTTTTCGAAAGCTCATCTCCCAATTAATGTCTTAATTTCACCTCCTTGTGTTGATTTATGGTATGCCACCCCATTCACCGGTATACCGGGATGGCTTCCCTGCAAATGAATCAATGTGATTGGTGGAACATATCGAATCTTACTACTTATTGATATATTTCATATTTTCAGTTTATTCTAATTATGAATTTTATAGTATGTTGTCCTTCTTGTCAAATGTTTCAGAAGGAAATTCTGATTTTGTCATTATTGTTCAATTGCCCCGCAAAACTTTACAGAAAGCAGGAAACTGATCACCGGAGCAAATGGAGCAAATTTCGATGCACCACTCGTCCACCGCCTTGTATCACAAGCTGCTTTCGATCAAAAATAATAAACCTGAAACCGCAGGCAACCACTCTTAATGGAATGATTTGCCCGTGATTTCAGGTTTAGGTGTCAGTTTTCCTTTTAATAGTGATCAACTTAATGGTGATCAGCGCCAGTCAGTATCATCTTCATCTTTCAGTAATGATTCTTCTGGTTCCGTTAATGCAACCACTTCAAAGGGCAGCGTCAGGGTAAAAACGGTTCCCTGTGGGTCTCGCCTGCTGACCCGAACTGTGCCGCCCATCAGTTCTGCCAGGCGTTTTACAATGGATAAGCCAAGGCCTGTTCCCCCATATCTTTTGGATACCGTCATATCAACCTGCATAAAGGGATTAAATATTTGGGGATACTGGTCTTCCTCAATGCCAATACCGCTGTCCTCAATTTCAAAGATGATCTGATGCATGGCGGCAAATGTCTTGACAAGATAAACCCTCACTGCCACATGCCCTTCTTCTGTGAACTTAATTGCGTTATTCAACAGATTTCCAAGTATCTGAATCAATTTGTCTTGATCACCAATAACCCAATCAGGCAAATGCGCGTCTGCCGCCACTGAGAGCATCAACCCTTTTACCTCCGCCTGATGCCGGTACAGGCCTGCGATCCTGTCCACTGCTTTCATTAAGTGAAACGTGCTTTTACGAAGGCTCATTTTATCTGACTCGATTTTGGAAATATCCAGCACATCACTGATCACATGAAGAAGCGTTTGCGCCGCTTCATGAATATATGTTATATATTCTGTCTGCTCTTCGTCCAGATCAGTCATTTGCAACAGCTGAATAAAGCCGATCATCCCATTCATGGGTGTTCTGATTTCATGGCTCATGTTGGCAAGAAAAATGGTCTTGGCACTGTTGGCGGTTTCTGCATTTTCTTTCGCCACACGCAGGTCATCCTCCATTTTTTTGCGTTCTGTAATATTGGTCAGGGTTGAAATGCTGTAGCGTTCCTCGTCTCCAGGAAGAACCACCACCTTGTTCCGGCAGTAGAAAACAGCTTGTTCTTCCCCCTCCCGTTGATTCACCACTTCACCTTCCCAAAACCCCTTTTTAAAGGTTTCCTTCATAATAAACTGGCGGTTTTGCTGATCATCACGATCCAGCTCCAACCCTTCCTGTTGATAGAAAATCGCGGTGGATTTGCCAATAAAGTCTTCCTTGGACAATCCATAGGTGCGGCACTGAACATCATTCACATAATGAATGACTCCCACTTCGTCACTGACAGTCACATGGTCTGCCACCTGATCAAGAATAGCCGCCTGAAATTCCAGTTGCTTTTTGATGTTTCGGTTCTCTGTCACATCCCTGATAATGGTCAGTACTCTGTCGCCTTCGAGAGGAACAATCCTGGCTTCAAAATGCTCCGGATGTTCTTTCACATGCAAGGTATAGTCATATACCACCAGCCGCTGCTCCTCCACTGCTTCATGGAAGGCACCAATGGCGCCTTCAGCAATATCTCTGGGAAATGTGCTGATGAGATTTTTTCCAATGAGCTGCCGCAAGGGTACCAACAGCTTGTTTTCATCCTGAGTGTAAGATTCCAGATAATTCCCATGAATATCAAAAACAAAAAGCAAATCGGGATGCGCCTGTATGACAGCATTCTCACGGTTTTTTCGATCTGTTTCATCCATCAGGTAGATTAACAGATGTTGCTGAGGGTCATTTTGAGGTTTCACGACAACGCGGCACCAACGCTGTGTCAGTGGAAACCACCCTTCTGTCTCCACCTCTTCCCAACGCTTCCAGGCACCTTGCAATAAATAAACCCAGACCTGTTCTTCTCCCAGCGAATCAACAAAAATGCCGATGTTGGTCTGATCAAAAGATTGCTGCCATCCGGTTAACCGGACGAATGCTTCATTATAATCAATGACACCTTCATTCCACACACTCAGTTCATCGGTACTGTCAAGTGATTCACGTAAGGCACAGGCGATGATCCCCATGGGAGAATGATGGAACAGTTGGTGATAATTCAAGAAACTTGCTTTCATGGCAGCCTCCTGCTCTCTTTTATTAAAACTCTTCATGACGGGAACTTCTGCTATTCATCTAAGAATATCAGAAAGAACAACCATCTGTCCATTGTCGTCACTGTATTCTCTTTCGCGCTATCGGTTATGTGAATCACAGACACTAAAAAAGCAGCAATCGCAATGACTGCTGCTTTTTTAGTGTCTGTGATTCACATCATTTTACTGCGTTTGTATCGAAGGCTGTTCTCCTCGGAACCAGCCACCCATTTTACCAGCGCCATTTTGGAAACCGCCAGATCTCATGCGACCGCCTCCCTGACAAGCGCTCCCGCCAAACCGATGAAATCCATTCTCCAAATGATACGCTTCCATCGCCTCCAGACGTTCCATCTGCCACGCTGCCTGTTCTTCGGTAATGAGTCCTTCGTTTAGGGCTTCTTCAATACGGTCTTGCCGCCATTCAATCATGTCGAAAAACCACTGGGGGGCTTCCACTGTTTCTGCATAGACCATGGCACCCAGGGCTGCCACCAATAAGAGAGTCATCACCATCAGCCATCTTTTTTTCATCGCTGTTTCCTCCTTCATTCATCTATTAGAACTATTCGTTGGGATGCATTCATTTTACATCTCAAATGTGATGAAAGTATGATAAAGGGGTTTTTATTTAAATAATGCCAAATGACCTGAAGGCAAAAACAAAGGCAGTCATGGTGAGTACCGAGAGGGCTGTTGTCATCATGATAATGCTGGAGGCCAGTTCTTTATCTCCGCCCATTGCCGCAGTCATGATGTACGAGGTGGTGGCCGTGGGAACTCCAAAGAGAATATATACCAGAATCACATCACTCCCCGTGTATCCCAGCATCACCGCTAGAGATACTGTCACCAGTGGCAGCAGCACCAGTTTAACCCCACTGGCCACCAATGCCGGCTGTAAATTTTTAAGCGCAGCACCCATCTGAAAGGAAGCTCCGATGGCGATCAGGGCCAGTGGGCTTGTCAGGGCATTGAAGTAGTTCATGGTGCGGGTGGCAACCAGTGGCAACGGCAACGAAAGGGCCGAGGCCACAAAACCCGCACCAATGGCAATGATCAGCGGATTTCGCAGAATACTCGCCACCAGATGGCGTACCTGATGACGTCGGTTGCCTTTATCCTGGCCAGCGCCAGCATTGGCCAATGCAAGAATCATCACTGCCAGGGCATTATACAGCGGGATAATAAAGGCTATGGCAATGGGTGCTTTAGGCCCTATACTGCCAGTGATGTTTTCCAGCAGTGAGAATCCGATGTAAAGAAAGTTTCCTCGAAAACCGCCATGAACAAACGCTCCCAGTTTTTGCGGCTCACGAATAAAAAATCGTCCAATGAGCCAGATACAGGGAATACTGATGATAGTAGCCAGTACCAAAAACAACACCAGCCCTGTATCAAATGCCTCTGTAAAGGTGGTTCCTGCCACATCCTGAAACAGCTTGATGGGGAGTGCCACATAAAATACCAGGGTATTGGCTGTTTGAATGAAAGTGTCATTGAGTATTTTCTTTCTTTTTAATCCCCATCCCATCAGCATCACCAGAAAAATCGGCAATGCGGTATTAATGCTGAAAATCAGATTATCAAGCATGGTTGTCTCCTTTTTGCAAGCGGCGATGCCTGTCAGTGTGATATGTTGATGTCAGAATTTCCTGCCAGAAATCTTGCCCGAACTTTTAACCAGTTCATTATATCAGTTTATTATATTTCCGGCCATCGGCCATCTTACTACAGTCTGCACAAATAACTGTCTACCTAAATCAATCCCGACGCTTCAGTCGTGAACAATATGAACAAAAGAAACAATATTGATAAAACCTTAACAATGTCTTTCAGCTCTGTCATACTAAGGAAGCAATATGCTGTTATTGCCAAAGAAAAAACCTATTTAAAGGAGGATTTATTCATGTTGAAGAAACACACAAAAGGCTTATCATTTTTAATGGCCATTCTGCTGATGATGACACTCCTGTCAGGATGCGGTGGTTCGCAACCTGCAGCGCCAGAGGCGCCAGCCGAGGTGGAAGCACCAGCAGAAACTGAAACCGAAGCAGATTCTGCAGATCTGACCACTGATGTGGTCATCATTGGCGCTGGCGGCGCTGGGCTGGCGGCTGCCATCGAAGCTCATGACGCCGGCAAAGAAGTCATCGTGGTGGAGCAAATGCCCATTATCGGCGGCAACACACTGCGAGCCACTGGCGGCTTAAACGCAGCCGGTACTTCTTCTCAGGAAGCTGCAGGCATTGAAGATGATGCCGATGTTCATTATGAAGACACCATGAAGGGCGGCTATGAGCTGAATGATCCTTCCCTGGTGCGCATTCTGGCTGATGAGGCCGGTCCCGCAGTGGAGTGGCTCATCGGGCTGGGCGCCGACTTATCAGATGTTGGACGCTTAGGTGGTTCTTCAAATAACCGATCTCACCGGCCCACCGGCGGGGCACCCGTTGGCGCTCATTTGGTGGAAGTACTGCGAACTTCAGTGGAAGATCGCGGCATCGAGATCAAGATCAACACAAAAGCTGTTGAAATTCTAAAAGAAGGCAATGCCGTCACCGGTATTTTAGTGGAAGATAACAAAGGCGACACCTACCAGATTTCTGCTAAAGCCGTGATCGTTGCCACCGGAGGATTTGGTGCCAACAGCGACATGTTTGCCGACTACGACGCCTCTCTCACTGGCTTCGGATCCACCAACCACCCCGGTGCAGATGGTGTCGCCATTCTGATGGCCCAGGCTGCAGGTGCTGCTCTGATCGACATGGAGCAAATTCAGACTCACCCCACTGTAGTGCCTGAAAAAGGCTACATGATCACTGAAGCAGTAAGGGGCAATGGCGCGATTCTCATCAACCGAAACGGTGAACGTTTTACAAATGAGATCGGTACCCGTGATGTGGTTTCTGAAGCCATGCTGGCCCAGGAAGGTGCCACCGGTTTCCTTTTCTTTGACGAAGGCATTCGTGAAAGTCTCAGTGCCATCGAAGGCTATATTCGCCAAGGTTTTGTCACAGAAGCCGGAAGTCTTGAAGAAATGGCTGAACTGATGGACATGGACGCGGCTGTTTTAACCGCCACAGTGGAAGCTTATAATGCTGCCGTTGCGGCCGGAAATGACGAAGCCTTTGGTCGTGATGATATGCCACGCACCCTTGAAACAGCCGGCTACTACCTGATCGAAGTAGGCCCTGCTGTTCATCATACCATGGGCGGTATTCATATTTCACCCCAGGCAGAAGTGCTTGATGAAAGCGGCAGCCCCATTCCCGGATTGTTTGCAGCCGGGGAAGTGACCGGCGGCATTCATGGCGGTAACCGACTGGGTGGCAATGCACTGGCCGACCTGATGGTCTTTGGACGCATTGCAGGGAAATCTGCTGCTAAGTAAATTTTTACTGCTGCCACATTTCTCTCAACTGTTCATATACTGACGCAGCTCAAATGAACTCAACTCAATTTAGCAAGAAGGGACCTTTCGGCATTCGCCGAAGGTCCCTTCTTGCTTGTGGCAATCACCATGATTCGCCATCATCAGATCTTCTTCCATTTTCCAGAAAGTCGCCTGCCTGCAGGTGACAATCGCTCAGGACAGCAGTTCTTCTTTTGTTTCTTCTTCAGACCACCATGCCTGAAAAAGCGCTGTCGCTCACCGCTGGTAATGATCAGTGAAAAAATAATCAACAACACCGCTATACTGACACCCACCATGTCAATCATTACATCCACAGGACTGGCCACCCGGTCGGGAACAAATGACTGGCGATATTCATCCAGTACCGCCAGCACAAATCCACCAACGAAGGAAAGAATCAATGAAAGCGTGGCACTGGAAATATATTGGTACAACAGGAAAAACAATGCCAGAGTAATGAGGAAGAAGACACCCACATGGGCCAGTTTCCGCAGAAAAAACTCAATGACTACCGGGTTTTCCCGTACATAAGACAAGAAGTCCTGTGTCACAGTATCAAGATGCCCCAGTTCACCGAAGTTCAATGGAATTCGTGCTGCCAGCCAGGCTGCCAGGCGTCCAAAAGTCATGTCCATCCCCGCCGCCAGCTGATTCAAATGGCGGAGCACCGGCAGGACCCGCAGCCCCGGTATGGAAGAAGCTGTGTATAGAAAGGCAATCAGCCCCAATACTGCCAGCCAGGCTGTCTTTCGCATTGATCATCACTCCAGTTCGTATGATTGCTATCATGATCAGTTTATCATGACACTGTTTAAAAACCAACAACACTCATGTTTCCAGCACGCAGGCATCTGATTTTAAGTCTTTCAATAGGAGATGCAGCATACGGTGCAACTGAATGGCATCCTCCTGGTTAAGATTAACACAAGAAACAATCTGCTGAGGCACTTCTGCTGCCTTTTCTTTCATGCTCTTTCCCTCTTTTGTAAGGTGAATGACCACCACCCGTTCATCTTCCTGGCTGCGTTCCCGACGCACCAATCCCTGATTTTCCATCTTTTTCAGTAAAGGTGTCAGCGTGCCTGAATCAAGAAAAAGACGTTCTCCCAGCTGCTTGACACTGATATGATCGGTTTCCCAGAGTGCCATGAGTGTAATGTACTGGGTATACGTTAATCCCAGGGGATCCAGCACCGGCTTGTACAGCCGGATAACTTGCCTGGAGCAGGCATAGAGGGGGAAACACAACTGCTTATCCAGTTTCAGAAAATCATGGTTCATATTTTTTCACCCCCCACTTTCTTTCTATTATACCTATCCACCCATATGTCACTTGTTCTTATTCTCGACAACGTCAAGATTCATCAATGGATTAAGCTTTTTTCGGATTTCAGTAGCACCTTTCAGTTCCATGACAAGCTTGTCACTGTCAAAACGCTGTTTCCAGTTTTGAACAATTCAATTGCATGCTGCTATTTTAGATTGCTGAGTGGCATTTGTCAACTCTTTTCTGTCATCAACTAAAACCTCTGTGGATACGTTTCTCCTTCCCGTTCCGCCAGAGGTTATATTTTTCAGGGAACGCTCCTTGAAGAACGTTCCCTGATTTTACAATTAAGTTCAAATGTTTAAAGCTGGCAATGCTCAGACTTAGTTTCCGGCTGCTGCATTTAATCCGGCAATGCGTCCAAATACAAAGATATCGGTAATGGCGTTGCCTCCCAGTCGGTTCCCGCCATGAATACCACCGGTGACTTCTCCTGCTGCCCACAGCCCGGGAATCACCTCTCCATTTCCATTCAACACACGTGTGTCGGTGTCAATGACCACCCCACCCATGGTATGATGCAATGAAGCTTTTCTTGGAGAAATGGTAATACCCACATCGTCGTTGGCATCAACATAATCAAGGTCAATGGCCCCGGCGATGACCGCCTTATCAAAATCATCGTCATGCTGAGCAGCGACATAACTATTGTACTGCTCAATGGTTGCCCGCAGCTGTTCTTCTGTAAATGCGGGTGCAACCCCTGCTGCAGGCGTTTTGGTGGCTTCAGCCAGTTCGGCCAGAGTCTTGCCATACCAGATGTGTCCGCCTTCAACCATACCGGCAACCCGTTCATTGTAGTCGGTTCCCTGCAAAAGTTCATCAGGATTTCCCACATTTCCTCTGCCGGCATAGATGATATAGAAAATCCCGTTTTCCAATGCCAGCGATGCTTTCGCCAGCACATCCCGTTCTGCATATTCATCCACAAATCGTTTTCCGCTGCTGTCAATCCAGATCTGTTCGGCTGCATCGGCCCATATTCCGTCTGTCATGGTGCCTTTAACAGGTGAGGAAGAAGGCATCATCTGGGCGATTTCCATGCCCGTTACATCAGCACCGATTGTCTGTGCCATGACGATGCCATCGCCTCTGTTGGTTCCCATATTGGTGGACAATGTTCTGTCTGAAAGATCTTCTCCCCAGTACTTATCGTACTCCTTCACCATTACCGGGTTGGCACAATATCCGCCGGTGGCCAATACAACACCCTTCGATGTATTAATGGTGATCTGGGTTCCGTCAACCACGTTTTCCGCTTTGGCACCGATCACCCTGCCGGATGCATCTGTCAAAAGCTCGATGCCGCTGGTTTCGGTGAATACAGTAACCCCGTTATCTATGGCCACCTTTTCAAGTTGAGGAATTCGTTGGGCGCCTGACATAAAGGTATGGGTTCTCGGCCACATGGCTCCCAGCACTGTACCTGTTCCTACAGTTGTTCCATACTGGGCATCAAGGCCGTAAGAAGCCTCCAGTCCCGCTTCTCCCATCCATACGAAGGCATCGAGGGCGTTGGCAGCAAGCTGTCTGGCCAGCACCACATTGGGAGCAATCCATCTGCCATCAGTCAACTCACGCAGACCGCCTGTGTACATATTCCACATATGTAACGCCACCGAGTCGAATCCGGGCATATCAACACCAGCTGCTTTACCGGCATTCCTTGAATAAAATGCGTTAATTTCACCTTTAAGTTCGGTTAAAACAGCTTCCCATTCAGGATACACATCAAATTTCAACTTTGGATCAGTGGGATTCAGGGCAAGGTAGCCATCCAAAGCATCTTTTTGGGCTCTTGATAATATCATCAGATTCTCCTGTGCTTCAGGGTCAACTGCATTATAAGCCGCACCGGCCATTAAGGTGTTTCCCCCCAGTACCGATCCTTTTTCAATCAGAATGACCTCTGCGCCCTGTTGAGCCGCATTAATGGCTGCCGACAAGCCGGCACCGCCGCCGCCGATCACCAGTACATCAGTTTCCCAGGTTTCTGGAGCTCCCGGAGTAGCCGCCACCCGATTCTGTCTCAGTACGTCGATATCCAACCCGGCTGTTTTTGCAGCTTCTGTGACAGCACTGATAATACCATAGCTTGTCAATGTGGCGCCTGTGACGACATCAACGGATAGACTCTGATGTTCGATGATTTGTGCCGGTATCCGTTCGTTGGCAACACTCACAACAGTGATGGTTTCAGAGTTTTCCAGATACTCAATGTCTGTAATTCGGCTGTCTTCCACAGTGATTTCAACGGTGATGGGCCCCTGCATTCCTGCCGCAGTGCCCTCAAAAGTGCCGTTGATCACTTCAGCAACCTCTTCTGAAGGCGCTTCCTCTGCAGGTGCAGCAGGTTGTTCTGCGGTGCATCCAACAAACAGTGTTGCCATCATCAGCACGCATAGTAAAATCGCAATCGTTTTTTTCATTATGTTGCCTCCTTAATTCATTTTGTCCGGCGAAAACCTGGTTGATGATATTTCACTCCCAAGACTTCACCTTCTTCTCTCTGGCCTTTCATTAAGTCGGTCAGCCTCTCCGGAACACCTTTGCCATGGTATCTGCCAGGCATTCCTTAACCCATTCAGCATTTAACAAGCCTGAAAGAAAGCGGCATTCATTGATGGTATTAACACCCCCCCTTTGCATGACAATTTTTTTGGTGCATGATGATAACCACTACCTGTTGGCAAACATGTATCCCGTTTTTCGAACTGTGATAATGTACTCCGGCTTTGACGGATCTGTTTCAATCTTTTTTCGCAGATTTCTGATATGCACAAACACGGTTCTCACGTCTCCATTGCTGGGTTTATACCAAATATGCTGATACAGCTCTTCAGCATTGAGCGCGTTGCCTTTATTCATCATCATGTGTTTTAACAGCTCATATTCCGTTGGTGACAGATAGATCTTCTCATCTTTCTTCAACACCGTATGATCTGCAAAATCCAGCGTTAATTCTCCGATGGTGATGCAACTCATTTCCTGTGCGTGGGGCTGTTGCATGCGGCGCAGATTGGCTTCAATGTGAGCCAGCAGGACCGGGCTTCGAAAAGGCTTTGTCAGGTAGCTGTCTCCTCCCATATTCAAGGCTTCCATAATGGATTCATCATCATCCCGACAGCTGATAAAAATGATGGGGCAGTAGACATGGCGCCGCAGCTGCGCACAGAGTGAAATACCATCTGTGTCTGGCAGCATAATATCCAGCAAAATGATGTCGAAGCTTTCCGTTCTGGTTTTCTCCAGTGCATCTTTCGCAGTGTGCACTTTTTCAACCAAATAATTGCCTTTTTGAGTCAGATAAAAGTTTAGAATGTCACAGATTTCCAGGTCATCTTCCACAATCAGAATCTTATAGATGGCTTCTCCCTCCTATCTTAGGTATAATTGAATCAGTTTTATTCTTTATTTGCTTTCTCAGGAGGACACGACATGAAATTAAAGAGGCGGGTATCACTTCTATTGACTCTGGCCTTCAGCCTGTTGCTTCTTATATCAATCATACGCATCAATCAACATTCTTCTCTGCTGAAAGCCACTGCAGGCAAGCTTCACGTGGATTTCGGCCAATTTGCAAAAGGAACCCATCAATTGGCCGGTGAGTGGCTGATGTATGACGGCCTTTACACACCAGATGAACTGGCTGCTTTGGATTACACCGTTACCGGTGATATGCGCTATAACTCTAGCATGGCCGGGAATACGTACGCCTTTTACATGCAGGTGGATGACCCGGAGTCGCTTCATTTCATCATCTCTTCCACCTACAATTTTCATTTGTGGATTAATCATCAGCCGGTATTATCTGAAGATGGCAGCAATCGTTTGAAGACCCACGATGCTTTTTCGCTGGAAGACTATGCGGGAAACACCCCAGGGTATTCCTTTGTTTTGCAGGTATATTCACCTTCTGACCTGCGGGGCAGTTATTTCAGTTTGTTGCTGGGTACGAAAGATCAAATCCGATTTGTCCACGATCGATGGATTGTTCTCGAATCTTTTGCTCTGGGTATCTATGCCATGATCATCTTGAATTCATTTGTTCTATACGCCCTTAAAAGAAGTGAACACTACCTGCTGTTGCTGCCCCTGTCTTCATTACTGGCCTTTTGGGGTTCGTTAACGGTGCTGCAGTATCCTGTTTTCCACCAGCTGATCCCCCAGGGCGTCTTCATGTATATCTTTTTCACGCTGTTAATGCACCCCAGTATTCTCAATTTCGAACTCACCCGCCAGCTGATCCCTGATGCACTGCCGCCTAAAACTCAATGGTTCTTTTACGCCCTCTATGCAGTGTCTCTCAGTGTTTTCTTTTTTGTTGGCAACATCCCTGTGATACTGCAAAACTATGCTTCCGTTCTCAATTGGTTTTTGATTCTTGTTCAAGGCTGGATGATTTTACACAGCTATAGGCGCAATCGCCCGGAAGCTCCCATCCTGTTTTTGGGTCTTTGTATCCTCATTGTCAGTCGATTGTTTTTTTTCGGTATTCAGGAGGGTCTGATTCCCCACGGAATGGTGGATATCGAGCTGCAACCCAGAAGATATGCCTACATCATCTACATTGTTTGTTTTTCCATTGCCATCAACGGCATTTTTGCACGAAAGTTCAGCAAAGCCGACTCACTGGCCATCCAATTGGAGAAAACCAACCAAAACCTGAAACGAATCGTTGACGAGAAAACCGCCGATCTGACGAAATCATACAATCAAATTGTCAATCTTCAGGATGCCAAGAAGGTGTTTCTTTCTGAAGTGGCCCACAATCTCCGCAGCCCTCTGTTTGCCTTGATTGGATACGTTGACATGCTCCAGGCTGATCTGGCAGACCCTTCGCCTAAAACTGAGCAATACCTTCGGCAAATCAATGAACGCATCGATTATATTCAAAAGATGGCTGAAGAACTGTTCCTTGTTGCCCGATTAGAGGAAGATCAGGTTCCCTTTAATATGATTTTTTTTGATCTGTCATTGTTACTGCAGCGTGTGTTGGAAAACCACGCCGGCCCTGCAAAACAAAGGCAAATTGCCCTTTCAGTTGAAAGTCTTCCCGAAAAAACACGCTGTTATGGTGATCAGTTCCGTCTTCAACAGGCCATCGAAAATATCGTGAGTAATGCACTGCAGCATACTGACGAAGGTGGCCGCGTCACCATCTCACTCTTTCAGCGAGACAACGGTACGTTGCATCTGAAAATATGTGACACGGGATCAGGCATTACCCCTGAAGCATTGCCCCATATTTTTAACCGGTACTATTCACACACTTCTTCCACCACAGCCAAAAAATCAACCGGTCTCGGTCTGACCATTGCTCAAAAGATCATTCAAATGCATCAGGGAACCATCGAAGTAAAGAGCACAGTCGGTGAAGGCTCTGAATTTATCATCATTTTACCTGATGTGAAATAGCGTGATTAATATTCATGTACTTTCATGTAAATTCTATCACATGCAACTACTTCTCAAGTTAAAGATTTGTTTAATGTTTCACGATCTTGAGAGTGCTGCCGGGCATCGTTCAGAAATGATGCTGAAAAATGCCCATTCATATGAACTGTCTGCTCAAAATAACAACCCCCGAAGAGGTCTGCAAAGACTCTTTCGGGGGTTGTTGTGATATGATTTTGTCTATTCCACTGTCACGGATTTGGCCAGATTTTTGGGCTTATCCACATCTGCTCCACGGGCCACGGCAGTATAGTAGGCAAAGAGCTGTAACGGAACTACTGCCAGAGCTGGTGTAAACTCATTGTGGGTATCGGGAATAGTAAGCACCACATCGGCAGAAAGTGCCACCTCTGCTGCCCGGGGCTCTTCGGTGACGGCCACCACATAGGCACCTCTTGCTTTCACTTCTTTCATGTTGGAAAGCATTTTGTCGTAGAGTTGTTCCTGGGTTGCCAGCGCCACCACCAGAGTACCCTCCTCCAATAAAGCGATGGTACCGTGTTTCAGTTCCCCGGCGGCAATGGCTTCTGAATGAATATAGGAAATTTCCTTGAGCTTCAAAGAACCTTCTTTGGCGGTATGATCATCAATGCCCCGGCCAATAAAGAAGACGCTTTGCTGATTGAACTGTTTGTTGGCCAGCTCCTGAATGGTTTTCTGCTGGTCCAGAATCTGCTGGATTTTTTCTGGCAGGGTTTTCAGCTCAGCTACTTTTTCGGCCACCTGCTGACGGGTCATGGTGCCTTTTAGTTCTGCCAGATACAGGCCAATGAGGTAGAGCGCCACCACCTGGGTGATGTAAGCCTTGGTGCTGGCAACAGCAATTTCGGGCCCTGCCCAGGTATAGAAAACGTCGTGGGCTTCACGGGAAATGCGACTGCCCACCACGTTGGTAATGGTCAGTACATGAGCGCCTCTTGCTTTGGCTTCCCTCAGGGCTGCCAGGGTGTCGGCAGTTTCTCCTGACTGGCTGACCGCAATGAGAAGGGTTCGTTCGTCAACAAAGGGATCCCGGTACCGGAACTCAGAGGCAATTTCCACCTCCACAGGAATACGGGCAAAGGTTTCGATGGCATGCTTGCCCACCAGGCCGGCATGCATGGCAGTGCCGCAGGCGACAATGGTGATTTTATTGAAGTGGTTCAGTTCTTCACCGGTGAGACGAAGTTCATCCAACAAAATCCGATTTTCATCATCTACCCGTGGAGACAGCGTATCTTTTACGGCTTTTGGCTGCTCGTGCATTTCTTTGAGCATAAAGTGCTGATAGCCGCCTTTTTCAGCTGCTTCGATATCCCAGGTAACATGGAAAGGCTCCCGAGTCATGGTTTCTCCCAGCTCATTGAGAATCTGGATATTTCCCTCTGTTAACACAGCCATTTCGCCATCCTCCAGGAAATAGACATCCCGGGTATATTTCAGAAGGGCAGGGATGTCGGAGGCAATGAAGTTTTCTCCCTGGCCAATGCCCACCACCAGTGGGTTATCTTTACGGTAGCCAATGAGTGTATCTGGCTGGTCTTTGCAGATGACGCCGATGGCATAAGCCCCTTCCATGCGGTGAATGGCCTTTTGCACAGCCTGCACCAGATCCCCTTCATAATAGTATTCGATGAGGTGGGCGATGATTTCGGTGTCGGTTTCGGTGTGAAAAACGGTGCCCTTCGTGGTGAGCCAGTCTTTCAGCTTCAGGTAGTTTTCAACGATTCCATTGTGAACCACAGCAATTTTACCGTGGTGGCTGGTATGGGGATGGGCATTGATATCGTTGGGTTCACCATGGGTGGCCCAACGGGTATGTCCGATACCCACCATACCTGGCAGCGGATTCTCAGCCAGATGATCTGCCAGAACTGACAACCGCCCTTTAAATTTTTTAACCAGAATATCATTGCCGCTGTAAATGGCCACACCAGCAGAGTCATACCCCCGGTACTCCAGTTTTTGAAGCCCCTCCATTAAAATGGGAACTGTTTGTTGCTGTCCAATATATCCAACGATACCGCACATAAGCGGATCTCTCCTCTCGGTCTTCTATTTTTGATTAAGCCTGCGCTTTTGTGATTTTACTGTGATTGTCCACTGGTCACACCCGCTGGTATAAAGCTTGCGTCATCATGGTACCGTTGCCGGTTCTATTAGGTTAATGCTGATAAGTCTTTGTTGATGCCGACGAAGTTGCTGTCGTCTAAAAAATAGGCACACCAATAGGACCTCTGATTCATGTCACAGGTCTTTCACCTAAGCCTTTTGTACTGCCAATCACTTGCCAGTTTTGTGGGCTCTTTCTCGGTGGTGAAGTCACCGCAGGGCATCCGCCGAATTTTCGATTCTCCCTGTTCCTCGTCAACTCATTTTATGAGTTCAGGCGCTTGTATGACTATTCAGTTGTATTCTCTTCCAGTGGCATTCCTCCTCTCAGTGGTTTGTTAAGAAGGATGATCAGAAAAATAAAGGTCCGTTTCAGATCATCCCTTAATTAATGACGCTGCCTGTCCATAAAAGTTTCACAGCCGTTGGATCATATCCTTTTGATAATGCTGCTTTAATGTTAATGTCTCTATGATCCCAATCGCTGCTCAATGAGGCCGGCCAGACTGGTAGCCATGGTGTTGAGCTGCTGCTGATCGGCACCCTCCAGCATTACGCGTACCAGCGCCTCTGTGCCTGAAGGACGTATCAACACCCGCCCCTGACCAGCCATGCGGTCTTCCAGGTATTTAATCTCACGAACTATCTCAGGGTCTTTCAGATAGGCTTCTTTCAAATGCTGGTGCACCCGGGCATTGACCAGTACCTGGGGATAGGATGTCATGACGCTGGCTAGCTGTGAAAGCTTTTCCTGCTTCTCCTTAACCAGTGCTGCCAGCTGTAAAGCCGTCAGAATACCATCGCCGGTGGTGGCATGCTCTGCCATGATGATGTGCCCCGACTGTTCCCCCCCCAGGGTATACTGGTTTTTTTTCATCTCTTCCAGCACATATCGGTCACCCACTTTGGTGCGCATCAGCCTGCATCCTGCATCTTTCATAGCCAGTTCCAGTCCCAGATTGCTCATGACGGTTGACACCAGTGTGTTCTCAGGAAGCTTGTCGGCTTCTTTCATTTTCAGGGCCAGCATGGCCATGATGCGGTCGCCGTCCACCTGGCAACCTGTTTCATCAACAGCAATCAGGCGGTCGGCGTCACCATCAAAGGCAAAACCCAGCTGACTGCCGGTTTCAACCACCTTTTGCTGCAAATCATGGGTGTGAGTTGAGCCACAGTTCCGGTTAATGTTCTGGCCGTCCGGCTCATGGTGAATCACATGAACGGTTGCCCCCAGTGATTGGAATATCGCCGGTGCCAGATAGCTGGCTGCTCCGTTGGCTGTATCCAGTACCATGGTAAGGCCTTTCAGGTCACCTTCAATAGTTTGCTTTAAATGCGCCTCATAGCGGGCTGGCAACTGCCTGTCTTCCTGCCATACACCAACTGTCTGGGGCTCAGTGAACTTCCATTGTCCTTCCTGTATCAGCGCTTCAATGGCATCTTCTGTTTCATCTGGCAGCTTATATCCATCATGGCTGAAAAACTTAATACCATTATATTCTGCCGGGTTATGGGATGCTGAGATCATGACACCGCAGACGGCATCGGTTGACCGTGTCAGCCAGGCGACTCCAGGTGTGGGAATCACACCCAGTCGAATCACTGATAAACCCATGGATAGAAAACCGGCACTGAGTGCTGCTTCCAGCATATCACAGGATTGGCGGGTGTCTTTACCAATGAGCACCACCTGTGAAGGATGATCCTGACGCAGCACCACCGCACTGGCCTGCGCCAGCTGAAATGCCAGTGTTGCTGTCAAATCCTGATTGGCAATGCCCCTTACCCCGTCTGTTCCAAAAAGTCTACCCACACACATTCGCTCCTATTCTGATAACACTTCGAAATATTGGATTCATTGTACCATATTGGTGCATCCTTGACAACAAAGCCCTTTGCCCTGCTTATCTGTGCTTATGGTGCCGGCTCAGCTTCTTTTATGATGAAACCACCCTGTGCATGGTGCAGCATCAATATGAAAAGGGAGAAGCCAATGGCTTCCCCCAGCATTGAAATGATGTACTTTGAAACGATTTGCCGATAAAGCAACTGTTACTTGCTTTCTGCTTTGAACAGAATCCCGAAGCCCTGAATCAGCAGAACAATGGCCAGAACAAAAAGCACAACCGGGAAAAGAACCAGAATCAAGTTGCCAGATGCCAGGTTGGTGCGGGCCAGCAATATCAGTGCGATGAGCGTGGCTGAAAACATGAAGATAATGGGAATGGTGAACATTTTATTGTTTTTACCAGACTTCTTCAGCCAAACCGCAACAGCCATCAGTGCAAGGGCTGCCAATAACTGGTTGGCAGAACCGAACACAGGCCAGATTTGCTGCCAGCTGGTGGTTGCCAACAGACCACCCAGTACCACTGTGATTCCGGTTGCAACATACATGTTGGTCATAATTGGTTTCGGTGCATTCACATCTTCAGGCTCAAAGAACTCCTGAAGGATAAATCGACCAAGACGGGTTCCAGTATCTAAGCTGGTGAGTGCAAAAGCTGATACAGCCAGCGCTACGAAAGATTTGCCAATTTCAAATGGAATGCCGAAGCTGGTCATGAAGACCCCGATTCCGTCTGAAAATACGTTGGTGGGGCCGCCGGCAGCCAGCAGTTCTGCCAGTTTGTCGCCTGTGATATATGCAGCGGTGATGATGGCGATGGTTGCCAGTACACCTTCAATGAGCATACCGCCATATCCTACGATCTTTGCATCACTTTCTTTGTCCAGCTGCTTGGCAGATGTTCCGGAGCCTACCAGGGAGTGAAACCCGGAGATGGCGCCGCAGGCGATGGTGATAAACAGGATGGGGAACAGAAACTGGCCGTTCACCACAAATCCGGCATATGGGGTTAATTGCATGGTGGGCCGGGTGATAATAAGACCCAATACAGCACCACCGATCATAGCGTACAGCAGGAATGAGTTCAGGTAATCACGGGGTTGAAGCAGAATCCACACAGGGGTGGTGGAAGCAATGAAAATATACACCAGCAGGAATCCGATCCATACATTACGGGAAAGGACCAATGGGAACATGTTTCCAAGGGCAATACAGGCGATCAGCATCGCAACACCGATTACTGTACCAATTTTCAGGGAGACACCCTTTCGATAAACGGCAAAACCAAAAACGATGGCCAGCACAATGAACATCATGGAAGCGGAGGCCGCTGCCGGTACACTGACAAAGGTATTGGCCACAATATTGGTGAATGCAGCCACCACCAACAGCAATGTCAACCAGGCAAAGATGGAGAACAAACGTTTTCCTTTTGTTCCCATGTTCAGGTGAATTACCTCACCGATGGATTTGCCTTCGTGACGGATGGAGGCAAACAGAGAACTGTAGTCTTGCACGCCGCCGAAGAAGATACTTCCTACAATGATCCACAGCAGCACCGGTACCCAACCGAAAACAGCTGCGGCGATGGGACCTGTGATGGGGCCGGCACCTGCGATGGAGGCAAAGTGATGCCCCAACAGTACAGGAGCGGAAGCCGGCACATAGTCAACGCCGTCAGGGCGGGTATGGGCCGGAGTTGCCCTGGAATCATCGACACCCCACTGCTTGGTGAGCCATGCACCATAAGTGACATAGGCAATTGAAAAAGCCACGATAGAAATAAGAATTAATACTAATGCGTTCATGTTGACCCTCCTTCATGAATAATGGCAATTATGGTAAAGTGGGTTTCGCCGGACCGTAAAGCTCGTTCACCTCCTTCCCTCGTTTGTTGTGAACCAGCGAGACGTCATGCAGGTTCACAATAACCAGCCGAACATAAACCCAGCCTTTGAGGCCGAAAAGAAATGACTTTTCATATTTTTTCTTCTGAATGATTTGCTGAAGTAAGGGATCTGGATTTGCCGTTGTAAGAATGATTCCATTAATAATGGTTGACATGTGCTCTTCGTGGGGTTCAGGCAGCTCATCTGCTGCTTTTACCAGCATCTGCCAGAAATCTTCAAGGTTTCGTTCTGTCAATCTGTCAATCGTTTTTATGAAAACGTGTTCTTTGTTTTCAATGGCGTACACCTTGATTTTTTTCGAAGCAAAATAGCGTTCATTTCGAATCGATGAACTGGCATACATCGCCAGCGGATACCGCTGATATTCAGCAGGCCTCTCAATATCAAAATAGGCTGCCAGCCTGCCTTCAATCAAGTCGAGATAGGCAGTTTCTTCCATGGGGACCTCCCTAAGTGAAAAGGTTTTCTGAATGTGATCATTACAATGATGACTCTATGCTTATTGTAAACTTTTTCGCTTTAAAGCGCAACAAAAAAGTGGGAAATTATTCACAAAAACTTGACAATATAAATGCCGCCGCTCAAAATCAGCACCACTGCTGCCGCTATCATCCATGCCTTCCACCGCCGAAACATACCGCTTGAAACCGGAGAGGGGTCATCAAAATCAATTTCAATAATCGGCAGTTTCTGGCGTCGGTGGGGCGATATGGACGGGTTCGCCAGTCGATGTCCCTTGCAGCCGTAAGTGGTGCAGCGTCCATTTTCCATCCAGCATTGCAAATGGTGGGGCATTTTGCAGCAGGAACAAACCACCGTGTTTTCTCCCATTCGAATTGGGGCCTGACAATAGGGACAGATTGAATTTTCGAAGACATGCTGTTGTTGACGTTTTTGCATATTAATCACCAGTTTTGTATAATAATAAGTACTGCCCCACTTCCAGATTGTCCGGATTCTCCAAATTGTTCAATCGCATGACATGTTCGTACTCCATGGGGTCTTGATAGAACCGCCGGCTGATGGACCACAGTGTATCCCCCGGATTGACAGTATACAGGAAAAACCGCTCGCCGGATAGCTGGACCACCAGTTCGCCCATCTCCTGATTTTCCTGCTGTATTTCAAGCAACTGCTGTTCAAGTCGATCCACCTGCTCTGCCAATGCTTTGGCCTGCTCCTGATAGAGTTGCTGTTCCATCACCGGCGGAGCTTCATCCGCCGTGACCAATCGATGGGCATTGGAAGCTGCCAGCAACAACACCAGCAACACCATCAGCAGGTTCATCCACAAAGGCACCGATTTTCTGCTGCCCGTAGATTTGGTGCCTGACACAGGCTTCTGATGACTGCTTCTCTTGATCTGCTTCTCAGTTTGATATGCCGACACTTTTGGGTTCTGTTCCGAATCAGTTGACTCTTCCGCGGCAGCCTGATGCCAGTGATCAGTATCTCCCAGACGGTAGATGGCCGCCTTGATTTCCGACCCTTCCCAGGCAAAAAATCCCTGTTCATGCTTCACCGGATCAACCACATAAGCTACCTGCCATGGCAGATTGAAAAAGTTCTGCTGGATGAACAGGTCGTAGGCAGACAGAAAAATACCAAATCCGGGATGCGTATGAAACCAACCGACGATTTTTAGATCGGGATAAAGGATCTCTTTCTCATGGTGAATCTGATCCCAGGTTTCATGGGTAAAGGTGAGGGATGTTTTGTTGGCTGCCGTTTTTTTCGCTTTTAGCATTGCCGTCACATCCAGTATCACCTGCTCTTCGGTTTCCTGAGGGATTCCCAGCAATATGCCCCCCAGTTCCTTGCCGGTGTCCGATGATGCATAATCATGAATCTGCTGATACACCTGGGGATCAAGAGAGATACGCACCTGTTGACGCCGGGGCGGCAATGCCCGGACTTCACCCAACTCAATATCAAAATCCAGGAATTGGTCACCGGTCTCCCGGGGGGTAGCCGTCATATTGGTTCCTCCTCTTCAAAGAATGGTTGCCGGATCACCAAAGCTTGATATCCACATCATCGGGCTTCTCCAGCTTCCGCTTCGCCGGTTTTAGGGTGATGGCAAAATCATCCTGAGCCCGGTTGCCCATCAGAATTTCCGGTTCAGGCTGCCACAGGTCCACATTATCCGCTGGAAAGAGATGGGTGTTTTCTCGGGCCCAGTGGGAGGCTTCGATGTTCAGGGGACTTTTGGGGTTGTAGTTTTTATATTGAATCATATCACCGATCTGAATGATGATATCTGTCAACCGCTCACCGGCACCCCAATAATCACCGATACATACCTGAAAACGGAAGTTGGGGTGAAAAATGGGTGTTTTCATCTGGCAGCGGGGCTTTTCCCTGGGATAGGCGGCATGCAGGTAAACTTCCACCTGGTGACGGTTGGCAAGTACCGGCTTCCCTGTTCTTTCGTCCAATTTGAATCCCTTCACCTTATATGTGACTAAATACTTATCTGGCGGGTCACCTGAAATGGGCTCAATGTCAATATGAGGATGTCGGGCAAATTCCAGTTTCAGGTTATCATAATCTGACGCCAGTCGCCGCAATCTGGCACTCATGGGCTTTTCCTCCCTGTCGATTCTCCTGCAGGGAATCCAGTCGGCGTGTCAAAGACCCGCTGAATATCGCCTGTCAGTTCAATGTAAACGCTTTGGAGACCATCTCTGCCATGAAGTATTTCACCTGGGGCAAAGCCCAGAGCTTGAAGTGTTTCATTGGCAAAGGCCTCGGTTCCTGTAAAGCGGTGGGTCATTTCCAGACTCATTTCGTCTCCGCATGCACTGCAACGAGCCTCTTCCTGGGCCACCTGAATGAGTGGTCTGTAAAAAGACTTCTCTCCTCCACATAGACAAGTGCCTGTGAGCACCCATTCCTGAGGGGTTTCCAGAACGGTTTTCGGCGTGAGCTGCTGCTGCAATGCTTTGACTGCCTGTGCCAGAGTGGTGTTTGTCGTCGTAAGAAGACTTTCTGTCACCGGCTCCCAGGTTTCATGACTGAAGCAATCCTCCCGCCTTGTATAGGTAACCGTGTAGGAGTCATGGGTGAGCCCATTAAAGACAAAGCCCTGACCTGACAGAGGTCTCAGGGCAGGATCTCCATGAATCAGTTTCACTGCCTCCTGCACCTGAATACCGGCAATGACCGAGGCCGTAGTGGGGGTAGTGGGCACCTTCCCTGAGAGCATTTCCTGCCGAGTAAGCAGTGAACAGGATTTTCTGAAGTTCAGCAGTCGATAGTCTGTTTCATTCATGGTGCATTCATAGCAGGCACTTGCAGGAGGTATGAAAACCCGGGCAAATCCCTGAAATACTTCAATGGCACCGTCAATCCAGGGCGTGCCCGCTTTCCAGCATTTCTGGTTGATGGCCAGCCGGGCTTCCCGATTATCCAGACCGCCCAGCACCACATCCACATGGCGAAAAAAACCATTTCCCACATCAGTAATGATATTTCCCGTCATGGGAATGGCCTTCACGTCCGGGTTCAGGGCCATTACCTGCCGGGCAGCTGTCTCAGCTTTCAGAGCACCTTCATCGGTTACCCGGTAGAGAACGGCCCGGGAAAGGTTGGAGTTCTCAATACGATCCATATCCACCACCAGGATGGTTCCCACACCCAAAAGCGCCAGATTTTTAAGTATTTCGTTGCCGATGGCACCGGCTCCCACCACCATGACCCGGGCTTGCTGCAGCTTTTCCTGATCCCACCAGGGGATCAGCCGCAGACGTGCATAGCGATCTTCTTTTTCCAAGTCGATTTCAATGGGTTTCAATGGGTTTCCTCCCGGCTAAAGCCTATGATCCGGCTGTAATTTCAGGCTGCAAGCGCAATACATCATCTTCAGCCACACCAGCTTCTTCAAGGGTCTGTTCATCCGTCAGCTGTTTGCCTGAGGCTTTATGAATAAACTTGTAGCTGATGGGATTCCCGTCGGGACCGGTCATCGGAAGTTCCATTTTTTCTGCCAGTTTCACCAAAATCCGGTTTACTGGCACATCATCGGGTAAACTGGCCTGTTGCTCCTTGTTGCCTGTTGTATCCACTATATACACATTTACTTTTCCCATGCTGCTCCTCCTTCTTCCAGTGCCATGGCACAGGTAATCTTCTAATGCCTCTATTCTATCACAAAAAAGAAGAGGATAGTAGCGGCCAGCCGCTGCCCTCCTCTTCTATGGTTGGTTGGTACACCGTGAACTTGAATCATCATTCGTTTCGTAATGAACTGGCGAGCAGATGATGACCAGATAGTAATCAAATGGTATCTGGTCATCGATTGACTACTGTGCTTCCAACACTGCTTTGGCGCCTTCTGCCAGCGCCTGCTGGTTCATGGGTATAAAATGCTCTTTACCGGCACCATACACCTTTTTGAATGCCTCCACCACTGAATCAGTGGAAACAAGGCCAGTCAACGCCAGGTATGCTCCCAGCATCACCATATTAGCCACCCGGGGATTCCCCACCTGGTCGGCAATGGCATTGGCTGGTAGTTTGTACACTTCGATATCGTCTCTTGACGGCTCCCGGTCAACCAGTGAGGTGTTGATGATCAGTTTGCCGCCCGCAACCAGATTTTGTTCAAATTTCAACATAGAGGGCAGGTTCATGACGATGGCACAGGTGGCATCCTGGGTGATGATGGGTGATCCCACCAGGCTGTCCGAAACAATGACGGAGCAGTTGGCTGTTCCGCCTCGCATTTCAGGTCCATAGGCAGGCAGCCATGAAACCTGTTTGTTTTCAATCATACCGGCATAGGTGAGCAGCTGTCCCATGGACATGACGCCCTGACCGCCGAAACCTGCCATAATAATTCGTTCAGTGGCCATTTATTTCCCCTCCTCTGGTGTCCGGAAATTGCCAAGCGGAAAATAGGGCAGCATATTGTCCTTCAGCCAGCCCAGTGAATCAACGGGTGTGATTCCCCAGTTGGTGGGACAGGTGGAAAGTACTTCCACCAGGGCGAATCCTTCGCCCCGCAGCTGCACTTCAAAGGCCTTCTTGATGGCTTTTTTGGCTTTTCGAATGTGGGGAACATCATGCACAGATACCCGCTCCACAAAGACTGCCCCATCAATGGTAGCCAGCATTTCACACACACGCAGGGGTTTTCCTGTGTCGGCTTCGCTGCGGCCATAGGGAGAAGTGGTTGCTTTCTGGCCAATGAGGGTGGTGGGGGCCATTTGGCCGCCTGTCATGCCATAAATGGCGTTATTGACAAAAATAGTGGTTATTTTCTCTGCACGCAATGCCACGTGGACGATTTCAGCTGTTCCAATGGCTGCCAGATCGCCGTCGCCCTGGTAGGTGAACACCGTGTTATCCGGTCGCACCCGCTTAATGCCGGTGGCCACTGCCGGAGCACGGCCATGAGCAGCTTCATGCATATCACAGTTAAAATAGTCGTAGGCTAATACAGAACAGCCAACAGGTGCCACCCCAATGGTTTCACCGGTAACACCCAGCTCTTCCAGCACCTCTGCCACCAGTCGGTGGATAATGCCGTGAGTACACCCGGGGCAGTAATGGAACTGTTTATCGGTCAGACCCTTGGTTTTTTCAAATACAGGTGTCGCCATTACTTCACACCTCCCAGAATTTCTTTCACTTTGTCAACGATGGCCTGGGGCTCAGGGCACATGCCGCCGGATCGTCCATAGAAATGAACCGGCAGACGGCCTTCATTGGCAATTTTCACATCATCGATCATTTGACCCATGCTCATTTCCACCGTCAAAATAGCTTTGGCTGTCTCGGGGATTTCCTGGAATGCCTGATGGGGAAATGGCCACAAGGTGATGGGGCGAATCAGTCCTGCTTTAATGCCCTCTGCTTCCAGCAGTTCAATGGCATTCTTGGCAACTCGGGCTGTGGTGCCATAGGCAGTAAGAACCACTTCAGCCTCTTCCATATTGAAGACTTCCACCCGCACTTCATTTCTTTCCATTTGCTGGTACTTCTTGTCCAGCTTAATGTTGTGCTCTTCCAGCACCGCAGGGTCAAGGGCCAGTGAGTTGATAATGTTGGGCTTTCGGCTGTTCTTAGTGCCATCGGTGGCCCAGGTTTTTTCCGGTAGTTCCCGGGAAAGCATGTCGTGGAACTCAACGGGTTCCATCATCTGACCAATCATTCCGTCAGCCAGTACAAACACCGGGTTTCGGTAATAGTCGGCAATATCAAATGCTTCCGTTACCAGGTCAACCGCTTCCTGTATGCTGGCAGGTGCCAAGGCAATGTGACGGTAGTCGCCGTTTCCGCCACCCCGGGTGGCAATGAAATAATCTCCCTGGGATGGCTGAATGCTTCCCAACCCCGGACCGCCGCGGCTCACGTCAACAATCACACAGGGAAGCTCCGCTCCTGCAATATACGTGATGCCTTCCTGTTTCAGGGCAATTCCTGGCGAAGACGAGGATGTCATGACTCGAACGCCTGCGCCCGCTGCGCCATAAACCATATTAATGGCGGCCACTTCAGACTCAGCCTGAACAAAAACACCACCGCTTTTTGCCATTTCCCGGGACATATATTCAGGAATTTCATTTTGTGGTGTGATGGGATAACCAAAGAAAGCCTTACATCCAGCCTTAATGGCAGCTGCACCAATGGCTTCGTTCCCTTTCATCAATACCTTGCTCATGATGATATCCTCCTTGAGATCAGATTAATCTTCTTTATAAACGGTGATGATCAGGTCTGGACAAATGGTGGCACAGTTGGCACAGGCGATGCATTTCTCCATTTCCTGAACGCCAGCCGGATGATAGCCTTTGCTGTTGATCTGTGTCTGATCCATTTCAACGATCTTCACGGGACAGGCTGTGACACACAGCCCACATCCCTTACAGCGTTCGACATCAAATTCGACGCGGCCTTTTGCTTTTGCCATGTTTAAACCTCCTGCTTTCATATTATTCATTCAGCGGGAAAGCGGATTAGGACATCCACGCTTCCCGCATGATGAGCGATAGGGGGAATAGAGTTCCGTCCAACACCTCAGACGATGCCACCTGAGGGACCAGGCTTTCCAGCAAACTTGTGTAGCGCAGCGGAAGGCCGGTGGCCTCAGATAGCTGGCGGCACAGGCATTGTCCCCGCAGCACGTCTTCAAGTGTGGTTTCCTTCACCAGGTGTGTATTGTTGACCAATGCCGTGACGGGGATTTGCGATACCCGCTGAATGGCCTCCAAATGTTCCCGGACACCTGCCAGTGTAGCGGTTTCAGGCCGGTTGGCATTCACCACGAAGAACATGTCATATTCGCCGGGCTGAAAGTAGGTGCGGTAGCGACTCAGAGCTCGTGCTCCCATGGCGTCACCACCCACATCCAACACCACCTGCCAGCTGGTATCCTGCAAGGGTGCGGCGGCTTCCGCCGATACTGCCGGCAGATCAGCTCCCCTTCCCTTGATGGAGCTGGAAATCACCCGTACTCCGGCAGCTTCCAGCTCTTCCTGTTTTTCACGGCTTCTGAAGTATAGATTGATCACGTCCAGGTCCACCAGCGCGGTTTTGTTGCCCGCCGCCGCCAGCTTGAGGGCGTAATTCACGGAAAACTCGGTCTTTCCAGTACCGTAACTGCCGGTGATCACGCGAATGCGGTTATCATTCAGCATGGAGCGCATCCTCTTCTATCTGATATTCCTTTGAGTTTTCTTCACCCCGCAGAATGCGCAGGGCACCTTCAGCTAAAGCAATCATTTCATCTTCGCCGGGGTACACCTTTACCGGGGCAATAAACGATACATGTTCCTGAATCCATCCTGTGAGAATCTGGTCATACGCCAGACCTCCGGTGAGCACAACGGCATCCACCCGGCCTTTCAGCACTGCCGCAGCACTGCCGATTTCCTTGGAAACCTGGTATGCCATGGCCTGATAAACCAGTTCAGCTTCTTTGTCTCCTTCTTTGATGCGAGCCACCACATCCCGGCCGTCGTTGGTTCCCAGGTAAGCCACCAAACCGCCCCGACCGAGAATTTTTTTGTACAGTTCCGCCTGGGTTAATTCTCCGCTGAAAGCTGCCCGCATCAAATCCCCCGCTGGCACGCCGCCTGCTCTTTCAGGGGAGAAGGGGCCATCACCATCCAGCGCATTGTTCACATCAATGATCCGGCTGTTTGCGTGGGCACCCACCGAGATACCTCCGCCCAAATGGGCCACAATTAACCGTACTTCTTCATAGCCTTTGCCCAAATCCCGGGCAGCCCGGCGACCGACAGCCTTCTGGTTCAGCGCATGAAAAATGCTTTTGCGGGGGAATTCTGGAATGCCTGAAAAGCGGGCCACCGGTTCCATTTCATCCACCACCACCGGGTCAACAATAAAAGCAGGGATATTCAGCTGAGCTGCAATCTCGAAGGCCAATACGCCTCCCAGATTTGAGGCATGCTCCCCCTGTACCCCCGTTTTCAAATCTTTCAGCATGGCGTCATTCACCTGATAGGTGCCACCGGGAATGGGATGAAGCAACCCACCCCGGCCCACCACCGCTGCCAGCTTGGTAATGTTAATGTCTTTCTGACTTAGCGTCTCGAGAATAACTTCTTTTCGAAAACTGTATTGATCGAAGATGGTTTTATAACGACCGATTTCTTCTGCCGAGTGGCGCAGCACCTCTTCAAAAAGGGGTTTTTCATTGTCAAAAATCGCTATTTTCGTCGAGGTGGAACCCGGATTAATGGCTAAAATTCGAAAAACTTCCATCAGTAGTCACATCCTGTATTTTAGAATAGTTTCGCTGCACATAATACGCCCAGGGCGATGGAGTTGAGTTTTGACTCATCGCTGTCTGCCCGGGAGGTGAGAACAATGGGGGCCTTGGCTCCCAGAATGACGGCTGCACTCTGGGCAAAAGCCATGAAGCCCAGGGTTTTATAAAGAATGTTACCGCCTTCGATGTCAGGTGCCACCAGCACATCAGCGTAACCGGCGACGGGGTGGTTGATGCCCTTATGCTTCGCAGCTTCAACAGACACGGCATTATCTATGGCGAAGGGACCGCCCACGATGCAACCGGTGATTTCGCCTTTTACGTTCATTTCTGTCAGTGCTGCTGCGTCCATGGTATCCGGCATGGCTTCATTGGCCTTTTCCTTGGCACAAATCACCGCTACTTTGGGTTCTTCGATATCCAATGCCTTGGCAACCACCACGGCGTTTTCAATGATCTGCTTTTTGGTTTGCAGGTCAGGCGCAATGTTCATGGCAGCATCCGTCACCAGAAACAACCGGTCAAACCCTTTCACCTCAAAGGCAGCTATGTGGCTCAATACATTACCGGTGCGCAGCCCGACTTCTTTGTTTAGCACAGCTTTAAGAATGACAGAGGTATCCACCATTCCCTTCATGACCATATGTGCTTTTCCGCTGGAAACCAGTTCAACCGCTTTCAGGGAGGCTTCTGCCGGGTCTTTAATGTCAACAATTTCAAACCCGGTTAAATCAAGTTGGTGTTCTGCTGCAATGGCTTCGATCTGTTCTTTGTCACCTACCAAAATGGCATCAGCCACACCTGCCGCTTTCGCTTTGGTAACAGCTGTCAACACATCTGAATCCTGGGCACAGGCTACTGAAACAGTTTTGGGTCCCCGTTCTCTGGCAATCTCCATGACTTGTGCTAATGTTCTAATCATCCAGTTTGCACCTCTTTCTCCCAAATTTGGTTTTTGACACGAAAAAACACATCCTTCTTATATCTATGCAAAGGATGTGCCATGGTTGATGATCGCATGAATCTAAATTTAGATGTTGTATTTGCAGTGCATTTGCTCTATCGAACTTTCAGATAGGCCGTAGAAGAGTGACCAGCCGGGTTCGTCGTGCAATAATTTGCATGCAGTATTTTGCACTTATTCATGCAAAATACTGCATGCCTTCTTCCGTCGGTTCCTGTCAACTTTCCTTATAATTCTACTGCGTCACCGATCTGGTATTTTTCCATTTTATAATAGAGATTTCGAATGGAAATGCCCAAGGCACTTGCTGTTTTGCTTCGGTTTCCATGATAACTTCCAAGCGTTGCCAGAATGAGTTCGCGTTCAGTAGCCTCCACCGCTTCCGCCAGTGTGGTGGCAGTTTTAGCAGGGGTGAGTTCGATGTCAGATTTAACTGTGGCAGGCGCCAGATCGTTGTCAAAAAACTTAGGCAAATGCCGTTCCTCAAGCTCTGAATCAGTGACTTTCATGTTCACCATAGCTCGCCCCACGTAGTTTTGAAGCTCTCTCACATTACCTGGCCAGTGGTAGGCCAGCAGGCGTTCCATCACCCGCGGAGAAACCGTCTGAGCACTGCGTCCGTACTCCTGATTGTATTTCTGAACCATGCTCATGACCAGCGGCTGAATATCTTTTTTCCGGTCTCTTAGAGGTGGTATAACTATGGGAATCACATTGAGGCGGTAATAGAGATCTTCTCTGAAACGACCTGTTTCTACTGCCTTTTCCAGATTCGCATTGGTGGCAGCAATCACCCGGACATCCACGTTGATGGTGCGGGTGGAACCCACCGGCATGATTTCTTTTTCCTGAAGCACTCTGAGCAGCTTCACCTGAGTACTCACTGGTATTTCAGCAATTTCATCCAGAAATATGGTGCCATTATGTGCCTCCAAAAACAGGCCATTTTTACCGCCCTTTCGCGCGCCTGTAAATGCTCCCTCTTCATAACCAAACAATTCGCTTTCCAGCAGATTTTCGTTGATAGCTGCACAGTTCACCCGAATAAACTGATTATACCGCCTGTCTGAAAGGTTGTGAATGGCATGGGCAAACAGTTCTTTGCCGGTGCCGCTTTCTCCCCGCAGCAGAATGCTGGCCGGCGTCACGGCCGCCTGTTTTCCTTTTTCCACCTGAAGGCGTGTTTTGGGATCCTGGGCAATGATATCGTCAAAAGTATACTTTGCTTCCAGTTTTCTGATGATCTGACGGGCCAGCATCAGTTCCCGGCTCAATTTCTTCATTTCTGTCAGATCCTGTAAGATACCCACGCTTCCTCTCAGTTCGCCATCAACAATGATGGGCGCGGCACTGGCTATAATCTCTTTGTTCTGCCTGCCTACCGTCAGGCGGGCATTGGACACCGGCTTCTTTTCCTTGAGCACCCTCAGGTGAATGCTTTCGCCGTCCACAATATCAACAGTTACGGGTTTTCCGATAATCTCTTCCTGAGAAAGACCTGTCAGCCGGGTATACGCTGGGTTAATGATGACATGAATGCCATTTTCATCACAGACAGAAATGGCATCCTGCGTAGAATGCAGAATGCCTTCCAGAAGACTTTGCATTTCCTTCAACCGGTCAATTTGGCGGCTAAGATCAGCCACTTCGCTGACATCACGAAATACCGCCACAGCCCCAGTCACCTGGCCGCCTTGCACCACCGGCACCCGGTTCACGATGATTTCCACACCACTGAGACGTTGACGTTGTTCCAGCTCTGCAACGCCCGTTTCCATGACTTCAGGTAGCCGACTTTCTGGAAAAACGATGGTGACGGGCTGCTGCAAAACGGTCGCAGCACACCATCCTGTGATGATTTCTGCAGCCTGGTTGAAAAGAACGATTCGGTGATGACGGTCGGTGGCCATCACTGCTTCTTTGGTGGTTTGCAAGATGGTTTCAATCATCTGGTCCATGGCAGATTAAGTCTCCTTATGGCCTGTCGTTGCCAGTGTTTCCCTGGCTTAAGCCTCCACTGTTCCATCAGGCGGCATCGATGTGCACTGACGTTATCCTGTCATGCGATGCCCTGATCGCCTCACCCGTTCGCCTGTTCATCAGGATCATTCCCGGGGTGTTAATTCCACGGAAAAGCCTTCCGGTGAAATCGCTGTTGTTGCAATGCTCATTTCCATATTCATGGGCAGTCTTACATCAGGTTCAATGAGATGTGATCCGGCTTCAAGGTCTTCCAGATCGATATATACCTGAATGGTGCGGGGGTCCAGGTTTTCAATGATACTTTCCAACGCTCGAACCGTTATTTCCATCCGTTCCGGCAATGTTTCCTGCTCCAGCACCAGATCGGCTGACAGGTTCATAATACGATAGGTTTCCCGTTGTACCACATAAGTCTCTTCCAGCACCTCTTCCACATCGATGCGAACGGTCACCGACTGGCGTTCAAAGCCACGCACCCCTTCAGGGAATGCCAGAGGCACTTCAATTTCCCGACTTTCAGACAGTTCTTCCAACACCAGCGCTTCTGTGGAGATACGATTGATACCGGAAAGCACACCCGCCTGCCCCTGTATGGTCACATTGATTGGTTCGATCACCGTGCTGACCACTTGATAGTTTTCCGCCGTCCCAATGTCCAGATCTATATCGACAGCCACTGATTTCAACTGGTCAACGGCAACAAATAAGTCGACTGACGTGGTACGCACATCCACCTGGTTTACTTCTTCACCCCGGCTGTTCACCGCACGTACGGGCAGGTTTACCGACAGGTTTTCCCGCTGGTCTTCCATCACTAACTGAGCCAAGACTTGTTCCACTGAGTTCACATAGCTTTCTGGCCCTTCGATCCACACCAGACCGGGGCGCAGTTCCGGTTCTCCCAGCACATACCCAGAGGCTGCCTGACCCTCAATTTCAACTGAGACTTCCTTCTGCCGGCTGATGATCCTTTCCAGTTCAATGGTGGCAAACTTGGGGCTCCAGTCTACTTCCACCCCTCCAGGTACGTTCACCTCAATGGGTATGGAGTTGACGCCTTCAGTATACCCCCTCAGGTCAAGACGTGCTTCAATCTGTTCCCGGGAAATACGATGCACCTGATCCCGATTGCCTGTCAGACGCACCCGAATAGTGGGCTCCGGTTGCCCGAAAACCACCAGCCCCGATTGCCGAATCACCGACTCATTCACCAGCTGCACTGGTATATTTAATTGTTCTGATGTCACCCGGGGATTAATGACACTCATCACATACAACCAGAGAATCATCGCAAAAAACACCGCAATGAGCTTGGCTGCCAAATTTCGATTCATGAGCTTAGTCATTTTTACGCCTCCACTTATACTTCCAGAACTTCCACTGTTGGCTGTCTTTCATTTCGAAGCTGCTGTCAATACGTTTTTTCAGAGTATCCACATCCAGGTAGCGGGTAAGTTTGCCATTTTCAGCAATGGAGATAGCCCCGGTTTCTTCAGAAACAATGACCACCAGCGAATCTGATTTTTCGGTGATCCCCAGGCCAGCCCGGTGACGGGTGCCCAGTTCTTTGTTCAGATAGGTATTTTCGGTGAGGGGCAGAAAACAACCCGCTGCCATGATTTTATTTTTTCGAATCACCACCGCCCCATCGTGCAGAGGTGTGTTGGGAATGAAAATGTTAATTAAAAGTGCACGGGACACCAGCCCGGTGATCAAGGTGCCTGTTTCCACCACTTCATTGAGCCCGGTATCTTTCTCAATCACAATCAGTGCCCCGATTTTCTGGCGGGAGAGGGAAGCCGCCGCTTCCCCTACTTCTTCCACCAGCCGTTGTATTTCTTCCTGCTCGATATCCGCAATGGATTTTGTCAGGAATTTGGTGCGACCGATATACTCCAGCGCCCGGCGCATTTCCGGCTGAAATACGATCAGAAGGGCAATCAATCCGACTGTCATGGTGTTCCTTAAAATCCAATGAATCACATGGAGCTGTAGCACTTCGCTGAGAGGGGTGGCAACAAGCAACACCAATATACCCTTGATCAGCTGTTCTGCCCGGGTTTCCCGTATCAAAGTATAGAGTTTGTAAAAAACAAAAGCCACAATGGCCATATCGACAATATCCCAGATGCCAATATTTCGAAAAATGTTGATGATATCCTGCATGGAGTCCACCTCTGGTTTTCTTGGTGTCATGGATCGATCACGATGCCATGACTGTTCTATCATTATAACATCTACCGTACAAAAAGATAAGGGTGATGAATAAATGCATAAAACCGACATCACGATGCCCATTCATCAATGAACCGTGACATTCTCTCTCCTCTTGTTTTGCCCATCCAGTTAGCATCATTGTACTCACTGTGCCCACTCATTTTTTGCTTCATATTTCAATCAATCATCTCTTTGAGACCGCATAAATGGATTTCATATCTACTTTTCAGCACCGTCCGTGACTGAATAAATGAGATCATTTGACTACCTCATCGTTTGTGACCCCACCTCTCCCACCCGCCAATCCGTCTCTCTACGGAATCAGAAAAGTATTTTTATAAAAGGTGTTGCATTTTTATTCATATTCACGTATAATATCCATAAACATTCGAAAGATTGATGAGGAGGGACTACCATGTCAAAAGAAAAAATTGTTCTGGCCTATTCCGGCGGCCTTGATACATCTGTTATTTTAAAGTGGCTGCAAACCCATTATAACTATGATGTTATTGCCGTTTGTGTGGATGTGGGTCAGGAAGAAGATCTGGAAGAAGTGTACCAGAAAGCCCTGAACACCGGTGCCATTAAAGCCTACACTGCTGATGTCACAAAAGAATTCATCACCGATTACGTATACCCCACCCTGAAAGCCGGGGCCATTTATGAAGACGACTATCTGCTGGGAACTTCTTTCGCCCGGCCATTAATGGGTAAAGTACTGGTGGAAATTGCCGAAAAGGAAGGTGCCGTTGGCATCGCTCATGGCTGCACCGGCAAAGGAAATGACCAGGTACGTTTTGAAACCACTGTGAAAGCGTTGAATCCTCATTTGAAAATTATTGCTCCCTGGCGAACCTGGGATTTGAAATCCCGTGAAGACTGCATTGATTTTGCCACTGAGCATGGTATTCCCATTCCTGTGACGAAGAAAGACATTTACAGCCGCGATCGCAATATTTGGCATCTCAGCCATGAGGGTGGCAATCTGGAAGATCCATGGAACGAACACGAACAGTCCATCTATAAAATGACCACCCCTCCAGAGCAGGCCCCCGACGAGCCCACCTACGTGGAAATTGAGTTCGAAGCCGGTATTCCAGTAGCCGTTGACGGCGAAAAGCTGGATCCGGTGACAATGCTGAAAAAGCTGAATAAAATTGGCGGTGCCAACGGCATTGGTGTCATCGACATCGTTGAAAACCGACTGGTGGGTATGAAATCCCGCGGGGTTTACGAGACTCCTGGCGGCACCCTGCTTTTCGAGGCCCATAAAATTCTTGAAAAATTAACGTTGGATCGCATGACCCTAAGCTTTAAAAAGACAGTGGCTGAGAAATATGCCCAGATGGTTTATGACGGTCTTTGGTTTACACCCCTGAAAGATGCGCTGGATAAGTTTGTTGACAGCACACAGGAAACCGTCACTGGAAAAGTGAAGTTGAAGCTTTACAAGGGCAGCTGCATGAACGCAGGTTCTTCTTCTCCCAATTCCCTCTATAATGAAGAATTTGTTACTTTTGGTGAGGATGAAGTGTATAACCAATATGATGCAGAAGGCTTTATCAACCTGTTCTCGCTGCCGCTGAAAATTCGCGCCATCATGAACGAAAAGAAATCTCAGTAGTCCTCCCTTCTTAAAAGCGGGAAGCCCTTCACATCGTGGGCTTCCCGCTTTTATGCACCTTGTTTCACTTTTTCTGCCGGTCATTGCCGGCCATTATAAACGGCCTGCCGAATCTCCTTTTGGGGATTACATCTACCCCTCAAGAACCTTTTCATACAGACGAACAAAGTTTTCGTAAGCGATTTTTTCTATATCTCTTGTCTGATATCCTCTTTTTTTCAGTTGCTGCAGCACAGCTCCTGCAGCAGAAACGTTTTCAAGCCCGCAGGTTTCCAGAGCATCTGCCGGATCTTTGCCGGGGTCGGGCGGAAGAAAATCACAAAAATCGAAACCCAGTGCCACCTGTTGGATGCCAACGAGTTCCACCAGGTAATCAATCTGATCGATGTAGTGATTCAGACTGGGATGCTTTTCATGAAGAAAATCCGGCCAGGCATTCACCCCAATAACACCACCACCTTCTCCAATGGCTTTGATCTGATCATCTTTCAGATTCCGGGGATGCCGGCACAAGGCCCATGCGTTTGAATGCGAAGCCATCACCGGTTTGTGGGTGACCTTCATCAAGTCCCAGAAACTGGTTTCATTCAGATGGGAGACATCCACCAGCATCCCCTTAGCCTCCATGAACCGCACCACTTGTTTTCCCCGGTCGGTCAATCCCCGCTGCGGAGTTCCCTCCACTCCCGTCGCCAGCTGATTCTCTTCATTCCATGTGAGGCTGGCACAACGAACCCCCACCTCGTAAAGCCTGCTCATCCAGTCAATATCGTTCCCGATGGCCGACAATCCCTCCATGCCCATCACCAGCGCCAGCTTCTGTTTCTGCTCTGCCAGACAGAAGTCAACCGAACACTTCACCATCATCACGTCCAGCGCAGCCTGCGACACCTCATTATTGACATGCCCCAGTGCCTGTTGAAGGTCCTCCGGCCCTGCCTTTCCCGGTTCAAGCCACAGGGCAAAGTTGGCAGCAATCACACCACCCTGCTGCAATTTATCCCAATGGTATCTCCTGATAACTGCCTCTTCACCCCGACTTCTCTTATCCGCAATGTCTGCGGGAATATCTGTGTGCCCGTCAAAAATCTTCATGCGGTTGCCTCCCACCTTAAATGATTTTAAAGCATCTGATCTGACATTCCCTTAAATGATTTTAAAGCATCTGATCTGACATTCCCTTGGCCGACACCAAAAACGATCACTGCTGTTATTCTACCATACTGACATTACCCTCAGTTGAATGATGTGGTTTTCATGGCAGGAAAATGTTATGATGAGGTTAATCTGCAACTTTCATGAAAGGAGTCTGTCCGATGATTAATCGATTTCTCTGGTTGGAACATCTTCGCCGCCATCGTTCCCGGATTGTTGCTGCAATTATCCGCCATTTGCATGATTCAGATGTACACCTTATGGATGAAAAAGTCTATCTTCAGGCGATGAACGATGCCACTTTTCACTTGGATAATCTTTTCACCTCACTTGAGATTGAAAGTCAAACCCTTTTTAATGCCTACACGCAATGGGCCAACGACTTGTTAACTCATTCAAACGCTTCTTCCGCCACCCTTTCTGATTTTTTCGAAGCAGTCATGGAAGTTCTGTTGCTGGAAGTGGACGATATTCATTTCACCACTGCCCATTACCAACGCATTGAGGAAATCATTTCGCAGGGTTTTTCCCAAATAAAGTCAGCCGCAGGCTCTGCGTCTTCCGCCGGAACACCTGCAACACCCCTGCAGGATGAGCTTAAACGATACACCCAGCATTTACTGGCATCCGACCGTTCCGGAGCCGCCAAACTGGTTCAGCAACTAATCCAGGATGATGTGGATGTGAAAGACTTGTATCGCCACCTTTTCCATCCTTTTCAAATTGAACTGGGGCGCCTGTGGCAGACGAATAAAATCAATGTTGCACAGGAACACTTCGCAACTGCTGCCACCCAGTATATCATGTCATTACTCTACGAACACATTCTCTCCCTTCCCAAAATTGACAAGGTTTTTCTGGCCACCTGTGTTTCCGGCGAACTCCACGAAATGGGTATCCGAATGGTTTGTGATTATCTGGAGTGCTGTCATTGGAACACCCACTATCTGGGTGCCAACATGCCGGAATCAGCCGTGATTCAGGCTGTCATGGAAAGACAGCCTGACGTAATCGCTATTTCCTGCACCATGATGTATCATATCCCCAAAGCAAGTCATTTGATACAGCGTTTAAGAAAGGCCGATATTCCTATTCCCATCCTGGTGGGCGGGTATCCTTTTAACATCGATCCCCTGCTGTGGCACAAAACCGGCGCCACCGGCACTGCCGGCAGCTTTGATGCCATTTACGAAACTATTGAAGTACTGACAGGAGGCGAAGTTCTTGAGATCTGAAAACCAGTCAGGTCACCAGTGGTGTGTATTCCTCTGTGATACAGCGTTTCACATCAATCGTATTCTGAGTCAGCAACAGATCTCTTTTTCCCTTCATCCCGGCGATTCTCTGGCACAGATCATCTCCCCCGAAAGTCTGGAGCGATATTTCAGTTTCATTCATGAAGCACAAAAAAAGAAATCTGTTTTTTTTCATGAGATACTTGTCATAGACAGTGAGAACAAGCCTTTACTCCTTGATTTCAGCTGCATCTGCCATAATGATCAGTATCTGGTGACGGGAACTTCAAGAGAAATGGACCTTTGTGAAGAACTTGTCCAAATCAATTATGAGCTAACCCAAATGCTGCGAAACAGAATGAAAACCGAAGTGCCTCCTGCCGATTATATGGAACAGATGAGCGGCCTTAACAACGAACTCATCAACATGAAACGGGAGTTGATGAAAAAAAACGCAGCCATCTCCCGCTTGCTGGATCAAGAAGAAGCACTTAACTCTCAGCTACAGGAGCTCATTGATACCAGGGACCTTCTCTTCTCCATTATTGCCCATGACCTGCGCTCCCCCTTATCCAGCATCATCAATTTGATGAACCTTGTTTCCATTGATCAAGACAGCTATGAGGATGCCATGCAAGCAGGCCTTTTTCGAACCGTTCAACAAACCACTGCCAAGACCATGCAGTTTTTGGAGGATTTGCTTCAATGGTATCGCTATTCTCAAAATAATGACCTGGTGCAACCCTTGCAGTTGGATGCCGGCGAGCTTGCAAATGAAGCTCTGTCTCATTTTAAGGAAGAAGCTGTCAGTAAGCAGATTCAATTGAAGCTGTTCGGCAACGGAACCCCCCTCTATGCAGATCGACACATGATTGCTGCAGCACTTCGAAACTTAGTGTCCAACGCCATCAAATACACAGAAGCCGGGGGCTGTGTCACAGTAGAATATCAGGGTGATGACACATATTGCCAGATCAGTGTCACCGACACCGGTGTGGGCATACCTGCCCATCGACTGGACTCACTTTTCGACATTAAGGCCAATAAATCAACCCCTGGAGTTTCCGGTGAACAGGGAGCTGGTTTCGGGCTGGTGCTTACCCGCTTGATGGTGGAAAAAAACAGAGGAACTCTGAAAGCCCACAGTGAGCCGGGACAGGGCACCCGTATTTCTCTCATCCTGCCGGCAACCCAGGGTGCTCAGTCTTAAATCAAAACATGTCATCTTCAATCTCAGCCGCTGTACTTATCACAGCGGTTTTTCCAACGGGGCATTGGCATCGTTTCACCTCCTCAGTTCCATTGACACTCTATCCAAACCACTCCCCCGTGCCATTCTGTCAAACGTTTCCTTCTGCTCAGAGGGCACTGATCCCTTGGGCCAATCATTGTCACCTTTGACTTGCACAGCCATGCAGCTTGTTGAAACCCGTCGTGTACCGTGTGTTGTTAACTCTTCAACACTGCCTGAAAAATTGCTGTACATTTCCGTTAACTCTCTGCAAATTGTCAGAACACCCTCAAAGAACATGGCGGCTTTACAACTTTTTACCGAATTAACAGAAACAGTTGACCAGTGATTCTTCCTCCATTATACTGGTCTAAACCTATCAGGTGAATTATTTTTCATTTGCCTGTTTTTTTATTCTCGTCGCTTTTATCAGGCAGTGCGGTGAACTGATAAATAGCTGGCATCTGCCTCCCTTTTATTTGACAAATGAACCACTTGTCGAATCGAGTTCAGGGTTGGGGGAACGGCTCAAGCGAATCCGCACCATCATCGAAGCCATACAGAGATCAGCCTAAAGGAGGTGTTCCGGTGCACATCATTGTTTTAATGAAGGAAGTGCCGGATATGGAAAAAGTTCGATTTGATACTGAAAAAGGGGTCATTGACCGGAAATCTGCGGGAACAGAAGTGAATCCCTTTGATTTAAATGCATTGGAAGCCGCCGTTCAGCTGAAGGAATCTGCCGGTGCAACGGTCACCGCCCTGTGCATGGGGCCTCCTCAGGCAGAAAAAAGCTTGAAAGAAGCCCTGTCACGGGGGGCAGATGAAGCCCTGCTTCTCAGCGACACCGCCTTTGGCGGTTCTGATACCTGGGCTACCGCCCGTACGCTGGCGGCTGCCATTGGAAAAATCGGCACTTATGATGCCATTTTTGCCGGGGAAAAAACGGTGGATGGTGATACGGGACAAGTGGGTGCCCAGGTGGCGCAGCTGCTGGCCCTGCCGCTGGTGAGCTATGCGGAGTCACTGTGCTGGGAGGAAGGAACGGGACTGGCGGCAGTGGTCTCTCTCTGGGACGGCTTCTACCGCAAAACGGTGACCGGCAAAGGCCTCTTCACCTTCACAAAAACCGCCAATACCCCTCGCCTGCCTGGCGTGCGGGATAAAATGAAAGCCCGGAAAGCTGTCATCCCCTGCTGGAAACTGGCAGATCTGGCGGGCCATCTGGATGCTTCTGAAACCGGTTTTTCCGGTTCTCCCACAAAAGTGAAGCGAATTGTCATTCCTCCTGCACCTCAGCGTCAGGGGCAATGTTATCGGGACGCCCTGCCTGAAGCACTGGATCAACTGGAAACCCTGCTAAAATCAAAACACCTGCTGAAGGAGGTGGAGGCATGAATCCCGCTCACCCAAGTATCCTCATTGTGGCAGAACCCCAGGGGCAGCAGCCCCATCCCGTTGCCTATGAACTGCTGCACAAAGGCCGTCAGCTGGCAGATGCCCGTCAGGCAACACTGGATGTGCTGCTTTGCGGCACACCGGGCATGGAAACGGCATCACTGATTCACCGGGGAGCAGACCGGGTGTATCTGATGGAAGACCCCTGCTTCGCCCTGCCGGAGGAACAGATCTTCGTTGCCCAAATGACTGCTTTCCTCAAGGAGCTGAAACCGGAAGTGATCCTCACCGGTGCCACTTCTTTTGGCCGTTCCCTGGCCCCCCGGCTGGCGGCGGCCCTGAACACCGGCCTGACGGCAGACTGCACCGATCTTCACATGGATGAAAACGGCCGGCTGGTACAAACCCGCCCCGCCTTCAGCGAGAATATTCTGGCCAACATCATGACCGACACCCTGCCTCAAATGGCCACTGTCCGTTACCAGGAATTTCCCCAGGCGATGCCGAACCCGGAACATCAGGGAGAAGTGGTGCGCCTGCCGCTCCCCCTTCCTGTACCCGATACAGGAGTCGTTATTGAAAAACTCCGACAGCTGGAAGTGGACATCACCAAAGCTTCTGTGGTGGTCTCCGGCGGCCGCGGCCTGAAACAGCAGGATGATTTTGCCATGCTCCGGGAACTGGCCCGAACTCTGGGAGGTGAAGTGGGTGCCAGCCGCACGGTGGTGGAAGACGGCTTCATTTCCAAAGATCATCAGGTGGGCTATTCCGGCCACCGGGTGAAACCTCAGGTATACATTGCCTGCGGTATTTCAGGTTCTCCACAGCATCTGGCCGGTATGAAAGAAGCCGATGTCATCGTGGCCATCAACACCGACCCCTCCGCCCCCATTTTTCAGGTGGCTGATGTGGGGATTGTGGGAGACCTTTATGAGGTGGTGCCCCAGATGATTCGCCGTTATGGCGGCACCTGGCCGGTTCTTTAGCCGGGGCAAGCCATAACAGGTGCCCACACATGATCGGATCACCTTCTCTGCCTTCGGCAGGGAGTTTTATCCAGTGGTCAGGCTCACCGCCTGATCCGGAAATAAAAAAAGCGAGGTGTCATGAATGAATCAACAGGCAGCAAAGTCCGGCGTATTAACCCTGGTGTTCGTCTGGTTTACCACCCATTTTGGCGGCGGATTTGCCTCCGGCCGTCAGATTATCTCCTTCTTTGTGGAGTATGGCTGGTATGCAGCACTCATGCCTGTCGTTGCCATTGGGCTGCAGGCGGTGGTCTTTTACTTTGCCTGGCGGTATGCAGTGGAGCACCGGCTCTATGACTACCGCAGCTGGGCACTCTCATTCTACCGTCCGATGGAAGGGCTGTTTTCCAGTCTCTTTGAAGTGATGTACCTGCTGGTGCTGCTTACTGCCACTGCCGTGGCCTTTGCCACTGGGGGGGCCACCATCACCACGGTCACCGGAAGCCCCTACCTGCTGAACACCTTCGTCATTGCTGCAGCCCTGCTTCTCCTCACCATATTTGGAGCCGGGGTGGTGCGCAAAGCTGCCAAGTACATTGCCTATTTGATTATTGCCGGCCTTCTGGTGATCTATATTCCCAACGTGATCGTTTCCTGGTCTCAAATCTGGGAAAATATCGGAGCGCTGCAAAGTGGTGCCCTTGATAATCCCGGCACCTTTGGCGGTGCGCTATGGAGTGCCATTCTCTATGCCGCCTTCCAAACCTGCGCTCTGGGCGCTTACCTGGCCCACTCCGACGCCATCAAGGACGCTGCTGAAGCCAAAAAAGCCGCCATTGGCGGGTTCATTCTCAACTATGGCCTGTTGGCCCTGGCCACCTTTGGTATTTTGATCTACTACCATGAAGGGATCGCCGCTGAAGCTGTACCGGCACTTTACATTGTTCAAAACGGAATTGGTGCCGCCTGGATGGTGCCACTGATTTCAGTGCTGATTGTATTGGGTGCCGTTTCCACCGGTGTCAACTTTATTTATGGCATGACCAACCGGATTGTCACCTGGCTGGGAAGTCGTGATGCCACCCCCGCTTCCCCCGCCCTGCTTCGCAAAAGAAGCATCGCCAGTTCTTCTGTCTATGTGCTGCTTACCTGGTCCATTGCACAGTTCGGCCTGATTCCCCTGGTGGCCCGTGGTTACGGGTTCTTGGGCTATGTGGGGATTGTGGTCATCATCATTCCCGTACTGCTGAAAGGGTTCCTGCCCGGACTGTTTAAGTCTGTCCCCGTTCCGGCTCCCCGCATCGATGCCTGATACCGGTATCTCCCGCCATGCAGCATCACATTGTCGTCACATCCATTGCTACACATCAAAAAACATATAGCCGAAAAATATTAAGGAGAAGGTGCCATGAAAAATCGTGAAGCTGTCATCGAAAAAATGAAATCAATCACCGGTCCCGACTGGGTACTCACCGAACTGGAACAAACCCTGGGCTACCTGTATGACGAAACCGAGCCATTGTTGCGCCCTAAGGCCGATGAAACCTGCCTGGTGGTAAAACCGGGATCACCGGAAGAAATCGCCGCCATCATGACCTATGCCACCGAAAGCAGTGTACCCGTATTTCCCCGAGGCGGCGGCACAGGCCTATGCGGCGCAGCCATTCCCACACTGCCGGGGATTGTCTTAAGCCTGGAGCGGCTGAATAAAATTGTGGAACTGGACGAAGACAATCTGATGATCACCGTGGAAGCCGGTGTTACCCTGGAACAACTGAATGCCTTTCTTTCCAAAGAAAACGACCTATTCTTCCCGGTTCACCCCGGTGATGAAGGCGCCCAGGTGGGCGGCATGGCTGTGGAAAACGCCGGCGGCGTGGGTGCTGTGAAACACGGCATCATGCGCAACCACATCAAGGGAATGGAAGTGGTGCTGCCCACCGGCGAGGTGGTGATGATGGGAGGCAAGCTGCTGAAAAACAACATGGGGTATGACCTGCTTCATCTGATGATTGGCAGCGAAGGCACCCTGGGCGTTGTCACCAAAGTGATTCTGCGCCTCTACCCCCGTCTGGCTTACAAGGGTACTCTGCTGATTTCCTTCGAAACCCGGCAAGCTGCCGCCAAATCGGTATCCCAGATTTTAAAGCAGGGAATGGTCCCTTTGGCCATGGAGTACATTGACCGGTCAGCTTCCCAGGAGGCGGCAGATCATCTGGGCCTCACCTGGCCGGCAGAAAAAGGATCGGTGGATCTGATGCTGATTCTGGAAGAATCCACTGAGGACGACCTTTTCGACAACACGGAAAAAATAGTGGATATCTGCGATGCCAATGGTGCCGTGGACAGCCTCATTGCCGAAACAGGCAAGGAGCAGAAGGTGATCCTGGATATCCGCAGTAATGTCTACACTTCCTTTAAGGAAAAAGCAGCCGATGCCATCGATATGGCCGTTCCCCCGGCTCACTTCCCGGCTTTTCTTGACGAACTGATGCAGGTGGTTGACCAGTACGGCACCCAGTCACCCACCGTGGGGCATATTGGAGACGGTAATATTCATAACATCATCCTCATGGTGGATGGCAAGCTCCCGGACTACTTTGAGGAAATGCGCCAGGCCATGTATGAGGTGGCCATCCGATTCGGCGGCACCGTAAGCGCCGAACACGGCACCGGCCGAACCCGAAAAGCTTTCATGCCATTACAGTTCAGCCACCGGGAAATTCAGATCATGCAGCTGGTGAAGCGGGCCTTTGATCCGGCGATGATCTTGAATCCCGGCGTCTTCTTCGACGAACCCAACGGCACCGAAAGCGGACTTACCGGCATTCATTAACTCCTTGATTGAGATAAGCAGATTCATACAGAAAGACGGGCAGGGGTCCATTCATTGATCCCCGCCCGTCTTTTTCTGTTTTTTGACTCTGGCATATCACCCTTTTGCCTGGCTGCTCAACTGGTCATGCAGTCCCTTCACGGCATGGTAACTATTTTTGTAAACTTGATAAAGACGATTGTATTTTTCAACAATTTCCTGATCAGGCTTCACGACTTCCTTAACAGTGACAATGGCCTGACAAGCCTCTTCCACATTTTCATAAAGTCCGTCTCCCACTGCCGCCAGTATGGCAGAACCCAGAGCAGGGCCTTCCTCATTGTCCAGTATTCCGACTTCTATGCCCAGAATATTGGCAACCATTTGCTGCCATAGTTTGCTTTTGGCTCCGCCACCGCAGAATGTGGCAAACGTCACCACCACCCCCGCTTCCCTAATAACCTCAAGGGAATCCCGGAGACCAAAGGCGACACCCTCAAGCACTGCCTGGGTCATCTGCTGTCTTGTGGTTCCCATGGAAAGACCCAGAAAAGCCCCCCGTGCATTGGGATCATTATGAGGTGACCGTTCGCCCATGAGATACGGCAGATAAATCAGGTGATTATGCCCCAAGTCTTCAATGGCATTCTGTTCCATTGAATAGTCATTGGTTCCCAGAATTTTCTCCATCCACCAATCGTTGCAGGATGCTGCACTGAGCATGCAGCCAAGAAAATGATAAGTGCCGTCAGCATGGGCAAAATGGTGGACCGCATGATTCTTTCCTTCCTTAAAGTCCTTGCTTGCCACAAATACAGTTCCGCTGGTTCCGATGGAAATATTGCACCTTCCGTCACCCACGGTTCCAGCTCCGATTGCCGCCGCTGCATTGTCTCCCGCACCTGCAACTACCTTCACATGATTTCCGAGACCCAGTTTCTCCGCCATGTCGCTTTTAAGGGTTCCCACCACTTGATAGCTTTCATATAGCTTTGGTAAATTTGCTTCAGTAATGTGGCAAATTGCCATCATTTCCTGTGACCACTGCTTCTTCTCCACATCCAAAAGCAACATACCAGAGGCATCGGAGTAATCTGATGAGAGGATTCCTGTCAACATGTAGTTCAGGTAGTCTTTCGGAAGCATGACATGCTTCATTTTTTCAAAGTTCTCAGGTTCATTTTTTCTTACCCACATGATTTTAGGAGCTGTAAACCCTGCGAAAGCGATGTTCCCTGTGAGCTCCGAAAGCTTGCTTTTTCCGATTTCATCGTTTAGATAGGTTACTTCTTCTGTGGTTCTGGTATCATTCCATAGAATGGCCGGCCTGATCACCTGATCCTGTGAATCAAGCATCACAAGGCCGTGCATCTGGCCATCAATGCCAATGGCTTTAACCGCTTCAGGAGCGATTCCTTTTGTCAGCTTCCGAATGCCCTTAACAAGCGCATTGAACCAATCTGTGGGTTCCTGCTCCGCCCAGTTTTGAAAAGGATAGGCAATGGGGTATTTTTCTGTTTGCGAAGCGGTGATTCTGCCTGTTTCATCCATCAAGATCATTTTAAGCCCTGTGGTTCCCAAGTCAGCTCCAATATAGTACATGTCTTATTCCCTTCCTATTCTCACAACGGCTTTGACGACTTCGTCTTTCTTGTTGATGGCGTCTGAAAGCGCCGTTTTGATATCTTCAAAATCATAGGTATGTGTTACGATGTCTTTGACATTGATATCTCCTGATGAAACGGCATTAATCGCTGTGGGATAGCTGTTTCTGTAGCGGAATACTGTTTTGAAAGTCAGTTCTTTGTCGAGGGCCATTCCGATGGGAAGGGTTTCTTCACCCGTTGGACTGTAACCCACCAAAACAAGGTTTGCGCCTTTTTTAGCACTTTCGATGAGCTGCCGGGTGGTGATTTCCGAACCTGCTGTCTCGATACCGATATCAAATCCCTTTCCTGCTGTTATTTCAAGTATTCTTTTGACGGTATCCTCATTTCTTCCGTTGATGGTGTAGTCTGCCCCCAGTTCCTTTGCTTTTTCAAGCCGCTGGTCCACCAAATCCACAACAATGACGGTTGAAACCCCCATGGCCTTAAGGGCCAGCATTGAAGTGAGGCCGATGCAACCGGTGCCAGTCACCACAGCCGTCTGGCCGATGGTTGCTTCTCCCTGAAGAACCGCGTGCAACCCCACAGACAGGGGTTCCATCAGCGCCCCTTCCATGGTGCTCACATTTTCGGGGAGCTTAAAGCACAGGGTGCCCTTGTGGGCCACATATTCCTGAAAAACACCGTCAACGGGAGGAGTGGCAAAAAAGACCACATCACTGCACAGATTGTACTTCCCACTTTTACAAAACGCGCATTCACCGCAGGTGATCTGTGGCTCAAGGGCTACTCTGTCATTCACCTGCAGGTGTTTTACTTTTTCACCCAAAGCAACCACGGTGCCTCCCACTTCATGTCCCAATACAAATGGGTATTCCACGATGAAGTTTCCGATTTTTCCATGCTCCAGATAGTGAAGGTCTGAACCGCAAATTCCCACATAATCCACTCTGACAAGCACTTCATCTGCTTGCGGTATCGGTATATCTCTTTCCTGCATTTCCAGTTCATTTAGGGCTGTCATCACAGCGACTTTCATTTTCTCGCTCATTGCATCTCCTCCTGAAAGAGTGGGGATGGCACGTGCTGATGCCATCCCTGTGATCTTCACCATGATTAGTTAATCAAACCTCTTTCTGTGTACATATCAACGTATGCCTGTGCATTTTCGCCGGTAATGAGGATGGCATCAATGTCCATGTGAATTTCATCTGCTTCCCCGGTCAACAGTTTGTGTACGGTGTTGATGTTGGCTTCAGCCAGGTCGATGGCTGATTGTAAGCATGTGGATGTCATCGTTCCTTCGTTGATCAGCAGGGTTGCCTCCGGGGTTCCATCCACACCGTATGACAGTATTTCGCTGAATGCAGGATTGTTTTTCACCACTTCCAGTGCACCTGCCGCCATGTTGTCATTCATGGAAATGATGGCATGAATTTCACTGTTAGCTGTTACCCAGTCTTCCATATACCGAACGGCTTCATCCTTGTTCCAGCCTGCAATCTGTTCTCCAACAATTTGAACATCAGGGCGTTTTTCAAAGAACTCCACTTCCCACGCCCGACGCCGTTCGTCTGCATGGAAGTTGCCCGACGGCCCGTTCAATACAACGACTTTTGCATTCTGAGGAATTTGATCAATGGCGATATCCGCATTCACCTTTGCCTGTACATATGGATCTGCATCCACCGAGGAGGCTCCGTCGATTCCTTCAATCCTGGCATTGGTGGTGATTGCGATGATGCCTGCTTCTACAATGCTCTCAACATAGGGTCTTTGAGCTTCTCCGTTATTGGGTTGCACGATGATGGCATCGTATCCGTTTGTAATGGCGTTTTCAATTGCAGCGTTCACCTTTTCATCGTCTGCCTGTCCGTCGAATACATCAAGTGTCAAGTCTGGGTATTGCTCTGCAGCTGACTTCATTTCATTGACAAGCCAAGCTGCAAATGAGTCTGCCTGCGTTCGCGCAACAAATGCCACTCTGTATGTGCCCTCATCCGAACTGTCTGATGATGCTCCTCCTCCGCTATTGCATCCTGCAAGGCTTACCAAAACCATTGTCACCATCATGAAGATCGCGATCATTTTTTTCATGCTCATCCTAATTTCCCCTTTTCTCTTGTTTTGTGGATGATTAATGATTCAACTCCAGACTAGCCTTTGACCTCGCTATCCGTACTTTTTTCGCCCCTTATTTTTCTGGTTGTCTTTCTACCTCCCCTCTTTGATTTTATATCCCATACAACAGCCACTGCGATGATGGTTCCCTTAACAATCTGCTGTATATACGTATTGACACTTGTCAGGTTCATGATGTTGTTCAAAACACCGATGATCAATGCCCCTATCAATGTGCCAAAGGTTGAACCTGCTCCGCCTGAAAAACTGGTGCCGCCGACGATGGTTGCTGTAAGCCCTTCCATTTCATAACCAATGGCTCCATTTGAAAGACCCGCATTGACGCGGGACATGAAGAGAATTCCCGCTGCTCCGACAAGGAGTCCGTTGATCATATACGTTAGATACTTGTTCTTTTTAACGTGAATACCAGAAGCAATGGCCGCCTCCTCGTTTCCTCCAATGGCATACATGGATCTACCCAGCTTGGTATGCTTCATGATGTAGTAAATGATTCCGGTGACCACCGCCATGATGATGACCGATATGGGTATGGGGCCGATATGTCCCTGACCAAACACCGTGTAACTGCCAATTTGAAGAATGTTTTGTCCACCAGTATAGTGAAGGGCCGCTCCTCTGGCTACCATCTGCATGGCCAGTGTCGCAATAAAAGCCGGCACTTTGAATTCAACGACCATGAGAGCGTTGATGAGGTTTGCAAACACACCCACTGCCAGACCCACAACCACAGCCACTGTCAGTGATCCGGTGACTTTGTACGAACTGACTGACAGCACTCCTGCCAGGGCCAGAACAGACCCTGCCGAAAGATCTATCATGCCGCTGATGACCAGCATCATGGCTCCAAAGGACAGCAATACAGGGACTGCCAGTTGCCTTAAGATGTTAATGATGTTTCCGCTGGATAGAAAGTTCGGGTTCAGAAAACTGGAAACAATGATGAAAAATACCAGTATCAGAAATATGGAAAATTTACTGACATCGACACTGCTTTTCTTGATTGAGAACATTTTCCTCCTCCTTAAACTACATTGTTGCATATTTCATGATGACTTCCTGGTTGAACGCTTCTCTTTTCAGCTCTCCCGTAATGGTTCCCTGGTTCATGACGTAGATTCTGTCACACATGCCCAGGAGTTCAGGAAGCTCTGATGAGACAATGATGATGGCTTTTCCTTCCCTTGCGATATCCTGCATCAGCTGGTAGATGGCGAACTTGTTGCCCACATCGATTCCCCTTGTGGGCTCATCCATAATCAACAGATCGGGTTCCCGCATCATCCATTTTGCAAGGATCACTTTCTGTTGATTACCCCCGCTGAGGGTCTGTATCAGTGTTTCAAGAGAGGGTGCTTTGACATCCATTTTTTCAAAGTACTGTCTGTTGGTTTCTTCTTCTTTTTTCCATCGCAGTCTGCCTCCGAAGAAAAATTTTTCAAGGCTTGCCAGTGAACCGTTTTCCTTGATGCTCCTGACAGGCACAATCCCAGAGCGCTTTCTGTCTTCAGTTACCATTCCAATTCCTGCTGCAATGGCATCCCGTGGGTGGTTGATTTTTATCTCCTGCTCATTCAGGTAAATTGATCCTGACGTGTGTTTATCAAGGCCGAACAACGCCCTCATAACCTCCGTTCTCCCTGACCCTACAAGACCTGCAAAACCTACAATTTCACCTCTTTTGACGCTGAAGTTAATCCCTTTAAACTCCCCTTCGCTCGAAAAGTCTTTCACTTCGAATATGGTCTTTCCCACTGGAAATATTTCCTTTGGATAGACGTTGTCCAGTTTTCTCCCCACCATCAGACGTATGATATTTTCCTCATCCAATTCTTCAATGGGGTAGCTGCCGACAACAGTTCCGTCTCTGAGAATGGTTACCTCATCGGCAATTCTAAAAATCTCATCCAGTTTGTGAGAAATATAGACGACTGATCTTCCCTGATTTCTCAGCTGCTCAATTTTTTGAAAAAGCATTTCCACTTCTTTATTGGATATCGAGGATGTCGGCTCGTCCATGATGATGATCTGGGCGTCAATGGACAGGGCTTTTAATATTTCAAGTTGCTGTATTTCCGAAATAGACAACGTTTTCATCAGTTGCGTTGGCTTGAAGGGGAGGTTCTCTCTTTCCAGCAGTTCGATGGTGCTTTTTCTCACTTTCTTCCAGTCAACCCGTGCAGAACCTCCAGGAAGTCTTCCAAGAAACAGGTTTTCTTCAACGGTCAGTTCCGGTACAAAGTTGAGCTCCTGGGCGATCATGGCGATTCCCAGCTGTTGTGCATGCTGAGGATTGTTGATCGCAACTTGTTCCCCGTCTATGTGAATTTCACCTGCATCCTGATTGTGAATTCCGTTGATGATTTTCATCAGGGTGGATTTGCCGGCTCCGTTTTCGCCGCAAAGCGCATGAACCGTTCCTTCCTGTACTTCAAAATGAACACTGTCAAGAGCTTTTACTCCCGGGAATGATTTCTCAATTCCCGAAACCTTTAACTTCACTTTCCCCCTCATGGTGCACCTCCCATTGGTTTTCCATGGAATGGATTACGCCTTACAACAGGCTGCTTTGATTTTTCAAGGCACTTTCTGTCATTTTATTGCTTGGAATCACCCATGGGTTGATCCTGTTGTATCCCGCTTGATCAATTTCACCGGTATGATTCTATTCGCAGTGGAACGGCAGGTTCCATCCATCAGGTCTTTCAGGCAATGATAACTTACCTGGGCGATTTCCTGTGGTGACTGCTCAATGGTGGTCAGTCTGGGCAAGTTCATTTCTGACAGGTAAGAGTTATCGAATCCTATGACCTGAAGATCTCCAGGGATGGAAAGTCCTTGTCTCCTTAAATAACTAATCACGTGAATACAGTTGATATCATTGAATACAAACAGGCCGTCATACATTCTGAAATCCACTTGATTCAGCGCTTTATCCAGGTCTTCTTCCAGAAGATAGTCGGTGCTCAGTTCCAGCACTTCAACCGCGACGTCTTTATCTGCCGATGCATCGAGAAAGCCTTTGCACCTTTCCTCAGGTGCAATAAACCCTTTGGGCCCCTTGATGTGGATCATCTTTCTGCTGCCTTCTTCATACAAATGTTCAAAGGCCATTCGGCCCCCCTGGTAGTTGTCTGCGCTGACTGTGATAATCTCATCTGCAATAATGGACTCAAAAGAAATCACCGGAATGGAAAGTTTCTGGATTTTATCCACAGACCTTCCCCTTGCAACGATGATGCCATCGACCCGGTATCCTTTCAGGAGATCCAGCGCATCCTCCTCTTTCTCGGGAATATCTTCGGTAAAGCACAGAACGCAGCCATAACCATCATCCTGAATTTTGTTGCCGATAATGGTTGCCATTTCCGAAAAAAAAGGGTTTACCAGACTTGGAATCACCAGGCCGATGCTGCCAGACTTCTTGTTGAAAATCGCCTGAGCATTTCTGTTGGGAACATAATCCATTTCATCAATGACTTTCTGGATCAGCTCAGCGGAGTCTTTGCTCACATAGCCTGATGAGTTGATGTATCTGGATATGGTTGAGATGCTGAGACCTGTTGATTTTGCAATATCTCTGATAGATGCCACTTTTTCACCCCTCTGTGGAACATGTTCCATATCGAATGAAACATGTTCCATATTTTGCATGTTATTATCATATACCGATTATCACTATTTGTCAAACAATTTTGACTTAAAATTCTGCTGCGATCCATCTCAAAAGGCAGAGAAGCATCATTGGCTGATTCTTCTCTGCCCGGAATGTCGACAGCACATGCTAAAACCGACACCTTTAGCAGGTGCCGGTTAGGTTGAAGACAAAGGGCTTTGGCCCGGTCAGCTGATTCCAATCTTGTGTGTTTTTAGTCGAAAGTCTCGAAAACAGCGCCTGAACTCACTGCGCTCAAACAGCAGGCGCTGGCGGTTTTCTCCCCTTTTCGAAAAAACACTGACAAGATTTCCAAGGCTGTCCTTTACCAAATCCCTTGTCTTCATCTTTTTTTGTCTACAGTCTGACCGACACCTTTAGCAGGTGCCGGTTATTTATACTTGAGCGAATCAGGGTTTCATGGTGCCTGTCTCTTCAAAACGCTGGTGCCAGCTGAGGGCTTCGTGCATGAGCTGGGCCGTATGCCCGGGTTCTTTCATGCCGGCTGCCAGGTAATCCCGCAGGGCGGGACGGTAATCAGGATGGGCGCAGTTTTCGATGACACTTTCTGCCCGTTCCCAGGGGCTGAGGCCCCGGAGATCTGCCAACCCCTGTTCAGTGACAATCACCTTCACGTCATGCTCTGTGTGGTCCACATGGGATACCATGGGAACAATGGCGGAGATGGCACCGCCTTTGGCCATGGAAGGCGTGGCAAAAATGCTCAGATAACCAGCCCGGGCAAAATCGCCGGACCCGCCGATGCCGTTCATCATGCGGCGGCCCATGATATGGGTGGAGTTCACATTGCCAAAAATATCGGCCTCAATGGCAGTATTCATGGCGATGGAACCAATACGGCGGATGATTTCCGGATTATTGCTGATTTCCATGGGACGGAGCATAATCTGATTCCGGTATTGTGCCATGTTGGCGTATAAACGATCGAACCCTTCCGGCGAGAGGGTAAAGGAGGTGCCGGAGGCAAACCTGAAGGTGCCGTTGTCCAGCAGGTCCAGCACATTATCCTGGATGACTTCTGAATAAAACACCAGGTTTTTAAAAGGACTGTCTGACATCCCTTTCAGCACCGCATTGGCCACACTGCCCACACCAGACTGAAGGGGCAGCAGCTGTTCCGGCAGACGACCCGCCATGACTTCCTGCTGAAAAAAGCTGATGAGGTGGCGGGCAATTTGCTGACTGTCTTCATCTGCAGCGGTAAAACTGATGGGATCATCCTCCAGATCAGTAAACACAATGGCTTTGATTTTGGTGGGGTCGCAGGGAATGGCAGTGGTGCCGATGCGGTCTTCCGGATTCACCAGCGGGATGGGCTGCCGATGGGGCGGATCCTGGGGCTGGTAGATGTCATGCATCCCTTTCAGCGACAGGGGTTTGCGGGTATTGATTTCCACAATCACCGTCTCTGCCTGGCTGATAAACACTGGGCTGGCTCCCACAGAGGTGGTGGGCACAATATGTCCCTCTTCCGTTATTTCCAGGGCTTCCACCAGGGCCACGTCAACTTTTCCATAGAATCCATAGCGGATTTCCTGGGCAAAGTGACTGAGATGGATGTCGCTGTAGCGGATGTCACGCTGGTTTAATTTTTTGCGGACCGTTGTGTTGGTTTGATAGGGCATGCGCCGGTTAATGGCACCGGCTTCCGCCAGGGCGCCGTCCAGCCCTTTGCCCACCGAGGCACCGGTGTAAAGGTTGATACAGCAGCCTTTTTCCTTTTGAAATCTGGCTGCCAAGGCTGCCGGTACAGCCTTGGGATAACCTGTGGGCGTAAACCCGCTGGTTCCCAGGGTCATTCCGGAACGAATCAGGGTGGCAGCGGCTTCCGCTGTGGTGATGCGGTCTTTCAGTGCTTCGCATTTCATGCGTTCAGAGTGATTCATGTGAACTCCTCCATTTGCTGATTCTTTCACGGCGTCGTATCATGGTCATTGCTTCCGACAAAGAAATGCCTCTAAAGAGCTACTTCCATTCTAACAGAAATCACACTTGATTTGTTCCAGTTCCGACAGATAAAAAACCGGGCCGTCTTTGCAAATGTAATGCTCATCCAGGTTGCATCGTCCGCATTTACCCACACCGCATTTCATCTTGTATTCCAGGGTGGTGACAATTTGATTCGGTTTAAAGCCAAGCTTTTCAAGGGTTTGCAGCACATATTTGATCATAATGGGAGGGCCGCAGGTGATGCCGATGGTGTTTTCCGAACTGGGGGCCAGGGCTTCCAGATAGGCGGGAACAAAACCCACATGACCATCCCATTCGGGACTTGCCACATCAACGGTCAGATCCACTTTGAAATCGGGAGCTTCCGGCCACTGGTCCAGGATATCACGGCGAAAAAGAAGATCATCGGCAGACCGGGATCCATACACCAGTTGAAAGGCATCTGGGTAATCCTCGCGCCGATCAAGGGTATACTGCACCAACGACCGAAGGGGTGCCAAGCCAATGCCGCCGCCAATGAACAGCAGCCGTTTTCCCTTTAAGTCTTCCACGGGAAAATGATTACCGTAGGGCCCCCGAATGCCAATTTGATGCCCCACTTCCATCTGATGCAGCGCCTCTGTCAGTTTTCCCACCCGCTTAATGCTGAATTCCAGGTAATCTCTGCCGGGGGGAGACGTGATGGAAAACAGCGCTTCGCCCACTCCCAGCAGAGAGAGCATGGCGCATTGTCCCGGCATGTGTGCCATGGGAACTTCAGGACGCACCTGAAAGGTTTTGACATCGTGACTTTCTGTGAGAATGGTGATCACTTCCCCATTAATGGGTACCAGGGGATTATGCGTCATGGCGGTCGCCTCCTATCCGATTCAGCACCGTGTCCATGGAAATACCCACAGGACAGGCATCACCACAGCGTCCGCAGCCCACACAGGCAAGGGGACCCTGTTTTTTGACAAAATAGTTAAGTTTATGGAAGAAACGGTTTTGAATCCTGTCTTTTCGGTGCGGCCGCGGGTTGTGGCCACCGGCCATATTGGTGAAACTGGTGAACATGCAGGAATCCCAGGTGCGGTATCGTTCACCGGCTTCCTGTCTGCTGAAGTCGCGGATATCATAGCAATGACAGGTGGGGCAGTAATAGGTACAGGTGGCACAACCCAGGCAGCGCATGGCCAGTTCTTCCCAGAGAGGATGTTCAAAAAGAGTGTCCACCTGATCTTTTACTTCCTGAGGAGAAAGGGGCTTCTCTTGAAGCGGCACCGCCTGCCAGGGAATCTCTGTCACCGCCACTGATTCCGCTTCGATACAGGCGCCGGTACAGCCCTTCATCAAATCTTCAAGAAAGGTTTCCCCAGCCGGCGTCAGGGCTTTAAGATACAGGGGTTCAGCGGCACCTGCTGTTTCCTGGTACATGGTCACATCTGCCGCCGGATTGATGCGGTCAACACCAAAGGCCTCACATCGGCAATAAGTTCCCTGCTGACGGCAGGGAGCCGCCAAAATTAAGGTTTTGGCTCTTTTTTCTGCGTAGAGAGTATCCACCGGGTCTGCCAGAAACACCCGGTCGATGAGATTCAGACTTTCCAGGTCGCAGGCTTTTGCCCCCACCAAGACTTGAGGCATCATGTCCCCCGGTGTTTCCATCACCATGCGGCCTTCTTCTTTTCGGTAGGTGAGATAGGTTTCGGTATCTGGAAAAAACAAAGATTTGATGCTGTTTCTCAGGGGCTTTTCCTGGAATGTGAGGGCCGTCATTTGAGCCAGATCCACTGTATTCAGGGAACCCAGCGGCATATGACCTTCTTTTCCCTCTGCTGAAGCAGGAACAAATACCTGCTTTTCCCCCAGCCCTTGTTGCAGGTAATGGATCAAGGTTTCATACCCGGGCAATTTCACCATCATCATTTCTTTGCCTCCTTTCCGAAGGGATCGGCTTCATGGGCACCGGCACAGGACAGGGGATTGGGCACTTCATCAACGCCTGGTGTAAAGGCACCATAGTGCTGCGTCAGATCCTGAATCAACTTTTGATTCAGCAGGTGAAGCGGTATTCCTTCGGGACACACTCTGGCACATTCGCCGCAACCTACACAGCGGTCTGCCACGTGAAAAGCCCGAATAACATGATAGAACTGATGTTGTGCCGGCTGATTCTTGGCAGCATCCAGATAATCCGGATTTTCCCTGTCGAAAATGCAGCTGCGGCAGGTGCATACAGGGCAGGCATTTCGGCAGCTGAAGCATCGAATGCACCGGTTCAGCTGTTGCATCCAAAATGCATGACGTTCTTCTGCCCCCATTCTTTCAATGGTTTCGATATCACTGAACGCTTCTTTTGGCAGGATGTTTTTTCCCTTAACCAGGGCTTTTTCACCGCTTCCGGCGATGATCTGATCCACTTCTGTCACCGCCGGAGTGGCATGTTGGCAGGTCAGGCAGAAGGGGGAAAGAACCGTTTCATAGGAAAGGGTTTGGGTCCCTTTTCTGCCCGTCATCACCACGCCTTCTGACTGCCAGGTGAGTGTCAGCTGATGGAGAGGCTCCTCTGCCGCTGCTTCCAGCTTTTCCCGGGGAATCATCCCCTGACACTGAACCCCCAGCACCACCAGTTGTTCCCGATCCACACGGCTTTCGTTGATCATCAGGCGCAGCGCTCTTGCGTCGCAGCCTTTCATCACCACGGCCACCCGCTTATTCTGATAGCTTTCTTCCATCAGGTATGGTGCCAGCGCTTTTTCACAGAAAGGATCCCAGTGAAGCTGGGCTGCTGCCGCTGGTGTGGCGGCCACAAAAGGCACCGACTGATGCGGCCGTTCTCCCCTGGTGTATCCCAGCACCAAATCCACTTCTCCTGCAGCCAGTAAAGCTGCAGCTGTTTGCTGAATTGACTGGGTGATCGATTCCATTATCGACTGCATCTGAGATCCCTCACTTTGTCTGAAGCTCCCATGGCCCTCAACTCTTGGGTAAAGGCTGTCACAGTTGCCTGAAATTTATCGGCTTCATTGCCCGAAATCCATCGAAGCCAGAGACGTTCCGGTGACAGTCCCATGAAGTCCATAAGGCTGGTTAGCAAGTGTATGCGTTTGCGGGTATGGTAGTTACCTGTATCGTAGTGACAGTCTCCCGGATGGCAGCCGGCAATGAGCACCCCGTCGGCACCATTCTGGAAGGCCCGGAGAATCATGGCCACCTCCACCCGGCTGGAACAGGGTACCCGGATAATGCGAATGTTTTCCGGGTATTTCAGGCGGCCTGTGCCCGCCAGGTCTGCCCCTGCATAACTGCACCAGTTACAGCAGAAAGCCACTATTTTAGGTTCATAGATTTCGTTCATCATAAGCTGTCCACCTCCGCCATTAATTGTCGGCTGGTGAAGCCGCCCAGATCCATAGCTCCACTGCGGCATAACCCGGCACAGGCACCACATCCCTGGCAAAGTGCCCGGTTCACCGTTGCAACAGGGCGTTGTCGTTCTTTTCCGTGAACCCGTTCCACCACCATTTCCTGACTGATGGCTTCGTAGGGGCACACCGGCTGACACTGCATGCATCCGCTGCACCGGTCTTTTTCCACCATGGCCGTGGTGGGCACACTTTTCACCTGCCCTTTGTTGAAGAGAATGATGGCTTTAACTGCCGCGCCGCTGGCCTGAGAAACTGCTTCTGGAATATCTTTAGGGCCATGACAAACACCTGCCAGGTACACTCCCTGAGCCTGGGTTTCCACAGGACGCAATTTGGCATGGGCTTCGGTGTAGAAGCCGTTCAGGTCGGTGGATATGCCCAGCATGCCTCCCAGGGTTTTGGCATTGGGTTGAGCTTCCATGCTGGTGGCCAGCACCACCAAATCAGCGGCTATCTCCACCTGTCGTTGCAGGGAACCGTCAAAACCTCTCACCAGCACCCGATTATCTTCATCGCCCAGGGGTTCCACCTTTGAAACCTGCCCCCTGAGGTACATGGCCCCTTGCTGCCGCGCCCGCTCATAAAACTCTTCGTAGTTCTTGCCGGCGGTGCGCACGTCCATGTAAAAGACATAGCTTTCTGTTCCCGGAAATTTTTCATTCAACAGCAGGGTATGCTTGGCGGTGTAAAGGCAGCATACCTTTGAGCAGTACGGGTTGCCGTCATGCCTGTCACGGGATCCCACGCACTGGATAAAAACAATGCGCCGGGGCATTTTCCCATTGGAGGGACGTATCACTTTGCCACTGGTGGGACCAGAGGCATTCAGCATTCGTTCCAGTTCAAGGCTGGTGATCACATCGGGATGCTGCCCATAGGCATACTCTCCCAGGTGGTCAGGTACTTTCAGTTCATAACCGGTGGCCACCACAATGGCACCGTACTGGTTTTCAATCATTTCGTCCTGCTGTTGGTACTCAATGGCACCTGTTTGGCATACTTTAGCACAAAGACCACATTTCCCCGTGGCAAAATAAATACAGTTGTCCCTGTCGATCACCGGCTTATTGGGTACCGCCTGGGGAAACAGGGTATACACAGCCTTCCTCTTGCTGCTGCCACAGTCAAATTCATTGGGTACTTTTTTGGGGCACTTGGTGACACAATCACCGCAGCCATTGCATTTTTCGGGGTTCACACTGGTGGCTTTCTGTTTAATGGTGACATTGAAGTTGCCCACATAACCGGAAACAGCCGCCACTTCTGCATAGGTGTACAACCGAATGTTTTCATGGGTGGCGGCTTCCACCATTTTAGGTGTGAGAATACAGGCGGAACAATCCAGTGTGGGAAAGGTTTTGTCAAATTGAGCCATCTTTCCTCCAATGGAAGATTCTTTTTCCACCAGGTCCACCGGATAGCCTGCATCTGCAATATCCAGAGCCGCCTGAATACCCGCGATGCCCCCGCCAATGACCAGTGCCCTTTTTGTAACAGGAAGCTGGTCTGATGTGAGGGGAATGGCAAAGGCTGTTTTGGCCACCGCTTTTTTCACCAGGTCAATGGCCTTCACGGTGGCTTTTTCTTTATCAGTATGCACCCAGGAGCAATGCTCCCGAATGTTGGCTATTTCCACATAATAGGGATTGAGGCCCTTGGAGGCCATCAATCGTTGAAAAGTGGTTTCATGCATACGCGGTGAACAGGCCGCCACCACTACTCTGTCGAGCCGGTGGGTGTCAATGGCCTGGCCGATTTCCGACTGTCCCACTTCTGAACACAGATACTGGACATCCTGGGCATAGACGACCTGTGGCATGGTTTTCGCCCGGGCTGTTACCGCATCCACATCCACTGTATTTTTAATGTTACTGCCACACCAGCATACAAATACTCCGATTCTCATGGTTTCCCTCCCCGCCAGTTGTTGGCAATTATCGGCGATGCTTTCTCATGGATGCAATCATGGCCTGCCGGGGAACGGTCAGATCACCGTCGCAGGTTTCTTCACGATTGGGTGTTTCTCTTAACAAGGTGACCCGAAAGCTCTCCATGACACTGGCCGGTTCCAAATCCCGGGGACATCGGCTGGAACAGGCCATGCAGGAAGCGCATATCCACAGACTTTTGCTGGCATATATCTCTTCCAGCAGTCCCAACTTGGCCAATTGCATCATTTCATGGGGCAACCGGTCCATGTGGGCTGCCATGGGGCATCCGGCACTGCATTTCATGCACTGGTAGCAATCTTTCACTTCTTTGCCAGTCATGTGCTTCACATCTTCACGCTGGGAACTACTGGCTGTTTTCTCCGGAAAACGCATGGGACGGATCTCCTTTCTCACCATTCAGGAAGGCCATTTTCTCCAGATGCTGCAAGCCTCCCAGCGCTTCTGCCAGGGGGGCTGTCATATAGGCCACTGGCAGCTGATCTCTTTGGGGCAGTGAAGCCTGGCAGGCTTCCAGGTTATGCTTGCACAAGGGGCAGGCTGTGATAATTTGAGTGGCACCCGCTTCCCGGGCTGCTGTGACCACCTTCAGGCTGGCAGCGGCTGCCAGGGGAGCTTCCCGATAAACATGATAGGCGCCACAGCAGTCTGTCTGATAAGGAAATCGAACCGTTGTTGCTCCAAGTGCTTCCATGAGCGCTTCCATGAGCCGGGGATTTTCACTGTCAACCAGTCCCAGTTCTTCTTTGGGACGAAGCAGCATACACCCGTAGTAACAGGCCATTTTTTCTCCTTTTAATGGAGTCACCACCGCCTCCTGAATGCGCGGATAACCCACCAGATCGCGAAGTACTTCCAACAGATGAAACACTTTCGTTTCACCCTGGTACATGTTTCCCAGATAGCCACCCACCCGTTGCTGCGCCTCTTCATCTCGTTTCATTCTGTGGTTGACCCTTCTCATCACATGAAAGCAGGCACTGCAAAGTGTCAACATCCCCTGGGAACCTGCGTCCCCAGTGCGTTGCAGGGCTCTCACCGAAGACAGCAGTCCCACATATTCATCCCGGGCTTCAGGGTAAACCGCACCGCAGCATTCCCACTCTTCCAGCTCCTGCGTCTGAATGTCCAGGCTGGCCAAAAGGGCAAGTGCTTCCCTTTCGAATCCGTCATCTTGTTGAGCCCGAACGGTACATCCGGGATAATAGCTTAACATGACATCAGCTCCTGTCTTTGTTCTGTGGCAGTTTAGTCCTGAAACCGTGGATTTAAATGTTTCTTCAGCGGAATGAGTATGGGCGATGTAAAGTTCCCACTAAGCTCTTGTTCATTCAGTTCTTGAACATACGTTGTCACGTGGGAAAGTGTGAGATCCACTGACCGGCGGCTGGTTTGAAGTGCCCGGGCCGCTGCGTTGCGACCTGCCCGGCGGCCAAAAACCAGAATGTCCAGCAGGGAATTGCCCATGAGTCGATTGCGACCGTGAACTCCGCCGGATACTTCACCTGCAACAAAGAGGTTTTCCACTGTGCTTTCTGCCTGGTCATTGATGAGAACGCCGCCATTCTGATAATGGAGGGTGGGGTAGACTAAAATGGGATCTTTGCGGATGTCCACGCCAAATCTGATGAACTGGCGCAGCATGGCCGGCAGTTCCTTTTCGATGGTACCTTCTCCATGAATTGTTTCAATGATGGGGGAATCAAGCCAGACACCCTGCATGCCTGAGGGCGCTGTGATTCCCTTGCCCCGGGCACATTCCCTGATGATGGCAGAAGCTTCCACATCCCGTGTTTCCAGATGATACACAAACTGTTCACCTGCGATGTTCAGAGGTGTGGCTCCCAGCCCTCTCACTTTTTCTGTGATGAGAAATCCTTCCACCTGCTCTGGATAAGAGGCTCCTGTAGGATGGTACTGGACCGTATCCATAAAAGCCAGCTTTGCTCCTGCCCGGTAGGCCATCACCAGGCCGTCCGCAGTGGCTCCGTAGTGGTTGGAGGTGGGGAATCCCTGGGTATGCAACCGTCCCAGGCCGCCTGTGGCCAATACCACTGTTTTTGCCCGTACCATTTGATATTCCTGGGTCTCCATATTGTAAAGAATCGCTCCTGCTGCCCGACCCTGTTCATCCAGCAATAGTTCCACTGCAGGACTGAATTCCACCACTGGAATATTGCGGCAAAGCACTTCATCACGCAACACCCGCATGATTTCTGCGCCGGTGTAGTCCCGGGCAGAATGCATCCGTTTGCGGGAGGTGCCGCCACCGTGATTGGTGTGCATGCTCCCGTCGGCGTCTTTATCAAACATGGTTCCCAAAGACTCCAGCCAGTCAATGACACTGGGCGCATCACTCACCAGCGCTTTTACCAGTTCTGGAATATTGGTATAATGCCCGCCTCCCATCACGTCGATGTAGTGGGTTGGCGGCGAGTCCTGGGGTTTGTCGGCTGCCTGAATGCCTCCCTGAGCCATCACCGTATTGGCATCGCCAAAGCGCAGCTTCGTTGCCAGAAGCACATTGGCACCCGCCTCATGGGCCAGCAGAGCGGCTGAAGCACCGGCACCGCCACCGCCGATAATCAACACATCCACCTCCTGGTCATTCACTGTGGGCGGGATGGCCAGGGGGCTGATGCGGGGATGGGCTTCCAACACATCACACAGTTCGTGGGGAAAGCGATCACCTTCATTTACCCCCACCTTCACCTGACGAAACTGGCTTTCAATATAATCAGGATGGTAGCTGCGCAGCACTTCCTGCTTTTCTTCCGGTGTCATGCGGGGAAAATAGTACCCCAATCGCTGATGACGGGTTTCTTCAACACGCTTGATTAGTTCTCTCATGGCCTGTGTGTAGCTCATGGCATTGCCTCCTCTTATTCGATATCCCGATTGTCGTAGCGTTCTGCCAGACTTTGGCGATCTGCTTCCATTAATTGCTGCAGGTCTGCTTCATATTGTTGGGCTTGAATTTCGGCCACCCGGTCTTTCACATGGCTGTTTTGGGGAGACAGGTGCTTGCCATGTAACCGCCGACAGAGAAGGGCCACTTTATACTGAACAATATTGGCAGGACATCGGGAAGCACACAGCCCACACATGAGGCAGTCAAAGGATTCATCGGCCGCCTTGCTGATTTCTCCCCGAATGGCGTGGGAGACATATTTCATCACCTTCAGATCCTGAGGGCATACATTGGAACAGGAGTTGCAGCCCAGGCATTTGGTAATTTCAGGGTAAATGGCAACCACCTGATTGCCGCTGGGTTGCAGCTCCTGCAGATTATACGTCACTTGATGAGCTGGAAAAAATGGAATCTGGGTCAGGTACATGGCTTCTTCCACCTTGGTCTGACAAGCCAATCCCACTTTCAGTTCATGCCGGCTTCCAATGCGGTAAACGGTGGAACAGGCACCGCAAAAGCCTGCCCGGCACCCACAACCACGTATCAGCGTGTATCCAGCATACTCAAAAGCTTTCATAATGGTGAGGGATGCAGGCACTTCATAGTGCTTGCCCATAATGAAAATATTCACAGATTCCTTTTCAACGGCACTTGGGGGAGCTGCTTCAGATGTGGTGCGAATTTCTTCCATAACAGTGGCCTCCTTATCACAAAGGTAGGCCCGCCTCATGTGACGGCGGGCATCATCCCGTTCTTATTCTTTTAATGATCCATGCGACCACCGGCAATGCCTGGTTCAGTCATTTCCCGGGGCTGAAGAATACGATCCAGCTGTGCTTCGGTCAAAATACCTTTTTCCAGCACCACATCCCGAACACTGCGTTTGTTGGCAAGGGCTTCTTTGGCAATTTCAGCACTTTTTTCATAACCAATGTGTGGATTCAGTGCGGTTACCAGTCCCACACTTCGGTTCACCTGCTGGGTGCAGCGGGCTTCATTGGCCTGGAGGTCTCGGATGCATTTCTCCACCAATGCATCCACCCCATTGGTGATTAATTCCATGGATTCAAAAAGGTTCTTGAAGAGCACCGGCCCCATGACATTAAGTTCAAACTGACCGGCTTCTGACGCCATGGCAATGGCATGGTCATTTCCCTGTACCTGGAAACAGATCTGGTTCATCATTTCCGGCATCACAGGGTTCACCTTGCCTGGCATGATGGAAGACCCGGGCTGCATGGCAGGCAGGTGAATATCCATAAGACCACAGATGGGACCGGAGGCCATGAGGCGTAAGTCATTACACATTTTTGACAGATTGAGTGCACAGGTGCGCAGCGCTCCAGAAACATGCACATAGGCATCGGTGTTCTGGGTGCCGTCCACCAGGTCTTCTGCCAGCCGAATATCAAATCCGGTAATTAAAGCCAGTTCTTCGATGGCTTTTTCAATGTATGCCATATCGGCATTGAGGCCCGTCCCCACGGCGGTGGCACCCAGGTTAACCGTCTTCAGGTTTTCCATGGACTCTTTGATACGTTCGATATCCCGCTTGACAAATTTGGCATAGGCACCGAAACGCTGGCCCAGGCGAATAGGGATGGCATCCTGCAGATGCGTGCGTCCAATGGTGACGATTTCATCAAACTCCATTTGTTTTCGCTGCAGGGTTTCCAGTAGTTTAATCAGACTTGAAATCAAGGCTTCATGCATCATGAGCACCGCCACTTTGAAAGCAGTGGGCACCACATCATTGGTGGACTGGGCCATGTTCACATGGGTGTTGGGAGAAACCACGCCATAGTCGCCTTTCTTGCCTCCCAGTATTTCAATCGCCCGGTTTGCCAAAATTTCGTTGACATTCATATTGATGGAGGTACCGGCACCTCCCTGAATGGCTTCCACAATCATGTCCTGCTGGTACTGCCCGGCAATGAACTCAATACAGGCTTGCTTGATGGCCTCTGCAATGCGGGGCTCCAGGCTGTCGGTTGCCTGATTGGCTTCAGTACAGGCCAGTTTCACCATTCCCATGGCTCTGATCAGCTGAGGGTGTACCCGGCTGCCTGTGAGGGGGAAATTTTCCTGGGCGCGGATGGACTGCACGCCATAATAAGCCGCTGCCGGCACTTCCTTGGCACCCAGGGAATCCATTTCAATGCGGGTATCTGTGCAATCGTTTTCTTTTCCTCTTAACCATTGCTGCTGTGTATCGACGGAACCAATCTGCGAAACCAATGCCTGTTGATGTTTTGTCTGATCCATTCTGACCGCCCTCCAGTTCTGTTAGTTGATTCATTCACTTTGTGTCCATGCGACAATCTGAAAATTGTTGGTTATTTTCTTCAAAAACTAAGTTATTTTTTTAACTATATTTCCCTGTGTCTATTTCTATTTTTTGATTGATACGCTTCTTGATCTGACATTCTGACACCATCTACCGCCGCATCACTCTCCAGATTTCCTTTATTTCTTGCATGTACTTTTCTTGATGGGTCTGATTCATTACCTCGCATGTATTTTTATAAATTTATCGAAAACTCATTTCGTTAATATTTTAACATTATTGTATGAAAAAGCAACCCTTTCTCGAATAAAAGTTATAGTCTCTATTCTCTCTATCATTTCTATTTTGTGATTTTTCTGTTATTGGCGCAGCATCACTTCTTCATTCCCTGGTAAAGCGCTGCTGGCGGCTGATGTCGCTCTTCTGCCACCCTTTCATTCAGGCTGCAGAGCAATTCAATTAAGCCTGTATTTGCAACAACTTCAGCCTTGAAATAGTCACCACCACTCCCCCCAAACGCACAACAAAGCCCGCGAATCCGGGTGTTCCCCTGATCACGGGCCTTGTCATGATAAGCATTTCGCATGTGAAGCATACCTGCTTTGAACTCACTTTACAGAGTGACCACCGAACGATTGCAGGTGCACTGCTGCTGATCCAGTGGCTGATCAAACACCCGGAGAAAAGCCCGGGTCAGTTTTTCTTTGTTGTTTCCCAGCGCCGTTTCAATATCATGCAGGGCAATCTGATCTTGCTGCATGCCGGTGCACCAGTTGCTGATCATCCCCACTGTGGCGTAACACATCCCCAGCTCCTTGGCAAAAATGGCTTCGGGTATATTGGTCATTCCCACCACATCGCCTCCCAGCATCCGAAACATGCGGATTTCCTGATGGGATTCAAACCGGGGCCCTTCAGTACACACATAGACTCCTTCACCTTTAACGGTGATGTTCTCCACCCTTGCGGCCGCCATGAAACGATCCCGGAGCATGGGACAATAAGGGGTGGTCATATCCACATGCCCCACAGGTTCACCCCCGCCTTCAAAAAAAGTGACTGGCCGGTTTTTGGTGAAATCCAGGAAATCATTGATCACCACCAGGTCTCCCGGCGCAAAATCTTCATTGCAGGAACCCACTGCCGCTGTGGCATAAATCCATTTCACTCCCAGCTTCTCCAGTGCCTTCATGTTGGCCCGGTAGTTGATGAGATGAGGCGGCAGCGAGTGCTTTTTACCGTGGCGGGCCAGAAAAACAACCTCTTCATTCCCCAGGGTCACCAGGTCAACTTCCACCGGACCGTAGGGGGTTGTTACTGTCTCAATACGGGTTTCTCCCCCCATGCCGTAAACGCCGGTACCGCCGATAATGGCTTTTTTCATGACTGCACCTCCTTATTTCAGCTTTGGAATCTGCTCGTTGAAAGGCGCTCTGACAATGCCTTTTTCAGTGATGATTCCGGTAATATTCTCGTGGGGGGTGACATCAAAGGCCGGGTTATACACCCCGATGCCTTCAGGGGCCGTGCGATGACCGTCAATATGGGTCACCTCTTCACTGCTGCGTTCTTCAATGACAATCTCATTGCCGCCTACCATGTCAAAGTCAATGGTGGTGGTGGGGGCAACCACATAGAAGGGTACGTTGTAGGTTTTTGCCAGCACCGAAAGCATAAAGGTGCCGATTTTATTGGCGGTGTCGCCATTGGTGGCAATGCGGTCAGCACCCACCAGAATCACATCGATTTTACCATCCCGAATCAGTGTGGCGGCCACACTGTCAGCAATAAGGTTTGCGGGAATCCCCTCCTGCACCAGCTCCCAGGCTGTGAGGCGTCCTCCCTGCAGCCGGGGCCGGGTTTCATCTGCGTAGACAAAAATATCTTTACCGCTGCGAAAAGCCTGACGCACCACTCCCAAAGCGGTTCCAATTCCCACCGTTGCCAGGGCACCGGTGTTGCAGTGGGTGAGAATGGTGGCTTTCTCAGGAATAACGGTGTTGCCATAGTTACCCATGGCAATGTTGATGGCCTGATCTGCGGCCACCACGGCATGGGCTTCCGCTTCAATGCGTTCCACCAACTGTTCAACGTTTTCCTGTTGATGCCTGTCCAACAGGTTGCGCATGCGTTTGACTGCCCACATTAAATTCACTGCTGTGGGGCGGGATTCGTTGAGGGCCGCCAGGCTCTCTTCCATTTTCGACAGAAAGACCGCTTTTGGTTCCTGTTCATATTCTCTGGCTGCCAGGGCAGCGCCATAGGCTGCCGCCGCTCCAATGGCCGGTGCTCCCCGCACCACCATGTCCTGAATGGCAAAATCCACCTCTTTCCAGGTTTTGCAGATAAACATCTCAAAAACCTGGGGCAGCTTACGCTGATCGATCATGTGCAACTCACCCTGCTTATATTCCAACGCAATGATTTCTTTCATTCTATTTCCTCCTGTTATCTGATTTCCCCTGTCTGCCTGAGCTGCTTGAGCCGTTATTTCATACGATTCACCCGAAATTTAAACAGTTCTGGATTGAAATAATCCATGGAATAGATCAACGGCTCACGCTGGCGGTCATAGTGAATCTGGTGCAATAGCAGCAGCAGCTGGTTTTTCTGCATGCCGGCTTCCAGCATCATCCGCTGATCTGTCAACGTGGGAACTATTTCTGCAACCGCATACGCCGGATAGAGCTGGCAGTGTTCCTCCAGGTACTCAAACATGGATTCTTCTGTGACTTCCAGGGGTACCGAGCCGCTGATCGCCGACCGGCGTACCGAATCGACACAATAGGCAGCCACTCGGCCGCTGGCTGTGCGCAGGCGGGTGAAGGTGACCACGGTTTCTGCAGGCTTTAACGCCAGCTTTTCCACCATATCCTGGGTAGGATTCACCTCTGCAATGCTGAGCCACCTTGTTCCCGGTTCATAACCGGCATTTTCAATCATGCGGGTGATGCTCTCCAACTTTTCCAGGCCGCCTTCAATAGGTACCGGTGGAATGCTGACAAAGGTGCCTTTTCCCTGTATTTTATAAATAATGCGTTCCTGTTCCAGTAAAGCCAATGCTTCCCGAACAGTGTGGCGACTGACGCCCATGCTCTCCATGAGAAGGGCCTCCGGTGGCAGCTGGTCATCACCTTTCAGTTCTTTTTCCTGAATGTATTCCAGAATTTTCTTTTTTGCCTGTGTGCTCAATGAGACGGTTTTTTCCTTGATTTTCATGGTTCACGACTCCCCCCGCGGCCAGCCTTCTGTATGATACTGCCTGTCTCCTGCTGTCGTTTTTGTTATCTTTGCTTTATGGGCTTCATTATATTTCTATCAGTGATCCCTAATGCTTCCACCTGTGGCCCTTCAGTTTATATCCTTTATCTTTTCCCTTTGTCATATATTTCTCCCAAAGACCGGGGAACACGGTTGGTTTTTGAGAAAAAGATGAGCAATATCAATGTCAGCACATAGGGCAGGGTCATGGTGATGTCGTTGAAGGTACTGCTCATCTCCAGCGCCCGGGCCAGCTCATATCCTCCGGACCGGGCAAAGCCAAACAGGAGTGCCGCTCCCAGTGTGGTGGTCATTCCCCAGTTGCCAAAAATGAGGGCGGCAATGGCCAAATAGCCATAGCCCATGTAGATCATGGGTGAGAAGTTGGCTGAAATGGAATAGGCAAAGCTGATGCCTCCCAAGCCTGCCAGTGCTCCCGAAATCACCACCGCCGAAAAACGAATGCGTTCCACATCCACTCCTGCTGCTGCTACCGCATGGGGATTGTCGCCACAGGCCCGCAACCGCATGCCGTAGCGACTCTTTTCGAAGAGGACGTAGGCCGCCACCGCCACCAACACAATGACAATCTGAAAAGGGTACAGGTTTCTGAATATCGCTCCCAGCACCGGTATTTCAGAAAGACCGGGGATGGTGATCCGACTGGCCACGCCCAGCTGAAACCGGTCGGAAGGTGCTTTGAAAATAAGGCTGTTCAACTGCCGGGTGAGGAAGGCCGTGAGGGAGACGCTGAGAATATTGATGACCACGCCCGAGATCACCTGATTGGCCTTGAAGTAGATACACAGGGCAGCGTGAATGGTGGCAAACAAGGCCCCTCCCACCATGGCAAAAATCATGGCAATATAAATTCCCTGGGGCTGAAGCCCAGGAAAAGAACGAAGCACCAGGACCACTGCCAGGGCGCCCGAAAAGGCACCAAAGCCCATAAGTCCCTCCAGCGCCAGGTTGATGATGCCGCTGCGCTCACTATAGATGCCTCCCACAGCAATGATGAACAGGGGGAGTGCAAACGCCAGTCCGTCAATGATCATCCGATCCATCATGCTTCATCTCCCCCTTCTTTCAGGCTGGCCTCCCGGCTTTTTTCCTCATTGTCCGCCGATACTTCCCCCGGTGCAGGGGAAATCGGCTGTTCTTTTTGTTCCAGCCGCTGGCGGTTTACCCGGTAGCGAATATAGGTACCGGTGGCACTGAAGAGAAGGATCAGGCTGGTGATCACGCCGGAGATTTCCCGCACCACGCCCACCTTTGAACTCATATAGGTGGCCCCTTTATCCAGCGTCGTGATGAGCACCGATGCCAGCAGTACTCCCAGGGGATGATTGTTCCCCAACAGAGAGGTGGCAATGGCGTCATAGCCAAGGCCCGCCAGCACTCCCGGCTGCATGGACGCATAATGGCCCAGATAGAAGGTGGCCCCTGCCAAACCTGCCAGGCCGCCACTGATCATCATAGCCGTCACCATGGTTTTTCCGATGTGAATGCCCGCGTATTCCGCCGCCTGCTTGTTGGCTCCCACTGCCTTGATTTCAAACCCCAGGCGGGTTTTATAAAGTAAATAGTACACCAGCAGGGCAGCTGCCACTGCCAGCACAATGCCAATGGACACATCGATGCGAACGCCCCCCACACGAAGATTCTTAAGGGTGAGAGAAGCCGCCGGCTGAATATATTCCGACTGACGGGACACCGGGTTCACAAAATAGCTTTTGATATAATAGCTGGTGACATAGGCGATAATGTAATTCATCATAATGGTGGAGACAACTTCACTGATGTTGAAGCGATGCTTCAGGTAGCCCACCAAACCTGCTGCCAGTGCACCTGCTGTCACGGCGATGATGAGCACCAGCGGCTTTGCCAGGTACCAGGGCAGCTCACTGTAACCCACCAGCAATGTGGCAAAAAAACCGGCCAGCAGCATTTGTCCGGCGATACCGATGTTGAAAAGGCCAGCCCGAAAGCCTACTGTCACCGCCAGTGCGGCGAAAATCATGGGTGCCAGGGCATCAAGAAAGCTGGTGAAATCGGTGAGCATGCCAGTACCGCCCGCATAGTTGGGCTTGGGTACCAGGCCCGCTCCCTGAAGAATGCCCACATAAGCCGCCAGGGGATTTTTTCCCATAAGAAGCATCACCACACTGCCGGCCACTATGGAAAGCACCACGGCAAAAACGGGGATGGAAAGCCACTGCCATTTTTCGTTTCCCAGGAAGGCGATCAGTGGATTTTTTTTATTCATGCTCTTTCACCCCCATCATATAGGCACCGATCTCAATGGCCGTCAGGGCAGACGCCGGCTGAATTTCCAGCATTTCACCATTGTAGATGACGCCAATGGTATCTGCCAGGGCCATGATTTCGTCCAGCTCCAGGGAAATCAGCAGAATGGCCTTTCCCTTCTCCCGTTCCCTTAGAATTTGCTGCCAGGTGTTTTCGATGGCACCCACATCAAGCCCTCGGGTGGGTTGCACAAAAATGATGAGGGGGGTATCCTGTTCGATTTCCCGGGCAATGATCATCTTTTGCTGATTGCCGCCGCTGAGGCTGCGGGTGATGCTGGCCTCCCCCCGGTTACTGCGAATGTCGTAGGTGTCGATGAGGCGTCGCGCGTAACTGACGAAGGCTTCTGGTCTTAACTTTCCGCCTGGTGTTGAAAATGGCTCCTGAAAATACTGCTTCAGTGCCAAGTTATCGCTGATGGGATCTTCCAAAATCAGTCCGTAGGCCTGGCGGTCCTCCGGAATATAGGCGATGCCTTCCAGGTTGCGCTGACGCACCGGGTAATGAGTGATCGCCACCTGATTCAACCGGATGGTTCCGTCAGTGGCAGGTTTGAGACCAGTGATGGCTTCGGCAATTTCTGCCTGTCCGTTTCCGGAGACACCGGCAATGGCAAAAATTTCTCCGGCCCGAATCTGGAAAGAGACCCCTTTCACCACCTCCACCTGATCTTGGCTTTTCACCCGGAGGTTTTCCACTTCCAGCACCACATCCCCAAACACAGGCGCCGGCTTATTGACTTCCAGCATCACTTCCCGGCCCACCATGAGATTGGCCATTTCACGGGTTGATGTGGTGGCCACGTCTCTGATATCCACCAGGCATCCCCGGTTTAAAATCGCACAGCGGTCGGCCACTTCCTTGATTTCTTCCAGTTTGTGACTGACCAGAATGATGGTTTTACCGTTTTCACGAAGTTCGCGGATGATTTCCAGCAGGTACTCGATTTCCTGAGGGGTCAAAATGGCTGTGGGTTCGTCGAAAATCAGAATGTCCGCTTCCCGGTAAAGCATTTTAAGAATCTCCACCTTTTGACGGGTGGCCACATTCACCTGCTCAATCCGGGCCCGGGGATTCACATCCAGCTTATACCGGTGTGACAGAGCCTCAATTTCCTTTTCACTCTCTGTCAGGTTCACGAGAGGCAGAAATCCCAGCGTTTTCTTCACCGGCTCCATGCCCAGCACAATGTTTTGCGCAATGGTGTAGTTTTCCACCAGTTTGAAATGTTGGTGCACCATGCCTACTCCCATGCGGGCTGCCTGACGGGGAGAGTAATCTGTCACCCGCTGGCCTTTAATCCATATGTCACCCTCGTCGGGCTCATAGAGCCCAAAAATCATGCTCATCAATACGGATTTTCCGGCACCATTCTCACCCAGCAGGGCAAAAATTTCCCCTTTTCTGATTTCCAGTGAAATGTTGTCGTTGGCCACAATGCCGGGAAACCGCTTGGTCACGTTTCTGATGCTGATCATTGCATCTTTCATGGGACAGCTCCTTTGCCAAAGGTACAGCATACCTGAGATGAACAGAAAGCAGGAGAAAAACGGTTGTCATTTTTCTCCTGCCGGTGATGCGATGAATTGTCTGAGTGATTAGAGACCGGGGAAATTATCAGGGCTGTGGCCGTTGAAGTTGGCTGAAGGCACAATGGTACCGGCCTGTACCAGCTCATAAACCTCTTCCAGTTTCTCCATGGTTTCTGCTGACAGCTGATGCCGGTCGTCACCCCATACAAATCCGGTGGAATCGGTGTTGGCCCGCAGTAATTCATTGGATCCCTGGAAAGATCCTTCCACAATGGCATTCAGCTGACGTTCCACGTTGATGGACATATTTTTAAGCACCGAGGTGAGAATCACATTGCCGCCGCTGTAAACGCCGTCGTCAAACTGATCCACATCACAACCAATCACATAGATGCCTTCTGCTTCCATGGCGGCGGTGAACACGCCCATACCGGAACCGCCGGCAGCCACAAAGAGAATGTCAACCCCTTCACTGATGAGGGCATTGCCCACCACCTTGCCGGTGGCCGGATCAGCAAAGTTACCCACATAGTTGCCACCCACATTGGTGTTGGTCACGTCTGTGCCGGCATAGGAGGGCAGCTCTACCACCTGGGCACTGGTACCGAAATGCTTGTTGGCATACATAACGCCCGATTCAAATCCCCACTGATAATTCACATTGGAAGGAAAGGCAATACCGTTGACCACGGCCACTTTGCCGGTCTTGGTTTCAAGGGCTGCTGCCACACCTGCAAAGAAACCACTTTCTTCTTCTGCAAAGGTCATGGCGTAGACATTGTCAAAAAGCTCCTGCCCATCCTGAGGTGTCGGGTTGGCATCCACCAGAATGAATTTCTTTTCTGGATTGTCTTTGGCAATACTGGAAATGTCGGCAAACTGGAAGCCGGGTGTGACGATGACATCATAATCTGCCACCACATCAGCCACTGCCTGTACAGCCGCCGCCACATCACCGGTGGTTTCCTGAACCGCATTCACCGTGGCATTGCCGTGATTTTCCACAAAAGCCAGAATTCCGTTGTAATTGTCTTGATTGAAGCTGCCGTCATCAACACCGGAAGGGCTGGTGACAATGGCAATGCGCAGTGCCTCTCCATCTGCCTCTGCCTGGCCTCCATTGCCTGCAGCCGGTTCTGAACCGCCGCCACAGGCTGTGACCAGCATGGCCGCCAACAACAGTACTGTAACTAACATCCACTTGCTTCGTTTTGCTTTCATGAATAAACCCCCTTAATGATTTTTCTTTTTTGATTGTCTGTTGTCAGACAAGTGACAACCTGATATCATCATACCATGAAAGATGTTTTTTTTCATCCATCCTATGCAGGTTTTTCTGAATTATTTCGCCTCAACTGATAAAATAAAACATAAGAACCACTCTGATCAAATATGAGAAAGTAGGTGTGCGCCTTGAAAGCAGCTATTTTAGGCACCGGAACCATCGCCCATACCCACGCGGCCGCTCTCCGGTCCAGCGGCATTGACATTCAGGCGGTGGTCAACCGTCATCTGAGTAAAGCCCAGGCTTTTGGCGAAACCTGGCAGGTGCCTGTGATCACTCAGGACCCCAGCGTACTATTGGCCGATGACATTGACTGTGTTCACATTTGCACACCGCCAACCCTTCACGCTCCCATGATTCGGATGCTGCTGGAAAAGGGAAAGGCTCTTATTTGCGAAAAACCCCTGACCCTGACAACAGAAGAAGCAAGGGATCTGGTGGCACTGACGGAAAACAGGGACAGTATCTGTGCCGTCAATTTCAATGTGAGGTACCATGATGCCTGTCAAAAAGCCCGGAAAATTGTTCAGACCCCTGATTTTGGAAACGTGTTGCTGATTCACGGCACCTATCTCCAGGAGTTTCACGCACTGCCGGCTCCCCCTGACTGGCGTTACCAGCCAGAGCTGGCCGGCAGCATGCGGGCAGTGACAGAAATTGGATCTCATTGGCTGGACCTGGCCCAACACCTCAGCGGACAGCGAATTCAGGCCGTTGCTGCTGTTTTTGGCTGTTTTCACCCAGCGCGCCAGCTCAAAGAAGGCTTGATGACATCGCTTTCAAACACTTCTCCCTCTAAGCAAGCGCCCGAGGATTTATCTCTCACTGGTGAAGAAACCCCGCTGCCTTTGCCCCTTGCTTCCAAACCAGCTCCCCAGGTAATTCGGATTGATTCTGAGGACGCCGCCTGTGTTCACCTGCGTTTCGAGAACGGGGCCATTGGCTCCATGGTGCTTTCTGAGGTTTCCCAGGGGCGTATGAATCACCTGACCATGGAAATAACCGGTACACACCGGAATCTCTGGTGGAATTCAGAAGAGCCGGGAAAGCTTCACCAGGCGGAAAAAGGCAGCGGCATTCAAACAGAGGTGATGGCCTTTGGAGGCGGTTTCACCGACAGCTTCACCCGTCTTTTTCAGGAAGTATATACCGACATTCGTACCGGAAAGAAACCCGATGCTTCCGGGAACGCCAGCTATCCCACCTTTCGGGAGGCTGCGAGAATTGTTGCCCTGTCCAATGCCATTGAAGCCAGTGCCAATGAAGCAGGAAAGTGGGTGACTGTCCATGAACCCTTCTGATGAAATCAGTACCACCCCGCAGCACCGTCTTGTTTCCACCCCTGCGTTCACTGCCGAAGATCTCATTCATCTGCTGAACCTGGAGCCGCTGGAAGGCGAGGGTGGCATGTACCGAAATAACTACACTTCGACAGAAACCCTGCCCCTCCACTGTCTCCCTCTCCGGTTTCGCTCAAAACCGTCTCAGGTCGAAGGCGGGTCAGGCGAGTCGTCAAAAAGCAGCGTTTCAGAAAATACGCCGGCAGCAGAGCGCCCCTTTGGCACCGCCATTTATTACCTCCTCACCGCCGACAGCTTTTCCCATTTCCACCAGCTGAAAGCTGATGAGGTCTACCATTTTTATCTGGGTGACCCCGTGGAACTGTGCCAGCTTCACGAAGACGGTTCAAGTTCTGTGACCCTTCTGGGAAATCAGCTTTTTGAAGGGATGGCCTTACAGCAGGTGGTCCCCGCCGGCATCTGGCAGGGGCTTCGCCTGAAGCCCGGCGGCTCCTGGGCCCTGCTGGGCACCACCATGGCACCGGGGTATCATCCCGCTGATTACACCATCGGCAGCCGTGAGGCACTGATCCAGAGATGGCCGGATCATGCCGAAATAATCCGGGCCCTGACGGGAGAACTTGTCTACAGGTAAAGATGTATTCTTAAAGAAGTATTAAAAAACAGCCAGTCGGCTTGCTCCTTTTGAGCAGACAACTGGCTGTTTCTTGATGTTAGATGTTATAAAATACGGGCCGCTCCATACTGCCGGGGGCCCCAGTAAGAGGGGTCGTCCACCTGGTCGAAAGAAACCGTTCTTCCTGAAGAAGGCGCGTGAATGAATTCATTGTTGCCTACGTAAATTCCCACATGGGAGGGTCCTGACTGATATCCCTGAAAAAAGACCAGGTCTCCCGGTTCCAGTTCATCCATGGAAATCTTCTCCGTCGCCCGATACATAGCCGCACTGCTGCGGGGCAGTGAAATGCCGTGCTGTCCCAGTACGTAAGTGACAAAGCCAGAACAGTCGAAACCTGCAGGTGTGCTGCCGCCCCTCCGGTAAGGAATTCCCTGCAGCTCCAGCGCTGTTTCCAGAATGCTTTCCCGGAGTTTTTCCGCTTCTGCCTCTTGGGTTTCCATGTAACGTGCCGCCGCTGCTTTCATTTCTTCCACCCGGCTCATGGCCCCATCTCCCAGTGATTTGGTCAGCATCACCGATGCCTCCGCCCGGGTGACTTCATTGGCCGGTCTGAACTCACCACTAGGGTAACCGGAAAGCCACCCCTTGGCAACTGCCTGATGCACGTAAGGCTGGTTCGTTTCTTTCACAGCTTCCATATCCGAAAAAACGGTCAAAGGATCCGCCGGCTGTTCCAGCCCCTCTTCTCCTGCAGTTCTCACCAAAATTCGGGCAGCTTCTTCTCTGGTAATGGAAGCATTCATCTCCATCACCGCGGCTTCTCCTGAAGCAATGGCTCCCAACGCTTCTGCTTTGCGCATGTAATTCATTGCCCAGTGTTCCCCCGATGCCGGCATAATGTCATCATGGCGCGCCTTAACGGCCAGCACAATGAACTCAGCCTTGCTGATGGTCTCGTTGGGCTTAAAGGTGCTGTCACTGTATCCCCTGACCACATCCAGACTGGATAGAGTCATCACATAACCGGCATGCCAGTCAGTCGGCCTGATATCTGAAAATGTCATCTCCGGCATTGCCCACGCCTGCAGGCCTCCACTTGTCAAGACACTCAGTGTCACTCCCAAAATAACTCCCGCCACTTTCCTCCGCACATTTCCACTCCCGTTTCCTCATTGATTTCCAATCCGCCAACAACCGAATAGCTGCAAAAAAACAAAAAAACATTCATCGGTAACTGGCTGCCTTGAATAGGCCCTGTAGCTTTGCGTCCTGCAGTTTCCTGCAGTTTGCCTTTTCCTGAATATTTTAAGGTCGTCTCTTTATAGTAGGTGGCTAAATTCACATTCAATCCTCTTGCAGTATATCACAGGGCCTTTGTTATGTAAACCGACGTTTGTCTTTCTTTTTTTGCCCAATAGTCCTACAAAACAGCTGTCTCCAGGTCATTTGTCCCTTTTTCAAGGGGTTTTATGGTGGTTATTTAGTGGTTTTTTTGTAGCAAACCCTTCGTTATCCTGTCTGTTTTGACATTTTTTATTTGAGAATCATTCTCCTGGGTATAAATACAATGTATTATGTATCCTGAAAGAAACCGCCTGCGGCGGTCTTTCAGTTGACTTGCATTAACCAACCCCGAATCGTCATTACAGGCTTTGAAAGCCCCTAATGGCTTTACCCAGATTTGATGGAGGTGATCACTTTGTATGTATTTCATTCCCGCCGTTTATCCCTTTTAGGTGTGCTTTTGTTGATGACCTTACTGTTCTGGCGCTTTCAGCGTCAACAAGACCCTGCCGCAGAAATAGCAGGGGTTGCGAGTGTCGTTGTACCGCCACCACCTGTCGTTTATTTCAGCACCGATCAGTGGCAAGGATTTGAAAAGCCCTCAGATGACCAGCTGAAAGCATCGCTGACTCCTCTGCAATATGAAGTAACTCAGCATAAAGGAACTGAACGGCCTTTTCAAAATGAATTCTGGAACCATAAGGAAGCAGGTATCTATGTGGATGTGGTTTCCGGCGAGCCGCTTTTCAGCTCACTTGATAAATATGACTCAGGATCAGGGTGGCCCAGCTTTACCCGTCCTTTAGTGCCTGAATTGATTGTGGAGGAACATGACAGCAGCTTTGGCATGAAGCGCATCGAAATTCGGAGCCTGCACGGCGAATCCCATTTGGGTCATGTTTTTCCCGACGGACCTCCACCCACCGGGCTTCGTTATTGTACCAACTCTGCTGCCTTTCGGTTTATACCAGTAGATGAGCTTGAAAACGAAGGTTACGGCGAATTTCTTGCCACCTTCTCCTCAAAAGAATGAGTAAAAGCAGCCGGTCTTTAGTTAACCGGCTGCTTTTACTTTGGACAAGGGAAATCATCCCTTGTCCTTCACTATTCTATCCGTTTTACAGCTTGAACTGAAGAATTGCCTGATTCATTTCATCTGCCAGCTCTGACAGGGCATGACTCGCCTGGGCAATTTCATCCATGGCTGCCGTCTGCTCTTCCACCGAAGCCGAAGCTTCTTCTGTACCCGCTGCATTTTCTTGAGAAATTGCTGACAGGTTTTCCACCACTGCAATGATTTCCTGCTTTTTTCTTTCCATTTCCCTGCCTGACACATCCAACTCCTCAATCACCTTTTGCACCTTCAAAACTGATTGATTGATCTTGTCAAATTTTTCCTGCGTTTCATGAATCCCCTTTGATTGCTCTTCATTGATGACAGCCACTTGCTCCATGTTTTTGACAGCTGTGTTTGTCTTATCGTTCAATGTCAAAATGATCGCTTCGATTTCATTCGTGAACAAGCTGGACTGCTCTGCCAACTTTCGTATTTCTTCTGCCACCACCGCAAATCCTCTTCCTGCTTCTCCTGCCCTTGCAGATTCAATGGCAGCATTGAGTGCCAGTAAGTTTGTTTGTTCGGCGATGCTCTTGATCATTCCACTGGCTTTTTTAATGTCCGCCGAACTGTTGTTGGTTTCCACAATGACCTGAGCTATTTCCTCGGCAGCTTCTGAGCTTTCCTGATATTTCTCAATGGTATATTGCAGCGCAGCCATGCCCTCGCTTTTGGCACTGTCCATATTCACGGCAGCCTGAATCAACTCCTGAAGACATTGCTGGTCATGATCAATCAAAAAACCTAACTCATTGATGCGTGAAGCACCTGTTTCTGTCTCTTTTGCCTGGTCTGTGGCTCCTCGGGCTATTTCTTCAATGGTTTTCGCCACTTCATTGGCTGCTGCGGCCGACTGCTGGCTTGTGGCTTTTAGATCTTCTCCAGAAACCGACACATTTTTAGAAGAAGAAAGCACTTTCTGAAGCAGACCAGCCATGTTTTCCCGCATCCGCAGACTTGATCGAATCATATCTCCGATTTCATCTTTTCGGTCTTTGTAAATGGTGATGGTATCATCCGGATTTTCCGTCAAATCATAGCTTGCCATTTTCTCTAATTTTTCAGCAACCGCTTTGACCGGTTTGACAGTGTTACTGCTAATCCAAACTCCTGCAATAACACTTAACAGGACTGCCACCAGTAAAATAAACAATGCCGCCGTCCTGAAAAATGCCAGTTCCGAAAGCAACTCTGCCGCATTCACTTCCACCATTAAGTTCCAACCCTGGGTTCCTTTAATCTGGGAGTTAAGGAGAATCGCATCCTGCCCGCCGACAGCAATTCTTCGATATCCAGAGGCTTGTCCTGCCACTTCCGACATATTCAGCAGGCGATAGGCTTCAACTTCATTGATATTCATGCCCACATTCGTTTCGTCGGGGTGCGCCAGAATCATGCCGCTGTCTGAAAGAATCCAGCCAAATCCCGCATCACTGATACTGATTTCCTCCACCATTTCAGTTATATCAGATAAGTACATTGACCCCGAAACTGCTCCCACCCGTCTTCCCTGGTGATCATTGATACCGTGGGCAATGACCATCAGCATTTGTCCGTCAATGGAACTGGGAAAAGGATTAGTAATAAAAGAATCTACTCCCTGGTTGAAAATCGGCTCCATGTATGCACTTCGGCTAAAATCGAATACCTGTAGGTCGCTGTTGTAGGCAGTGCCATCTGGAAAAACCAGCGAAAGTGTTCCGAAATCGGATTTTTCAAGAACTGTTATCAGGAAAGGCTGTGCTTTTTCTGGGTTCATCTCTTTAACAGCCTCATTTTCTGAGACAAGCATTGTTTCTGCCACTTTTCGCTCCAATAGCAGCTCAATATTTTGTGAAAAACTACCAATCATTTCTTCTTTAAGCTCTTCTGCCACATCGATCACCATATTCGAAGCCATGGTGTACATCACAATCCCCGCTCCCAATAGCAGCAAGATACTTGTCACCAGAAAAGAAACCGTCATTTTCAGCTTTAAGCTTTTCATAGAATTCCCTCCCCCTTCTCATTTAGAATGAATGCTCCTGCCCAAATAAGGCTGTCTGAAAGCAAGTGCCCACTGCATCAGCCTCTTTTGTTGCAAGTGTTGCTGATGCCGTCATAAATTGATATATTGTCATTTCTGTCGGAAGAAGTCTATCATGGTGCTCCAACCATGTCAATTGTAAAACATTTACGCATTGATCATCGGCCTTTCATATATTGCCACCACCTATTCGCCTGTAACAATATGTCACTTCGCCGCCATGCCTCTTATTGACATCGAACTCATGTTCCGTGTATGATGAAGGTGGAGGCGAAACTAATGTTCTATGTCTTTCATGTGGATGTGAACAGTGCTTATTTGTCCTGGGAGGCGGTTTACCGCCTGCAACAGGGAGATTCTCTTGATCTGCGCACCATTCCCGCAGTGGTGGGGGGCAGCGAAGCTGACCGCCATGGGATTGTGCTGGCCAAATCTATTCCCGCCAAGAAATATGGGATTCATACGGGAGAAACACTCTATGGTGCCCGACAAAAGTGTCCGGGCCTGGTGGTGGTGCCTCCCCGTTATGAATTATACATAAAGTGCAGTGAGGCCATGGTGGCCATCATGAACCAGTATGTGCCCCTGATTCAACGGTATTCCATTGACGAGGCCTTTCTGCATTACCAGCTTCCTCCGGATATGATGCCGGGACAAGGAGCAGAAGCCGCCGCTGTGGCGGCCGCCAGGCGCCTGAAGACCCAAATTCGACAGGAACTGGGCTTTACGGTGAATGTAGGCATCGGCCCCAATAAGCTGTTGGCGAAAATGGCTTCGGAGTTCCAGAAACCAGACCAGGTGCATACTCTTTTTCGTCATGAAGTGCCTGAAAAAATGTGGCCCCTCCCGGTACAGGAATTGTTTTTTGTGGGCCGTGCCACCGCCCGAAAGCTGCGGGGGTACAATATTTTTTCCATTGGCCAGCTGGCGGCGACTGATCCCAAATTGATTCACTGCTGGCTGAAAAAGCCAGGACTGCTCATCTGGCAGTATGCCAATGGGCTGGATGATTCTCGGGTGACGGATGAACCCATGCCCGTCAAGAGTATTGGCAACTCCAACACCCTGTCTTTTGATGTGACCGACCGGGCCACGGCCCATCAGATTCTGCTGGCCCTCTGTGAGACTACAGCCATGCGCCTTCGAAAAATCCGACGCTGTGCCCAAGTGATATCTGTGACCCTTCGGTCCAGCGAACTCATCACTTATCGTCACCAGTGTCGTCTGACGTCCCCCACTGATGTCACTTCCCTCCTCTGGCAAGAAAGCTGCCGTCTTTTTGATAATTTTTGGAGGAAAGAACCTCTGCGGCACATGGGAGTACATCTTTCTGATCTTTGCAGTAATGAATATTACCAGTTGTCTCTCTTTCATCAACACCTGGAAAAGCACCACCAACTGGACCGGACCATTGATGCCCTCCGATTACGATTTGGCACCCGGGCGGTTTTTCGGGGCTGTTTCTCCCACTCTCCCATTCAGCCCCTCATGGGTGGAGTACTGCAGGACCAGGAGGCGGAGTATCCCATGATGGTCAGTTATCTGTAATGGCCGGTTGGCTCCGGTGACGAGTTGCTGCTGCAACTACTGTTATGATACATTTTCCAATGGAACGTTTTGTATGGCAACAGGGGGAACTGACTGGCTTTTTCCTGAGATTTCTCATTTTCTCGCTGGGAGGCGAATGTTGATGAAGGTATGGATGCATCCCATTGAAGTCATTGCTTTTTTTGATTCTCAGGGCCTTCCCCGGCCGCTGCGGTACCGCTGGCAGGGAAACGATCAGCCCCATCAGGAGCCTGTGGTGATTAAAGTGGATCGGATTCTTCAGCACCACGAAGAAAAACTGGCAGGGAATCGGATGCTGGTTTACCGCTGCCAGAGTGTGATTCAGGACCTGGAGAAGGTGTATGAACTGAAATATGAGCTGAGTACCTGTAAGTGGTTTTTGTATAAAATGTAACTGTCTCTTTGTTGGTCCCGAGCTCTTTTTAGCCGATCACTTGTGAAATAGCTATGCCACATCTGTCCCTTAACGTATTGGGGATAATGTAGTATAATGAATAGTGTTTATTGAAACTGTTCCCACGATGCCGAAGGATGTGTTGCTTATGCTGGATAAGAATAACATTAAAACTCCCCGTCAAATCAGATCAGAGCAAACCAAGAATCGGATATTTGAAGCTGCACAAGAACTCATCAAGAAGTATGGATTCGAGTACTTAACCGTGAAAAATATTTGCGAGGTGGCCAATGTTTCCAATGGTACCTTCTATCATAATTTCGGCTCTAAAGATGAATTGATGTCCCATTATCTCGTCAATGGATATCAGCAATATCTGGAGCAAATCAATGACCGGGAATCGGAGCCGGATTTTATCAAAAGAATCCTCAATATTTATACTTTTTATGGAAGATACTGTGAAAAAACAGGCGTTGATTTTATAGCAAAATATTATTCAACGCAAAACAAGGCACTCTGCCGCCGTGATTTAGCATATCATGACGCGAAGGATTCAGAGTATAATTCCATCATTGTACAAACAGTTCATGACTTAAGGCGTGCGAAGCAGGATGCTCAACTGAAAAATGAAGTTGATCCCGCTTCCAGTGCTGCTGATCTATGCACCATGGTAAAAGGCATTATTTTTGAGTGGGCTTTAAATGAAGGTAATCTGCCTTTGGAAAGAACGATGAAAAGTATTCTGGGTACTTATTTAATCGGATTATCCAGCAACATGTACCGGCAGAAGTTTTTGAAGAATGATGAGTAGCCCCTTGCCAAAGAGCATTCATGCTTTCATCAGCCTTCCCAAAAGCCAACCGATTCTGTTGAGTCCCCAAAAACAGCGTTTCATTCCTTGAAAAAAACTGACCTTTTTGCTGCAAGGTCAGTTTTTTTATGGCCATCTTCTTTTCTTATGAACGATATTCACCTTGCACCCATGCAGCAGTTTCTTGCATCATAATGTCCTTTTAAAAACGCGATAGATTTCATTTTAAAAAAGAGAATGCATTAATGTAAAAACTGCCAGAAATGTTCCGGCAGTTTTTACCATATTCTATAAAAAGATTACAAAGAGAGGAGCTTGTTCATCGAGTACTTTGAGGGGATTTACTTCAAACTTTGAACCGCTTCCTGACCGGCAATGGTTCCTGTATAAACAGAGACTCCCATGCCTGTGCCAGATGCAGCATACCATTTGCTGAAGGTGTTTCCGAAGACCAACTCTCCCACCGCATAAAGATTTGGAATTACTTCACCAGAAGCATTCAACACTTCCGTATTCTCAGTAATCTTCAAACCAGGAATTGATCCAATGAAAAGCGGTCTGATATTAATGGAGTAAAATGGTGCAGTTGTTAACCCATTAATTTCAGCTGTTTCAATCATTTTTGCCTCATCCACATCCAGTTGTTCTGCCAACGCTTCCAGTGTATCTGCCTTTTTCACCACGCCTGCTTCGACGCCTGCCTCCAATCCCTGAATATTGGAATGTGTGGCATCTGAAATTCCATAAACAACCTTGCCTGTCTGTTGGTTATAGGCAATCAGCTGTTCTGAATAATAGAGACCTTCCACACCAAACTGTTCACCTTCTTGGTTGACAACCATTTGAGGTGTTCTTGTCAGGCTTCCGTATGGACCAAAATAACCGTAATTGTCATTATAACCGCTTAGTCCCATCATCCCTTCACCTACAATAACGGTGTCCAGTTCCCGGGTCATTAAGATGCCATCACCATGACTGCCGGCACCTGTATAGGGAATGGATCCAAGATATTCCGGCGCAAGCTCTTCCACCAATTGATTGTTTCGTGTGAAACCTCCGGTGGCTAAAATGACTTTCTTAGCTTCAATGCGATACCGGCTATCAGGACCTTCCACTTCCACACCGGTGATTTTATCGTTTTCTTCCGTTAGTGACACCACTTTTGAGTTCACTCTCAGTTCTGCTCCATTTTCCAGGGCACTGCCGATGATGGTGTCCATCAGCTGTTTGCCGCCAAAACCAGTGTTATACGGGTAATCTGCATTGATTTTTGCCCAGGCCATGGGCAGCTTTGCATCCGGATGGGCCAGACTGAGGGTTTCTGTGTTAATCTGCAGCCCCTGATCCATCAGATAATCAAAGGTTTCTCCAGAAACTGCATGAATTCTTCTCATCAGTTCTCGATTGAGGGTTGTTCCTGATCTCTCTTCCATAAAAGCAATGTATTCATCAGCAGTGGCATCCATACCCACCATATCGTTGAATGCTGACCCCATTGCCCAGATGCCGCCGCCGTTCACAACAGATGATCCGCCAGGGTAAGCCAGCTTTTCAAGAATGATTACACTGAGGTCACTGTTTCGCCCAATTTCGATGGCTGCTGCCATTCCTGCTGCTCCCGAGCCTACAATGACAACATCTGCCGTTTCTGTTGCTCCTTCACTCAGTGGTGGTCGCTCTTTTTTCACTTTCAGCGCCGCAATATCTGCCCCGGCTTCTGTCAACGCTCGCTCAGTTGCTCCCAAGATTGCATAAGAAGTAATGGTGGCTCCTGTGACCACATCAATTCCAAGTGACTGCTCTTCCACCACTTCTTTAGTAATGGTTTCAATTGCCAGTTCAGCTATTCCCGGGGTGTCTTCATGTTCGATGACTGAAACATCCAGAATGCTGGTTTCATCCACAGTCACTTCCACTGTAACATCTCCACGCATACCCATCATCGTTGCACGGTAACTGCCCGCTGAATAACCTGTCGCAGCTGCGTCACTTTCCTGCATACCCTGTTCCTGTTCGGGTGCTTCCACTGTTGCCGGTGATGCTGCACCCGGACTACATCCTGTTGTGGTAATCAGTAAAGCCACTAGCAGTAAAATACTCATCCATTTCTTCATCTAAACCACTCCTTTAGCATTATGCGCTAGTTTTGTTCTAGTATCTATACTAGAATGCATTCTAATTATATCTGTATGATAAATCCCTGTCAAGCGCTTTCCTTGATCCTTCCAGAAACATCATCATTTAACCTCGAAAGATTCTCGCGTCAAAAATACCCGGATCCCTTGGTGCAGAGAAGTATCTCCTCATGCACCAAAGCCCCAGGCTGCTCTCGCTATTTAATCATAAAGTAATCCCTGCGCAAATTTGATTGCGTCGACACGTGAAATACCATGCTTATAAATGTGATAACTATAACAATTCAGTGGCAACACAATGATCTTTGGTGCTTGCCCTCTGTTGAATCAAACAATATTCCAGAAAATGAACAGCCAGGACAAAGCCCCCGATGCCAGGGCAAAAATTGTGAAGTGGATTCTTCCTGCAGTTTGCCAATAGCCTTTTTTCCATGAAATCACCGCCTGGCAGAGAACCACTGCTGCCAGTGCCACAATAGCATAAGGGATAGTGGCATCCATCATCACACTCAGCTGAGATGGCGGCGTGTAGGCTTCTTGTGGCAACTGATAGACCGGATCAATGTCGCCGGCTGCCATAACGCCCAGTAAAAAGATGAATACCAACAATCCCAGTGCCACTGCTGCTCTTTTAGCCCACCGCGAACCTGATGCTGCCACCGGTTTCAGCCCTTTACTCCTTCGAAATTTTCCTGTCAGTGACTGAACTCCCCAGAATGCCAGGCTGCCTATGATTACCAAGAGGGAACCCATAAGTATTGCCAGGGTGGGGCCGATGCTCTCATACCAGGCGGCCCGGGAATAACTCATGGGCCCACTTGTGATGAGCATGCTTTTTCCCAGGGAATCGGTACTAAAAACAATGGTACGGAAATCACCGCCATGTTTCTGGGCTTGACGTTCCTGAAGGTTTCGGTAAATGCCCGGTTCCATCTCAACAAACCTGTGGGTTTCCCCCATGTTCGTTACCAGCAGATGTCCCGTTTCGTCTGTCATTACCTGAATTCGGCCAAAAATAAGGCTTAAGGCCGCATCTGTATTGGTGAAAGAACGCCTGTTTTGATAATATTCGCCTCCATAAGCTGCTGAACGATCGGCCATCCCCTCCGGTATTTTTAAATCATTCTGTGCCTCCCATGGAAAGTAGTGGTCCATCAATTGGAGAAAGATCCTGTTATTGACCAGCGCGCTCCCCCCACTGTGAGAAATGAAAAATCCGATATTCTCTTCCGGAATCAGGTACAAGCCTGTATCATAAAGCATGGTGCCGCCTGGATGATGGAAAACCTCTCTCCCGTTAAAGGTGGCTTTAATGAAACCGTGAGCCATGCCGTCAAGCTGTGGGTGAGGGGTGGTCGTTTCTCCGAAGATCTGGTCAATTGTCTCTTCCTGAAGAATTTGACCTTCCACTCCCTGCCCACCCTGAAGATAGGCCAACATAAAACGGGCCATATCGTCGGCGGAACTGCTCATGCCCCCCGCCGGCCCCGACACGAACTCAAAGTCGGCTTCCATATATTCTCCATTCACATACCGGTAAGGCTTGGCCGTCTGTTGGGTCATTGCCTCCGGCACAGGTTGCCGGAAAGTGCTGTTGCCCATCCCCAGTGGTTTAAAGATGTGTTTTTCCACATACTCTTCAAATCGCATGCCTGACACCATCTGGACAACGTAGCCCGCCAGGGAAACGCCATAATTGGAGTAAGCAGTGACTTCGCCAGGCAGAAACACCCGGGCCGGACGATTCTCCCGAACCTGTTGGGAAAGAGGTTTCAGGCTGTCTTCTGATATGGAAAAAACAGCAGTCATATAGTCTTCAAAACCTGGGGTATGCGCCATGAGATGGCGCAGGGTAATCGGACCCGCTTTTTCTTGACGCCACCGTCTTTCCAACCGGTTGGGAATTTCAAAATCAAGGTACTCATTTATATCGGTGTCAAGATTCAGCTTTCCCTGTTCAACCAGCTGCATCACCGCCGTCCAGGCAAACAATTTGGACGTGGAGCCAATGCGAAAAAGACTCTTGTCAGGATCAACGGCAGCATTCGTTGCCAAATCCGCAAATCCATATCCTTTGACAGTCAATATGCTGCCGTTATGCACCACGGCCACCGAAAGATTGGGTATGTGATGAGCTTCCATTTCCCTCTGAATCACATCATCCAAAAAGGCTGTGAGCTCTTCTGTTTCCAGGATGGTTGGTGAAGCACTGACAGTCATCGGATTCCCCAAAAGTGTCAGCATCATGCCTATGGCGAAGAATCCTCTCACTTTGTTTTTCAATCGACTCATAATGGCACTCCTTTTTTCATTTCTTATTCAATAAGCAATCACTTTCCTGTTTTTCTGTCATACTGCCTATTTCCTCAGCCCTTTTGCCAGTTTTCCACCACTCCATTTCATGGTTCATTCTGCGCTTTCATTAGTTCTTCTCCCACTTCCATGAGAAGTTCTTCCAGTTCTCCTTCAGCCACCCATGAGGGAACATGGCCGCTGACCACCATGGTGGTCAGCCCCATCTGAAAGACGCGCATTTTCAGCAACAGTCGCTTGCGTTCTTCCAAAGACCATTCTTTCAGGTGCTCATCTTCCCCCATAGCTTCAATCATCGCCTGCTCCACTGTATCGTAAGAAGCCATGTAGGGGTTGGGCTCAATGGTCATCTCTCTATAAAGTGCCGGGTACATTCGGGCGAATGCCAGACTGGCTCTCCCGATGTTTTCGAAGATGTTGCTTCCCTGCTGTTCTTTCAGCAACTCATCCGTCATGGCAAAGACTCGGTGAACCACTGTTTCCACCAGCTCCTCAATGGTCGAAAAATTGACGTAAATGGGAGCCACTGAAGCTTTCAGCTTTGTTGCCACACTTCGGGCAGTGATTCCAGAGAGTCCCTTTTCTTTCGCAATCTCCAGTGCTGCCTCTATCACAGTTTCTTTATCAAATTTGGTTTTGGGGGGCATTCTTATCCGCCTTTCTTTGATGCATGATGTTCAACAAACGACTTTTTCATCCACGATTGAATGCATTGGTTGCCATGTTTTTGGATGGTTAATGTTGCATAAGAAATATATTACTTATGTTACATTACTTTAGTTATATATTAACCAAAAAAGAAAACCCTGTCAACGGATCTTTCACATCCATTTTGATAAGGATTTGCTTCTTTATATACAGCCTTTATATACGGCCTGTTCGGTCTTCTATTCATGACGTCGTTTCAACACCAGGGTGGTGCACACGGCATGATGTGCATTCACATCACCTTCAGTTTCCTGTTGTTTGATATAATCCAGAAACAACGCCTGCTTTTCCGGGTGCTGTGCTGCCAATTCAAGACATCGTTTTTTCAGCGGCTCAAAAAGAGGAACTTCAGATTCTGCCACCTCTTCTTCTGTCAAAGAAAGATTTTCAACAATCTTGAACCCAGCGTTTTCAATCTGTCGTTTCATTTCCAGGTAAGGAAGTATCAATGGGTGGCGAAACTCGCTGTCTTCAGCAATGTAGGCATCGTCGATGATGATCAGACCGTTCTCTTTCAAATGAAGCTGCAAAAGGTTCAATGTGCTTTCATAATTACCCAGCACCGGCCCGATGGCTCCCAGCAAAACAACATCAGCAGCCGGCATTTCATTGACCGCTTTTCTGATATCACCCACCTCAAAGCGGCACAGCTTTTCCACCCCAAACTCAACTGCTTTCTTCTCAGCGTACTGAATAAAAGCGGGCATCGCATCAATACCATGACAGCAGGAACCGTTACGATGGGCCACTTTCACAGAAACAGCTCATTTGCCACATCCCAAATCCAGCATGGTGACCTGTTCCGGCGATTGGAAATGCCTGCCAATGATCGAAATCACTGTTTCGGGATCTGTTCCAATCTCCCATAGATCCTGAAGAATATAGGGTAAATAGGGAAATATTTCCAGGTTCGCACCCCCATCCAATGCCGTCACAACGCTTTCTTCCACCGTTTTCATTTGCATCACCGTCCTCTTCTGGTCTTCTTTCTGGGTTTTGTTGACTCTTGCCACGCAAAGCACATCGTTCTCTTCCTGCTTCACAGCATGATGTGCATCTGCCTGTCAAATTGGTTCTGACTAATGCCGCAATCTATGGAAACGATCTATTTCACAACATCATAGGGCCAATCAAGGATTCCTCCCAGATCGTAAATCTGGGTATATCCCATTTCCAGCATCATTTTTGCTGCTTCAAGACTTCGGCGGCCACTCCTGCAATAGATAAAAATGGTCGCATCTTTGTCTGATAGCTGCAGAGGAGCTTCTTCCGCCAAAACTTGTAACGGGATTAACATACTGCCTGGAATGTGTCCCTCTTCAAACTCTGCTTCAGTCCGTACATCCAGCAGAATAATCTGCTCTTCATTTTCCAGCCGCTGAAATGCTTCTTCCGGAGATATACTTTGATAGACGGCTGATTCCGGAACTTCTGCGGTGCTGCCACAACCAGTCAGAATAATGATCAGACTAATCATCGTCATCCATAACATCGTCGTTGCCTTCATATCATCACCTTCTCTCTTAACAATTTCTTATAAATGCTTTTACCCAGATTGCTGCGTTGAACTCACTTGATACTATTTTCAATGGGTGTTACTTTCTTCAAAAACGGAAAAAACCGACCCCCTGCAACTGTTTGCAAAAAGCCGATTCTTTGGTGCCCAGAGCCGGAATCGAACCAGCGACACGAGGATTTTCAGTAATAGATTTCATTGTTTTTGCGAACTTTATCAACTCTTCCTTGGTGTTATTAAGTGCTTAAAAGTCCTATGCTGCAATAGTACAGTAACTTTGTTCTCCCATCAAGTGTTGTTAAGTGTTAGGTCATCCTATATAGTTTGAGACAAAAATAAGACTTTTTGTTGCTAACTTGAACGTTTTATATTAATTTTTTTAGCAACAAAAATGTAGTACACGTCCATTATTTCATGCAACAGTCCTCGACAAAACACTACATTGTCCACTTCATAATATACTCCTGGTCTCCAAATCACATCCTTTTCTCCGAAGACACATCATTACCATTTTCAAAAAACGACTTCAAAACAAACATCCTCCATATAACCAGTCTATTTAGCCCCATAATGGATTTGGAAAAATTGCTTGAGTCATGATACCCTATGATTAAAGGAGTTGATCTCATGAGACAAACCCGCCAATATTCAGATGAATTCAAAGAACAAATCATCAGAGAATGCCAGGAAGTCGGAAACGTCAGCGTTGTTTCCCGCCGCCATGACATCTCCGCCAACACCATTCACACCTGGATTAAGAAGTACCGGGAATGTGGTACCGTGAAAGCCATGAACGAAAGTTCAGCAAGCGTCGAGCAACAAGCTCTGAAACAACTTCAAAAAGTGAGCACCGAAAACGATCGACTGAAACGACTGGTGGCTGAAAAAGAGCTGGAACTGGCTATTTTGAGAGATTTGCGTGATCGGGTAAACCCCAAATAGCCGACAGAGTTGTCATCGCAGAAAAGTGGACTGTCCTCACGGCAGTGCCTGGTGTTCCAATTCCAACTATGGATATACACTGAAGGTGGATGTGAAGGAAAATCCTCGTCTATACCCAGGGTTGCCCCGCGATTCCAAACGATTCAAAGAGCTGTATAACTTAAGAAGCAGTGTGGAACGGTGCAATCATCGGTTAAAGAACCATGTGATGCTTGAAAGCCTGCGTTCCTCTGGTCGAAAGTCGGCTGGTGTTCACTTCAGGTTGTGCGCTGTTGTGCTGCTGGCTGGCACCATTGCTGTGAATCAGATCTCTGTTGTCAACAAAGCGGCTTAGAACGATTGATGTATCCTTCTCATAATACTATTGATAAGGGGTTGATTTAGTAATTCTAATGCATTTGATGATAACTGTTATTTGAAAGTACCGTCTAATGACGGGTTTGGTTAGTGTTCGCTTTTTTATTCCGTCAAAAAGGCGAAATATGAAATTTACTCACATGTCAAAAAGCGGTTAATTATAGAAAAATCTATTCCTTATTGATATGGTTCGATTCCTTGAGTACCACATTAGACATTGATTTGCCTTGCTCTTTCGTGGGTTTTAATCGTCCGCAGCATTCCGAAGTTGTTGAGGCAAAAAGAAACGCTTTTTGCCGAAGTGTGGCAAAAAGCGTTTCAATGTTAATGATTACCTTCTGCCACATACCCTTACTACGAAAATGTGTCATTTTGGCCATGAAAAGCAGTAACACAGGCTCAAAAGAACCGGCTTTAGTTTTAGCGTTGGTCTCAGACGAGACTTTGGCTCTCCGTAAACAGAAAGTAATGAGTTGGTGCTCCTGCAATTACTGCTGCCAAGTGCTGAAAGAACGGTTTTTTTCCAAAAGGTTAACTCTGTTTATTTTTGTGGTATAGGGGCTCATGTCAATTTGCGGTGATCGCAGGGTTTCGTTCATTCAGTTTGGATAATTGTCCCATAGGTGGGTTCACCAACATTTTGCACCTGTGCGAGCCTGAAGGGGCAAGATACCAATAACAGGCTCCCCCCACTCCCAAACAGTCCCAGGGTTTCCTGAAACCACAAAACCTTCGTCATTAGATTCAAAGTCATCCTCGACCTACGGAATCTTCACCCAAACACCTGTCTGTTCACCGATGTAGGTGCCTGCACCGCCTGCTGTATAAGCATCCCTGAATAGGTTATTGTGGACAGGATGAGCGGCCTCCAGCAGATGGTCTCCTAACGTGACACCTGAGCCAATGGTAATGGTGGTCAGCTTGTTTTTTTCAAATGCTCTATTTCCAATAGTGACACTGTCAGGTATGGTCAGAGTGGTCAACTCGTTGTTATAAAATGCATATTGACCAATAGTGGTGATACTGGTAGGTATGGTCAGAGTGGTCAATTCGTTTGCAGCGAATGCATATTGCTCAATAGTGGTGATACTGGTAGGTATTGTCAGAGTGGTCAATTTGTTTAGAGCGAATGCGAACTCGCCGATGTCCTCGACACTGTCAGGGATGGTGACACTGGTTAGACCTTTGCTGCGGAATGCCTCTGCCTGTATATGCTTCACGGGTAACCCGTTAATAGTGGATGGAATGATCACGTCTAATCCGCCGGCGGTATTATAGCCAGTAATAGTTATGAAGTTCCCATGAATCGATGCAGTTTCTTCATGAGAAAAATATACAACATTTATCCAGCTACCTGTCTGTGTACCGGTGTAGGTGCCTGCACCGCCTGCTATATAGGCATCTCTGAATCGGTTATTGGGAGGATCAGAGCCCTCCAGCAGATGGTCTCCTAATGTGACACCTGCGCCAATGGTAATGCTGGTCAACTCGTTTCTAGAAAATGCCCCCTGACTGATACTGGTGATACTGGTAGGGATGGTCAGAGTGGTCAGTTTGTTATTTTCGAATGCATTTCTTCCAATGGTGCTGACATTGGCTGGTATGATCACGCTGGTCAACTCGTTGTTAGAAAATGCCCCCTGACTGATACTGGTGATACTGGTAGGGATGGTTAGAGTGGTCAGATTATTAAATGCGAATGCAGAAATGCCGAGGCTGGTGACACTGTTGGGGATGGTCAGAGTGGTCAGATTGTTATATCCGAATGCACCTTCTCCTATGTGAGTTACACTGTTGGGGATGGTCAGAGTGGTCAGATTGTTATTTACGAATGCATATCTTCCAATGGTGCTGACATTGGCTGGAATGTTTACGCTGGTCAATTCGTTGTAAGCAAATGCCGACTCACTGATACTGGTGACACTTGTAGGGATGGTCAGAGTGGTCAGCTTGTTTTGTGCGAATGCCAATGAGCCGAGACTGGTGACACTGTTGGGGATGGTCACACTGGTTAGCAATTTGTTTCGGAATGCATTTTCACCTATATTCTCCACAGGTATGCCATCTATTGCAGAGGGGATAATCACGTCCAACCCACCTGCACTGTCGTAGCCGGTGATTGTTTTTGTTTCCGGATCAAAAGTAAAGTAATTTACCGGTATTGAGGTGGGCGAGAAGTTGGCTGTTGCATGAACTGCCGCTGCCGGCATGGTAAACCCATAGACACTGCCTGTGACTGTTTCAGCCCCTATGTTCCAGTCGATGAATTCAAAACCTGTGTTTGGAACGGCTGTTAGGGTTACGTTGGCGCCTTCATAATAGTTGCCCGTGCCTGTGACCTCACCACCGCCTGAAGGGTTAATGGTTGCAGTGACAGGAAAAGTACCCGGAGGAGGAGTGGTCACGGTTACTGTGAAGGTTCTGGTGCCGTTGGTATAGCCAGCACGCGTCCCTGTTACGGTGACTGTTGCAGTTCCTTCACTGACTCCGGTGATGGTAATGATTTTACCACTGACTGCTACAGTGGCCACGCCAGCATTGCTGGAAACGGCTGTGATGGTGGCATCTGTTGGGGTTGTGACCACTGTTCTAGTGGCTGTTGCTCCTTCATTGATGGTAACGTTATTGATGGCTCCCACTGTCACAGCAGGTGTGGAGGGAGCACTGCTGTCTCTGTCTCTGTCCCGGGAGGGTGTTGGAGCAGGGGTTGGCTGAGGTCTTTGGATAACGCTGTCTGGGTCATCCACATCCTGATTGCCGCTCTTGGAACCGGAAGCGCTTTTAATCGCTCCTGTGGCTCCTTCCCACTGACTGTTTTCACCATCGATCCTGGCGTTGTTGATGGTGGTTCCTTCAGAAATAGTGCCAGTGGCATTGGCGGCTTTTTCTGTTATCTCCAAACGATTGATATTGGTGTCTCCTTTGGTCTCAAACACCACATCCTTGGCATCAATGGTCACTTGCTGAAAGGTGCCTTCCAGGATGATTTTCTGGCCGGTTGCATCTTCGGCAATGACAACCTCAATACCGTCTGCGTCAACAGCCACTATCCGTACGGCCCCTGTCTCTGTTGTCTGGACATACACTTTGCCATACTGCCCGCCATTGATATGGATGCTGTTGATACCGCCGCCCTGGATAAAGGTGTCGCCTGCCACGGTGATGTTGTTCAGGGTGACGTCGCCATCGCCCACGGTTTCGGTGATGGTCAGGTTGCCGGTGATGGTCAGGTTCTGCAGTATGACGCCGGCGGCGGTGACGCGTACGTTGCCGTCGATGGTTTCTGTGCCTTCTTCGGGCCCGTAGGTGCCGGGGGCATCGAAGATGGTGTCGGATGTGTCGTCTTCAGTGGTTCTGGTGACTTCTCCTGTTCCGGGCATGAAGTAGGCAATCCGGTTCACTGGATCCCAGTCAAAGGGAACTCCCAGGGCTTCTGCCAGTCGGGAAACGGGGATCATGGTGCGGCCCGGGTCTACGATGACTGCCACGGTGTCCATTTCCATGAAGAGCTGGCCGTTTTTGGTGAGATTTCGGCTGCCGATTTCAATGGTGATGACATCACTGTCCTTTGTCACAGTGACAGTTTTTGTTTCACCATTCCAATCCACAGTCGCGCCTAATGCTTCAGCTGCAAAGCGTACAGGCACCATGGTACGGTTGTCCTGCATGTAAGGGGCTGCATCAGAAGACTGCCACTGGCCGTCGATGGTGTAGCCTGGCTGGTCAATTGCAAAGGCCACCGTGCCTGAGGGCAGGGTTTCATTGGTTGTGTCGGCCATTACCGATACAGGCATCACCAGAGATGCCATCATAATGAGTGCCAACAGCAGGGCAATGTTTTTTTGACTTCGGATCATTTGTATGTGCATTCATCTCAACTCCTTCGATTGGGTGTGTTTCTGTGGTGCATCAAGTTAACGCTTACTCTTGAATCTGACTGTTTTTTCATGGATATGTAACTTGCCTGCGTAATCAAAGCTGTGGAGATCAGGGTTTCATTGGCATTCTCCTTGTCAAGTGTAATGTGAAGCAGTTGTTCTTATAGGCTGTTTTATCATTCTTCCTAATGTGTTTTACAATTTATCAATCAAACAAAAAAACCGGCCAACAAAATGTGGCCGGTTACGCTACTCACTCCCCCATGGCTATAAGCGTCCATTTAAACCATGGGCTCTTCGTGTCCTTTACTATCCTATTGTCTTGTTGCGGGGACAGCCATGATTAATGAAAAGAGTGCTTTGCTTCTTCTGTTTTTTTTAAGTATTATAACACAAACAATCTGATAAATCCTGTTTTTTTATATAAATTCGACATATTTTGTCATCTTTTTTAAGATCTATTTTGTCCTTCACTCAATCCCAACTTTTGGTGACGGCTTTAAGGGTTCATTTATACACTTTTTCTGTCTCTTCGCTGTCTGAATAAATAGACGTATTCCTATATATTTTTTACTATCCTGTCATACGTTAATTGATCCTCAATCAGATATTCGCCATAGGTGCCAGTACACTGTTTGGGGTCTCGCCAACATTTCCGACAAATCCCACGCTAAGGCAAAAAATGGGAAGAAACCCACGAAAGAAAGTGCCACCAAAGCTGAGGAAACCATCCTGAAAGCAGAACATATGAAAGAACTGTTTCAGTATGAAGTCTTAGAGCAGGAAGGAAGACCATACCTGAACTTCGCTTTCTCCGATGAAGCACTGGAACAATTAACACAGTAGCTGCTGGGAAAAACCGCACTCTTCACAGACTGGGATGATTTCTCCAACGAGGCAATCGTCAACGCCTATCGGAGTGCCTGGCATATTGAATCATCTTTTCTTCAAATAAAAGATACAGACCACCTGCCGGTAAAACCCATCTTCCACTGGACAGATGAAAAAATCAGGGATCACCTCTTAACCTGCATTCTTGCCATAAGACTCTGCGGCCTGCTGCAAAAAGAACTGGCCGGACAGGGTATTCATAGCAGCATCAATATATTGTGGGAGGATATGGGTGCTCTCAAAAAAGTCTTTACCTTTTTTCGAGAGATTGACAAGCCCGAAAAGTGCTTTCCTTTGCACAGGAAAACGAAGTTGCCCAAAGGATCCAGGTGTTGTACCGTTTGAAGGAAAAGTATGGTTAAGTATGCGCTTTTAAACTCCTGCAGTAATTGAAAATACTAATGTAGAACCAGCATGTCTGAAACAACTTGTACACTCACACTAGGTGAAAGCTGTAAAGGGTCCCAAAAATAAACTGCTTATCAGAGACAGGTCAAGATAATGAAAAGTATGCAGACAAAACTCACTGCCCCGTCCCGGTGTGCTTTCGGCAGTGATAAAACCGCGTAGCATGGCCGCCTCTTCTCGTGCCACTGCCAGGCCTAACCCAAGGCCACCGTAAGCCCGTGTGTGGGACTCGTCAACCTGACTGAACCGCTGGAAGATGTAGTCCAGTTTATCTTTGGGGATGCCGATGCCCGTGTCCCTTACCTGGAAACGGACTCGAAGGCGTTGTGGGGTGGAGAGCGTGGTGTCACAAAGAGCCCACAATTCTACGGTGCCGGTTTCCGTGAATTTGATGGCGTTCCCCACCAAAATGCCCAGGATCTGTTTCAGCTTGAACCGGTCCCCCACCAGTTTGTTGGCCAGACTTGCTTCCTGATACACCCTCAGAAATAGGGATTTCTGAACTGCTGCTGTCTGGTGCAGCTCTTTCACTTCCTGAAGCAGCTCATCCAGCTGGAAAGGCTCTTCTCTGACCTTTTGCGCCTTTCGTTTCAGGCTGGTGTAATGAAGGATATCTTCCACCACACGGGCCAGGGACTGGCCGGACTGAAGGACATAGCTCAGGTAGTCGGCCTGTTCTTCAGACAGGGCGGTGGTCTCCAGTAGCTGGGCCATGCCCATGAGGCCGTTTAAGGGAGTGCGCAGCTCATGGCTCATGTTGGCCAGGAACTGGGTTTTGGACCGGTTGGCTGCTTCGGCCTCCTCCAGTGCCGCGTCCAGCTTCTGCTGAGCTTCTTTCGCCTCCGTCTGGTCAAACATGTATCCCCGTATGGTGATCACCTGTCCACCATCGTCCCTTACTCGCTGGGTAAAGTCATAAAACCAGCGGTATGGGCCATGGTTGGTTTTCAGACGGTAGGATTGCTCGTACACATCGATATGCTGTGAACGGTAGTGGTCCACTTCCTCCACTAACCGCTGAAGGTCTTCGGGGTGAATCAGGGCCTCATAAAGAAAACCTGACGATGTCATTTCCTCTGGGGTGTACCCCAGTATTTCAGTGACATTTTGAGAGACATACCGTACGGGCCACCCTGGTGTCGGATCCCACTCGATGGTGAATACAGGGCCGTCGTTGAACAGGTCTCTTTCGTACCGCAGGGCTTTTTCCGCCTCGATTCCCTCTGTCACGTCCCGGCAGTTTAGCAAAAAACCTTCCATGCCTGTACCCGCCATGCGGTTATGACCCTTGCTTTCCAGCCAGACCCAGTGGCCTTCCTGATGAGCCATGGGAAAAACCGCCGATCCCGTCTGGCTTTTTCCATGGTTCAGCTGGCTCAAAAGCTTTTTTGTCAGGGAGCGATCCTCAGGATGCACCAGTGGTAACAGCTCTTTTCCTTTGAGCTGGCCTGACGGACTGCCCAGAATGATTGCCGCAGCATGGCTGCAGTACTGGACTACACCGTCCGGAGAGGGGGGCTTCGCTGTTTTCCAACAGCAGGTTTATGAAGGCTTCCACATAAAAGCTTTAGCCGGAGGGGGTAGCCATGTATCCCAGTACAATGAGGATGTCCCGGTCGGCGTAGTTTTCCAGGGCTTCAATCAATGCTTCCGGCTCCAGCTGGCTGTGGTAATGAATGGCAATGGGGTGATAGTAACCGGCCATTTCTTCCTGAAAGATCGCAAGGTTTCGCTGCTCTGTCAGGCTTGACCCGGCAATGACACCGATTTTTTCTGCTTTCGGCTGCAGCAGGAGGGCTGCTTCAACGGTGTTGAGGGCAGAGATTTGTTCGTTGACCCCCGTGGCGTGTTCCATGGGGTAATGCTGTGGTTCGTAGTTGTTGATACCGGAAAAGACAATCTTCCGGTTTTTTTCCCCGCCAGCAGGTGTACTTTCACCCGGATTCCCTCACCGAGAGCACCGGTGCCTTGACTTCAGGCCCTTAGCTGTCTGCCTGGCAGCTTCATCATCATCGGAACACATGTCACCTCAACGTGCCCATCACATGAATAGCCTGTGATGGTTCTGGCAAAGATGCCCCCTGTCTCCATTCGATCTACCTTTAGCTGATGTTTTTTAAGGGCGGTGATGGCGGCTTCTATGTTTTGTGCTGAGACGTTGTAGTGTTGACAGATGCCTGCTTCAGCACCGCCAAAAACAGACACCACCAATTCCTGTTTTTTAACTCCCAGACGGTTCTGAAACACATTAACAAGGGCATCAATGCCTGTGTCCACGTATTGGGCTGGTTTTACCAAAGCTTCTGCTTCATGGTTTCGTGAACTGGGCAGCAGCATATGGGCCATGGCCAGGGTCTGGATTTCGGGTGCGTACATGACCACTCCAAGGCAACTGGCCAAGGCAAAGGTTCTCATTCGGTCGTTGTTTGTCCGGCTCACAGCCATCTGTCCAATTCCCACGATGAACTCCATGTTGGTTCCTCCCGTCTTGATTTTTGAAACAAAAAAACCAGCCAAATAAAAAACATAGGCCGGTTACGCTACTCACTCCCCCGAGGTTAAAGCGTCCAAATAAAACCAAGGGCTCTTCGTGTCCTATCGCAGAATGTGTTTGCCACGATGTCAGGATGGGCTCTGTATTTACAGGGAATTGATTAACGGTTCGTTCTCCGTGTTATTTTCATTTAAGTATACCACAAAGGGTTACATGCGTCATGATTTTTTGCCTTGATTATGACGTGATTTGACGCAGTTGAAAATTCATTTGCTATAAACCCTTCATAAATAGTTCCCAAGCAAGAGACTAAGAGTCCTTAGCATCACAGAGATTCTTACTGGAGGATGAACAGTGGACCAGGTGTGGACTGATTTCCAGGAGCAGTTCTTTTACCTTTATGTGGAACCAAATCATTTAGCAATACTTTTTTAAGACTTTTTGTAACACTTCATGCAAAAACGGAAAAAACCGACCCCCTGCAACTGTTTGCAAAAAGCCGATTCTTTGGTGCCCAGAGCCGGAATCGAACCAGCGACACGAGGATTTTCAGTCCTCTGCTCTACCGACTGAGCTATCTGGGCATGCTATGTATGTTGGCTGTTACGGATGAGCCGAATATTTACTGGCGGAAAGGGTGGGATTTGAACCCACGGCTCCCGATAAGAGAGCGCTGGTTTTCGAGACCAGTTCCTTAAGCCGCTCGGACACCTTTCCAGATAAAAAGTGGTGCGGGTGAAGGGATTCGAACCCCCACGGTTTCCCGCTAGACCCTGAACCTAGTGCGTCTGCCAGTTCCGCCACACCCGCATTATTTATCTGATGGTGGAGGGAGGAGGATTCGAACCTCCGAAGTCGTTGACAACAGATTTACAGTCTGCCCCCTTTGGCCACTCGGGAATCCCTCCATGTTAGAATGAAACAATGGAGCTGGTGATGGGACTCGAACCCGCAACCTGCTGATTACAAATCAGCTGCTCTGCCAATTGAGCTACACCAGCATGAAATTGTGAAACAAATGATTCACACCAATATTAAAAAAATGGCGACCCGGAAGGGACTCGAACCCTCGACCTCCAGCGTGACAGGCTGGCATTCTAACCAACTGAACTACCGGGCCGGATATTGGTGGGAGCAACAGGGCTCGAACCTGTGACCCCCTGCTTGTA
>NZ_JBCITM010000003.1:0-321821 GCF_039414295.1 Anoxynatronum sibiricum | reverse complement strand
ACCAAATGGATCGGGGCACGCAGCCTATGTAGTTAAAAATGACTGCCAAGCCTTCTAGAAGTGCCTCTCTGGTTTCGCTCTTTGTGGCAACAGCAAACCCGGCATTTGATTTTGGAAAAGAGAGAATTAGTTCGCGAAACTTCTTCAGTGTATTGTTTTCATAGGCTTCAAATGTACCAAAGTCAACCTGCGCTTCTCCACCAGGATGGTGAAGCTGCAAATAGGCACTACCGGAACTATAGATTTTCTCTTTTTCTTCTTTGACGATATTTCTTACGGTACGATCTGAAACTTCAAGAAGGTCAGGATGCTCAGTTTTTAGCCGGTCATAGATTCTGGTGGCGGTATGTCTTTGCTTACGGTGTCTTGATTGATCTTCCAGCAACCACTTTTGAATAATGGGTCTTAAGACATCTGATTTATTGGGTCGCAGTGCCTGGTGGTTCTGTTCGTTGAAATCTTCCATTTCAATATATTTTTTGACAGTGCGATAATTCTTACCAGTCATGGAACTTATTTCTGAGTAACTTTTACCTTCCTCGTAAAACAATTCTCGGATATAATGGACTTGAGTAATTGTCAGCACTTCCTTTCCTCCCTATAAGCTTAGTCACTTAATAGGGTATTGTTTAAGGTTTGCGCTGGCAATTACTTTTTTGTATTTCTGATTGCCATTTATTGTATTTTTAGATTACCAAATACACAACCCACAAAAAAAGAATCGAAACAGCTTATGCTATATTGAAAAAATGAAAAAGAGACCTTGCTGCTCTGTACCTTTCACGTATATTAGTAATCTTCTCATAAGAAAAGACTGCCCGTGAAGACTGGCAGCCGTATATGACTTCGTTTTGGAACCGATACTATTTCCCATTGAGGACAACCTGCGTGATGAATTTCCCATTGGTCACAGAGAACCCTGCCGTTCCATCGTAACGTTCGGCGGTGTAGAGAATGCTTCTGGTGCCTGTTCCGCCAATTAGTTTTTGTGTGACAGGCAGTTCCTCATCGAAGGTGATATCTGTTCGACAGGTGTTCTCCACCTTTATCCGCAAACGATGGTCGATGTACTTGATGGTAACGTTGATTTCCTTTTCCCTGTCCTCTTGCAGTCGAAGACATCCTTCAAAGGCATTCTCCAACGCATTTCCAAGTACACAGGTAAGATCGATATTGTCGATACCTATGCACTCAGGTACATTGACATGAAAGTTTGTTTTGATGTCCTTTTCTTCTGCTTTACTGGCATAGAGGTTCAGTATACTGTTGGCAATCGGATTCATACAAAACGTCTGGGTGCGGTGGGAATCCAGTGTTTCATCAAAACTTTTCACATAATCTTTCAATGTGTTCATTTCTCCATTTTGCAGTAGCCCCATAATGACGGCATTGTGGTGGCGCATGTCGTGTTTCTGCTGAAATACCAATGTAGCTGTTGCCTTCTGGCGAATCAGCTCCAGTTCCCACAGTTTTTCCTGCTGTGCCATAAGCAGTTGTCGCTTTTCGAGAGCATACTTTTCAACAATGGCACTTGCCTGTATATACAGAAGATGGTAAACAGCTAAAAATAAAATGTACACTGTTGCAATAACAAATCTTGACCAATTACCACTACTCCAGTACCAATAGGGTTCCGGATAATACAGTACCATGATTTGCATCATTAAAAACATCAATGGAACCAATGTGGCCATGCGCCACTCCTTGTCCAAGGTTTCCACCAGCATTCGAAAACGCGGACGAACATATTTGAACAACAGCGGTAGTATTACAAGATAGATCCCCAAGCGTATGATGATGCGTGCACCAATAAAGGCATTCCCGTCAAAACCAATAGAAAAATTATCACTTATGTAGCTGATAGAAATATAAATGTTAACAAAGGTGAGAAAAATAAAGAGAGATACGAAAAACCGGTCACCAGAGGAGATTAAAAACCATGAAAGTTGAATCAATAGAATGACAAGTATGGCAAAACGATCAACCGAATCAATGCCTTGGGTGAAAAGCGTGTACGAAAGAAAGCTGATTCCAAAAATCATGACAACGAGTCCTGACATGATTCGCTTTTTGACAGGCTCCTTAAAACGCATCATTGAGGAAGCCATCAACGTAAAACCAATAACTGATTGCAAAAATGATAAAAAGACCAGGCTTCTATACCACACATCAGCTGCCCCCTCGTTTTGTGATAATTTTCTGCTTTGTGATGGCTAATTATTTAAAGATATCGTAGCATAAATTAACTAATAACCATTTTTTTGGGGTAATTGCCATCTGTTTCGGGGTATTTGCCGTGTTTATTCATCTGTACTCATTTGAAAACTGAGAAATGCTGCTTTCAGCTTCTGGTAGGCACGGTAAGGGAATGTCAACTGTTCACCTGAATCAAAGATGATGACATCTTTCGTAATTTGTCGAATGTATTTCAGGTTTACGTTAATAGAAACGCCGCATCTCACGAAAAACTTGGCTGGCACCAAGAGTTCAAACAGCTCTGTGGCTGTCATGCGCACTTCAATTTTGTCTCCCTGTATCGTATATATGATTTGATAATTGTTTCTGCCTGTTTCTGTAAAGACTACATCCCTTGTAAAAAGACGTACCATCCCTTCTGATGTCTTGAGCGTAATCAGGTGGCGTCTTTCTACTATCAATCGATGAAACACTTTGTCTAAAGCCTTAAAAATGGCACTTTCTGTGTAAGGCTTCACCAGATACTGAGCTGCATCCACTTGAAAGGCCTCAACGGCGTGATCGCGAGAGGTTGTCAGAAAAATGATTTCTCCGTTGGTATCCAACCGGCGTAATTCCCGTGCAGCTTCCGTTCCAAGCATGCCAGCCATATAGACGTCCAGCAGGAATATGTCGAAGCCTCCATGATCTTCCACATGAGACAATAACTCCAAAGGAGCAGAGAAGGAGTCGATTGTGTACTCATATTGTGGGTGTGCTTGTATATACTTAGAAAGAAAGTCGTGCGCACGCTGAACTTCCTGATCTTCGTCATCACAGATCGCTATACGAATCATACTGCCCCTCCTTTATCATGTCGTAAACTTGATGTACAACTGATTTTTCAGTATTTAACATCCGTACCTGTTTCTTATAGTTTAGCGATTATTTTCGGGTTTTACCAGCTTTCTTTATTCATTTCGTATTATACTACTTTTTCGAAATCTGCCAAACATTGTTTTTAACTCAAATAAAAGAATATCAAAGCCACACATCTCAAGTTTTAAGGCAAAAAACCACCTGCTGATAAAGCTTTTATCCATAGGTGGTCCTTCTTTTGAGTTGCGTGCAGTCTCTTGTTTCGTGGCGCTGTCGCCCAAAGAAACTGCCCACAATCACCGACAATCCTTTGCAACATTTTATCCGCTGACTACACTGGACATTTTCTTTGTGATTGGAATGCATGAAAAAATGAAATCTGTCATTCTCATCGAGATCACAAAATCACAGCCCAGGAAGCATTTTGTACTCATCTTTAACTGTCCACTTGTAAAGCATTTATGTGATTATGGTCGATCAATGTATAATGCACCCCAAAGTCAAGACACAAAATCAAGATTTTTAAGTTAGTCTCCCTTCTTGATTTTGGTTTAAAATGGCAACCAGGTAGTTACTGCTAAATAGGATCGAAATGATGAAACCCTCATCAAAGGCACGAAGCAGAATCTTATGCCACCTGGTGTCTTCGGCCGCGGATTAAGTAGTTGCTACGATGCAGTTCAGTCAAAGATGGGCCTCCATGGGAACCGTCCGCCTTGCAAAGGTAAAGCCAACTGCGCTTTGCCGGCGTCCTCCCCCATTTGGCTTAACTGATCACGAGGCAATGTGAAGGTGTGGGCCGTGGTAGAGGACTTCAGGACACAGGTCACCAATGGATGAACGAGGGCGATAGGTATTGTATTCGTTGATGTAGGCTGCCAGGGCTTTTCGCAGCTGGCCGGGTGATTCGAAATCGTAGATGTAGATCAGTTCATACTTTAGTTTACCTTGCACTTATTGTATCATAAACCGGGTTGGAAATCAGTGTTTTCAATGGGTTTAGTGTTTTTCAGTAGGCCCTGCTTATTCCAGCAGTTTCATGACATAATATGACCACCCATTGATAAAGTGCTCTTTATCAATGGGTGGTCACGGATTTTGTCAATATCGCAGACTTTAATACAATTAGCAAATAATAAACATTGAGTATAGATTCTTAAAGTATGCACTAGAATTATATTTCACAGAAACTGTTTAATAGATCTCAGATTGAAGAAAATCTAAGTTGCTTCAGAAAATTCAATCTGCATAAGTTAGCTTCCATATAAATCCCAACAGGTTAGTCTCACAGCACTAAGTACTTAAGATATTTTCCTTAAGTTCTATGCTGGAACAGCTAAGCGTTCCACCAACTATACCGATTTTTCATCTGAAATATCTTGTTGTCCAGCCATATAAGCTGCATCACCTTTTAGCGCTTTGGCAAATGAGACCATTGCTGCAATCATCACGAATGCAAATGGGAATGCGGCTACAATTGAACCTGTTTGTAAAGCCCCTAAACCACCGGCAAGTAATAATACGGCTGCCAGGCCTGCTGTTACCAGCCCCCAAATGATTTTTTTAGGTGTGCCTGGATTTAAATTTCCGCCTTCTGAAAACATACCCATAACAAAGGTTGCTGAGTTAGCGGATGTAATAAAGAAGGTGGTTAATAACAATACGGCCACACCAGATAATAATGTGCCTAAGGGATAATGTTCAAACACTTGGAAGAAGGCTGTTTCTGTGGTGAAAGCACCAATTTTATCATATACTTTAATACCAACGGTGCCAAAGATTGAGAACCAGAAGAAACTCATAATGGTTGGTGCAATTAAAACGCCAGCAATAAATTGTCTGATGGTTCGGCCCTTGGATATTCTGGCGATGAATGTGCCAACAAATGGAGCCCAGGCAATCCACCAAGCCCAGTAAAATACCGTCCACCAGCCGTACCACGGTTCGCCAGACACTGCAAAACTATCTGGTATGAGTCCTGCCAAATATAAACCCACAGAGTTACTTAAGTTATTCAATATTTCAACCTTTGGCCCGACTAAAAAGGCGACCAGCATTAATCCAAAACACAATGTAATGTTCATGTCTGATACCAGCTTAATGCCTTTTTCAATTCCCAAGACTGCCGTTATAACAAATAAGAAGGTGATAATGCCAATAATAGCCAATTGAATACCAGTATTAACGGGTAATCCCACCAATCCATTCAATCCACCATTAATTTGCATGGTTGCCATCCCAAGTGAAGACGCAACACCAGCTACTGTCGCGAAAATGGCTAAGATATCGATTGTCTTACCAATTGGCCCGGTGGCTTTCTCTCTTCCAATCAGAGGAATAAAGATGCTACTGATAAGACCTGTTTCTTCTCTTCTAAACTGCATATAAGCTAATGCCAATGCCATAATGGCATAAGCTGCCCAAGGATGCAATCCCCAGTGTAAAAATGACTTTCTAAAAGCAAAGTCAAGTGCTTCTGCAGATTCTGGTGCGATCCCAGTCAGAGGCCCCCCAAAGTGGAACAATGGCTCTGCTACTCCGAAGAAAATTAGACCTACACCCATGCCTGCACTAAAAAGCATTCCAAACCATGACATTAAACTATACTCAGGTTTATCATCTGGCTTACCCAGTTTAATATCACCGTACTTACTAAACAATATCACAAGTGAAAATACCACGAATGAAGACATCGTTATTATATAAAACCAACCAAAATTACCGACCAAAAAATCAAAGGATGCTGATGTTAAGCTTGCAAAACCCTGTGGTAAAGCAACACCAAGACCAACGATAATCACTGATACGATTAAAGCGATTGTAAACACTGGATTCCAAAACTGTTCTTTTTTCATATTTTATCCTAACCTCCATTCTTAAGTGTTATACTTCAAAGACCGTTTGTTCTTCGATGTCTGTTGCCAAAGCCTCTAATGCAACACCCACTCGATGATACCTTAATTTCCATTGCTCTTCTTTCGATGTTTTAGGATCCCCCAAAGGATAGGGAATCGAAATCGTTGGAACCATTCGATTTGAACCTACCGTTTTAGCAATAGGAATCAGGTTAGCCATTTGTACAACTGTGATACCTGATTTTTCGATTTCTTTGACCATCGTTGCACCGCAACGTGTACAGGTGCCTCAGGTGGAGGTGAGGATTACAGCATCGACTCCATCTGCTTTTAAGTATTCTATGATTTCCAGGGCCATTCTTGCAGCTTCTCCCTCTGCTGTGCCTGTACCAACAGTCGCATAATAATAATCATGAATACTTCCAATCTTTCCTTCTTTTTCGTAAGCTCTGAGCGCATCCAAAGGCAACGTTATATTAGGATCAGTATTTGCTGCTGATGGATCATATCCGGCATGAATTGTTTTGAAGGCACCGTCTGCTTCATTTCCCAATCTTTCAAGTCCTGCAATGGAGTAACGTCCCCAACGTGTTGCTGAGGCAGATTGGATTTTGTCCGGGTTATCAACTGGCACAATGCCGCCTGACGTAATAAGAGCGATTTTGGCATCAGCTAATTTGATTGCCGGTGCGATTGGTACTGTTTCCAGCTCTGGTATTGGTAGTTCCGAGACGAAAGGTTCGTGATTCATTTTTTTAAGCAGCATATTGATGGCTCTCTCAGCAGCGGGTGTTTCATCTTCTAAAAAGACTTCAAAACGGATCCCCCGTGGATAATAGCCTTCTGCTTCAGCACCTTTTATCTCTTCACCTTTTAAAAACTTATTTCCCAGTTCAGCCATTTTTTGCATGTCTTTTCTCATTTTAGCGGCACTGGGACCACCTCTTAAAATGTAGATGTCTTTCTTGAACATATCGACACCCGGATTCTCCTGGTGCATGGACGTCACAACAGGCACACCAAACTTCTCTTTGACAGCCTTGCATATGACACCGCAGGCGTTTCCATAACGACCTGCCTGGAAAGCTGGCCCCGCAAAGAAAATATCAAACTCTTTTCCTTCCAGAAATCCCAAGATGGTATCGACGGTTTCTTGTTCGTTGGAACCCATGAAATTATCGCCACAGATCACAGTGTGAGTAATTTCTGCACCTTCCAATAGAGTGTTTAGCAAAAGACTTGCTCCAACTTGTCCATCATGAATCGTTGGTTCATAATCTGCTTTTTCTTCTCCACCAATTTGTCCAAAGAATTGATTTAAGTATAAAATTCCCTTTTTCATTTTTTCACCTCCTTCATTAAAATTCTATGACTGTTTTAGGTGACTGCCCCAGTGTCGAATCTCCACAAAACATAGCATTGTTCTCCATGATAATGGATCCATCTTCTCTAACCGAAGGTCCCAGTTTTTCATCATCTGCCCAACCACCGGACAGTCCATCTCTCATTAATGACTCCAGTTCACCGATCACAGTGCCCATAGGTGGTAATTCAATTAGTGTCGAAACATTGCCGCACGAAACAAGTGCATCGGCAGATCTATCCAAAGCTGCCAGTGGCTGCGAGAGTCCATCACGGCCAGTGCATTCATTTGCTAATCCAACTGTCTTAATGCCTGACTCTTCTAAAAGCCTGATACATTCAATGAAGTCAGCATCTGAGTTGCCATAACCTTCTTCCGTAATGATAGCCGCATCTGCGCCAAGGTTGCTGGCAATCTGCTGTACGAACATGGCGGCTCTCTCCTTTTGCTCCAGGGAAACGTTAAGGTTTGACATGATGACACCCAAGAAGTTAAATGTCTTCCCATGCTCATTGTAAAGATACTTTATTATTGGGCAGTTCTGGAAATCATAGGTTGACCATTTTGAAGAGCAGCACATGTAGCTTCCACCGATTATCGCACCATCTAAAATCTCGTTAGGATGCATGTACGTTGGAATCATTCTGTTGGCATCCCATCCGTAAACTAAATCATTAAAACCTGATTCTTCAATTTGGGATTGTGGCTGCATGATAAACACAACGGATGGTAAGCCTTGAACCTTTTCATCACGTTTTGTAATCGGTCCTAGCTCAAATACTTCAGATGATTCTGGCGTTATGTCTTTTACGATACTGCCTAAGTATTCCGCCAAACGATGGGATGCCCATCGCAAGGCATGGTTTTTCTTCTGTACTTCATGGCGCTCAAAGGCTTCATCTGTATCAGCCACCAAACAAATATTGTTTAGTTTTGAGAAGATGGAATACTTGGCACCTTCGCCACTCATATCAATTAATCCATCACCAAAACTACCCCAGTGTTTTCCCACTGCTAAAACGCTGCAATTTTTAAGTGCAACCGTTTTCCCATTGCCAACCCTTTCAATCTTACCGGTAACACCCGGAAATGTAGGTCCGGCATTTAATCTAAATCGTGGCTCAATGGCTTCTTTCACAGGTACGATTCGAACATCATCTCCGGGTTTGGTCAGAACAAGATCAGCCTCAATAATGTGCTCATCTTCCATGACGACAGCCAGTGCTTCGTCTTTGTTAATTGTTAACGTTCCATTCTGATAAGAAGATTTCACCCCAAATTCTATATTTTGAACTTGGAAGTTTCCAATTTCTAATCTCATTTACATCCTCCGTTCAAATTGATAATTAATTATCAACTAGGTTTGCGACTATCATACCATGAACATGTTTGTTTTGTAAACATGTTAATTTTATAAATGTGTTTATTTTTGCCGTGGTTTTCACTGCTTTACATGTTTAGTTTTGGATGTTCATTTTGATTTAGTAGTTCAAACATCCGAGCAAGCTTTTCGTCTTCAACTGAAATAATCTAAAGCCTAATGTTACATTGTCTTTTTCGACACTTGTGTGTTATAATTTTTGTACGCGTTCAATCATCAAAAATAGAAGACAGTGGCTGATTGCTAAATTTGGAGAACATATTCTATAGAGTATAAATATAGGTGAACTTATTGGAGAGATTATATGAATAGCTTAAGCATAAAAAGATTGCGTATGATGGCTTATTTTATAACAGCTGCTGACCAAATTATCCAAGAAGAAGGAATCGAAAAAGCAACTATTAGAAACATTGCAAAAAAAGCTGGATATAATGGTGCTACCATTTATAACTATTTCAATGACTGGGAACATCTTATTTTTTTTACTAAGATTTCAAATCTTGAAGTTTATAAAACACGCTTATACAAAGAAATACCAGATGATTTGTCTCCATTGGATGAGCTGAAAAATGTTTTTCGTATTTTTGTTGAAGAGACTTTTAAGAATCCCAATGATTTTTATGATTTGTTTTTTTCTAGATATAGTCTTCAATTAAATGAAACGGTAACTTTATATCACAAAATATTCCCTGATCGATTGAAGACAGAGAATAAGCGGCTAATAGCCATGTTAAGTGAAAATGATATTTACAAGAGAAACATGGCCCTTGTAGACAATTGTCTTGAAAATGGCTATTTCTCTGATCAAGAAACTGCAGAAAAAATTAATGATTTAATGATTTTAACTTACAGTGGTCTTTTGAACAGATACCGCGAAACAGAAAGCAAAGATGTTCAATTATATACAAATAAGTTTATGGAGTATTTAGATATGATTATTAAGTTAGGCCTATCCTAGTAATGATGAAAGGTTTTTTGGCAGATTTTGATTAACCCAGTAACAGTCTGCCAGTACTGACAGTATCAGAATCTACATATACTGTGACATGTAACCAAGTAATCGTCGTATTTTAAAAAAACACAAAACCCACTGAATTCAGTGGGTTTTGTGTTTTTAGGTTTTAAATTTGGTGGAGACGAGGGGAGTCGAACCCCTGTCCGAAGGCCCTTTGCCACCAGTTTCTCCGAGCGCAGCTGCTGATTTAGATCTCGTCTTGCCTAACTGCCAGCAACAGCATTTAGGTTTGACCAGCCCCAGTTGTACAACGCAGGGTCAAGGCACCCCCCTGCGGCGTTCCCCGCTAAGTTGACGTCACGTTTCGGCCCGCGGGTTTACCGAAGGTGACGAGCAGCTATATTAAGCTGCTAAAGCGTAATTTTCGTTAGCGTTTATCTTTAGGTGTCCCGTTCTTTAACGTGTACCCGAAACAAAAACACGGCTCGCTTCTGAAGACTCCAAACCCCCGTCGAGACCAGTACGTCCCCTTACTGTTTTTGCCGTTCCCGCAGCTCTTTCTGAATGCGGCGGTCGGCGTCGCGCTTGGCGATGGTTTCCCGCTTGTCATACTGGGCCTTGCCCCGGGCTACCGCCAGCTCGATTTTCACCTTCCCATTTTTCAGGTATGCCTTCAGCGGAATCAGGGAGTACCCCTTTTGCTGTACATAGCCGATGAGTTTGCGAATTTCCCGCTTGTGGAGCAGGAGTTTGCGAACCCTCATAGGATCGGTATTAAAAATATTTCCCTGTTCATAAGGGCTTACATGTACATTATACAGGAAAACTTCACTATTTTCAACCTTGGCATACCCATCCTTCAAGTTGATGCGGCCGCCTCTGATTGATTTCACCTCGGTACCCTTTAAAACAATTCCTGTTTCGTAGGTTTCTTCGATGAAATAATCATGACGGGCCTTTCGATTTTGGGCAATAATTTTAACGTTTTCTGCCATGCATTTCAGTCCTTTCACCACCAGATAAATTTGCTTAACCCGGTGACTTCACTTCCTCTATTTCCATTGTACCGCCAAAAGGTCTTTTGTACCAGCCTTGTTTCATGCCTGATATGACTTCATAAAGTCATCCACCTGCCCACGCAGGGGGAGGGAATTTTGGGCACCCATTTGGGTTGCTGTGAGTGCTCCCACGGCATTGGCAAATGCCAGGGCCTCTTGCAGTGGTCTTTCTTCTGCCAGCGCCACCACCAACCCGGCATTGAACGCATCTCCTGCGGCGGTGGTATCCACTGCTTTGATGGCATAAGGCTCAGCTGTAAAGATGCCATCGCTGCTTTTCGCCATGGATCCTTTTGATCCCAGGGTAACCACAATCGTCTTAACGCCCCGTTTCAGCAGTTCTTGCATACCGGCTTCACTACCTGTGATTCCCGTCAGTAAGGCCAGTTCTGTTTCATTGGGTGTCAATAGATCCAGAAAAGTGTATAATTCGGGCGGCAGTTCTGCCGCCGGCGCTGGGTTCAGTATCACTTTTTTCCCATGTTTCTTGGCCAATTTTGCCGCAGCAACAACGCAGTTCATGGGAATTTCCAGCTGAAGCATCACCCAGTCAGCCTCTTGAATCAGCTTTTCCTGCTGATGTATCCACTGGGGCGTGATGTCTCCGTTGGCACCGGGATAGACAAGAATGGTGTTGTCTCCCTGATCGTCAACGGTGATCAGGGCATTTCCGGAAGCCCCTGTTGTTCTTTGTATCCCTTCCACATTCAGTCCTTCATCTTGAAAACCTTTCAACAGAGTATCCCCAAAGGCATCATTTCCCAATGCGCCGATCATGGCTACTGATGCCCCCAGACGGGCTGCCGCCACCGCCTGATTGGCACCCTTCCCCCCTGGAACAGTGAGGTAGTCGGAGGCCATGAGGGTTTCTCCCTTTTCAGGCAACCGGTGCACTTTCATTACAATATCCATATTGATGCTGCCAATGACTGCAATTTTCATGGTTCGTCTCCCTTTCTTTTTACTGTCAATCTCTTTTTCTGTTAGCTGGTTGCTTTGCCTGGTGATTCATGGATTACTCCAATCGCTGCCTTTTGGGCCACTGTTGCCGTCCAGCGGGCCAGTCCGCTGATGGTCATTTGTTTCATTCCCCGAAGGTAGGTATCCAGTTGGTCGCCAATAGGATCACGCCATTTGGCATCAATGGATTCCACTCCGCGGGCGATTCCCAGCATGGTGGCGATTTGAGCCGCATTGCAGTCCACATCTTGACCAGCCAAGGCAATGATGTTCATGGTTTCATTAAAGTCGTTGTGCCCAAACCAGAGGGCCACCACCTGTGCGGCTGCATTGGGATAGGCGTGAATCCAGTTATAGGCTTCATACTTTTCTTCACAGGCGCGCCAAGCCGTCTCCCATTGATTGGCCTTTCGGCACTGTTCTAATGCAAAGTTCACCACGCTGGTATACTCGGCATCTTTGGGCATCATGGCCACCACTTCTTCCACCAGCGAAGGCATGTGTGTTGTCACAAAGGCTCTGGCTGTCAGCACTGCATTGAAGACTTCTCCCAGAATCCCATTGTTGGCATGGGAAATACTGCCATCAAGCCAAGCCAGACGAGCGGCTTCTTCTGCATTTCCCGGTGCCACCATGCCGCAGACGGCCCCCCGCATTTGTGCACCAATCCAGTCTGAAAAAGGATTGTGGAGTGTGCCGCTTTCGGGAGGGTAGATGCCCAGTTTCAGGTTTCGAAGGGCAATGTCTTCTGCCGACCACCCAAAAGGAACCAATGCCAGCCACTGGTCGGCAATGTCGGCGGCTGAAATTTGGAACCCCTTGGATTCAAAGGCTTTCAGGAACGCCAGTTCATAGGTAATATCGTCATTAAAGGTATTTGGTTTGCGAACGTAACCATCCACTTTTCCGAAGGCTTTTTTCAGTTGGTGGGTCGTGTATCCCTCCATGGCTGTTCCAATGGCTCCTCCAATGATTTGAGCCAGCCAGCCGGCATACAGCTGATCCTGAAAGGAAGCCTGTGTCACATCGAAAGAAACGGATGCCGGGAAGTTGGCCGCTTGTTTCAGCTGATCCCAACTGGTATAGGCAGCATATTTCCAATAGGTAGAAGCTTCATTCACGGGTGCCTGGTTAAGCAGGTGAAAAATTTGACCAGAAATACGGTGCAGCGACGCCATGTCTTCTTCTTTGAAGGCTTTTAATCCCGGTTGAATCAACGCTTCTGCTTCTTCCACCTGAAACCCTTTGTTTTCCATGGACTGGATAGCGGCAATGATCAAACGCTCAGGTGCTCCTGAACCAGGCACTTCACTGTACCACCAGAGTTTGATACGGGCATCTTCTGCTTTTTCCAGGGGTTCAATGGCACTCCACCCTTGTTCTTCTTCCGTGAGCAGCTTTGGAACAGCCTTTTCCATCAGCTCTTTTTCCATTTGCCATGCTTTCATGATCGATTACCTCCATTCAGACGATAATTAAGCGAAATATTTACCACTTCGGTACTTGCAGCATACCTGGTTTCCACTGTTCTTTCCCTAAAAGGTGAATGGAATGCTGCCTTTCCCCAGTGTCATCAAATGATTGCTTGCTTCAGTGAGCATGTTTTTGACATGATGGTGGTTCATATTGACACGGCCATCTTTTTTGGCCCATTTTCCTTCCACCATCACATGGGCCACCTGCTGTGGGCCACTGCTGTAGAGAATAGCTGCCAGCGGGTGGTGCACCGGTGCCACCCCAGGTTGTGTCAGCTGCCATAAGGTTAAATCTGCAGCTGCACCAACGGCGATTTTGCCTGATTGAAAAGGCAGTGCCTCATGCCCCCTCATCAGAATCTTCCAAAGGGTTTGACAGCCGAAATGGGTGGCATCCTGATGGAAGTGTTTTCCAAGTAGTCCAAACAGACGCACTTGCTCCAGGGGATCAAGGGTGTTGGAGCTGGCTGCACCATCAGTTCCAGACGCCAGGGGCAGGCTCATAGAGTCATCCCACAGGTGCCCATGGCCCATGGCCAGTTTTAGGTATGTTTTAGGGCTAACGGCGATGGTGGTGGCTTCGCTCAGCAGCAGTCGGTCCTCCGGCATGATCCAGAGCCCATGGGCAATGATCACCGGCACATCAAAGCCACCGGCTTCTGCCACCATTTGAAAAGGTGTTTTTCCATAGACCTTCAGGCTTTCTTTGACTTGTGCTGCAGTTTCTGAGACATGAAGATGTATTCCCGTATTCAACTCCTTTGCCATGGCAACCATGGTTTTCAGGACTGGCGGCGGGCAGGTGTAGGGGGCATGAGGTCCCACCCGCAGGGCCAGACGAGAGTTGGTATGCTGGTGCTCTTTAATCAGGCTGCGACAAGCCTCCATTTCTGTTTCAATGGTGTCTGACAAACCAAAGAGGGTGGGCGCCAGATCACAGCGTATGGGGCTTTCCATTACTGCCTGCATAATGGCTTCAGGAAACATGTAGTGGTCGGCGAAAGCCGTGACACCACAGTTAATCATTTCATATATGGCTGCCAGGGCGCCTGCATGCACATGTGATGCCTGTAGATTTTTTTCATAGGGCCAGATTTCCCGGTTGAACCAGTCGTCGATGGAGACATCTTCAGCCAGTCCCCGAAACAGCGTCATGGGTGAATGAGTGTGCAGGTTCACCAGGCCTGGGGTAATCACCAGTTGACTGCAGTCCACCACTTCAGCACCGGTTTCATCCACACCTTTCATCTCACCTGCATCTACAATGGCAGTGATGTCACCTTTGTGAATCACCAGAGTTTTTGCTGTGTAAAAAGTGCCGGTTTCATCAAGAATACCGGCATTTTTCAGTATCACATCTGCTTTCACATGAATCTTTTTTTCATCAACCATCATGCTTTCATCAACTCTTGCACCAGTTGAACAAACCGTTCCCTGTCAATGCCCACTGCCACCGCCACATTGGCCGGTTTTTTCGTCACTCCCATCACATCCACAACGGTTTTGCCGGTGGTATGTTTGCCTTTGGTCTCCACTGCCACATAATAATCTTTTGTTTCAATGAGGGTGGGATCGATCACCGCCGCCACAGCAGAGGGATCATGCATTACAGCACCCGGAAACCCGTAGTTGGTAGCGAAGGCATGAATATGATTCATCATTGCTTTGGCAAGCCAGGCACCGCTGCCTTCAGGTGCTTCTATCGTGTCAATTTCTTCACGTGTGAGCCAGGCTTGATGAGTGCAGTCCAATCCCACCATGGTGATGGGAATGCCTGCTTCAAAAACCATGCGGGCTGCTTCCGGGTCAGCGTAAATGTTGTACTCCGCTGCAGGGGTGTCATTTCCATATCCCATGGAACCACCCATCATGGTAATATGGGTAATGTAATCCCTCAGTTGGGGATACTTCATCAGGGCAATGGCCACATTGCTAAGGGGACCCAGGGTAATGAGATGAATCTTTTCATTTTTCGCTGCCGACAACTGGTAAAACAGATCCCAGGCAGGTGTATCAAGCCCTTCAATGGAAGGCTCGGGCAAAGTTACCGGACCCAATCCTGTTTCACCATGAACATGTTCAGCTGTTACCAGGGGACGCATGATGGGTTTATCTGCTCCTTTAGCCACTGGTATCTCTTTTTTTAAGTAAGAAACAATCTTCAAGCCGTTAAGGGCCGTTTTATCTGCAGTCTGGTTTCCGGCCACGGTGGTCACCGCTTTCACGTCCAACGCTTCAGATGCCAGCGCCATGACAAGGGCAATGGTATCATCCGTTCCCGGATCGCAGTCAATAATCACAGCATGTTTCAAAGCAGTACCCTCCTTACCGGTATTTTTTTAGGCTGTCATACAACAGTTGAATAAATCGTTCCCGGTCAATGTCGTAAACCACATCCACATTCTTTTCCCGACCATTGATTCCTCTCAGGTCTACCACGGTGGCACCGTCGGTGAGCTCGCCGCAGGTCTCAATGTCTACCCGCACATGCTGGGAGGTAAACAGGGTGGGGTCGATTAACCAGGCAACTGCGCATGGGTCATGGAGAGGACTTCCCTCAAAACCCATTTCCTGGTGAAATTTTGCAAAGAAATCCAGCAACTCTGCCACCATTACTGCCACTTTGCCGCCCTGTTGACGAATATGTTCAATTTCATGGTCAAAAATCTGTGCTTTATGGGTCACATCCAAACCGCACATGGTAATGGGTATGCCAGACTGGAAAACAACGTCGGCGGCCTCAGGATCCACCATGATGTTGAACTCTGCTGCCGGCGTCCAGTTGCCTCCCACAGCAGAACCACCCATGAGAGAAATCCGCTGGATACGCTCTTTCACTTGGGGAGCTGCAATTAGTAAACTGGCGATGTTGGTGAGTGGCCCCGTGGGTACCAGTGTCACCTTTTCTTGACAGTTCATGATGACATCTTCCATTAGTTCAATGGCTGTTTTATCACTGGGAGCAAATCTTGGTTCCGGCAACACAGGGCCATCAAGACCGGACTCGCCGTGCACCTCCGGTGCGATTTCCAGCTCTCTTACCAAAGGCTGGCTGGCACCTGCTGCCACAGGTACATGAGTGACGCCTGCGAAACTCAGTACTTTTAAAGCGTTTTGCAACGTTTTTTCACTGGTTTGATTACCACCCACAGTGGTCACTGCGAGTACGTCCAGTTGATCACTGGCGAAGGCCATGAGCAGGGCAATGGCATCATCATGCCCTGGGTCGCAGTCCATTAAGATTGGTTTTTTCATGCACGATCCTCCTGACGTACTTTTTGTGCGGCAGAATGCTTGCGCTGGGCATACACTACCAGACCAATAATGGTAACCACATAAGGCACCATCTGAACGAACTCTGAAGGAATTCTGAAAGCCTGCAGGGCATTGGCCAAAGCATCAGCACTGCCGAATAACAAGGAAGTTAAGAGCACACCAAAGGGCCTTCCCATTCCCAACGCTTCTGCTGCCAAGGCGATAAAGCCACGTCCGGCAATCATATTGGTTGAAAACCAGGAGACATAACCCATGGACATGAAAGCACCGCCAAAACCGGCAAAAGCACCGCTCATGATCAGGGCAATATACTGGGTTTTTTTCACGCTGATTCCCACCGAATCTGCAGCATGGGCATTTTCTCCCACTGCACGAATTCGAAGTCCCAATGGTGTTTTGTAGAGTAGTATATAAACCAACGCCACTGAAATAAAAGCTACATACGTGAGCACATTATGATTGGAGAACACAGGGCCCAGCACTGGAATCTGGTGAAGAATTGGAATTTGGATGCGGGGCAGCACCTTGCTTGCGAGAGATGACGAAATGCCCCGGTCACCTGAGATCACAAACAAACCGAACACAGTGCCGCCGGAGGCCATGAGGTTAATAGCAATAGCGGCCAAAATAATGTCCGTTTTCAAGTTGAGGGCAAAATACGCCAACAACAGGCCCAGAAGCATGCCAACGACCACCGCTCCCACCAGTCCACCAAAGGCACTGCCTGTGTAAGCACTGATGGCCACACCGGCCAATGCAGCTGTCAGCATGGTTCCCTCCATACTAATGTTGACAACACCGGCTTTAATCGAAATGAGCGCACCAAGGGAAGCAAATAGGATGGGGGTTGTCACACGCAACACTGCGTAACCAAAGTTGGCTGAAAAAATAATGTCAAATAAGCTACCCATGCTGCACACCTCCCCCTTCCACTTCTGCCGCTTCGGCTGCTTTCATTTTATCCTTGACCACCATGCGATGCCTCCAGCCAGCCAGCAGTCTTTCTGCTGTCACCAGCATAATCATAACCCCCTGGATGATCGCCACCACTTCGCTGGGAACATCGGTCACACGGGCCATAATATCAGCACCAATGCGCAGATACGCCAGGAAGAATGCAAAGACAGGCACCAACAGCGGATTATTGCGAGCCATAATAGCTACAATGACGCCATCCCAACCATAACCAGGGAGCTGAAACCAGGTAAAACGGGGATACATACCCAAGAGTTCCACGGTACCTCCCATCCCGGCAATCATTCCTCCAATAATCTGAGAGTACAGGATCACTGACTTGGTATTGATTCCCGAGTATTCGGCAAATCGAATATTCAACCCCACCATTCGCAGGGCGTACCCCCAGCGGGAGCGATATAGAAACAGGTATACCACAACCACCATGGCAAGGGCGATGAAGATGCCGAAGTGCAGCCGGGTTCCCGGAAGAATACGCGTTAGTTTCGCCGCATCGGGAAAGCGGTGCGAAGCCATTGCACCTGCCATGGCATCCCGAAAATAATTATTAATAATGAAGAGACCCAGCCAGAAAAGAATAAAGTTCATCATTAGTGAAGACACCAGCTCACTGGCACCCATTCTGGCCTTCAAAACTGCTGGAAGGGCACTGCCCAGGCCTCCTGCCAGAGCGCCAACAATAATGGCAGCCACAGGCAGTATCACTGGCGGCAAGTTGAAGGTCAGTACCAGGGCTGTTGCTCCGACGGCTCCAAAGAAAAAACCACCTTCTGCTCCAAGGTTGAACTGTTTCGCCATAAACATCACCGAAATGGCTAAACCTGTAAAGATTAAGGGAATGGCCATTTCCAGGACATTACCAAAATTCCGCAGATTAGTCACAGGGCCCAGCAGAAAACGTTCAAGGGCATACCCCGGCTCATCACTGACGGAGAAAATAATGATAAGGGCCAGCAAGAGCGCCACGCCGATGGCCACCAATGTGCGGATGGTTTCAAACAGAACTCGTTTATTCACCGGTGGCACCTCCCATTTCATGCTGCTCCATTGTTTTTAGTCCCAGCATGTACATGCCCAGCTCCATTTCATCCACCTGTGAGGCATCTTCAAAGTAAGCCGCAATCTCACCGCCGTACATCACCATCAGGCTGTCACTTAGTTCCAGCACTTCATTCAAATCGGCTGATACCAGCAGCACCGCGGTACCTTCATCACGCAGTTCCACCAGCTTTCGACGAATAAACTCTGTGGAACCCACGTCAATTCCCCGGGTCGGTTGATCAGCGACAATTAACTTTGGATCTGATGAAAACTCCCGGGCAACCACTACCTTTTGTATATTGCCACCCGAAAGCATGTTCACCTGCTGTGTATGGCCATCACATTTTACTTTATAATCTTTAATCAGCTCTTCAGAACGTGAAATTAAGGATTTCACTTTTTGCAGCAATTTACCATTATATTTAGGATGGTCAAATCGGTCGGAAATCAGATTTTCACCGATGGTTCCTTCTGCTGCAACGCCATATACCATGCGATCTTCAGGAATATGAGATGTTTTCAAGTTGCGGATCTCTTTCACTGTCAGATCCTTCACCGGCACGCCTCCAATAAAGATATCGCCAACAGACGGCTTTTTCAGGCCGGTGATCAATTCCACCAGTTCACCCTGACCATTTCCTTCAACGCCTGCAATTCCCATGATTTCGCCCTTTCGAACCCTGAAAGACATTTGGTTGACCACTGGTTTTCCAGTGGCATCGTGGTAGCTGAGACCTTTGGTTTCAATGACCACTTCGCCTGGAGTTGCTGGTTTTTTGTCTACTTTCAAAACAACATCACGACCCACCATGAGACGGGAAATTTCCTGTTCACTGATGGCTTTTGTCTCATGAATGCCCATGCTGCGGCCATTTCTTAAAATCGTCAGCCGATCGGTTATTTGTTTGATTTCCTTCAATTTGTGGGAAATAAAAATGATCGTGAATCCCTGATTCTTAAGATTAATTAATTCTTCAAATAATTCCTTGGTTTCCTGTGGAGTCAGAACGGCCGTGGGTTCATCCAAAATCAACACTTCGGCGCCTCGCAACAATGCCTTCAAAATTTCCAGTTTTTGTTTTTTTCCCACTGCCAAGTCTTCCACTATCGCTTTTGGATCAATGGCCAGATTGTATTTTTGGGATACCTCTTCTGTCATTTGAACCGCTTTTTCAAAATCGAAAAGAACACTGCTTTTTTTGGGTTCCACTCCCAGCACCATATTTTCAGCAACAGTCAGGGAAGGCACCAGCATAAAGTGTTGATGCACCATTCCAATACCATAGTTGATGGCTGTATTGGGTGAATGCAGGACTACTTTTTCCCCTTTGAAAAAAATATCCCCTTTTTCCGGCTGTTCCATGCCGAACAGGATTTTCATCAGTGTTGATTTTCCGGCACCATTTTCACCCATAATGGCATGGATCTCGCCTTTTCTGACGGAGAAATCCACGTCTTTATTGGCGACAATCCCATTGGGGTATACTTTGGTAATGCCTTTCATTGCCAATATTTCTTCCACTGTTGTTCGAACCCCCTATCCATAAAACTCCCGTCATAGGGCGGGAGTTTATAATCACAGGATACTCAACTGGATGGACTGCCTTTTCTCTGTCAAATCTTCTGTTCAGGGAAAGACGGGGCAGAAGAACATTCTGCCCCGAATTGTACAGTTGATATCCATTTTGTTCGTCATCGCCTTAGGGCTTGACGGCATCTCTGATTTGGTTCAGTTCATCGGTGCTCATGCCAATGGCGCTGCTGACAGTGATGTCACCATTAATGATCATTTCAGCCAGCTCTTCCAGCTCAGCCCGAATTTCAGCCGGTACATTTCTTTCGAAGAAATCGTTATTGGCCAGTCCGACTGCTTCTTCCACCAACCCCAGTGCTTCTGCTTCACCATAGGGAAGGGTGCCAGCGATATGCATTTCAGCGGCTCGTACCAGAGAGTTATCAACCCGCTTCATCATGGAAGTAAGCACCAGTTCAGCCTTGTCAGGATCTGATTCTGCAAAAACCATCGCCTGGTCGGAGTCAACGCCGATGGCATATCGGTTAACTTCCTGAGCAGCATCCAATTGACCCAGGCCAGCCTGACCAGCCACATTGAAGCCAATGTCCACACCTGCATTGTATTGTGCCAGTGCATTCTCTTTACCGGAGGCGGAATCATCAAAGCTGCCAATGTACGAGACGTACACTGAAACGTCTTCGTCCACATACAGAGCTCCTTCAATGTAGCCCACCAGGAAGTCATTAATTACGGGAATGTCCATGCCTCCCAGGAAGCCGATCAATTTACGGTCATTGGACAGTTCCATGTCTGAGGTGGTCACTTTGGCAGCCAAGGCACCCGCCAAGAAAGACCCTTCGTTTTGCTTGTATAAAATTGAGTAAACATTGCTCAGATCGCCAACACTGTAATCTACAGATGTGTCAAAAATGATGTAGCGGTTGTCAGGAAATTCCTGAGCAATCTCTTCCAGGTATTCTGTCATTTGCCATGTTCCCAGAATAATGATATCCCAGTCTTGTTCAGATACTTCCCACAGAGTTGGTTCCCAACGGGTTTGGTCGTAGGACATTTCGATGGTGCGCACCTCTGCTCCAAACTGCTGCTCGATCATTTGAACACCGGCATGTGCGGAATCAAAGAAGGATCTGTCACCCAACGTACCATTGAGAAGCAGAACAACCTTCAAAGCATCTTCCGACGGTTCTGCAGGCGCTCCCGGTTCTGCCGGTTCTGCCGGTGCTGCAGGTGCTGCGGGTTCCGGTGATCCACAACCGGAAAGTGCTAAAGCAAGTACAAGTAGTAACATTAAAACTAAGCTGCCAGACTTCTTCACTTGAAACTCCCCCTTTTGGTTGTTACCGTCATGTGCGGTAACTGATGTGTTTATTCGACAATCCTGTCACAATTTTACTCGATTTAGGCTGATTAGTCAATGTGTTGCGTCGATTTCAAACATTGGTTCAGTTATGTCACTCAATTTTTCACATCAAGCACTTCAATGAGCTCAAAGTCAATTTGCCGCTGCATCACTTCCACACCAGCCACACGAACACGCACCGGTTCACCGATCTGAAATCGTTTTTTTGTCCGCTCACCGGTGAGTGTCAGATGCTGCTGATCAAAAATATAGTAATCATCTTCCAGGTCACTGAGGCGAATCAAGCCTTCAACCGTGTTTTCAAGCTCAATGAACATCCCAAAGGAGGTGATGCCAGATATCAGGCCTTCGTATTCATTGCCGATACGAGATTGCATGTACAACGCTTTTTTAAGATCCACTGTCTCCCGTTCAGCTTCTTCTGCAGTTCGTTCCTGTTCAGAGGCATGTGCAGCTGTCTTTTCAAGCCGTGCCACTACATTTTCCTTTTCATCATCATTCGTCACCACACCCTTTGCCAGTACATTCTTAATGATGCGATGTATCGCCAAATCAGGATAGCGGCGAATCGGTGAGGTAAAATGAGAATAGTAGCGGGCAGCCAGCCCAAAATGAGTGCCATGAACAGCTGTATAGCGGGCCTTTTTTAAAGAACGAAGCATCATGGTGTTAATAACCGGTGCTTCTTTTTTTCCTTCCACCGCTGCCAGCAGTTCCTGAAGCACCTTCGGATGCAAATCGTCACCGCTGCCTTTAAGCTGATGCCCAAAGTGATGAACGAATACCCGCAGTTCCTGCATTTTCTCTTCATCAGGATCTTCATGAACCCGATACACAAAGGGTTGTTTTAACCAGTAATAATGCTCAGCAACAGTTTCATTACACACCAGCATGAATTCTTCAATCATCCGGTTAGCTGTTCGTCGCTGTTCCAACACAATATCCAGTGGATTTCCTTTGTCATCAAGAATCACTTTAGCCTCAGCGAAATGAAAGTCAATGGAGCCGCGATCATCCCGTTTATGCCGCAGTCGACGGTAGAGGGTTTCCATCTGTTTCAGGTCATTTTTCAGATGATGATACCGTTTCATCATCTCACCATTCTGATGTTCCAGAAGATCACTTATATCATCGTATATCATTCTCTCCTTGGAATTGATCACCGTCTCGCAGATATCGTGTTTGATCACATTGCCCTTTCTGTCAATATTCATGAAAACAGACAGGGTTAACCGATCTTCACCCGGGTTAAGGCTGCAAATACCATTGGATAGTTCTGGCGGAAGCATGGGCAGCACCCGATCAACCAGATAGACACTGGTGCCTCTCTCATGAGCCTCTGCATCAAGGCGCGTCCCTGCCTTCACATAATGAGCCACATCGGCAATATGAACTCCCAGCCGAATCACTTCATTCTCCAGGCCTTCCACCGAAATGGCATCATCCAGATCCTTCGCATCCGGACCATCAATGGTGATGATCTGCATCTTTCTAAGATCAAGACGTTTACTGATTTCCTTCTGCGAAATCTGTTGGTCGATCCCTCTTGCTTCTTTCAAAACCGCTTTGGGGAAGCTTTCTTTCAAACCATGCTTGGCAATGATGGCCAACATGTCAGTTTCTGGGTCTGCTGGATTTCCCAGCACTTCAGTAATTTTTCCTTCAGGGTTACGCCGATTCTCAGGCCATTGGGTGATGCGACAAACCACCTTGTGTCCATTGGGAACGCCTTTGGCCCGATCCGATGGTATGAAAATATCCGTATTGATTCGCGGATCATCAGGAACCACAAACCCATATTTTTTTCCTTTTTCATAGGTGCCGGGAATGTCAGTAAGGCCCCTCTGTAAAACGGTGGCAATTTCACCTTCTGCCTTTTGGCCATCCACTGAAGCCTGTCTGATGCGAACCAGCACTCTATCCATATGCAATGCACCCTTCATGGCATTGGCTGAAATATAAGCAGATGGAAGCGACCGATCATCGGCATCCACAAACCCAAACCCTTTCATATGCCCTTTCAGAGTTCCCATCATGTATCCCATCTTTTCAGGAATGCCGTAACGGCGTTTTCTGGTTTGCATCACTAACCCTTCCTGCACCAGCTGTTCCAGAACTTCTTGGAACATTTTTCGCTGACTTTTATCGATTTCCAACGCTTCCATTAATTCATGGATCAACATCGGCCGGTAAGCACTTGTTTTCATACAGGTGATAACCTGTTCTTTCAGTTGTTCAATACGTGTCGTTTCGATTCTGCTCCCTCCTTCTGTTGGTTCGTGTGAGAAAATGAAGGCTATCTTATTCTTACCACCCAATTCCCGCTTCAATCAATATTCGTAGCAGCAGTGGGGTCATCAGCACTCTGTGAAATAAATAGATCACCGGTACCCCCAGATAAAAGAGTGGTTTTCTGATTTTATGGCGAAACACCAGCATTCCTGCCAGCACGCCTGGGGCACCTCCCAAAAGAGATAATGCCATAAAAGTTATTTCACTGATCCGCCACTGGTTTCTCACAGACTTGAATTTATCAATGCCCATTAACAGAAATGACAGCAGGCCCATCATCAGATAAAAGGCATTGGCAGGTGATAATGGCATGTTCATTCTCCTTTTTAAATATCTTTTCTTTGAAAAAAGCCCTTTGCCTGAAAGGGCAAAGGGCTTTTTAACCGGTGATTTAGAATAATCCTGAGAGCCAGCCGCCAAAAGTCATGAATAACGGCGCAAAGACAACAGAAACAATAGTCATCAGCTTAATCAAAATGTTGATGGAAGGACCGGATGTATCTTTAAAGGGATCTCCGACTGTATCGCCGACAACTGCAGCTTTATGAGCCTCGCTACCCTTGCCGCCATGATGCCCTTCTTCGATGTACTTTTTGGCATTGTCCCAGGCCCCGCCGGCATTGGCCATCATGATGGCCATTAGTACACCGGCAACCAGTGCTCCTGCCAGCAGACCGCCTACAGCCTCAGTACCAAGCAACAGACCTGTGGCAATGGGTACTAACACCGCCAGCAGACCCGGCAGAACCATCTCTTTCAGCGCGGCAGCCGTACTGATGTCAACACAGTTGGCATAGTCAGGCTTGCCAGTGCCTTCCATAATGCCTTCAATGGTGCGGAACTGTCGGCGTACTTCTTCAATCATTTCATTAGCTGCTTTTCCCACGGCTTCCATGGTCAGGGCCGAGAAGAGGAAAGGCAACATGCCGCCAATAAGCATGCCAGCAATAACGGTGGGTTTTGTCAGGTCAATGGAACTCAACCCGACTGCAGCGGTATAAGTGGCAAACAGTGCAAGGGCTGTCAGTGCTGCAGAACCAATGGCAAATCCTTTTCCGATGGCTGCCGTGGTATTGCCTACAGCATCCAGTTTGTCGGTGATTTTACGAACTTCTTTGGGAAGATCGCACATTTCAGCGATTCCCCCAGCATTGTCGGCAATGGGCCCGTAAGCATCCACAGCAATGGTCATACCGGCTGTCGCCAGCATACCGACTGCTGCCAGCGCGATCCCGTAGAGACCAGCCGCACTAAAAGCAACCAGAATACCAACAGCGATAAAGATGATGGGGTACATGGTGGACATCATACCCACCGCCAAGCCACTGATAATGGTAGTGGCTGGACCGGTTTCAGCTTGTTTGGCAATTCTTTTCACAGAATCATAGTCACCCGATGTATATATTTCAGTGATTTTACCAATTAACATACCTACAACAAGCCCAGTGACCACTGCCAGAAAACCACTCAGGTTACCCAGCAGGCTGCGGCTCAGAAGAAATGCAACCACGACGGTGATGGCTCCGCTCACATAGGTGCCTCTGTGAAGCGCCTTTGCCGGATTGGAATTCTCATCACCTTTAACAAAGTATGTGGCAACAATGGAAGCAATAATACCGGCAGCTGCCAGAATTAGTGGAAAGAGAGCTCCGTTTAAACCGTAGGCTAAAAGTCCTAATGAAATTGCGGAAATAATGGAACCCACATAGGACTCAAAAAGGTCAGCTCCCATACCGGCGACATCACCCACATTGTCACCCACGTTGTCAGCAATGACAGCTGGATTGCGGGGATCATCTTCCGGAATACCTGCCTCAACCTTACCCACCAGGTCAGCTCCAACATCAGCAGCTTTTGTATAAATACCACCACCCACACGACCGAAAAGAGCGATGGAAGAAGCTCCAAGGGCAAATCCGGTGATAATGGTTGCAGCCTCTTCAGGAGTTTTCATACCCGAAATCAGGATAAACAGACCGCCAACGCCCAGAAGACCCAAGCCGACAACAGACATGCCCATCACTGCTCCGCCGGAAAAAGCCACGCTTAATGCTTTGTTCATGCCGCTTTCTTTTGCAGCATTAGCAGTGCGAACGTTGGCCTGAGTAGCCACCTGCATTCCAAAAAAACCGGCAAGGGCTGAAAAAAGCGCCCCGATGACAAAGCAAACAGCTGTCAACGGGTTAATTCCGATTGCAAGTACGACCGCCAATACAACGACAAAAATTACCAGGGTTTTGTACTCCCTTTGAAGGAAAGTCATTGCCCCTTCATGAATGTAGGATGCGATCTCTTTCATGCGATCGTTTCCCGCATCAACCTTTTTAATTCTGGCGGCAAGCATGTACGCAAAAACAAGGGCCGCAATGCCCGCCAAGGGTGCAGCAATGAACTGATTCATTTGATCGTGTCCCTCCCAATAGTTCATAAGTAAGTTGTTACTGAATGGCAACCAAAATAATGGCAACAATAATGAACAGCACCGCACCGGCTGTAGTTACCTTCGTTAGAATGGCTTCGTAGCCTCGGCCCTGCTGTTTGCCAAATAATTGCTCTGCGCCACCGGAAATGGAACCGGATAAGCCGGCGCTTTTGCCGGATTGCATCAAGATGCTTCCGATCAGCACCAAAGAAGCCACCACTTGAATAATCATCAGGACTATTCTCAAACCGCTCATTTTCACACCTCCCATACCATGTCTTTAACATAGCTATTCTATCACAGGCCCTTTTTAAACGCAACAGTTAAAACACCCCTCCCGGGTTCCGGAAGGGGCACACCAGCACTGCCACTGAAAGCAGTGCTTATTTCAGGTTGTAAAACAATTCTTCGCCACCAAACTTGGCAGTTTCACCCAGAATGTCTTCAATGCGCAGCAGTTGATTATATTTTGCCACACGGTCAGTTCTTGCAGGAGCACCCGTTTTGATCTGCCCTGCGTTTACTGCAACGGCAAAGTCAGCGATGGTGCTGTCTTCAGTTTCGCCTGAACGGTGGGAAATGACGCAGGTAAAGCCCGCTCTTTTAGCCATTTCGATGGTGTCCAGGGTTTCAGTAATGGTACCGATTTGATTCAGTTTAATCAGAATTGAATTGGCGCTTTTTTGCTGAATTCCTTTTTTTAGACGCTTTGTATTGGTAACGAAAATATCGTCACCAACAATCTGAATGCGATTGCCAAGACGCTTGGTCATCAGGTTCCAACCATCCCAGTCTTCTTCTGCCAGACCATCTTCAATGGAAAGGATGGGGTATTTGTTGATCATTTCTTCATAGTAATCTACCATTTCTTCAGCGGTTTTCTTCACGCCTTCGCCGGCCAGATCGTAGATTTTATCATCTTCCATGTAGAAGCTGGAAGCCGCTGCATCCACAGCTATTTTCATATCTTCACCCGGTTTGTATCCTGCTTTTTCAATGGCTTCAACAATTACTTTAAACGCATCTTCATTGGAAGCCAGATTGGGGGCAAATCCACCTTCATCACCAACGCCTGTGGCCAAGCCGCGGGATTTCAAGACAGCTTTCAGGCTGTGGTAGACTTCCACTCCCATGCGAAGCCCTTCGCTGTACGTGGCTGCACCCACGGGCATGACCATAAACTCCTGGATATCCACATTATTGTCTGCATGAGCACCACCATTAAGGATATTCATCATAGGCATTGGCAGCTGTTTGGCATTGACACCGCCGACATATTGGAACAAGGGCAGGTCCAGCGCCTCTGCTGCAGCTTTGGCCACCGCCATGGAAACGCCCAGCATGGCATTGGCTCCCAGCTTGGATTTATTTTCAGTGCCATCCAGTTCAATCATGATTTCATCAATGGCCACCTGATCAACAGCGTCAAGCCCGATGATTTCCGGACCAATCACTTCATTCACATTCTCAACGGCCTTCAGAACTCCTTTGCCCATGTAACGACTTTTATCGCCGTCTCTCAGTTCAACCGCTTCAAACAATCCTGTCGACGCTCCAGATGGAACAATGGCACTGCCCATCACACCGCTTTCAAGATATACCTCCACCTCAACAGTGGGGTTGCCTCTTGAATCCAATACTTCCCGTGCATATACATCACTGATAATTGTCATAAAATGATTCACTCCTTTTCATAGATAGTTGCTGATTGACTGTGACCTTTTCCTTCAATTGCCGGTTACTTACTCAGGCATTGGATGCCCATTATTTCACCAGCAACGACTGCCCCGTCATTTCTTCGGGTTTTTCCAACCCCATCATTTCCAGCAATGTGGGTGCCAGATCGCACAGACGCCCATTAGCTGCAAGGGAAACACCTTCCATCCCAGCCAGAATCAACGGAACCGGGTTGGTGGTATGAGATGTCACCGGTGCTCCCGACTCTTCATTCAATAGTTCTTCTGCATTGCCGTGATCTGACGTGATTAGTAGCGCACCATCCATGGCAAGCACTTTGTCGACCACGCGTCCCATGCATTTATCAACCGTTTCGAGAGCTGTTACCACAGCATCCATGATGCCGGTATGCCCCACCATATCTGGATTGGCATAATTGAGTACCACCAAATCCAGGTCTTGATCATCGAGGCGTTGGATCAACGCTTCTGTCACTTCTTCTGCACTCATTTCTGGTTGCAGATCATAAGTTGCCACCTTTGGAGAAGGCACCATGATCCGATCTTCGCCTTCAAAGGGCGTTTCGATGCCACCATTAAGAAAATAGGTGACATGGGCATATTTTTCGGTTTCTGCTATACGCAGTTGTTTTTTACCCTGATGGCTGACTGTTTCACCCAGTGTATTGCGTAGACTCTGGGGCGGGTAGGCCACCAGTGGTCCCTGGATGGTTTTGTCATATTGCGTCATGGTCACATACACCAAAGGCAGCTTGCCTGCCGGACGTTCAAAGCCATCAAAGGTTTCGTCCAACAAGGCACGTGACATTTCCCGAGCCCTGTCGGGACGGAAATTAAAGAAAATCACGGCATCATTTGGTTTCACACAATGACTGTCGCCAGCGCTCAGTCCAATAATAGTGGGTAATACAAACTCATCGTTTTCTCCTCGCTCATAAGACTGTTGGATGGCGGCAGCTGCCGTCGCGGCACGGGGTCCAACTCCCTGAACCAGAGCATCATAGGCTATCTTAACTCGTTCCCAGCGTTTGTCTCTGTCCATGGCATAATACCTACCGGAAACCATGCCAATTCGTCCAATGCCGATTCGCATCATTTGATTTTCCAACTGCTCCACATAGGATAATGCACTTTGAGGCGGTGTATCTCTTCCATCCAGGAAGCAATGAACCACCACATCTGCCAGCCCTTCTTTTTGGGCCATTTCCAACAACCCTATGACATGGTCCAAATGACTGTGAACACCTCCATCAGAAAGCAGTCCCATTAAATGCAGTGTGGTTCCTTTTTCCCGGGCATGGTTCATGGCAGTAAGAAAAGCTTCGTTTGTAAGGTGGTCTCCTTCTTCAATTGATTTAGTGATCCGCGTCAGTTCCTGGTATACAACCCGGCCAGCACCAATGTTTAAGTGACCTACTTCAGAGTTACCCATTTGCCCGGCAGGCAAACCGACTGCTAAGCCACTGGCTTCCACCCTGGTGTGAGAGCAGGTTGCCATCAGCTCCTGAAAACGCGGCAATTGTGCCTGCTTTACCGCATTTCCTGCAACTTTTTCTCTTAGTCCAAATCCATCTAAAACCATTAACACTACTGGTCTCTTCATCAAATCGCGTCCTTTCGCACTAAAAGTGGATGATACCTAAAAACTCCTCGGCCTTCAGGCTGGCGCCACCCACCAGTGCACCATCAATTTCTTCACAATTCATGATCTCGGTGGCATTATCTGCTTTTACACTGCCACCATATAAAATGCGTATCTTCTCAGAAATGTCGTCTCCATATGCCTGCTCCAGTTGACTGCGAATAAAACCAACGGCTTCATTTGCCTGTTCTGGTGTGGCTGTTCTTCCAGTGCCAATGGCCCATACAGGCTCATAGGCTATTACCAGCTCAGCCACCGCTTCTTCGGTCAGACCTTCCAGGTCTTTCTTCAGCTGCTGTGTCAATACTTCAAAGGTTTTATCTGTTTCTCTTTCTTCAAGGGTTTCGCCGATACAGACGATTGGAACAAGTTGCTTTTCAAGTGCTTTTTTGGTCTTTTTGTTAATCATTTCATCTGTTTCACCAAAGATCTGTCGGCGTTCAGAGTGACCAAGAATGACGTAATGCACACCTGCTTCTTTCAACATAGCAGCAGATACTTCTCCGGTAAAGGCACCCGCATCTTCCCAGTGCATATTTTGGGCACCCAGCCGAATGGGGGTGTCTTTCAGCTCAATCGCCATACAACAGAGCAGCGGTGCCGGGCAGCAAACCGCCACTTCCACATCGGTATCACCCAGTTCTTCATAAATTTTTCTCACCAGTTCAGTCCCCTGAACACAACCCAGGTTCATTTTCCAGTTGCCAGCTATCAATGGAATACGCATACATTTCCTCCTTTATTTTTCCGGAATCGCTGCAATTCCTGGCAGTAATTTGCCTTCCAGAAATTCCAACGAAGCGCCGCCACCCGTAGAAATATGAGTCATGGCTTCGGCAAATCCCAACTGTTCAACGGCAGCCGCACTGTCGCCGCCGCCAATAATGGTAACCGCATCACTTGCTGCCAGTGCTTTTGCGACTTCTCTTGTGCCGTTGGCAAATGCATTGATTTCAAAAACACCCATAGGGCCATTCCAAACAACTGTCTTTGCTTCTTTTATAGCTTTGGTGTATTGATTAATGGTTTCAGGACCAATATCAACACCGATTCCATCAACGGGCATATTTTCCATCATTACTGTCTTGTATGCGGCATCTTCGCTGACAGCATCCGCTGTCACAGTATCTACCGGTAATAACATGGTCACATTGGAAGCTGCTGCTTTTTCCATCAACTCAGTGGCCAAATCCAGTTTATCTTCTTCAAGAAGCGATTTGCCTATTTCAAATCCTTTGGCTTTTAGGAATGTGTAAGCCATTCCGCCGCCAATAATCAATATGTCCACTTTCGTCATCAGGTTTTCAATCACGCCGATTTTATCCGATACTTTCGCGCCACCTAAAATAGCGACAAAAGGTTTTTCAGGATTTTCCAGCGCTTTACCCAGAAATTGCACTTCCCTTTCGATAAGGAATCCCATAGCTGCGGGCAAGTATTCAGCCAACCCTGTTGTGGAGCAATGGGCCCGATGAGCTGTTCCAAAAGCATCGTTAACATACATGGTTCCCAACGAGGCCAACTCTTTTGAAAAAAGAGTGTCATTCTTTTCTTCTTCTTTTCGATAGCGCACATTTTGAAGCAGCAAAATTTCTCCCGGTTTTAAGGCACTAGCCATTTGCTGCGCTGTTTCTCCCGTTACCAGATTGTCATCAGCAAATAAAACCTGTTTGTTCAACAACTCTCCGATTCGTTGAGCCACAGGCTTCAGAGAATATTTCGGATTTGCCTCGCCTTTGGGTCTTCCGAGGTGAGACATCAGAATCACAGCCGCATTTTCTTTCAACAGATATTCCACAGTAGGCAAAGCAGCACGAATCCTGATATCGTCTGTAATACTGCCTTCTTTCATCGGAACATTGAAATCACAACGCACCAGCACTTTTTCTCCAGACACCTTTAAATCTTCCATGCGTTTTTTGTGAAGCACCGACATACAATCCCTCCTATTCATCATTCATGATCAATGGCCATGGATTCACAATGGTCACTCATTATAGGTTGCTTTAAAAGTGTTTCATAATTTCCATTGCGGCGGCTTCATCTGTTACCAGCACCATCGATGGTTTCAATCTGGCAATGGTGAAGATGGCTTCTGCCTTGCGAGCTCCCCCGGCAACTCCGATGGCATGTTCCATTTTGAGAAAATCGTTGAAATTGATGCCCAGGGTTTCAATTTCATGCACGATGGTGCCTTCTCGGGTGAAGTAGAAACCGAAAGACTCTGCCACTGCCCGTTGCCTCGACAGCATGTCAATCTGGTCCTGTGAAAACTCTCGGCGCCGCGCCATCTCATCAGCACGACCTATTCCAAAAACGAGGCACCGTGTGGTTTTGATGGTTTCCACCACTTTTTTGATGGCGGGGTCATTCAAAACACTTTGTAGAGCTTCCTTGCTTAACGTGTCAGAGGCATGGAGCAGCATGTAGCGGGCTCCCAACTTGCGGGCAATTTGTGCCACAACGGTGTTGGCCTGTTTTTCCACTTCACGGCCAAATCCTCCTCTGGCAGGTACGACAGTTACATGTTCCATCTTTCGCATCTGTGTAAGCACTTCGGCCACAGCTGCCATCGTGCTGCCGCCAGTGATCCCCAGCACCATGTCATCTTCCAGGGTTTGTTGCAATTGCATTGAAGCAACTTTCGCCATATCATTGAGCACATACTCTTCTTCTTCGAGATTTCCAGAGACCACATAAGCATTGCGGATTCCCAGTTTTTTCTGAAGTGAATCCTGAAGATGCCGGATGCCTCTCAGCTGATAGATACTCTCTTTCAGTTTTTGAATCACTTCCCGCCCTTCTGGCGTAACCGTCATGCCTCCAGCCTCAACATCAAGAAGCCCCTGCAGTTGCAAAAAAGAGATTTCTTTGCGTACAATCCGCTCTCCAATCTGTAACTTGCCGGCAAGTAACCGTCGACCGATGGGTTGCCAGACAGCAATGTTCCTCAAAATATGATACCGTTTCTCCATGAGGGTCAGCATTTCAGGCACAATTATTTTTTGAAGATCCAGTAGCTCTTTCATGGATTTATCCGCCCTTCTCGGGACACTTTTGATCCCTGTGTTGCATTTTTTGTCCCTGCATCGTAAAAAAAGAGCGAGCTTAGGCCCACCCTCATTATATCTTAAATATCAATGGAGAGCAACTAAAGAAACTCCTTTTTTCAATAACGTTTGCGTTTGGAAGATGCTGGTATTTTCATATCTTCCCGGTATTTTGCAACGGTTCTTCTCGAAATTTTGATACCTTTCACCGCCAGTTCGTGGGCGATGCGGTCATCACTCAATGGTTTCCGTGCATTTTCAGCATCAATGATATCTCTGATATAATTCTTAATACTTTCCGATGCAATGCCTTCACCATTTTCGTCGGAGACGCCGCTGGAGAAGAAATACTTCAGTTCAAAGGTTCCCATCGGGGTTTCCATATACTTGCCATTTGTCGCACGACTCACCGTAGACTCGTGAACTCCGATTTCGTCTGCCACTTCTTTCAGTGTCATTGGCTTTAAATGCTTTTTCCCGTATTCGAAAAAACAGCGCTGTTTGCGAACGATCATTTCAACCACTTTGTAAATGGTTTGCATGCGTTGTTCAATACTTTTGATCAACCACATGGCACTGTTAAATTTATCATTGAGAAATTTGACCGCATCGTGATTCTGCTCTTCGCTCGATAACATTTTTTGATAGTCTTTGCGAATGGTCAGGCGGGGACTGTTTCGGTCGTTGGGGATAATATAGTAATCATCGCCCACTTTTCGTACCACCATATCTGGCACGACATACCGGTTGTCAGCATCAGCATACATGCGCCCGGGTTTGGGCTCCAGTGTTTTAAGGTAATCGCAGATTTCCTGTACTTGTGCCGAAGAAATGTTCAATTGTTTAGCAATGAGGGGGTATTTGTTATCTGCCAGATCATCCAGATAATGATGGATGATCTGGTAAACGTTTTCATTTCTGATTCCTGCGGCACGACATTGAATCGAAAGACATTCACTGAGATTCCGTGCCCCAACGCCCACAGGATCAAAGCTCTGCACAATTCGCAACACATATTCCACTGTTGCAGGATCTTCCTCCAGTTCTCGTGCGATCTCTTCCACTCCTGCCGTCAGATAGCCGTTGTCATCCAGGCTGTGGATAATATACTCGCAAATCTCATGATAAGCTGCATCCAGCAGGGTTAAATGGTATTGAAACAGCAAGTGTTCTTGCAGTGTTGGGTTTTTAAAAATGATATTCTCATAATTGAAGTCATTGTCCCGATTGTGGTGAAAAGCTTCTTTACAGTATTCATAGTTATCAAAGTCTTCCACGTATTCTTTCCAGTCCACTTTATTTTCTGGGCTGGGTTCTTCTTTGGCGGCTTTTTCTTCTTCATTAATCTCAATGACAGGGTTGCTTTCAATTTGCTGTTCAATGTATTCTTCCAGCTCCATTGAAGTGAACTGAAGGATTTTGATGGCCTGTCGCAGTTGCGGTGTCATCACCAGTTTCTGTGATTGTTCCAAATGAAGATTGTATCCCATTTCCACTGCCATCACCTCCCAAATCTTCATGTTGACTACCGTCCAAGGATTCTGAAGTTATTATACCATTATTCCATAATAATTAAAAGACTTTTTCCATAATCGGCTTGTTTTGGCACATAATTTGCATATGTTTACACGCATTCAATTTCTTCCTGCACTAAAAATCCAGTTTGCCTCAGCAGCACCAGTGTTTTTTCCAAATTTCGATGATTAACCATCAGTATAGGACCGGTGCATCCCATGCCGCTTTCCGCATAAATGCCATTTTTCCAAATGAGTTTCACTGCCTGTTCAATGTCCATGATATCAACGCCTGAAATGCCACTGGTCACTGGTTCTCCCAGTGGCGAAACCACTTCTTCACTGTTTCTGGTTCCTCTTCCGTTCCGATCATTGTTTAAGGATTGGATCAACCTCTGCAACCCCGCACGATGCGCCAGATCAAACTCTTTCTTAGCCACCTGATTCAGTTTTCCCTTTGCCAGCTGAACAGCATATAAAACAGCATTCTGAACAACAGAATACCCCGAGGCTCTCGATATGACCATTGCCAGGCGTTCGTAGTTTTCTCCAATACCGGGGCCATAGCCGGCTCCCACCGATTCACTGCTGCCACCTGTCATAAAAGTTGCGCACATTTTCATGGTGATATTGCCCGTTAGAGAGTCTTGCACAAGCACATCTGGCGTACCTGCTATGACATCGTTACCTCTCATGATACAGCCGGACTCAGGACGCACAGAGTTGGCGAACTCAATGGGGTAACCATTTGCGGCCAGTTGATGAAGCGCTTTTTCTGTTTGACGGGCACCGTCCACATTGAGAATTCCCACACGAGGCGATTCAATTCCCATTGTCTTTGCCACGATTATGCCATACAGTGCATTCATCACCATGGCCGAAGAACGGTTCAATGCCGCTGTTCCTGAGGTGGTTGCCAGATAAAAATCCCGCCCTTTTCCGGGCGCCATCATTTTGCCCACCGATGCAACCCCTATTGGATAAGTGTAGTGGGTTGTTATGCAGGCGTCAAGCATTCCGTAATCCAACATTGTTTCCATTTTTCGATGCATTTCTTCTTCAGTTGAGGCTTCAAATTGAAGCAAATGGGTCTGTTGACGCGGGCCTATGAGCACCACTTCAAACTCATCCATACGATCGGAAATTTCCTCCGCGGCTTTCACCCAGTTTTCCACTCCAACTTCGCAGCCCAATGTTGTCAATCCAATTTTTATGTTCCTGCCGAATTTTCCACTTTCGATAGCATCGGCAATTTGGTAAAAAACCTCTCCTGCGATTTTCTTGACAGAGAGCTGTTCAGGCATGGTAATGCACCTCGATTTCTATGATTCCTGATCATCCAGCAGCTTGGACGCAAAATCCCGCATGAGCGACGCGATCATCATTTTGACTTCATCCTCAGAGATCATTTTGCCGTTTTCCTGCTGTACTTCTCCTGGGTTCTTTTCCAATATAAACGAGATACCATCAAACTGATTCGTCAGCCTGGCAAGGAATAAACTGCCTTTGCCGACAATCATGGCACGATGTAGTTCGTTATTGAGAAAAGCCTGACGGGCATGACCGATATAGGGTATCCCTGAAGGGATATGTCCCTGGGTAGGTGCCCAACCTGGAAAACCATGCTGCTCTCCAAAAGTGGCCACTTCTCGCTGCTCTATTTCTTCCCGTTTGACTCCCAATGCCGCAATCATTTTATAGTTTGCTTCCGGCACATCACCGGCTCCAGCAGGGCGGGTTATATCTGGGTTCTGCATTTCAACCGAGTACCGATCAATATCCCGAATTTTATAGCCCGCTTTATCAAGGGGCATGGTGACCAGCGATGTGATCACTGCTTGGGGAGAAGATCCTGTGGAAACGGTATGACGACCGATGAGATCGGTGCGGATAATGGGATTGATCCCATCATTTTCGCTTATGAGCACTGCAAATCCAGCAACCATGTCTTCAAGAACGGGAACATCCTTTGCCATATGCTCCCGGGCGTTCATTCCCAGTTTTGCAAGGGTTCCCCCAGCAGTGACCAAGACATTTTTATATATTTTTGACTGCACCAGCGCTGCTGCCTCTACAATCGCATGAGCTGGTGCCGCACAAAAGGCCCGGGTATCTGAGCCGGTGGCATTACCTGCACCGATGGCTTCGGCAATGGCTTTAGCGAAATTTCCACCGCCCCGCTGGGTCATATCACCCGCTGCATTCTCTGAACACTCAATCACATAGTCGATGTCTAAGGGGTCAATCCCGTTTCTATCCAGCAGGTTCAGGCAGGTCAAGACTGCCGAAGCTTTCGTGGCCAGATTTTCCATGATGACCAGCGGTGACAGGTTTGGGTCAAACTCATGACCACGTTTCACACAGCCGACTATTTTGCCTTCCAGTTCAAGCGGCGTGGCCTGCTGTTCTTCAATAAGGTAACGCAGGCTTTCCAGCTCTTCCCCTTCTTTAAGCCGGGCAATCCGAGCTTCATTGAAAAGCGGGTGCTTGGATAGCTGTTTTTTCAACATGGAGGTGAAGCTCTTTTCGAGACGAATCAGATCAAACACATCTGCTGTTTTAACCAGTCCAATGAATTCTTCCTGAGGCATGATTTCACCAAAAGCACCATACCTGTCGGAACCGGAAAGCGGATGATCGTACCAGGGGGTCCCCAGGCGCCGAAGCTGTTCTGGGTTCATTTCTCCAATATATACCTGATTGGGTGGATAAGCCACCACTTCATCGAATGTACGCAACGAGTCAGGCAGTTTCTTCATAAATTCTGCTGTCGGATTTATATGCACAGCTTCACGGGCAACTGCGCTGAAGCGTGCCATCAAACCGGCGGCATGAGCCAGGGTATAGCCTTCTGCTTTGATAACAGGAAAAAACACCAGGGTCACCTCCAAAGGTATTGTCCACACATTAACAGTATTGATGCATTAATGACTTATGACAATTTAGTCATATCTCACTTTGTCTATGCGATGTTTCCATGATGAAAGAACAGCGCCAGAGTCCCGGGACCAGTATGAGTTCCAATGGTGCAACCAATTTCTGCCAGAATGATTTCTTTTGGTTTCAGCATCTCCTGTGCTTCCTGTTGAAAAACCGCTGCCTTCTCAGAAACGTTTGAGTGAGCTATGACAATGGTTTTGTCTGTCAAGTCACGTTGCTGTTGCAATGCCAGCTCCAGCATTTTGTGAATCACTTTTTTGGAGCCTCTGACTTTATCCAGCGGATCTACCAAACCATCACGAACCGTTAAAATTGGCTTGATGTTCAGTATGTTTGCCATCATTGCTTTTCCAGGATTAATACGCCCGCCTTTCTGCAGGTACTTCACTGTATCCACTGTAAAAAGATGAGTGATATTCACCGCAAAGGAAGCTGCAAAACTTGCGGCTTCCTCAAGAGTTGCTCCTGATTCAATGCGCCGGGCTGTCTCCAGCACCGTCAGTCCAGCACCCATGCACAGGCCCATGGTATCCACCACGCAAATGTCCGCAGATCCGATGGTTTCTTTGGCAATCAGTGCAGATTGATGAGTTCCGCTGGCTTTTGACGAAGCGTTGATGCAAAGCACCTGTTTTCCGTCTGCGAGCGCTTTTTCAAAAGCAGCCTGAAAGGCAGCCGGAGTTACCTGCGATGTACTGGGAAGTGTTTCACTTTCGTTTAATCGGTGATAGAAGTCTTTACTGGTCAGATCCACTCCATCCAGAAACGCTTCCGCTCCGAAAAAAATGGTTAACGGGACAATCTGAATATGGTGTTTTTCTGCCAGAGACCGGGGAATATCTGTCATGCTGTCAGTGATAAGTTGTATGGTTCTCATGTCGATTCCTCCTTCATCTCTAATCTTCCTTTGTACTCTTCATCTCATTTCAGGAAAGCGCCATTGTCTGAGAACTTCGTATGCAACAGCTGCCACTGCATTTGATAAGTTCAGTGACCTGGCGCGAGGATTATCATTCATCGGAAGTTTGATGCAGCTATCTTCATAAGCCAGTCGTATTTCTTCCGGCAGGCCGGCACTCTCTCTTCCGAAAAGCAGATAGCAGGGCTTCGGGTAGTTGACTTGATGATAATAACGAGTGCCTTTTGTGGTTAGACAGAAGGGCACCGGATGATCATTTTGATGAAGAAATGTATTGAAATCCTGGTATCTTTTCAGTTGAAGAAGATCCCAGTAATCCAGCCCGGCCCTTTTGACCATTTTATCCTCCAGCGAAAAACCTGCCGGTTCAATAATGTGTAAGTGCGCTCCTATAACAACACAGGTGCGGGCAATGTTGCCTGTATTTTGAGGGATTTCAGGTTGATACAAAACAATATGCAATGACATGTTGTCCTCCTGGTTATATGGGTTTATCAACTCCATGATTGACCTTTGTTCCGATTATACCACAGTTGAGATTTGCCGCAATGAGTGTTTTTAAAATCCCCCATAGGGTATGCATTACAGCAACAGTCAATGACATTTTGGTCATGCAACCGGAAAGGAGCTCTCCCATGAAACCCCTCAGTTCTTGCATTACGCACCTTTATCACAGCGGCTTTTCCATTGAGACCCTTCATCACTTTTTAGTGTTTGACTACGTTGAACCAACAGGTGAAATGCTCACCAAACCTATTGCCGGCTCATTGGATTTTAATCAACTGGCCAGACGGGATAATGTGTATTTTTTCATCACTCATCACCACCAGGATCACTTCATGCCTCAGCTTTTTGATTATCAGGAATCCAATCCTGCTGTTCAGATTATTGCGGGCGACGGTGTGCCGTTGCCGGCGCGTGAAAACTGTCACCTGATGAAACCCCATGAAAAACTTCAAATTAACGAGGTATCCGTCGAATCTTTTGGATCAACGGATGCAGGCGTTTCGTTTTATGTTCAAACAGACCATCTGTCTTTTTTTCACGCAGGGGACTTGAACTGGTGGCACTGGGAATCATTCTCACCACAACAGCAGCTGCAAGAAGAGAAAGATTTCAAAGAGGAAATTCATCGTCTTAAGGGTAAACGAATCGACGTGGCATTTGTTCCTGTTGATCCTCGTTTGGGAACTGCTTATCACTGGGCAGGCACTTGCTTTATCGAGACCATTAAACCCAGTCTCTTTATTCCCATGCATTTTGCCAATGACTTTTCGGTCACCCGACGGTTTGCCACTCAGGTTGCTGACACCGAGTCTCGCGTGATTGTTCTTAATCATCGCGGACAGCAAATTGAATACACGAAAAACTGAATAAATGCTCCTTGCAATAAGAAAACCGCCCTCCACTCGGAAGGACGGTTTTCTTATTGATGTGTCTAGTGATCGATATCTCCAGAAAAGATGCGGTTTCGATACTTTTCCAGCAACAGTAACAGTGGGTAGCCCAGCCCATAACAGGCAGCCATTTGTCCGACACCCACCCAGAGCATCATTGTCCATATGGGCGCCTGATCAGGCGATCCCAAAAATAAATAATAGAGCATGGCTCCGATCATGACAGCATTCACCACAACCGGCGGCAATGGGACCAGCCAGCGGCGCCGCATTTTGGCAGACATAAAGGCGGCCAGTGTAGTGGCTGCTGTTCCCACCACAATATCCATCAGTCCGTACGGGCCAATGATATTGGCAATCAGGCAGCCTACCGCCAGCCCCGGAATTGCAGCCGGTGTGAGAAATGGCAGAACTGTCAAAGCTTCAGATACGCGCACCTGAATCATCCCATAGCTGATGGGACGAAAAAGAACCGTCAGCGCGGTATAGATGGCAGCGATCATGGCTGCATGCATCCAAAAGGTTGTTTTTGCTTTCATTGGAAGACCATTCCTTTCGATGTTACTATCTTGAAAAAATAACATGACCGTGGTTCATATTAGACCGTTTCAAGCACTTGAATATCTTACCCTGTTCCCACTTGATTGGCAAGGCTTTTTTGAAATCTTACTTCATTGACGTCGCTTAGGTTCAACAGGTATAATAAGATGATTTATGTGTTTCATTAGAAGGAGGTTTTTTCATGCATCGTATTCGCATCATGACTGACAGTACCAGCGACCTGCCTGACTCTTTTGTTCAGGAACATCACATTGCTGTGATCCCACTTTATGTCAATTTTAACGATCGCGTCTTTCGCGACGGTGTTGATTTAAATCCAGAGCAGCTTTACCAGACCGTTTCTGAGACCGATGTTTTTCCCAAGACATCCAGCCCCTCACCCAGTGACTTTCTGGCACGTTTTACCCCTGCCATCGAAGCAGGTGACGACATTTTGTTTATTGGCATCTCCTCCAGGCTGTCATCAACCATTCAAAACGCCCGCATTGCTGCCTCAGAATTTGACGACCATCGCATTGAAGTCATTGATTCACTTAATCTCTCTGCCGGTATTGGCATTTTAGTCATGAAAGCCGTGATGCTTTTGCAAGAAGAATCTCTTTCCCTTTCTCAACTGGCAGACCGTATACGCACCCTTGTTCCCAAGGTGCGTACATACTTTGCAGTTGATACACTGGAATATCTTCACCGGGGTGGCCGCTGTTCGGCGATGGAAAATCTGGTTGGCAGTATGTTGCGTATTCGACCTATTTTGGAGGTGGTGGAAGGGCAAATCATCGTCAATCGCAAGGTTCGGGGTAAACGCGAGAAGCTGATGAATGAAATGCTGGAGTTGTTTCGCCACGATCATCCTCATATTGTCGCTTCTCCGGCGGTGGTGAACCAGTCTATGTGTGCTGAAGATGCACAAAAATTGTCACAACAGATTGTCGATCTCATGCCCGAGGTCAACATCACGCTTACCCAGGCTGGTTGTGTTATCTGCAGCCACTGTGGTCCCAAAACATTTAGCATTGTTTATTTAAGGCGCTAGGCAACTGCTAATGTGAGTACAATATAGTTCTTGAAATCTCAAAAAACACAGAAACCCTCCCAATGTGGAGGGTTTCTGTGTTTTTTAATGCTTATTGGCGTTTGTTTGCGTTTGTTTGCGTTTGTTTGTCGCGTGTCTTGAGATGATAGGAAATGTCTTTAATGGGCAGGATAAGCTATTTCCTGTCCAGGGAAAATCAAATGCGGGTTTGCAAGTTGATTCATTTCTGCCAACATCTCCCATGTGGTGTGATGTTGTTGAGCAATACGCCACAGTACTTCACCCGGCTGAACCACGTGGATGCCATGTTCCGAAACAGGCATTGGCATTGGTGCGGTTTCAGGCTCGTCTGTCATATGATCATCCATCATCGGAACTTCTATTGCGGGTTCCTCTTCCACTGCCTCAGGCAACTCTCCTGCAACAGTGATTCGGCTTTCCACCTCCGGTGCAATTTCGCCAGCTGCTGCCAAATAATCTGCCAGCGCTTCATCCATGGCCATCATACGTGCGACTGTAGGCAGTCCGCCCAACATGGTGTAGTCATCTCCTCCAGCTGCCAGGAAATCATTGGTCGCCAGTAGATAGCTTGCTTCCATATCAATGGGCTCACCATTCACCATCAGGTTGACAATTCGATCACCCACAGAACGGCTCAGGTCTATCTGATAAGACATCCCTGCCACGTGGGGGAACCCGCCGCTGGCTTCAGGATAGGCACGTGTACCGTGTTCCAGTATTTCTTTCACGACGGCACCCGTCACTTCTTTAACCTCAATGTTGTTGCCGAAAGGAAATGCTGTGACAACATCACCCCGCGTGATCACACCAGCTTCAATACTAGCTCTGATACCGCCGCCATTGGTGAAGGCAATATCTGCTCCCGAAGCATTTTTGAGGACATCTGCAATCAGATTTCCAAGATTGGTTTCACCGGTTCTCACAAAGTCTCGTTCACCTTCAAGCTTCACTGCTGTGCTTCCAAGTGGTTCAGCCAACATTTCTTCCAGCTCAGCCTGTTGAGCCGCAAAGATTTCTGTCACCGCTTCATTTGCCTCAAGCTCTTCATCTCCGCTGACAACAACTACTCCTGCCATTGTTTCAACAACCTGGCCGTCCACAATACTCAGCTCGACAATACCCATGTGACTTCCATGGTATCCAGCGCTGACGATAAGTGTGTCACCAGCCATCATACCATCTTCCAACAGGTCATGGCTGTGACCATCAACAAAGACATGAATGCCATCAACCTCTGTCGCCACTGCGTTACTGCGTGCCGCATACTCCGTTTCTTCGTCGATTCCCAAATGACCAATGGCGATAATCACATCTGCCATATCTTTCAGCTCTTCCACCATTGCTGCTGCTTCGCTCACAGGATCAGCAAAAGTCAGTCCGGTCACATTGTTTGGATGGGTTTTGAACAGGGTTTCAGGCGTGGCCAGTCCAAAAATGCCCACAGTAAAACCATCCATTTCAACCAGCACATATGGATCCAGCAATCGGGTACCATCAGCTTTGTAAACATTGGCTGCCAGAATCGGAAAATCTGTCAGTCCATCCAGTGCCACCAATCGACTTTGCCCGTAATTAAAGTCATGGTTCCCGGCGGTCATGGCATCGTACCCGACAGCATTCATGAGCGTGGCAATGCTGGCACCTTCAGGCACCGTGGCAAAGGGAATCCCATGAAAGGTATCTCCTGCATCCAGGAGCAGTACCTGATGGTCACCGCCGCGATATTGGCTGACAAGTGTTGCCAGTTTGCCAAATGCCTCTCCCCGACCGTGAATATCATTGGTATGCAAAATAATTAACGATTCTGCGTGCTCGTCCGCAAATACCACCAGGGTTCCAAAACTGCTGAACATCAGGGCAATCACCATCACCCACAGGAGCAGCTTCCTGTTTACTTTGCCTGTCATCATTACACATCCTCCTTTTAATTTGAGTTGTTTCATGAAATACACGACAAACGCAGTGAATACATACCCAATATATTCAAAGAGAAAAACCTTTTCCCGTTAATTCTGTGCATTTTGTGTTAAAAAACAGTTAAGATGGTCAATCAGTTTCTGATTCTCTTCACGTCTGCGTACCGCCACACGAAACCAATGATGATGAAGACCCTCGTAGTTGCTGCAGTTGCGTATCATAATACCATGTTGAAGCAAGTATTGCTGCAACGCCTCCACCGGCGGAGCAGATTCATCAAGGGCAACCAGCAGATAGTTGGCACTTCCCGGCACTGGCTTCAATCCAGCTATTTTTTGCAGTTTGCTGAAAATCCATTCCCGTTCTGCTGTCACCAATGCAACTGAACGAGAAAGATAATTTGCTGCTTCCTGTGTATTGAGAAAATCCGCCATACTTTCAGCCACTGCATTAACGCTCCATGGTACCAGGTGCGTTCGAACTCTTGATGCCAGATTTACATCTCCCAATACAGCTGCCCCCAGTCGAATACCTGGTATGGCAAATATTTTAGTAAAGGCTCGAATCACCATGAGTTCTTGCCAATGGGCTGTTTCTTTCACAAGACTGTCAATGGATTCATTCGTGGTGAAGTCGATGAAAGCTTCGTCCACCAGTAATCGGCACCGGTGGTCACGACACATGGCCAGCACTTGTTTCATTTGGGAAATCGAGATTAATCTGCCGGTTGGGTTGTTGGGATTACAGAGAATCAACAAATTTATTCCCTGCTGAAGTTGCTTTTCCAGCTGATCAAGAGACAGGTCAAAGGTTTCTTCCGAACTCAGTGACAGTGTTATTATGGTCGTATCGCACTTTTCAAGAGCTTGTCGGTATTCGCTGAAAGTAGGAGCCATTAAAAGTACTTTTTGAGGCTGCAGAAGTGTCAAGAGCTCATGGATCACATGAGCTGCGCCATTGCCTATCACCAGGCGGTCCTGATCGCATTGAAAAAACCGGGCCATAGACTCATACAAACGGTGATAATCGGGGTCTGGGTAATGAACAGACTCTTCAAGGGAAGCTTTCATGATCTCCAGTAATGCGTTAGGTATTCCCAACGGATTAATATTGGCGCTGAAGTCCAGCAGCGTAGATATCTGAATACCTGTCTGGCGTTGAATTGCATGAACATTTCCTCCGTGCATGGAAAGCACTCCCTTTAAATATTTGAGATTTACCAGGTTATTGCCAACAGGCTCAATATGCTGGCAATTACCGCCACCAACGCAGCTGCATCCAACAGCGCGACAGCTTTGCGAATGGCTTCACGGGTCAACTCCTGTTGCTCATCGCCAATGGTGGGTTTTTCCACAGGTCGGCCAAAATATATGTTGGTGCCTCCCAGTTGCACCTCCAGGGCACCCGCCACCGCTGCCTCAGGCCAACCAGCATTGGGACTCTTGTGATTTTTTCCATCTCTCCAGGCAATCTTCAATGCCTGAAGCGCATTGTTTCCCGTTAACATGGCTCCCGCTGCCAGCAGCACTACCGATAATCTGGAAGGTACCCAGTTAAGAATGTCATCCAGCCGTGCAGCCGGTCGTCCGAAAAACAGGTATCGCTCATTCCGATACCCCACCATGGAATCCATCGTGTTCACTGCTTTGTACATGATAGCCATTGGAACGCCTCCCAGCACCAAATAAAAAAGGGGCGCTGCCACACCATCAGAAAAATTCTCCGCCACTGTCTCCACAGTAGCCCGCACCACTTCTTTTTCTGTCAAGTTCTCAGTTTCGCGTCCAACAATCATTGATAATGCCTGTCTTGCCTTGGTCAGATTATTCTGTTCAAGTGGCATCAGTACATCCAGGGCTGCCAGTTTCAACCCTCTTGCCGACAGGGAAGTGTAGGCCAGCCAGCCAGCCAGTATAGTACCCAGCCACATATGAAACGATGACGCCACCTTCAGAATCAAAGTGGCTGCACCCCCTGCAGCCATCACCACCAGGACAACCATGATCCCCCCCCTGAACATTTGCCAATGGCCGGATTGTTCTGAACAGTGAAGACGGTGGTCAAACCAGCTGATGAGAACACCCATCCATCGAACCGGATGAGGCCAGTGAGGCGGGTCAGCCAAAACTAAATCAAGGATGTAGGCAATCAATATGATCATGATTTGTCTCCTGATGAAAGATTCATCATCCGGTAAATAGCAGCCATATCCACTGAATTTCTAACAGTTGCTGCCAGTTTATCATACTGAGCTTCTTTATAGACATCAAATGATGGCATCGCTTTAACATCCCAACTGTCACCCGATTTAGAAAGAGATTTGAGTAATGCTGTCACAAAATCCTCATTGTCAAAAATGCCGTGGAGATAGGTGCCCCACACTTTCCCATCGGCAGAAATGCCACCATCCATCCGCTGACCGCCAGATCTGTCTGTGAGCTGGGCAAAGGGTGCCACTCCTTCACTCAACATCGTCTGTCCCATATGAATCTCATATCCCTTCACTTCATAGCCGTCTGACAGAATCGACCGTTGATCATGTTTTCCATTCACCTGAACTGCTGAAGACCACTTCACTCGCCCTGTGATCTGAGTGGTGGTTTTTTCCGATTCAAAAACAGTTTCTGCAGAAATTAAGTTCAGTCCGGGCATGGAGCCATGATCACTTTCCAGTTGCAAGGGGTCATGCAGCCAGGTACCCAACATTTGAAATCCCCCACAGATGCCGCAAACCATGCCACCCTGCTCCCGCACCTTCCAGATCATCTGGTCCAACCCCTGATGGCGTAACCAGGCCAGATCTGCCAGGGTATTTTTAGTACCGGGAATAATCAGCATATCAGGCAAACCAACCTCTTCAGGTCGTTGAACATATCGAAGCTCGACTCCGGGCAGTTTCTCCAGCCAGTGAAAATCTGTGAAATTTGAAATGCGGGGCAGGCGTATGACCGCCACCTGTAACGCATTTGATTCGGCTGCCTGCGGACGATATGACAATCTCTCGGCTGTACCATCTTCCTCTTCGATATCAAAGTCACCATAAGGGATCACGCCAACCACCGGCAAACCAGTGAGTTCCTCCAGCTGCTTGAGTCCAGGCTTTAATATCTCAAGATCACCACGGAATTTATTGATGAGAAGCCCTTTTACTCGATGACGCTGGTCTTCCGGAAGCAGCAACAGGGTGCCATACAAAGAAGCAAACACACCGCCCCGATCAATGTCTCCAATTAAAAGTACTGGTGCATCAACCATGTCAGCCATCCCCATATTCACCAAATCATGTTCCTGCAAGTTGATTTCAGCCGGACTTCCCGCGCCTTCCAGCAGCACCACATCTGCCGAGGCCTCCAGCGCTTCGTAGGCTTCCCTGACCGTCTCTCTCAGAGATGGTTTCATTTGGTGATAGGCCATGGCACTTCGATTTCCCAGCACCTTTCCCCGCACGATCACCTGTGCGCTTTTTTCACCGGTGGGCTTTAGAAGAATGGGATTCATATCTGCCAGTGGTTTTATCCCTGCTGCTTCCGCCTGAAAAACCTGAGCTCTTCCCATTTCAAGCCCTGTCTCAGTAATGTATGAATTTAATGCCATGTTCTGAGATTTAAAGGGTACCACCCGGTAACCATCTTCTTTGAAAATCCTGCAAAACGCAGCTGTTAAAATGCTTTTTCCCACCGAGGAAGCCGTCCCCTGTAACATGAGGTTCGGTTTATGCTTCTGCTTCATGCGCCATCGCCTCCAATTGAGCCATGAGTTGATCTAAATCATTGGTACTTTCCATCCCTGCCAGAGCCATTTCTTCCAATAATCGCGCTCCTTCACCTTTCACATAATCGAAATCAACATGAGGGAGATAGGTATTGTAATGAATGACGGTTTTTCCACTCTTCTGCTGCTCCATGACCATTTGAATGTTTGCCAGATTTCCCCGGCCAATGGGAATGCTGGTGAGGATCACTGCCATGGCCTTGTTGGCAGCAATAGCTGCTGAATGAAGTGTTGTCGCCTGGATATCTGAGAAAGGCTCTTCTTCAATGATGGTCATTCCCAGCCTTGTGGCCAGCTCTGCATCGCTGTCTCCTTTATTGACCACTCCCAGGGAAACCTGCCAGCCATCCTGATGAAGCCGCTGAATCACTTCTTTTCCCATTCCTCCGCCACCGATGACATGAATGCATTGTGTGCGGGATTTTCGTTGCCGCAGTGATACAGGGCAGACTTGCAGACTCCCGGTGTAAGCATTACGGTCAATCATCATCTCCATATGGTAGGCCTGCTCCAGATTTGCAGCTGTCATCACTTTTTCTGTCGCTCCCAGTGCCAGCACCTTTCCCTGATGGAGTAGTAAAACCTCCTGACTGTACCGAGCCGCCAGGTTGAGGTCATGGATCACTGCAATAACAGAAATCCCTTTTTCCTGGTTCAGTTTTTTCAGCAGCTCTAAAATCTCAATTTGATGATGGATGTCTAAAAAAGACGTGGGTTCATCCAGCAGCAGGAGCGTTGGCTCCTGTGCCAATGCTTTTGCAATCATCACCCGCTGACGCTCACCACCGCTGATTTCATTGATTAATCGCTCTTCCAAATGATCTACGCTGGTCCATTGCATTGCCTGATCTGCTATTTGACGATCATGGGCATCTTCCTGCTGAAAACGGGTCAGATGCGGATTTCTTCCCATCATCACCACATCATGCACGGTAAAGGCAGCCCCGATATCTGTCTGCTGGTGAACAACTGCCATTTCCCGGGCCAGTTCGGCACTGCCATATGTTTCCAGTGCCCGTTGGTCAATGAGTATGCCGCCGTCGGTAGGCTTTAAGTTTCGTGCAATATTTTTTAGCAGTGTGGTTTTGCCACTGCCATTGGGACCAATGATGGATAAAAATGTCTTTCGTCCAATGACCAGATTCAAAGCTTTCAGAATCTGTCTTTCATTATAGGCAAATGAAAGGTTGTTTAATTGAATGGTTTTTCCCATGAAGCTTCATCCTCACCCATTGAAGAGATCTCTACGAGATCTTTTTTGACCGGCGTAACAGGTAAATAAAAAAGGGAGCACCCGCCATGGCTGTTAGAATACCCACCGGTAATTCAGTAGGCGCAATAACGGTGCGGGAAAGCGTATCTGCCACTATTAAAAAAATACCACCGGCCAGCCCCGAAGCAGGAATGAGGAAGCGATGATCGGGCCCAGTGAAAAACCGGGTGGCGTGGGGAACAATTAAACCCACAAAGCCAATAATGCCACTGACAGACACCATAAAGGCAGTCATCAAAGTGCTGGTGATAAGCAGTACCCGTTTAACCCGTTCCACCGGCACCCCTGTGTTGGCAGCTGTATCTTCACCCAGCAGCAACAGGTTCAGATCACGTGAATAGAACATTAGCACAGCGGTTCCAAACAATGCCGGAAGCACCACAAGGCCCACATGCTGCCATCCCCTGGAAGATAGACTGCCCAGGGTCCAGTATACAATACTGTTCACATCTCGTGAGGCCATTACCATTAGAAATGACAGAATGGCCGTGAAAAACTGACCGGTGGCAATGCCAGCCAACAACAATGCCGTTACCGGCACCCGGCCACCAACTCGGGCCAGCCGATACACAATACTTGTTGCCAGCAGTGCACCTGCAAAGGCCATCATCGAAACCGCTCCAAAACCAAGCAGGCTTTGATTCAACCGAAGCACAATGGCCACAGCCGCCCCCAGCGCCGCACCAGATGATGTTCCCATAATGAAGGGATCGGCCATAGGGTTTTTCAGCATCCCTTGCATTGCTGATCCGGCAACTGACAAACTGCCTCCCACCAGAAAAGCAAGGGCAATGCGAGGCAGTCTTATGTGCAGCAGGATGGATTCATGGGCCAGAGATACCGAAGAAACATCCACCCGATCTCCCAGCCAGGGGAGATAGGAGGCAATCACTCGCAGCACGTCTCCAGGAGCAATGGCGGCAGCTCCCACAGAAGCTGCCAACACAACAGCCATGATCAACACACCCATAAGACCTGTAAAAATCAATGAACGGCGATGTGTTTGCCTCATTTAGAACACCTCTGGATGAATGGCTTCTGCAAAAAGGCGTAATGCTTCAACAATACGAGCCCCCGGCCGGGAAGCAATGTTAGGCTCCATCAGTTCAATACGGTCATTCTGAATAGCAGCAATCTGATCGTAACCTGGTCGCCGGCGCACTTCATCCCGATAAGCTTCTGCTGCAGCTTCAGTCATACTGTCGAAATCTGCCACATGTGGCGGCATAAAGTAGATGGCTGGGTTTTTTTCCACCAGCGCTTCCACGCTATACATGGGATACGCACCTTCAGCGTCTCCCGCGATATTCTCGCCGCCGGCCAATTGTATCAGTTCATGGATAAAAGACCCCGGACCAGCTGTTTGTAATGGTTCATCCCACACTTGATAAAAAACGGGAACTCGCGGCAATTCACTGACTTTTCCAACAATCATATCCATTTCGGTGGTTAGCTGATCCACCAGCGCCGTTGCCGTCGCTTCTGTTTCTGTCAGTCTTCCAGTTTCGATAATTGACTCAAATACTGCTTCAACAGATTCCGGTGTCATATCAATCACCGTGATTCCCATGGCAGTCATTTGATTCACTGCTTCCGGTTGCCCACCTGAGAAGGTAAACACCAGATCAGGTGCCAGTTCAATGATTCGTTCCAGATTAATGGTCCAAGAACTTCCCAACGTTTCTTTTTCAAGTGCCGCCGCCGGGTAGTCACAATAGTCGGAAACGCCAATGATCTGTTCTTCCAATCCCAGCGCAAATAATGTTTCTGTCTGGCTGGGTGACAGCGATACAATTCGTAATGGATGCGTCTCTGAAATCTGAAGGTCAACGCCGGATTCTCTTTCAGGCTCTTCATGATGATCTGTCTCCAAATGCTGATCGGCAGCATTGCAGGCGCTTATAAAAAGCCCCACCGCCAGTAAAATCAATGCCCACCGCCAGCCCTTATTCATCCGTCGTCGATTTCCCATATCGTTCTCCTCGTTTCTCGATTCATCTTCAGTTATCCGTCTTCATCACAAAAAAACCAGTCACCTGTTTCGCGCAGGCAAGCCGTCATTATTTCATGAGCAGGTTTCCTGACTTGGGTTCATTGCCTGTGCTGCGTCTTCCCGGAAGTAGTTCTCCAGTGACTTGTGCAGCCAGCTCCCCCTCACAGTGGCGCGACCGTGCCGGATTTACACCAGCTTCCCTCTCTGCTTCCATACAAGCATCACTCTTGAGTTAAATATATTCAGTTTGAAATCAATCTCAGCCTACCATTGAAAACACTTCACTGTCAACCCGATAAATCATTCAGATCTGTAAGATGGTGAGTATCATTACATCCTTGCAAGACGGGAAATGTGTCATGAAAAGAAATCACACTGATACTGCAGTGGTCAATTTGAAAACGCCAGTGAGCCTGCCAGTCATTGGCAATCCAGTGAGCCAGCAGACTTCGAATCGTGCCGGAATGTGCCACAACGGCTATTTGGCAGGCATTTGCTTTTTTTGAACAGATTAACAGTTCCTTCGCCGCTTCACTTACCCGATGGTGAAAGCTGTATAGACTCTCCCCACCCGGAAATGTATACCGGCCACGTTTTTCCATCAGCTGTGTGTATTCATCGGTATGTTGATCGCGAATTTCATCCATGGTCATTCCTTCTAAGGTGCCAAAATGCATTTCTTTCAGATTTTCCATGATCTCTATCCGATTTTGCTGCAATGCTGTGGGAAAGACCAGTTGTGCTGTGTGATCAGTTCTTTTCATGCCGCTGGTGATGACCTTATCAGGATTTTCTCCTGCCAGGCATCTTCCAAGTGCTTCTGCCTGCCGGATTCCCTTGTCACTGAGAACTGCTTCTGTCCAGCCACTCATTCGATTTTCCAGGTTGTGGTTGGTTTCACCATGCCTGATGAGCATGATCTTCATCTGTTTCACTCCTCTTGATGTTGTCTGATTATGATATGCATGCCCTGTTCAATTCAATGAGCCAGCAAGACTATCATCAAAAATACAACTTCTGATATTTCACTCAGCGCACCCAGCGTATCGCCTGTCATGCCGCCAAGCAAACGAGTGATAATATGGCGTCCAAGCGCAACTGTCATTAGTATCGCCAGGAGTGCACCTCCCATAGCAATTTGACGGGTCGCCACTAATGCTCCCATGCACACTCCCAGTGCCAAAATAACCTCAAACAAAGTGATCTTCCCAATGAATAGATTTCCCAGCCCATTTTCACGGGCATATACACTTTTCCAGGCACCCAACACCAGCGCCAGTCTTCCCATAACAGGTGCGAGAACCAGGCAGGTAACTCGCAGATGACCAGGCAGAGCTGTGTATGCAGTCAGTTTAAACAGCAGAACAAAAAGTAAAATCAGGGCTCCATGAGTCCCCAATCGGCTGTCTTTCATAATTTCCAGTTTGCGATTTCGATCACGGCCACTCATGCACCCATCAAAGGTATCAGCCAAACCATCCAAATGCAAACCACCTGTCAAGAAAAATTGGAAGAAAAGGGCTGTCAGCACACCCATCTGCACTGGTAACTGTTGAACTATCAGCCAGTAAATGCCGGCCGTCATTAATCCAATGACGATGCCTGCAGCGGAATACCATCCCATGGTTTGATGGTAGGTATCATCTGACACTGATTGAGTGGGAACTGGAAGAATCGTTAAAAACTGGAGGGCATGTAAAAATCTGTTGAACATCCCGTCTCACCCCTTCATTTTCTCCAGCGCATAAGCTGCAGACAGATTCAATCGATTGACAGGGTTGTGGGGTCGGTTGATGCGGCATTCTTCAAGCAGAGGGGAATGCCGGAAACCACCAAAAACACTTGATCAGCCGCTTCTGCCAGGCGTTGATTCACCCTGCCTGCAATATCACGAAAATCCCGGGACATTTTGTCACCGGGAACTATGCCCATGCCCACCTCATTGGTAATCAACACCGCTGGCACCTGCATCTCCCGGAGAACTTTCACCAACTCATTCATCTCTCTGTCAACACGGGCTTCCAATGCAGTCAGTGCTTCCGGTGTCAATGATTCCCAGTTTTCGGGAGCATTTTCCAGCATGAGATGGGTGATCATCAATGTGATACAGTCCAATATAATACCTTCCACTTTTCCCTGCCAGGCTGGAAGGCATTGGCGAAACCCATAATAGGCTTCCAGCGTTTCCCAGGAAGACGGTCTTTGCTGCCGATGACGTTGAATGCGCAGCCGCATCTCGTCATCATAGGCTTTTGCCGTGGCTATGTAGAGCACTTTGTCGCTTTTCTTCTTAAAAAGACCTTCGCCGAAACGACTCTTGCCACTTCGTGCACCTCCAGTGACTAGCGTGATGCCGGTGTTTTCAACCATACAGATGCCTCCCTGATGCGTCCTTCATCAATTTGAATGCCCTCAAGTTTCAGTAAAGCTTCTTTAATCTGAAGGCCTCCACCATAGCCTGTCAGCGAACCATTTTTTCCCACCACACGATGACAGGGGATCACAACCGAAATAGGGTTTTTGTTATTGGCCATACCAGCTGCTCTCACTGCCTTTTCATTGCCTGCAGCTTGGGCGGCCTGTTGATAGCTGGCCACTTTTCCATAGGGAATGGTGGTCAAAAAACGCCAGATTCGCATCTGAAAGTCGGTTCCCTGAAAATCCAAAGGCAGGTCAAACTGATGTTGTTTCCCTTTAAAGTAAGCTTCTACCTGTTTCAGGTAAGGGGTTATTCTTACCGAATCTTCCATCGGTTTTTCTTCAAATCTGCAAAGATCCATATCTGCCAGTCGTTTGAACTCCAAGGCGGCCAAACCAGTTTCTGAGGCAATCAGTGTCACCGGCTGCTGGTTCCAGTCAATTGATCCGTAATAGTATTTAGGCATCTTTCATCCGCTCCTTAAGCAGATTATATTCTTCTTTGGCTGCTTGCCATTGATCCCGTGCCTTCAGTTGAATCAGCCGCTTGTGCTTTATATCCGGGTGTTCCAAGGCCCGGTTGTACCAGAAGATCGCTTCTTTTGGCTCGCCCAGCATGCGTTTCAGTTCACCAATTAAATACGCTAAAGATATCTCATCCAGTCCTGCAACGGGAAAAGATTCATTGGTGTAAGCCACTTCAAGATGATCGAGGGCGTGTTTCAGGTGTACTTTTTCAAGGGATTTGTTTTCGGCTTCCCGGTAGAGCCATGCCAGTCGCAAGCATAAACTCCCCAGATATCCATTTGTTTTGCCCAGCAACGTACCGGTGAGCATTGCCAGTTTATGGGTTTCAATGGCCTGTGCGTGGGTTCGTTCACCGCCAAAATCTCGTTTCTGCCATTTTGAACTGATTTGTTTAAGAATCAAACCCTTTTGATCCAAGTTTAATGGTTTATGCTCGCTTTCTGTTACACTAAATCCACAATTGGGACAGACCCATACATTATAAAAAATGGGATTGATGTCTTTGTACCAGATATGAAAGTCCGGGTCTTTTTTGTCCACAGGTATTTTGCGAAGTCGCACTTTTTTGGTGGTGAATTTTTTACTGCAGACAGGACACATCAAGTCCTTGTCGTATAAGTATTTGTCCATGATCAACCTCCCTGATACGATGATTCCTGCCCGCCGGGCATTTCTTCCGGTTCACTGAAAAACCAGTCATTGACTGGGCGGGGTTTCGTTCCTTGTAAAATGATACCATTCACAGGCCGATAATAATCCCGTGAAATTTCTTCGCGCCGAATCTCCCGGCCATTTTCCCGATATATTTTGTGTGTCACAACTCGATAACCAGTTTTGGCTTCCCTCTCCACCTGTGTTTCACCTTCGTACAGGGTATTGTCATAACGGGTTTCACTGGAGGGTTCAACAACTTGTACCACCTGGGAGGCCAGTTCAATGTCGGGTCGGTCAGCACTTTTTCCGAAAATGCGAACATATAGACGATTTCCCCTCACTTCACTTTCAACAAAAATGGGACTATCTTCATTGTTGGCGAAACGAAAATCGAGGGACCCAAAAGCTACTGTGGCGTCCTGTCCACGAGGCACATACGACACAGGCAGTGAATGGTTGGTGCGCTCCACCACCTGCAGGTCTGCACGTATCACTGCATTGTAAAGGGTGGTGGAAACCTGGCAAATGCCACCTCCTATCCCCGGCACCAGTTCTCCCATTAGAATCACAGGTGCTTCCTGGTAACCGGCAGAAGCAATACGGGGCCCGGTGGTTTCGTTAAAAGAAAAAACATCGCCCGGTAATAATAGTTTACCGTCAATACTGCTGGATCCCTGACGCAAATTAGCTGTTCGTCCTGCATCACCAGCATTGAAAGTGGTACTGTATTCACTGATCACCGTTTCGATCTGACGCAGGTCTGCAGCTGTTGGATACACGAAGTGCTCTGTCACAACCAGATGCACTGGGGTGTCTTCAAGATTTGTCATTCGCTGATGAGCCTGCTGAAGGGTTTCTTCCAAATTCAGGGAAAGGCCCTGTTTTTCAGGCGAAACTATAAAAGCACCGTTTTCCCTGCGTATTTCTGCCGGATACTGTTCAATAAATATTTCCTGAGCAATGTCTTCAAGAAAACCTCTCAGCTGCATCTCTTCATAGCCATGGTCAAGAAACAATCGTACCGGTTGCTCACGCATCCGCCTGATATCAGTCATCCGGTCCAGCATTGTTCCCCTGCGGCCAAGTGCCATTGCTTCCTGAACTGCCTGATCATAATCATAATGAAAGCCCAGCGAAGTGTAAGGCATCTCCCACTCTTGATGATTATGTCTGAATGTCAAAGTCGACTCCTGTATACGGGAAGCCATATGTGCTTCCAGCTGATCTTTGGCTTCATCACTCGTCAGGCCGTCTACCGGCAATCCCTCAATCAGTACCGTGGCATAGATGGTGGGCTGACTGAGGGTGCGATGAACAAAAACACCAGTGGCTGCACCTGCTACAATGAGACCTGTTAAAATACCCAGGCCAATTCCCAGAATTACTTTTTTAATGGTTGTTTTTTGTGAGCTTTCCTGCGTCATTTTTCGACCCCTTCTTTCCCGATGATGCCGCATAAGTTTCCTGGTCCCAGTATACCCAAATATCATCCCCACTGTTAATGACGGCAGTATACTCCGCCGGACGACCATTATGGGTGAGAACCAATTTCCCCTGAACATCACTTCGGTCAAAATCAACATAATCAAACAGATCAATAAACACCAGTGTTTTTTTCTCAGTTTCAATGGTTAAAGGCGCGCCATTGTACTGGATGTTGAAACGCATGATGTCAGCTTCCATTGTTACCTTCGGGTTTTCCAAACTCGAGGCTGCTGATGGCTCAATCTTCTCGATGTTTCTTTCATTGTGTAGTGGGTCAGCTGCCTTTACTGGTTTTGCTTCAAACGCATTTGCTGAGATCGTGTCCGATGAACGATTGACATTTTCCAATGCATCTCCCGCCTGCAGGGATGTTCTTCCAGTTGCAGGCATTCCATTGACACGAAAATCTGATGCATTACCAGTCAATTGATAAAACTGACAACAATCTTCAACTGTATATAATGTATCATACCCAATGGCATCTCCCTGATTCAGTAAGATGTCACTTCGTTCCACCTGCTGGCCGTTCAAAGTCATATTCACAATCAGTGAGCGTTTTATGCCTTCCACCTGACAGATCATTTCCGACGGTACCACCTCTTTAATCAGCGCCCGTCGTTTTTTTCCTGAAGTGGCTGGCTGAATCAAGATCTTGTCTCCCTGATGAATTTCTGATTCAAGATTGGCAGCCTGTCCATTCAAAAATATAACTGCCGCTTCACCGTATTCGCCATAAAGCCGCATGGACTGACCATTCACTGTCACATCTATGCCTTCACCCCTGCGGGGTACCAACTGCTGCGGGTCGTATTGCACAGCTGCCAGTGCATCTTTGATGCACAGTCGCCGGGTCTGAAACATGCGTACCTGGCGGCCATTGACTTCCACTTCAAAAAAGTCTTTTTGCCGTGCCACCAACGCCTTTTTAAGAATCCCTATAGGAGTGACACCTTCAGGGCCAAGATCAAGTGAAGCATTATACTCCAAATCTGCAATCTGTCCTATATGACGTACCGCCACTCGTTCCGGCGGTAACTCCAACTGCTGACCCAGCGCCTGAGGTAATCCTGGAATTTGACTGCCTCCACCAATCAGAAACACAGCACTGGGTTTTTTTCCGTTTTTTTCGAGAATACCGGCTGCAATTTCTCCTGCCACCACCTGAATGGCTGGCTGAATCTGTTTCAGTAGCTCGGGGGTGCTTTTTTCCTGCTGAAAACCAAATATATCGGTATAATAATGACTTTCTTCCATATTCAAACGACACTTCAGTTGCTCGGCTCCATCAAAATCCAGCATTTCTTCTTTGGCCAGTAATTCTGTTATTTCATCTCCTGCCACCGCGCTCATGCCATAAGCAATAATCGTTCCATCACGGGTAATGGCCATATCGGAAGTGCCAGCTCCCACATCCACCAGGGCAATGTTCAGCAACCGGGCGTTTTCCGGGACTGCCACTTCAATAGCTGCAATAGGCTCGAGGGTCATGTACACTACCTCAAGACCTGCTTTTGAAACAGCCGTATAAAGGCTGTCCACTACCATTTTGGGCAAAAAAGTGGCAATTAGATGCACTTTGATGCGACGGCCGTGATGTCCGGTGGGATTGGTCACAACAGCACCATCAATGGCATAATGAATCACCGAGTGACCCACACAGAAATATCGGGTGTCCTCTTGAAGATCTTCCTGCAGCATATATTGCGCTTGTTGGAGTGCCTCAAGTTCAAGTTGATGCACCTGTGCCTGTGTCACTGCCTGCAATTCATCCAGTTGAGTTTCCCATTCAAGTGTCACTGTTTGCAGAGCTCGACCGGCAGCAGCAATCGTCACTTCCGACAGGGTTTGCTTTGATCTTTTTTCAAGTTGCTGCTTTACTTGCTTAATCACCTGAGCCACTTTGTCAATGTCATGAATCTGGCCGTCAAACATGGCGCGACTTTCATGAAAAATCATGGCGGTGTGATCGATGACCAGGCGCCGTTCATGCAAGTGTCCCAGCATGCCAACCACGCTTCGGGTACCGATATCAAGCGCGAAGAGGCTTGGTGCCTGACCGGATTTTTTTGACTTTCTTCTTTTCACAGGATATACCTCCTTCGCCGATGCTGATATCGCTCATTGCCATTATTGTTTAGATACTGTAAAGGTGGGACACAGATGGTTGAGTGGGCAGCTGATGCAATTGGGTTTGCGGGCATGACAGACTCGACGCCCGTGGAGAATCAGCCAGTGGTGTGCTGCTGACCATTTATCACGGGGAACAGTTTTCATCAGCTGTTGCTCAGTTTCAAGCGGATCCCCTGCACGTACAAGTCCCAATCGGTTAGACACTCTGAAAACATGTGTGTCGACAGCCAGGGCCGGTACACCAAAAGCATTGCTGAGGACCACATTAGCTGTTTTTCTGCCAACTCCGGGCAAAGCCATTAACGCTTCCCGGTTATTGGGAATGAACCCATTGTGTTGAGCCAATAGCTGTTGGCAGGCAGCCAGCAGATGCTTGCTCTTGGTTTTATAGTAGTTGCAGCTTCGGATTTTCTGCTGTAACTCTTCTTCACTTAATTGTACCACATCTTCAGGCCCTTTGATTTCTTTGAAAAGTGTGGCGGTAATGAGGTTAACGCGCTGGTCGGTGCACTGGGCCGACAGCATGGTGGCCACCAGACATTCAAAAGAGTTAGTGAAATCCAGCTCACTTTCTGCCGATGGATAAGTGGCTTCCAGAATTTCAAGGGCCTCTGAAACAGCTTGTTTCTTCAGCAGCGCTACTTTTTTTAGTTTCATTCCCGAACTCATGGTTTCCGCTCCCATTCCTCATCAGTTATGTAATCATTTCCCGCTCAATATTCATGACTTCACCTCTGCCATCCGCTTCAATAAATCGAAGTACTTCCTGAAGCATACGCTCCACATGCCGGCGATCATTTCCCACACAGCTGAATCCGATGACGGCAATTTGCCACTTATCCTGCTTGTCGATTTCAGCCACAGAAACATTATATCGACTGGAAACGCGTTTCATCAGACTCTTAACAATCATCCTCTTTTCTTTCAGGGAAGCCCCTTCGTGAAGTAATAAATCAAAACTGCAAATTCCCACCACCAGCACCAGTTTCACCTCATTTGGTCAATAGCCATATTTTTTAAACGTTCGAATTATCATTTAGCAGATGATTCGATGCCCACTTGGCCATCTCCTGCAGTTCTTTCCGGGGATGCTGAAAAAAGGGTTGTATGACCGGAAGGACACTTTGGTCATGAGAATTTCCCAGGGCCATCAATGCGTTGCGCTGCATCACTTTTTGTCCGCGCCATCCGAATGCCGTTGTTCGATAATGGCGATTGAACTGGCGATTGGAAAGGGAGAGTAAGTGGGGCAGATCTAAACAGCGCTGCTTTACAGAAGCAATCATCTCAGGATGACTGGCTGATACCGGCTTTCGGTTATGGGGACATGCCTCCTGGCAGACATCGCAGCCATACAGCCTGTCTTCCATCAGATGCCGCATTTCTTGGGGAATGGTTTCTTTTTGCTGTAATAAGTGGGAAAGACAACGGCCAGGATCAATTTGACCTGGTTTTTCCAGTGCCTGAGATGGACAAGCCCGCTGACATTGGCCACAACCTTCACAGCTGGTCAGCGGAAGTGATGTTTGTTGACTGCCCGCCACCGGTTTGTTGATCAGCAATCCCCCCAGTACAACATAAGAGCCAACGCCCGGCACAATCAGACAATTATGACGACCATACAGCCCCATACTTGCCTGCACTGCAAGGTAACGTTCCACCATTGGCCCTGTATCCACAAATGTCTGATACAGTAATCCTGATTCCAGTTGTTGCAATGCTTCTCCCATCAATTTTAACTGTTGATGCAAGATTCGATGATAATCCAGTCCCCAGGCAAACCGGGCTAATTTGCCTGACAAAGGGAGCGTTTCTTCTTGATCATCCTTCGTATTTAAATAGTAGGACGTGGCAATGATCACGATGGTTTCAGCTTCAGCCATGATCTGAAATGGATCGATGCGAAGCGCCAGATCAGATTCTTCAAAAGCAGTGACCCGATGTTCCTGCAGGCGCTTCTCCAGAATGGGTGTCAGCTCATGAAACACGCGTGCCTTTAAGGCACCAATGCCATCAATGTGCAATGACTCCGCCAATGACCTCAGCTTTTCCATGGTTATCATTTCATCGACCCCCTCAGAAAAAGTGCCAAGCCCGCCAGAATCACGGCACCACTGATGAGCTGTAATGAACCTGGGATTTCCTGGAGCAGCAGAAATGCCAGTAATGTAGCTCCCAAAGGCTCTCCGAGACAAGCTGTGGAGACTTTAACAGCTTCAAGATGTTTCAGACTCCAGTTAAAAATACTGTGTCCGCCTAGTGTGCATATAATCGCAAGAGCCAGAAACAAACTGAGGTTAGTCGCTCCATAACCTCTCAGCGGAACGGTGAAAACCAGATTAAATATCAGCAGCACCAGTGAACAGGCTCCATAGACCAGGGTACAATAGGTAGCCGCCGGCATTGTTGCCCGCAGCTTTCTTCCAATGAGAATATAGACTGACGCAAAAAAACCACCGGATAAAGCCAACAGATCGCCTACCAAGTGAGCCCTGTTCACATGAAAATCTGATACACCCATAATCACACTGCCACTTATGGCGATGAGCATCCCGGTCATACTAAGTCCCGACAACTTTTCCCGGTAGAGAAAATAACCAAGGATCATGGTATATACTGGTTGGAGTGTAACCAGCACTGTAGAGGAGGCCACTGTTGTCAGCTCAAGAGATTTGATCCATGTAAGAAAATGAGCGGCCAAAAACATACCGCTGACCAAGCCGTATACCAAGTGTGAACCCTGCAGTTTTTTGAAATGGTCACGCTGAAATGCCAAGGCATAAGGAAGCGTCAGCAAAAAAGTAAACGAGAGCCGGTAAAAGGCAATAATACTGGCGGGAGCCTGCGAAAAGCGGGTCAATACGGCTGAAAATGAAATGCCCACCACTCCCAGCAACAGTATGACATATACCTTCATCAGTTTTGTTCCACTCTGACATGCTCTATCCACCATGAACCGCCTTTCTTGCTCAGTGTTCGTTGATCAGGAAGATTTACTGATTCTCGTGAAAAAGCAGTGTGACTCCAGCCACACTGCAGTGCGTTTCATGGATGCTGTCATTGCTTCCTGTTCTACTCAAATGAGCTGTTGCCAATGAATTCACGTAAAATGGAAGTTTTGGGAATATGATCCTCATTTTCAAGTGCTACAAAATAACCCAAAAACTTGAGGAGTCGTTTTGCTTCCGGATAGTAGGGATTCTGATTGTCAATTTGTCGAAGCAATGGCTCTGCGTATTTTTTCAAGACGCTCAACTCATAGAAGAGGGCAGAATTGAACATGATATCTGCGTCTTCCTGAAAAGGAAAGATGTTTTCCTCTTCACCCCTGCGAACTGATGCCCACATGGACAACGTTCGCATAGCGTCGTTTCCCCTAAAATGATGATCTCTGACCATGCGGCGAATCAGTCGGGTATCGGTGGTGGGTATGCGGTTGTGTTCATCAATATTAAGCTGTGTCAGACAGCTGACATAAACTTTGTACTTTTTATCCCTGGGAATACTGCGGGTGAGCGCTTCATTCAGTGCGTGGATTCCTTCCAGTACCAATGGCTGGCTGGCGTCTACCCTGACACGGTGACCATTAAATTCCCGCAACCCTGTTTTAAAGTTGAAGGTGGGTAATTCAACCTCTTCTCCTGCCAAAAGTCGCTGAAGGTGGTCATTAAAGAGTTCTAAATCAATGGCGTGCAGTGATTCAAAGTCATATTCGCCATTGGAATCAAGCGGTGTTTTCTCCCTGTCGACAAAGTAATCGTCAAGGGAAATCATGACTGGTTTCAAACCATTCACTCTCAGTTGAATCCCAAGCCGACCGGTAAAAGTGGTTTTTCCTGATGACGAGGGACCAGCAATCAAAATCAGTCTGCGGTGCTCCAGATCTTGAGTGACCGCGTCAGCTATTTCTGCAATTTTCTTTTCATGTAACGCTTCTGAAATTCGCAGGTATTCTGCCTCTTTGCGGCTAACGATTAAATCATTTAGCCCAGCCACATAATCGATTTCCAGAATTTCAGCCCATTTTTCCGACTCCCTGAACACCTTGAATAGTTTGGGATTCTCAACAAATTCCGGAATGGCACCTTTCTCTTCCAGCCTTGGGTACCGCAACACAATCCCCGGTGGATACCAGGTAAGGTCAAACTGTTTCAAATAGCCCGAAGAAGGCACCATGTAACCATAAAAATAATTCTTCAACCAGCCACACTGATAAATCTTAATGTAGGGCTTTTCTCTATATTTCAAAAGACGCACTTTGCTGCTCTGATGATAGTCCTGAAAAATATCAATGGCTTCTTCAACCGGAATGCGATTTTTATGGAAAGGAACATCTTCTTCGATAATTTCTTTCATGCGTTGGTGAATACGGTCCACTTCTTCAGGACCAAGCGCTTTCTTATATGCCACTTCACAATAAAGACCTTTGCTGATGGAATGCTCCACCGACACCTGACATCCGGAAAACAATTCCATACAGGCCCGAACAAAAACAAAAGACAGACTCCGTTTGTAGATGCGGGATCCAATGGATGAACAGCAATCAACCCATTTTACTTCGCAGTCTTCATCAAGTGTGTATCGCAGTTCTTTCAGTTCATTACCTACAATACCTGCAATAATCAGGTAAGGCGATCCACTCTGAAAATCCTTGCTGACCGTCTCAAGGGTGACACCATGTAGATACTCAAACACTCCATGTCCTTCAATAGTGACTTGTATGGTTTCCTGTTTCTTTTTTGCTGTCATTCCTTCAGCCTCCCACGACTGGCATTAAACGGCTTTGATGACTTCATCCATCATGCGGCGCAGTCGATCACGCGTCACCGGAGTTGCCATAATGCCGCTTAATGCCTCATGATCTTTCAATGCTTCAAGTTTGTCACGACTGCAGGATGTCAGCACATAAGCCCCCTGGGGCCAAAGCTGCCGCAACCTGAGGATCAACTGTTCACCAGTCGTATTTTCCATGACCAGATTCACCAGCACCACAGCCGGTTTTTCTTGTACAATCACTTTTTCCACCTGAAACTCGTCTGTGAGCACCGCATGATAACCCATTTCTTCCAAAGTGTTACCCATAACCATTTTCTCAAAGGCCGAATCATTGACGACCATCACGGTTGTTGGCATTCATTTCACTCCTGTTCCATCAGAAGATTACTGCAACAATCCAAATCGGCTAAAGGGGTACAGGCGCAAAAAAGCCTTTCCAACAATGTCATCTTCATCCACCAATCCCAACATTTGATCACGGCTGTCCAAGCTGTTGTTTCGATTATCTCCCATCACAAATAGCTTGCCTTCCGGTACCACCATGGAAATGTCACCAAGTGTGTAGCCGTCTTCCAGATATGGTTCTTCCAGTGGGTTGCCATTGATGTATACTTGGCCTTCGCTAATGACTATTTCATCTCCCGGGAGCCCAATAATTCGTTTAATCAACAATTTTTCCTGTCCCGTTGCGGTTGTCAGTGGAGATCTGAAAACGATGATGTCGCCGTCATTTGGTTCACTACGGCGATACAACAGCCGATTGATCATTAAAAAATCATTTTCTTCCAGTGTATGGCTCATGGAATGATTTTTCACGATGGTGGGTTTTACAAAAGTGGTGATGATCAGTGCGATCACCAGTGAGATCAGAATGGTTTTCACCCATTCTATTATTTCCTGTTTCATGCGGTCATTGCCTCCTGTCGCTCTTTAACAGCCATAAAAACTACCACTATTGTACCACTGCCTTTCATGTAAAGCAATGCACAACCACCCATTGAGTTGTCTTGCAGTAAAAACTGTGCTATCCTAAAGTGGAATCCTTGATGAGTCAAGTTGAAAGGTGGCACGTTCCATGGATCGATTGAAAGATTTTCTTCATGATTACTCTGACGTTTTTCTGGCAACCCTTATTATTATCGCCATGGTATCGGTGGTCTATGTGAATCTGAATACCATTTTTGATGATAATCCTGTGGTTATGGCTCAGCCGGCACCGGGTGGTTCAACTGCTGATGCTGGCACCGGTTCAGACTTGCCACTGATTGTTGAGCTGCCATCTGGTGAACTGGAAGATAACGAACTGCCTCCTGAAGAAATGCGTCATGAAGACGACGCTTCTGAGGAAGGCGCTGATGCGACACCTGCCGATGACGCCCCCTCAACACCTTCACCAATGCCTTCGGCCCCTCCTGCCCCTGGAGAAACCGTCGAAATAACAATCCCCAATGGCACACCCGGAATTGGAATCGCTCAGATTTTGGTGGACCACCAGTTGCTTCCCGATACGACTTCATTTGTGCGGGCAGCAGAAACTCTGGAACTCTCCCTAAAACTCAAATCTGGCACTTTTCAAATTCCAGCTGGTTCATCTCCTGAAGAAATGGTGCGGATCATCGCTGGTCAGTAAGATGATTTTTCATTTTTTAGGCTTAACTGCCATCTATCTACTCGCGAAAAACCTCCCGGAAGGTTCAATATCAGCCGGGAGGTTTTTTGCTTGCTCACTTAACGATTGATGTCTTCCAGTATTTCTGCCCGGTTATGGGCTCTTTTAATCAACGCATCCTTGCTGACAATATGCCTTTCCATCCGACCCTTGGCAATCTGACCTACCTCATCCATACACACCAGATCAAAATAAATCACATTTCCTTCCAGCCTGTCCACCATTGCTTTTACTGTCACTGTCATCCCCTGTAATGTGGGCTTTTCGTGTGTAACCTGAAGTCCCCGGGCAACCGTTACTGTTCCATCGGGCACATTGTCACCCACCAAATCAACACAAGCTTCAATCATCATCGTCACCAGTGCCGGTGTTGAAAAAAGGGTTTCAATGCCGGCACGCCCAAAACTCACCGTCGTGTCTTCATAAGCCACTTTTTTTTGGATCATACGTTCCATGCCCGGCTTCAACGTTATTTCCTGCATCATTCCGATCCCCCCTTTATGCTATATATACCGAACTGGTTTCAGAACAATCAGGAAATTTAAAACTAACTGCGATTATTGGGCAATTGGTTGAGTGGATAGCCCATTAACGGAAGATATCTTAGACGTCCTTCGACTCGCCTGCTTTCCATCAGTGCATATTTTTCTACAGAAACAGCAGGCAACGCGACTTTCATACGTTCAAAGGCGCTTTGAGCAGCAGCGTCAATGAAGACACATTCCCGGACCAGGGTAATATGGGGGTGAAAGGATGCATGGTCTGCAAGCCCTTTTTCCGTCAGGTGGTTCTGAAGCCACCCGGTCAACTCGCTCAGTGCTTCATTAGATTCCAGCCCTGCCCACAAAATGTGGCGGTGACGCTTTTCAAAGGATCCCAGTCTTTCTATTTTTAGTGTCAGTGGTCGTGATAACACCGGCTCATTTGGGTGATGAACCATGAGTTGTGAGATTTTTTCATCAGGAATCTCACCAACAAACTGTAATGTTAGATGAAAATTGACCGGATCTGTGAATCGGCCCTTTTTCACTAATGGCCGGATATAACCCTGCACCTCTTCCAGGCACTTCATCATGTGCTCGTTAAATTGAATCGCAAAAAATACCCGCCGCATTTGGTTTGTTGCCTTTTCCACATTCACTGGTTTATCTCGGGCGGTACCGGGGCAGGTTTTGCAAAATAGTAACCCTGCAATAGATCAATACCATTTTTCACCAGGTAATTCACCTCATCCAACAGTTCCACTCCCTCTGCCAACACGATAATACCCCGTGACTGAGCTTCACGGCAATATTCATTCACCAGCCTCTGTTTTTCCGGATCCTGGTGGATATTGCGTATCAATCCCATGTCTATTTTTATGTAGTTTGGAGATAATGCCAGCATGGCCGACAAGGATGCATAACCGCTACCCATATCGTCCAATGCGGTTGCGTATCCCCTCTTTCGATAATAATTCAAAATCATATTTAGATGATCATAGTCATCTACCTGTTCCGTTTCAACAACTTCAAACACCACCTGTTCTGGTGTAAGACCATATTTTTGAATGGCATCGTCGGTGGTCTGAAGGCATTTTTCCGGATCATAGATAGAGGTGGGGATAAAATTCACGAACAACTTATGCTTTATTCCGCAAAAAGCAGCCTCGCGAATAATCGTTTCCCGGCACATTCGATCCAGAAAAAAAAGGAGATCCATGTTTTTTGCATGTTGAAAAAGAGTCACCGGGGGCACCATTTCACCCTGAGAATCCACTCCACGTATCAACGCTTCGTACCCATAGACCTGCCGATTTCCGGAGCTGACAATGGGCTGAAAAAAAACTTTAATCCTGCCTTTTTCCAGCACATCCAACAAATCTATCCCCTGGTAAAACGCCATCCATTCCTTCAAACTCCGGTAACGATCCAATTTATCAAAGGTCAGTGTTTCTCCCTGTTTCAGCGGCAATAATTTCATGTCTCTTTTTTCCAGTGAGTTGAAATGGATCTTTGTCAATGATCTGATAAAAGCTTCATAATCAGGCACACTCACCTCATAATATGCTTCATGCTTTTCGTAGCTGAGTTCCAGATCTGAAAATACCGCTTCAATAAAGGGAGCATGATGTGCTGTAGGCACTGCAAAAAGTACCTTTGAAGGTCTAAAAACTGATACTGGCTGCCGGGTGCATCGCAGGCACTCCATTGCTTACTCCCCCATTTCAACTCTCTTCTTTAGGCTTCTTTGAGCCGGGCTGTCAACTCCACAGGACAATGGTCGCTTCCCAGTACCCGTGCGTGAATTACTGCATCTTCCAACAATGGGGTGACACGCTGTGAGGTGACAAAGTAATCGATTCTCCAACCGACATTTCGCTCTCTGGCTCTTCCCATATAAGACCACCATGTATAGGCATCTTCCTTGTCAGGGTAAAAATGACGAAATGTATCCACAAATCCGTTCGTCAGCAAGACTGTCATCTTGTCCCTTTCTTCATCGGTAAAGCCTGCATTCCGACGATTGCTTTGCGGGTTTTTCAAATCAATTTCCTGATGAGCCACGTTTAAATCGCCGCAGAGCACCACTGGCTTTTCGGCATCCAGACGGGAAAGAAAATCTCGGAACCGATCTTCCCATTCCATGCGGTAATCAAGCCGGGCCAAGTCTCTTTTTGAATTAGGTGTATATACGTTCACCAGATAAAAGGCATCATACTCAAGGGTGATGACTCTGCCTTCGCTTTCAAAATCTTCCAGTCCGGTCCCGGTTCCAAAAGTAACCCGAAGCGGTTCTTCCTTCGAGAAGACTGCGGTTCCTGAATACCCTTTCTTCACTGCGTAATGCCAGTACTGATGGTATCCGGGTAAATCCAGCTCAATCTGACCTTCTTGCAGTTTGGTTTCTTGCAGGCAAAAAATATCGGCGTCTGCCTCAAGAAAAAAATCCATAAACCCTTTTTTCATGCAGGCGCGAATGCCATTCACATTCCACGAAATTAGTTTCATTCCTTATGCCTCCTTATGATTGCAGATTCAACGGTTAAAAACGACTTAAGCAAATGGGTGCTTCTGAATAATCAAAGAAATGGTGCAGCGGCTTCAGGAAATGTGGCTCATTCAGTGTTGCTTTGCCAAAGGCAACCAATGAGGCGAGACCGACAGTCCCCATCACCAGCGAAGCGAAATCACATGCAGCAAGGCTTAATGTCGCCGTTGCAGCCCGCTGGTCACGGGAAATGTTGATGACGCCGTCTTCTGACCATAAATACCAGTCACCATGGTTTGCCGGTATTAAGTCATCAGTCACCTGCAGTTTCAGTACCAACCCTTGCTCCATTGTTTCATTCGGTTGCAAGGTTTCCAACACCTTTGGAATATCCAGCACGCGATACATCATACCGTTTCCCGTGCGGTACATTTCATTTTTTCTTGTGTGAAAGGTGTCGTCTTCGCCGGTATCCGGATTATCGAAAAAAGCTTCAAAATTCCGATACTGTGAACGCAGCCGAACATGGCTGACCTGATCAGCCTGGGCATGAATCATTGCGGCAAGGGCCAGTAATGTATCTGCGTCATCAAAAAGTAGCTCTTCCACCAGTAGATTTGTTTTAAATAGATTGTCTAGACCAGTACGCTGAAAATGAAAAGCCATAACGCCTGTTAGGCAGCCATGGCGACGCACACCCACCACCATCTGACAGCCTTTCAGCATTTCTTCCACCTCATAGGCTTCCTGCTTTAAAACGCCATGGTGGGCTTGAAAGAACTGCCTGTAATAGTCCATGATTTCTGGTAAATCCTTCTGCGACAACTCCACAACCTGTGTGCGATCTCCCTGCGCCGGAAATTGAGATGGCGTCAGCCAAAACTGATGATTAACCGCGCCCAGACCACAACCCAGCTTTTTATAAAAGCCAATGTTGAAGGGGTCAAGCACTGCCAGGGCCGCACCCTTTTGACGACCTTCTTCAAAAGCCCAGGTGAGCAGCTTCAGCGCCACTTTTTCTTTTTTGTGAAGCAAATCCACACACAATGCTCCCAACCCGATGGCGGTCAACTGCTTCATGCGCAGGTTTATCGGTTGTGTGAGCATACGAATACCGCCTATTTGAATTCCTTCATCCGTGAAATGACCTGCCAGCACATCGCCAGCGCCCTTTTTCACACACTTGCGTACCCAGTCTTCTGTAGTCGCCCGGGCATTTTCATTCAGGTCATATCCGGGATAAGCGTTCACCATCAGGCGGGCCATGGAGGCAGCATCACTGTCTTTCAGCAGTCGAACTTCTCTCATTGCTTTGTCTCCTCTCCGATTGTCTGGGGTGTCGGTTTCTTTTCAAAAGATTCTTCCTCCTGGTGCAGCGGTTCTGCTTTGACTGCCAGCACAATTGTTAAAACGGCAATGGGAATTACCAGTGCACCACTGATGAGTGTCAGCAAGTTAAGCCCGTCAAGCTCAAGTAGCAGCCCTGCAAAGGCTGCCAGAGAAAGAAAGGCCGCCATCGTTATCAGAACACCCAGCCAGCGCCGAAGCCCCGGTTGCTTCACCAAATGTGCAAAAAGAAAAAGCATTGCACCGCCCCAAAGCGCATAGCCTGTTTGATTTAAAAAGTAGGCGATGGAATGACTTTCGTAAAAAAACCAGGTGCTTGCCATCGCCGGCATGTTTCTGCTGAGATACAGCGGCAGCAAGGTCAGCTGTGATCCATAGGAAATCGTGACAAAAATGACATAAAAAACTGCAAGGGTGACCCCCGCTGCTTTGCGAATGCCGCCAGAAATCAAAACCATCCGTTGTAGTATGTAGATAAAACACAAAAAAACAGGTGCAATGGCCATTGCTGCCATAAACGTCATTTGGTAGGTTTCCCAATGGACAACCACCCATTGTAATTGCTGCTCGATCTCGCCGGTCATGTTAATACGTGTCATGCTAACCACCCATAGAATCAGCACTGCCAGCAATAAGCAGGCACTGATGATCATATGAATTCTTGATTTTTGATTAATTTTCAGATGTCTCACCCCAGCATATATGATTGTTTGTTTGCGCGTTTTTCTTACATACCCAGTTTTCAATATGATTACCGTTTGATTTCCATTTGTGCTGCAAGCTGCATCGCAAGAATCTTTTTCCTATTCTCTATCAATTCTCATCTTTGTCTGGTAATCCCAGCCCTGCAGCCATTTATTTTCCCGAACAGGATACAGCAATGGAAATATTTCTTCCCTGGTTCCCCCCAGCGTTTGTCGATCCTTTCGAATTAATTTTCTCTTACTATTCATCTGCATCATCACTCCTTTATCTCCATGATAAAGTATGAAATTATGGTCAGGTCAAGAAAAACCGTAGTTATTTATGATACGGTTCATTTCGGTTAATCCGAAAAGCCCGATAAACTTGTTCCAGCAGCAACACTTTCATCAATTGGTGAGGGAATGTCATGAGTGAAAAGCTGATACTTTCATTGGCACGTTTCAACACCGCCTCTGCCAATCCCAATGAACCGCCAATGACAAAGACCACGTTACTCTTGCCTGTAAGACCCAATTGATGAAGATGGTGGGCCAGCCCCTCTGACGAATGCTGCTTTCCGTCGATGGCCAGGGCAATCACATGCTGATGATCACCCATCCTTTTTAATAGCTGTTCGCCCTCCCGCTTTTTCACCTGTTCCTCTTCAGCAGGACTGAGATTTTCTGGTGCCTTTTCATCAGGAACTTCAACTAATTGCAGTTGACAATATCTGGAGAGTCTTTTGACGTATTCATCAACGCCCTGTTTCACATATTTTTCTTTGATTTTTCCGACACTTAAAATAGTGAGTTGCATAGTTATAAACCCCTTTTTCTGCTGTACCCCGAAAGATGCCGAAGGCCATTCACATATTCTACCAGCCTAAATTTGGCCGAAGCCCTATTGGCATTATATCCGAAAAGTGAACGCACCGAAAGAATTCTTCTTCCATTAACCTGAAGTTTTTCCGAAAATAGCTGTTGATAATTGTTCTCATTTCATTTTTATTATGTTATAATATGGTTGCCAACAGGCTTACCGCGGCAAAACGCTTGTTGTTTATTTAGGAGGAACATGGAATGGCAAAAATGATGAAACCCCGTTTTAAAACCAGCCGCCGGCTGGGTGTTAACATTTGCGGTCATCCTAAAGCGATGAATCGAGCTGGTGCTGCATTCGACAGAAACACCCGAAAACTGTCAAATTACGGCGTACAGCTATTGGAAAAGCAAAAGTTACGTGCCTATTATAATGTAATGGAGAAACAATTCCGCAGATATGTGGATGTTGCCATGAAATCCAAGGGGATGACTGGCGAGGTACTGGTACAGCAGTTGGAATGCCGGCTTGACAATTTAGTGTATCGATTGGGAATGGCCCAGTCAAATCGTCAGGCACGACAAATGGTGAATCACGGACATATTTTACTCAATCAGCAAAAGGTGACGATTCCATCTCATCGGGTTCTGCCGGGAAACGTGATCAGTCTGAATGAAAAAGCTCAAAAATTAGATCACTTCACCGAGTTTTTCGGCTCAATGCCTACATCTCCTTACAAATATCTGGAAAAGCAGTCAGATCAGTTCTCTGGTCGTCTGATAACCATCCCTCCTAGAGATGAAATTCCGGTGGAAGTAAACGATCAACTCATTGTGGAATTTTATTCCAGGTAGACAATATTTCTTCCAATAGAAAAACAACCGCTCCCATTGGATTCGGTTGTTTTTTTGGTTATATTGGTCTTAGTAAGCAGCTTTTATCTAGTTCATCACATGGTTTTCAAGGCGATTTCTGTAATTTTGGTGGATGATCTGAATGAAATGCATGCCGGCCATTACCAGCGCCAACCCTGCTATGTTATTAAGAGGTGGCCATATCGGAGGTATTTTAGGTGCAGCCACCACCCAGCGTACCACACCAATCAATTCACATCCACAAATTGGTTTTGGATCAATAACAGGATTACCATCACCCCTTGTCACAAACTGGACACCGCCACCGGGAGAATTCTCCACTGATTTGACTCTGTGAGTTGTTACTTCAACTTCACTGCGGGTACATTGATAAGTGATTATGGCATTTGGTTTGATAGCGGCAGGATCAATAGACTGCACGATCAGTATTGCGCCACTGGCAAACGTTGGTTCCATGCTACTGCCAACTACTCGATACAGCCGATAGCCATTAACCGCGGGAGGTCGATCAGCTTGAAATTTTACCGGTAAAAGCACCAGACACACGCTCACAAAGAAGACCACCATAATAGCCAACCTTTTTTTTAAGTGACTCTTTTCCTTATGGCTTTGATTTCTCATCAGCGTATCCATGATTCCGCCCCCTTTTCAGGTGCTCGGACATCAAAAATCCAGATCAGATTCTACAGCGAAGCCGGATGGAAATGTGAGGATGATTTGAAATCTATTCCTAATTTTATTATCTCATGACAAAGGACATAAATCAATATATATCGGGACATTTATCCTTATCGCTTGTAAAAACTGTCGCTTTATCATTCGATACTTTTCTAACAGTTTAGCGCCGTCAGCACTCCAAAAGAAAATGCTGATTCTCCCACATGGGAAAATCAGCATTTTTCAGAAGCAATCATTGGTATTGGCAAATGGACAGCGAGTAAGTCTATAAGCCGAGTTCTGTATTTGACAGCCATCTATCTAGACCGTCTGTTACCAGACGGTTCAAGCAACCTACCACGGAGCGCGGCGGGCAGCCGCTTCTAGCCCCTGCTTGGTCTTGCTCCAGGTGGGGTTTACATAGCCAGCCAGTCGCCAGGCTGCTGGTGAGCTCTTACCTCACCTTTCCACCCTTACCGGAATTCCAAAAACCTCGGTTTTCAGGATCGCCGGCGGTATCTCTCTGTTGCACTATCCTTGGAGTCGCCTCCACTGGGAATTACCCAGCACCTTTGCCCTGGGGAGCTCGGACTTTCCTCGTCATCGTATCACGATGCCGCGGCTGTCTGGCTTACTCGCTCATCACAATTTGTCAGTTTTATTGTAACACTGGGACGGGGTTCTGTCAAAGACAGGTCTTGCTCTCCCGTACTATCGTGTTTAAGTTTACACAGTCTGAAGGGGACTGCTCTGGCTGCGTGCCGGAATGATTTCAAGAGACCAGCCGGAGCTATCGGCCGTTTGCTGTAAATAACGAGTGACCAGTGGTACAAAACACTGTTCTGATTCGAAGTGACCAACATCAAAAAGATGGAGGCCCAGCGATTCTGCCAACTGCGCATCATGATATTTAATATCACCTGTTACGAGAGCATCGCAGCCAGTAGCTGCAGCTTCTTTAATGACACTGGCACCACTTCCCGTCACAATTGCTACGCGGCAAATCTGATCTTCTTTTCCCTTAACCCATCGCAAATGCGTTAATTGAAATATTTCTTTCAGCTTCGTCGTCAGTGTGGCCGGGCTCATGGATTCCTTCAAATAACCAAGTCTGCCCAAGCCATCTTGAAAGCCAGGGTTTTCAAGCCGCAAGAGATCATACGCCACTTCTTCGTAAGGATGTGCTTCTTTCATGGCTTGAATGATCGCCTTTTGGTATCTGGCGGGCAAAACGGTTTCAAGTCGTATTTCTGCCACCTGTTCCAGATGATTCTGTTTGCCAATCGTTGGATTAGAACCTTCCAAAGGTTTAAATGTGCCTGTACCCTTCCCCCTAAAACTGCAATGGCTGTAATTGCCGATGTAACCCGCTCCAGCTGCGGCCAAAGCATCGGCCACCTGATCAACACCGGTTTCAGGCACAAATACCACCAGCTTCAGCAAGGGCTCTGAGTTTGTCAGTTCCAATAATGATATCTGTTGCAGTTCCAACTGCTGGGCAACCCAGTCGTTCAAACCACCCTGGGCAATATCCATATTGGTATGAGCGGCAAACACTGACACGTTCTGATGCATCAACGCTTGAATCATTTTACCCATGGTTTGATCGGTACGCAAATGTTTCAACGGCGAAAAAATAAAAGGGTGATGGGTAATAATCAGCTGAGGGTCATGAATCAGGGCTTCCTCAAGGCTTTTTTCCGTCAAATCCAATGCCACAAAAATTGTTTTGACTGTGTCGTTCATGGAGCCCACCTGCAAACCAACGGCATCCCACTCCATTGCCAATGCCGGTGGCGCCAGAAGATTCATCGCTTTCACGATGTCTCTTATTGTTTGAGCCATCTCAATTCCTCCTTCAGTGCTTCAATGAGGGCAAAGGTTTCAGAAAGCTGCTGTGGATCGGGGGCATCAGCCTGCGACAGCCCTTGATATTTTTGGGTGAACAGCCTGATTTTTCTGCTAACAAATGTCCTGGCCACCGCTGCAGGCTGTTGCTTTAAAAAACTGCCTGTTTCCAGCCACACTGGTTCAGGTTCATGAACCGGCAGGTTCTCATGCTTGGCTACTATTATTTCATAAAAACGATGTTTCTCCTGAATCAACACTTCTTCATGGATACGGTACCCATGAGTGGCCAGGTAACGACGCAAAACAGGCACCGCCTGCACAGGCTGCAAGATCAGTTGCTGTGCCTGGTTTGCCACCACCGGCGATGCTTCCAGTAGCTCTGTTATCAGTGCGCCGCCCATACCTGCAAGAATCAGCGTAGTGGCTTCTCCAGGTTCCAATACTTCCAGCCCATTTCCCAGCCGAAGCGTAATGTGGGCCTCCAGTTTAAAGCGCTGTACCATCCGCTTTGCTTTGTTTAGAGGATCTTCGTTTGCATCTGTGGCAATTACATGACGAACACCCTTCTCTTTCACCAGGTAAATGGGGATATAGCCGTGATCAGTTCCAATATCAGCCACAACAGCTGTCGGATCTGCCAGATTTGCTGCAGCTGCCAATCTGGGGGAAAGGTTTATGGGCATCGTAATCGGCTCCTTCAAAACAAAGGATCCGCAAATGCGAATCCCAGGTTTTTCATTCGTCTTATTCCAGATAGTCTTTCAGCTTTTTACTGCGGCTGGGATGACGTAACTTGCGCAACGCTTTTGCTTCAATCTGTCGAATGCGTTCCCGGGTAACCTGAAACTTTTTACCCACTTCTTCCAGTGTGCGGGCCCGGCCATCGTCAAGTCCAAAACGTAGGCGCAGCACTTTCTGCTCCCGTACCGTTAAAGTGTGCAGTACTTCCACCAGTTGTTCCTTCAAGAGAGAGAATGCCGCTGATTCTGCCGGAGCCAGTACATCTTCATCAGGGATGAAGTCTCCCAGATGACTGTCTTCCTCTTCTCCAATAGGTGTTTCCAGAGAGACTGGCTCTTGGGCGATTTTAAGAATTTCCCGCACTTTTTCTTCTGTGATATCCATTTCACGGGCGATTTCTTCGGGCTTTGGTTCCCGACCCAGGTCCTGAAGCAATTGACGCGAAACGCGAATCAATTTGTTGATGGTCTCCACCATGTGCACTGGTATACGAATGGTACGGGCCTGGTCGGCAATGGCACGGGTAATCGCCTGTCTTATCCACCAGGTTGCGTAGGTGCTGAACTTGTAGCCTTTACGATAATCAAACTTTTCAACAGCTTTAATCAGGCCCAAATTCCCTTCCTGAATCAGGTCAAGAAACAGCATGCCTCGCCCAACATACCGCTTGGCAATACTAACCACCAGTCGTAGATTAGCCTCAACCAGTTGTTTCTTTGCCTGCTCATCACCCTGTTCCATACGCTGGGCCAGATCTATTTCTTCTGCACTTGTCAGCAAAGGCACTTTGCCAATTTCTTTTAAATACATGCGTACCGGATCGTCAATGTTTACCCCTTTCATCAGAGATAAATCATCCTCCACCGGTTCATCAATTTTAAGATCTTCTTCAAGATCCGGATCATCCAACTCAAGGTCATCTTCTTTTTCTTCACCAATGATATCGATGCCTAAGGTTGTAAATTGATCATACAGATCGTCAATTTGATCTTTATCCAACTCAGCCTTCTCAAGAGCATTCATGATCTCCTCGTAAGTGAGGGATCCGTCTTTTTGCCCTTTTTCAAGGAGTTTTTTCAACATTTCCTTGGTTAAATCGATGGTTTGACTATCCATACTATTTCCCTCCCTTCTGCATGTACAGCTCTTGCAGTTCTATGTTGATGCGTCTGATTTCCATTCCCAGTTTAAGCATTTCATCTTCCTTCTCTTTCGGGTTCAATTCCTGATTATCCAACAGCTTCCGTTGCTTCTCCTCCAACTGCTTCAGCTGTTGCTGACGCTGTTGAGTTTTCATATATTGAGTAAATCGCCGAATCATGTCTTCCAATGAAAGATCACAATCTTCAGCTGCATCAATATTCGCCATTTCTTCTTCAAATCCTTCAAAAAAATCTTTTTCTGCAGGTTTTTTTTGAAGTAATTCGTGATTTTCTATCATTAATCGAAATAATACCTGATGGGTGGTGTGTTGAAAAAGGCTTGCTTCAATTTTTTCTCCCAATTGAAGCAGGTATTCAGGATGCCGGAGGGTCCATTTAAGAAACTGGCATTCCATTTTAATCACAGCATCACGTTCAACAGGTGTCATAGCCTCAATAGAAAGCCGACGAGCAGCATACGCATCTTTATTCTTTCCATAATCTCGAATCTCATAGCTGCGTTTACCCTGCTGGAGCTCCTCCATGAAAGAAGCTTTGGAAACACCTATTTCTTCAGCTACCCGGGCAGCGTAGGCCTCCCGTTCAACCATACTTTTTATCTGTTTCAGAACGTCTGATGCTTCCCTGGCAAAATGCACTTTCCCTTCCACTGTCGCCAACGAGTGCCTGCGGCGAATGAGAGAAATTTGGTACTCGACAGCAGTGGGGGCTTTCTGCAACAGTTGCTCAAAAGCCTCAGCACCTTTCTCTTTCACGTATTGATCCGGGTCGGTTTTATGGGGCAGCGTGAGAATTTTGACTTCAACCTCAGTATGACGGAAAATCCGAATACTACGCTGGGCAGCCTGTTCACCCGCCTGGTCTCCATCAAAGCATAAGATCACCCGCTTGGCAGTTTTTTCAGCCAGTCGGGCATGATCCGGTGTCAGGGAGGTTCCCAGAGTGGCAACTGCGTTTTGGAATCCGTTTTCATGAAGGGTGATCACATCCGTATAGCCTTCCACCAGAATCAGTGTGTGTTGTCTCAGGTGTGTTCGTGCGATATTGAGACCATACAGTAAATGACGTTTATTAAAGAGGAGGGTTTCAGGTGAATTTAGATATTTGGGTGTTCCTTCCGGAGTCAGAATTCGCCCTCCAAAGGCTACGACATTGCCTCGAATGTCAAAAATCGGAAACATCGCACGATTTCTGAAACGGTCATAATGCCGCTTATTTCCTGTCACTTTCTCGCTTAAGATGGCTAACCCGGCTTTTTCCAGCAACTCGTTGGAATATCCTCTGGTGGACATGTAGCGGCACAAAGCATCCCATTGGTCTGGGGCATACCCCAAGCCAAAACGTTTAATGGTCTCGATGCTCCATCCCCTCCCGGCCAGATATCTGGCACCGGCATTGCCCCTCTTCTTAAGGCATTTGAAATAAAAGGAAGCGGCATCTCGATGTAGATCCATAAGCTGGTGTTGTTCCTGCAACTCCTGCCGGACCTGGGGTGTCATCTCTGCTTCAGGAATCTGCAAGTTAATTCGCTGGGCCAGTTTTTTCAGTGCCTCAACAAAGTCAAGATTTTCTTTCTCCATTATGAACCCTACCACGTCACCGCCTTTCCCACACCCAAAGCATTTGAACATCTGCTTTTCACGACTCACCATGAAAGACGGTGTTTTTTCATTATGGAAGGGACACAAGGCGCGATGATTAGCTCCGCCTGGCTGTAATGGCACATATTCACTGATCACTTCAACAATGTCGTTTCGGCTTATGATCTCATGAACAATTTCATCTGGTATATGTCTACTCAACATGCACACACCATTTCTGAGTTGCAAATAGTTTAAGCAGGTAATCCCACTCAGTGATACCTTATTCGACATGAAATCTAAAAGTCCTGCCAATTGGCGAAAAAAGTTCTCAATATATTTACAGTGCATTATTAACCCTTACATTAAATGACATCAGTTCTAACTGGGAATCGGAATCATCAACTCCTGAAATGCCTTAATAGCTGCTTCATCTGTCATGCCTGCAATTAGGTCTGCTGATTCCCGGGGTGTCATATTTTTGGTGTTTTCACGGTAAAGGCATTCAACGATATGCGTGGCTTTTTCTTTTTCGCGCATGCACAGTTCTCCGTAATACACTTTTTCGAACATAAAACTGCGCAGTTCCTGCATCACAGCTTCCATATGCGAACTTTGATAGATGCGGGGTTCGTTCCCAAGTGCCAGTTGCCGGGCCGTTTCCATGGCCATGTCTTGCACAAAACTGTTCACTCGTTGGCTGTGACTGTCTCCCAGGGTGTTCCTAATAGCAGGAGGAATATCTTCTGCTTTAAGAATGCCTGCACTCAAGCTGTCCTGAATGTCATGACAAAGATAGGTAATTCGGTCGGCAATTTTTACCAGCTTTCCTTCCATTGTTATGGGAATGCCATCGCCGGTGTGATTCAGAATGCCGTCACGCACTTCAACCGTGAGGTTTAATCCCCGTCCCTCCCGTTCAAGTTGGTCAACGATACGCAGACTCTGTACGTTGTGGGAAAAAAATCCCGTCAGCCGCTGCAGTACTTCTTCGCCACTATGACCAAAACAGGTGTGGCCCAGGTCGTGGCCAAGGGAAATGGCTTCAATAAGGTCCTCATTTAGTCCCAGCGCCCGGGCAATGGTGCGAGCAATTTGACTGAGTTCAAGGGTATGGGTCAAACGCGTTCTGTAAAAATCTGACTTCAAAATGAACACCTGGGTCTTTCCCTTTAATCTGCGAAAAAACTCAGAATGAATGATTCGATCCCGATCTCTCTGATAGACGGTGCGAATGTCACAGTTGGGTTCTGGTTCTTCGCGACCCTGGGTATCAGCACTCAGTTGGGCATAAGGTGCCAGTGTTTGCTTTTCGCGCATTTCTGTCATGGCTCGAATGGTGATTTTATCGGACAATCGCCATCAACTCCTTTGTTATCCGTATCAATACCCTAAATGCTGTTTGCCAAAAGGCTCATAAGCTCTACAGTATATCAAAAAAATGAAAAACCCTCAATGGGTTCTGGATAAAAATATGGAAACCCTGACATTGAATCAGTAAAATGAATGATTCTTCACCGTCAGGGTTTCATGTGTTCAATTATTGATTACTTCTCAGGGCTCTCTGCCTCTTCTACAGTGATGCTTTCTTTCACTTCGCGGGTTGCCTGTTTAAACTCGCGAAGTCCTTTTCCAAGCGATTTGCCAATTTCAGGCAGTTTCGAGGGCCCAAATATGAGCAGTGCCAGACCAAAAACCACCAGCAGTTCCTGGAATCCAATTCGACCCATGTTAACTCCTCCTTATTTATTATCGAGTCAACCTTCAGTGTGTGGAAAGGCCAGTCATCTGATGATCAGCAGATTCATGGGTCCGCTTCCCATTTGATAGAAATGTCATTTCTATCAAATCCACCAATTCCTCCACCTGTTCAAACCCAAACTGAGGTGCTTTTACGTCGAAAACTTTATCTGTCACCAACGCAAACATTTCCTCTTCCTCACACAATAGTTCATCTGCTGCCGCCTGGCGAAACACTTCCAGTTTTGGGTATTTTTCACGTTTATAGCCTTCTGTGATGAGAATATCCACATTGTTAATCTCAGCAACAATTGTTTCCAATTTTCGCTCAGTCTCAACCTTCTGTATCATTGCAAATTTTTCCGGTGATGAGATCATCACCAGGTCAGAGCCGGCCTGGGCATGCTTCCAGGTGTCTTTTCCCGGATGATCCATATCAAACCCATGAACATCGTGTTTAATTGTCCCAACCCGATACCCTCTTCGTTTCAAAATATCAATTACCTGACACATCAGTGTAGTCTTTCCTGTGTTGGAGTTTTTTCCCACAATCGAAAATACAGGGATCATGCCTTCACCTCCGGCTGATCAAGCAGTTGTATGGTTACTCGTTGCCCCCGGGTAAATGGTCCCTTACCGGCGGGAATGTAGAACAACGAGTTGTTTCCTGAAAGACTCGAAAGCACGCCCGAACTATGCCTTCCTGGAAATCGGGTATAGAATCCACCTTCACGGTAAACGGTTGTGGCACGAACAAACCGATTTTGATTGCTCACCTTCATGAAATCATTTTCAAGGACGGTTTCCACTGTCATCAGCTGGTATTTATCCCGCCCCATCATTTTTAAAAGTAAAGGTCTCACAAATTGCTCAAAGGTGATGAAGGCCGCTGCCGGATTACCAGAGAGTCCAATGAGAAGTTTTTCACCATAACGGGCCACCGCAATGGGTGTCCCTGGCTTCATGCGCACCCGCCAAAACAGCATTTCTGCCCCCACCTGCTGAAAAGCTTCTTTAACAAGATCTTTATCACCCACCGAAACACCTCCGGTGGTAATGACGATGTCGGCAATTCCTAGAGCAGCGTGAAGTTTATTTGTGATTGATGAAAGATCATCACCACAAACGCCCAGCATCAGGGGTTTTCCCCCAGTTTTTTTAATCTGCGCAGCGACGGTGTACGAATTGCTGTTTCGAATTTTTCCATCACTCATGGGTTGTTGAACTTCAATCAATTCATCACCCGTGGATAAAATCGCCACCCGGGGCTTCATGTAAACTGAAACAAAGCTTCTGCCAAGAGATGCCAATAGACCGATTTCAGGTGGTTCAATAACTGTTCCCGTATGAAGCACCACATTTCCCATTAAAATATCTTCGCCGCATAAACTTATATTTTCCAACGGTTTCATTGATTGACGAAGGGTGACCGTCTCAGCATCATGTGTCACATCTTCCTGTCGGATCACCGCATCGGCTCCCTGCGGAATCTTCGCCCCGGTCATAATACGAATCGCCTGCCCTGTTCCAACTTCCCTTTGGGAAACTTTTCCTGCAGGGAGGTAATCGATAACACTCAGTGTCACCGGAGCCTCCAACGATGCTCCAACAGTATCGTCAGCCCGTAGGGCATAGCCATCAAGAGGCGAACGATCAAAGGGAGGAATATTGACATCAGATACCACTTCCTCAGCAAGCACACTGCCCAGACTATCCATTAGCGGCACATGAATGGACCGTGTCAAGGGACATTCATCCAACAAAAGTGACAGCGCCACTTCAAGCGTCACATTGGTCTTCATTTTTTTCCCCCTAACATTTTCCAAAATGACAATCAGGGAAGGAGCAGGTGTCGCATTTCAGACACTGTCCTCCATGACCCAGCCGGGAGATGTCCCGTCGGGTGATGGTTTCATCTGCCATTACCCGGGGAAGTAAAATATCAAAGGCAGTGGTGTGTGCAAACATCACGCAACCCGGAAGCCCAAACACTGGAATTCCATCAAGGTAAGCTAACAGAAGCATGGCTCCCGGGAGCACCGGTGTGCCGTACGCCACCATTTCTGCACCGGTTTGTTTGATAGCCCCAGGGGTTTTATCATCAGGGTCAACCGACATTCCTCCTGTCACCACAATCAAGTTTGCGCCGGCAACTTTTGCATCTTCCACCGCCTGTCGAATGCACTGTGTTTCGTCAGGAACAATCTGCCTGTTCATCAGCTCAACGTCATATTTCGCCAATTTTTCAGCCACCACTGGCCCGAACTTATCTTCAATTCTTCCCTTAAACACTTCACTGCCCGTGACAATAATGGCAACCCGCTTGGGTTGGTATGGTTTGACCTGAAGCAAAGGCTCCTGGTTCTCAAGAATGACCGCCACCTCTGACAGCTTCTGCTGTGGGACTGTCAGGGGTATCACTCGGCATCCTCCTATCAGCCCTTTTTCATCAATGGAACGATTCCCATGAATGCTTGCCAGACAAATGTCTCCCAAATCATTCACTTCATCTTGTAAGTCGCGGTTAACTTTAAGCAGTCCAGCTTCAGAGGCAATCAGATTGATTTTCCCCTCTGAGGGAGGTGTAAAATGAACACCGGGACCGCAGATCATTTTTCCCAATATGGTAGCCGCATCATCCTCATGAACCTCTCCTTCTTTTAACTCCATGACGTAAAGATGTTCTTTTCCGATACGCAGTAAATGATCCACATCTTCCTGTCGCACCACATGTCCTTTTTTAAAGGCAACTCCCTTAAACTCGCCGGGAACAATTTCTGTAAGATCATGACCGATCACCATGCCCACTGCATCCCGCGTTTTAATCACTTCCATAAGACAGCTCCTCTTTCTTCGATTTCGATGGCGTTGTCAGACCATCTCTGCAACTCCCGTTACTTTCATTTTCAAACAATTGGCGCTTTAACCTTATCTGTTTATGACAGGCATGACAATGACCCATTTTGAGCTTATCAGATAACAATTTCCTCCGACATCTGGTGCAGTGACCATACACCCAGGTTTGGCAGACCATTGGACCGGAAAGAGACGCCGCCGTTAATGGCAATTTGCTTATAACGCCGGATGGACAAACCTCACGGCAACGACCGCAATCATTGCAGCGCGTTGCATGATGAGAGAGGATCAGGCGGTCTTTAGAAGCTTCTATCTGCCAGGCGCCTTGAAGGCAGGTGGTTTTACACTGGCCGCAGGCAGTACAGCGATTGTCAGCTGTCAGTGATGCCATTATCCCGTCAAGAAACATCTCTCGATTCTCTGTTATCACCTGTTTGTTTACATGAATAAGCAAATGATCTCTCATGGGATATGTCTGTGTGTCGGCCTCTTGCAACAGCTCTTGGCCGGTACTAACTGCAGTTTCCTTAACTTGCTTTGTCAGCTGATCAAAAAAACCACGGCGACTCATGGACTCTGATGTGGCAGACACTGCTGGAAGAACGTCTTCAGCGATGACCAGTTTCTTCACCGGGATCCATGTTGCCAACAGTTTTTGAACTTGTTGATGGTGTTGGTGAAAAATGCTTTCCGCATCCATTTTACCTTTTATTATACAGGATGCGCAATGGCTCATATTTAAGGTCATGGTTTCTTGGTCGCCGACCAACGTCAGCATGACCATCATCTCCCGGTTGATTCCAAGTAGGCATTTCAAAACACCATGCCCCTCGTGGGGGTACTGCTCACAGGTAATCACCGGTGCTTTCGTCTTTTGAATTTTCATGACAAGCTGCCTGAAAAGCTTGGCGGGGTACGCCAATGAGCCTGTAGGACAGGGAACCACGCAGTGAAAACAACCACTGCACCTATTCTTATCGATAACTACCTGCTGTTGTTTTTTCGTCAAAGCTCCTGATGCGCAGGCGTTCTTGCAGACTTCACAGCTTTCACCAGCATGGGTAAGGCATTTCTTTTTTTGCCAAACAGGTTGATCGGCAACAGTGATTTTATCAATGATAAATCCGGTAATCCAGCTCACAGCACTCACCACTTCATTCAGTTAATTTCCTGCGATTGATGCTTTTCAGCTGATGACTGGTCTTCTTGTGCAAACATTTGAAGTTCGGCCAGCATCTGCTTGCTGTCTTGAGAAACATCTTGTCCAACAAACAAGATTGTCAGCCGTGCCAAAGCTTTAAAGTAGTCTGAAGTTGCCTGGTTTTCCATATTATTGGCAAAAGGGTGCACCCAGTTTCCCAAATGCCGCTCAAGGAACGTCGTCTGGAGCTGGGCAAATTTCACGGCCGCCTCCATCCGATTAGACTCACTGCTTTCCAACACTCGGCCAATTAGATAGCTGATGAACTCCAGCTCAATACGCAGATGATCATCCGGTTCATGCATCGTTTTGGATTTTTGAAGGCCGGCAGCTTCGTAGTATTTCATGGCTTCAAAAGTTGAAGGCCCCATGATCTGCCCTTTATCTTCAAGGTAGAGTGAACCGTAGGGTGGTGCCAAAAGGGTTTTAGGGCCGACAAAAAGTGTCAGAAACTCCTGTACCAGCGGGCTCAGATCGTCGGTGGATTCAAGAACTGACAGCATCACGGCAGCCTCTGCTGCTGCCCTGGGATGATTTTCCGAAAGAAACAGGTGAAGTTGCTTCACCACTTCTTCTGTTTTAAGGAATTCTCCCGGAATCTGATAACATTTGGACAGCAGATGGTACAGACTTCCCCGCAGCCGCTCCTGCTGAATAAAGATTTCCATTTCGCCGACATCCTTCCTGTGATGAATCAACAACAGGCCGAAACCTGTTGTTGATTCATTTTTACTCGTTATTCTTTCACATCGAAACGATGGATGTAATAGACATTGGGCTGTGTACCTGCTTCTGGCAATAACACCGTTGAATCATTGGATGACAGCAGTTGGCTGATTTCACTGTTGGGATCGTCCAAGTCTCCAAAAATACGTGCATCTGCCGGACAAGCCACCACACAGTAAGGCGATTCCCCATTGATGACACGGTGGTCGCAGAAGGTGCATTTTTCAACTTTGTTTTCACGACGTATGCCTGCGTAGGTAATGGCACGATCAGGATTATAGTAGGGAATCACCGTACCTCCCACCTTTTCTGTCAGGGCTGCCGCTTCACCGCTTTGCCAGTTTTCAAAGGGTGCCACTCCCCGTTCGTTGTAATAGATAACGCCATAAGGACAGGCATTTTCACAGGCGCGGCATCCAATACAGCTGTCTTCATCATGCATGGTGATCCCGTCATCCTGTTTATACATTGCCTTGGGATCAACAGGGCAGGCATCTACACAGGGAGCTACATCACAATGGTTGCAAAGTGTTGAAATATAAGTGTAAGTAATCTTCGGAAATTCTCCTCTGGTTTCAGTAATGTAGTGGGACCAGAAGATCCCGTCGGGAACATTGTTTTCATTCTTACAGGCAATGGAGCAGGCCGCACAGCCGGCACATTTCTGAAGATCAATCACCATTCCGTATTTTGCCATGATTTACACCTCCGATTGGCTCATTATTAAACTTTTTCAATTCGTACGCGAAAGCTGCCGTAGAATGCGGTGGATCCACTGAGACGCTCATAATCGGCTGTCATGAAGTCATTGTTATTGGCGCCTCTCGATTTACGGCCGACGAAATCTTCCGCCGCCACATGTCCCATTGCCCAATGACCCTGGCCGTAGGTTTTGGAAGCGGTTCCGGGGCGCAGCGCACTCCAGGTTTTCAGCGTGGTCACCGCTTCACCGGTGGGTGAAACCACCCGGACCAGTTCGCCATCTTCGAGGCCAAGAGCAGCTGCATCAGCCGGATTCAGCTTGATGCAGTCACCCCACTTCATATCACCGGCATCCACATCTTTAAACTCCTGGAACCAGGAACAATTGGACGAGCGGCCTTCCCTGGCCATGTGAGATTTGCAGTCAATGAAGGCAAAGGGATATTCCTGTTCGCTGCCATGCATAAAAGGAGGTGTATAGTGAGGCACAAAAGCTCGCTCGCCCTTGCTTTCACCGTATTTGCAGGCTTCCAGCACGTCATCAGCTGTCACGCCATGCTTCTCGGCATGGCCTTCAAGGGCCTCTTTAAGGGTCTCACTGTAAAATTCAAATTTCTCTGTTGCAGTAGGCATTTTACCCCAAAGTTTCTTGAACTCATATTCATCAGAGTTCCAGATTCCTTTTGCAAGAAAAGCTTCCCACGCGTCAAAACTGTCACCATGGTTCCCTGCTTCCACATAGGCATCGGGATTCCAGATGGGCTCTGTAAGGATTTTGAAGGCATTGGTTTCCAGTTCAATGCCATTGCCGGGTGCCTGACCTGTTTCCGGATCTTTAAATTCTTTTAGAAAATCCATCAAATTGGAAAATCCCCGCTCTGCCATCTTCTCTGCCAGCATCCATGGCACTTCCGATTCCGGGTTTTTCACATCATAGACCGGATCAATGGCTCTGCCGCCAATCCACAGATGTGTGAATGAATTGCCTTTCTGTGCTGCCGAGCTCATCTGCTCAAACATATGATGGGTGGAAGGCAGCAGTAAATCGGCAAAATGGCTCATTTCAGAATAATGGGTAACGCAGTGGGCGTAAAACTCAAGTTTGGACATTGCCTCATGCCAGCGGCTTGCTTCCGGACAGGAGTAGTTAAAGTTGCAAAAATACCCGATTCCCACTTTAGGTAAATAAGGATCTTCCATGAGAATGGCATCAGCCACTCGATTGGTGACCACGCCGCCGCCGGACTTTCCATCTTTCAGCGCTGGAAACTCCAAATAACCCCGCTGGTCTATTTTCTTCTGCTTGCTGTTGGTTGTCGCCATTTCATCCATATAATCATCAGGTTTGGGCAGCGAACCAAGGCGGGCACTTCTGCCGGTGATGGTACCGCCCTTATTCTCTGCCGCTCCCACCAAACCGTTAAGAGCATGAACAGCCATGGAGTTGTAAGCGCCCCTCACCTGCATGTTGGAGCCACCGCCCATGAAAACCATCACATGTGGAGCTTCGCTGGCAAAATCAACGGCGACTTTGCGTATCGTGTCAGCATCAACCCCGCACACTTCTTCAGCCCACTCAGGGGTCCGGTCTTTCAGTTCAAGATTCCACCATTTCACCACGCCGTGGGAGTAGATTTCTTCAAAATCTGCTTCATTGGCATCTTGGCCTGGAATGAAATGATTTGAACCGTCGGTGAAATCACCCACAAATTCACGGGACCAGAGACCTTCCGATAAAATCACATGCGCCATGGCAGTGGCTAAAGCACCATCCTGCCCCGGTTTAACAGGCATCCAGACTTCAGATTTCGCTGCTGTATTGGAATATTTGGGATCAACAGTGGCAATGCGTACCCCGTTCTTCAACATACCTCCAAAAGCATTAAGGTAATGGGATACCTGACGGTTGGAACAGAGGGGGTCCACTCCCCAGCAGATCATATATCTGGTATTAGCTACATCGTAATCCCTGTAGTTCCAATATCCCTGAGTGTAGTAAGGGCCAAATTTTTCGGCTTCTGCACAAATGGAGCTATGGGATATATTGTTGGGTGATCCGATAATCTTTGGCAGACTGCTGTAAAATAGATCGTTGATATTGGTATAACGCCCACGAAATAAAACAAATTTATGAGTCTCATCATTCTCACGCAGCTCCATCACTTTGTCTGCCAGCATATCCATGGCTTCATCCCATGAAATGGGTACAAACTGCGGATCTTCATCAAGTCCTTTTCGCGGGTTGGTGCGTTTCATGGGTTGTTTGATACGATCGGGGTCATACACCTGCTGGATGGCAAGGTGTGCACGCGGGCAATCGTTTCCACCATGAACTTTAGAACCGGCATTCGCCCTGATTTTAATGGCTCTGCCATCCACCACAAAGACTTCCTTGGCACACCAGGAAGTACATCCCAAACAGCCACTTGGAACCCATTCACCTGCTGCCAGACCCTGTACTTCTTGTGGCATTTCAACCACCGCATCTGTTTCCTCCAGTGTTTCCAGGCGCGCATTACATCCTGCCTGCCAGAAAAAGGCTGCAGTACCTGCTGCCACAGCTCCCTGCACAAATCTTCTTCTTGTGATGTTCATGGAACCCACCCTCCTGTTAATATTGTGATAAAACTATCATTTCTTAGCCGAAAGCTTCCTTTCTTTCTATTCGTGTAGCTGACCATTCTATGTAGTTCTGCGTTCATGCTATTTATCAACAATTGAATTTATTTATTCAATTATACCTATAACATCGACCTTTGTCTATCTGTATCTATGATTTTATTCTCTTCTCTTCATCAAGGAATAGTTTTTTGCTCTATACTTGTTTAAATTGCTAATCACTTCTATATAATGTGCAACACGATTTGTCAGTAAAATCAAAACACTGCAAGCATTGGCTTGCAGTGTTTTGTGTTGTTCTTATATTCAGTTGAGACAACTACTCATGAAGGATACCGAATGGCCGCCTGAGCCGCAGCCAGTCGGGCAATGGGAACCCTGAAGGGGGAGCACGAAACATAATCAAGTCCCAGCAAGTGGCAGAATTCAACAGAACTGGGATCACCGCCATGTTCGCCGCAAATACCTAGCTTTAGGTCGCTACGACTTTCAAGCCCCAGTTTGACAGCGGTTTTCATCAATTCTCCCACACCGCGCCGGTCAATCTGCTGGAAGGGGTCTTTTTCCAGAATGCCTTTATCCCGGTATTCTTTGATGAATTTGCCGGCATCGTCTCTGGAAAAACCATAGGTCATCTGAGTCAGATCATTGGTGCCAAAGGAGAAAAATTCGGCTTCTTTGGCAATATCATCGGCAGTGATAGCAGCTCGTGGAATTTCAATCATGGTGCCAATAAGATAGGGTACTGTTTCGCCGGTATCATTTCCCACCTGGCGAATCACTTTCAGCACCAACTCTTTCACATACTGAAGCTCTTTTATTTCGCCAATAAGAGGAATCATGATCTCTGGTATAACATGATGTCCCTCCCGCTTCAGTTGTGTGGCTGCTTCCATAATAGCCTGCACCTGCATTTCATAGATTTCAGGATAAGTGACAGCCAATCGACAGCCTCGATGTCCCAACATGGGATTCACCTCTGCCAGTTCACGAACAGTTTCTTTCAACTGAGAAACCGAAACATCCAGTTCGCCAGCCAAACGTTGAATATCAGCTTCAGCCGTGGGCAGAAACTCATGAAGCGGGGGATCGAGAAGTCTGATGGTTACAGGTCTGTCGCCCATCACTTTGAAAATGGCGACAAAATCGTCTCTTTGCATGGGCATTAGCTCTGCCAGCGCTTTACGGCGTGCGTCTTCAGTTCTCGAAAGAATCATGCGGCGCATGACTGCAATCCGGTTCTCTTCAAAAAACATGTGTTCGGTGCGGCAAAGGCCTATGCCTTCCGCTCCAAACTCAACTGCCTTGGCCGAGTCTCTCGGAGTATCGGCATTGGTGCGCACTTTCAGCTTTCGAAGATCATCTGCCCATTCCATGAGGGTCACAAAACGCCCCCCCAGCCGCGCTTCTCTGGTTGCAATCTTGCCATGATATACACAACCGGTATTTCCATCAAGGGAAATGAAGTCGCCTTCTGTTAGCGAAATCGCTTCTATTTTCATAGTTTTTTCCTGTTCGCTAATGTTCAACTCGCCGGCACCGGACACGCAACATTTTCCCATGCCCCGGGCCACCACCGCTGCGTGTGATGTCATGCCACCCTTGGCCGTGAGTATACCGGCAGATGCCACCATTCCTTCAATATCTTCAGGCGAGGTCTCATTGCGCACCAGGATAACGATTTCACCTCTGGCATGCGCATTAACCGCTTCTTCAGGGGTAAAGTAAATTTTTCCACAGGCAGCTCCCGAAGAAGCTGGAAGTCCTTTGGTGATAAGAGCAGCCTCTTCCAGTGCTTTTTCATCAAAGGTGGGGTGCAGCAGCTGGTCCAGATCAGAGGGATTCATTCGCAGAACAGCTTCTTCTTTAGTGATCAACCCTTCTTCAACCATGTCCACCGCCACCTGAATTGCGGCCTGGGCAGTTCGCTTTCCGGTACGGGTCTGCAACATGAACAGTTTGCCCCGGTTAACGGTGAACTCAATGTCCTGCATGTCCCGATAGTGTTTTTCCAAGAGCTGTGCCACTTCTTTGAACTGCTGGTATGCTTCGGGCAGCAGGTTCTTCATTTCTTCAATATCCTTTGGTGTTCTGATGCCTGCCACCACATCTTCACCCTGGGCATTTACCAGAAACTCACCATATAGTTTGTTTTCACCTGTTGAAGGATTTCGGGTAAAGGCAACACCCGTCCCGGAATCATTACCCATGTTTCCAAAAACCATCACCTGTATGTTGACCGCCGTTCCCAGGTGATGAGAAATATCATTATGCTCCCGGTAGACACGGGCACGGGGATTGTTCCATGATTTGAATACTGCTTCCACCGCCATCATGAGCTGAACCTGAGGATCTTGGGGAAAAGGTTTTCGTGTTTCCTTCTGAACCACTTTTTTAAAAGCTTCCACCAAATCCATAAAATCTTCTGCCACCAGGTCTGTATCGGAAGCGGCACCTTTTTCAGTTTTCTTTTTCTCCAAGAGACTGTCAAATTTGTATTTAGGAATCTCCAGTACCACATCACCAAACATTTGAATCAGCCGGCGGTAACTGTCAAAAGCAAACCTTTGATTGCCGGAGGTGTTTGCCAGCCCCTGAACGGTTTCATCATTCAACCCCAGGTTCAGGATGGTGTCCATCATGCCGGGCATTGAAACAACGGCGCCAGATCGAACAGAAACCAGCAAGGGGTTTTTCACTTCTCCCAGTTGATGTCCCATTTCAGTTTCCATCTCGCTCAGCTTTTGTCCGATCTGCTGCCTCAAGTCATCCCATATCATGTTCCCCTGTTCATAATATTCAATACAAGCTTCTGTGGTAATGGTGAAGCCTCCGGGCACCGGCAGCCCTATGCGGGTCATTTCCGCCAGGTTTGCGCCCTTGCCACCCAGAAGTGGTTTCATTTCCGAAGATCCTTCACGAAATGCATACACGTATTGTTTCATGACAGATGGTCACCTCCGCAGATTGTTTTCATCAAAAAGAAACTGATGAGTGTTTCACTTAACCTTTCAGCAGTCCAACCTCATAGCCAATTTCCCGGCAGATTTCCAGAATGATACTGGCACTTTCTTCCACTGCCCGGGCAGAAACGTCAATGACAGGGCAGCCTAATTTGCGCATCAGGGCATCTGCATATTCCAACTCTTCAATAATGCGCTGAATGCTGGCGTAGTTGGCATTATCCTGCAGTCCCAATGCTTTAATTCGTTCTTTTCTAATTTCTATCAGCTTGTAGGGGTCTGTTGTCAGTCCAATGATTTTTTGGGGTTTCACTTCAAAAAGCTCTTTGGGCGGCGACACTTCCGGCACCAGCGGCACGTTGGCCACTTTGATGTTTCGATGTGCCAGGTACATGCTCAGAGGAGTTTTAGAAGTTCGAGAAATGCCAATAAGAACAATATCGGCCTTTTTAAGCCCCCGGGGATCTTTCCCATCATCATATTTAACAGCAAACTCTATGGCCTCGATGCGCCGGAAATACTGTTCATCCAGTTTGCGAATCAGCCCAGCTTCTCCCTTGGGTTTCATGCATAGTCGATCTTCCAGTACATCCATCAAGCCGGCCATAAGATCGATGGCTGGCAACTTGCGCTCCTTGATTTCACGCATCAACAACTCACGCATGGCTGGCACCACCATGGTGAACAGGATAATGGTACTTTCAGGTTGTGCATCGGTCAGCATTTCAAGGAGCTGTTCCGGCTCAGACATGAAAGAATAACGCCTAATTTCATAGTTTTTAAAATCAAACTGACTGAGTGCAGCCCGGGCCACCAGCTCTGCAGTTTCTCCCACAGAGTCGGATACTATAAAAAATTTAAGCTCCTGAACTTTCATCGATCTCCTCCTTTAAAAAACAAGTCGTTTGGCCAGATAGTGAACCAGTTCGTCTATAGATACCCTTTCCTGTTCCATTGTATCACGATGGCGTACTGTCACGCACCCATCTTCCATCGAATCGAAGTCAAAAGTAATGCAGAAGGGTGTGCCCACCTCATCATTACGGCGATAGCGTTTGCCGATACTGCCGGCATCATCATATTCAATCATAAAATGTTCTGACAGCAAATCATACACTTTCATCGCATCATCACCCAGCTTTTTTGCCAGGGGCAACACAGCCGCCTTGATGGGAGCCAGAAACGGATGTAAACGCAACACCACTCGTGTATCATTTTCACCCACCTGTTCTTCATCGTAAGCATCCACCAGGAAGGCCAGCGCAACTCGATCAGCCCCAACAGATGGTTCAATGCAGTAAGGCACGTATTTTTCATTGGTTACTGGGTCCTGATAGTGGAAATCAACCCCGGAATGGGCCGCATGCTGTTTCAGGTCAAAGTCGGTACGATCGGCGATTCCCCACAGCTCACCCCATCCAAAGGGAAACCGGTATTCAATGTCGGTGGTGGCAGCACTGTAATGAGACAATTCTTCTTTTTCATGTTCACGCAGCCGTAAATTTTCAGGAGTCAGGCCCAGGCTGATGAGCCAGTTATGGCAGAAGTTGGACCAGTAATCAAACCACTCCAAGTCTGTTCCTGGTTTGCAGAAAAACTCCAACTCCATCTGTTCGAACTCCCGGGTTCGGAACGTGAAGTTCCCCGGTGTAATTTCATTGCGGAAAGATTTACCGATTTGGCCAATTCCAAAAGGAACTTTTTTGCGTGAAGATCGCTGCACATTCTTGAAATTCACGAAAATTCCCTGGGCTGTTTCGGGTCGCAGATAAATCTGTGTGCTGCTGTCTTCAGTAACTCCCTGAAATGTTTTAAACATCAGATTAAACTGCCGGATTCCTGTGAAGTTGTGAGCACTGCATTCGGGGCAGGCAATCTGATTTTCTTCAATGAAAACCGACATTTTCTCCGTGCTCCAACCATCCACGGCAGCATCGCTGGCTTCATCTCCCAAAAAATCTTCAATCAGCTTATCTGCCCGAAAACGGGATTTGCATGCTTTACAGTCCATCAACGGGTCGCTGAAACCTCCCACATGACCGGAAGCCTCCCATGTTTTTGGATTCATTAAGATAGCCGCGTCAAGACCCACATTGTGGGGGCTTTGCTGAATGAATTTTTTCCACCAGGCCTTTTTCACATTGTTTTTGAATTCGACACCCAACGGGCCGTAGTCCCAGGTATTGGCAAGACCTCCGTAAACTTCTGACCCCGGAAAAATATAACCCCTTGATTTTGCCAGCGCAACCACTTTTTCCATGCTCTTTTCCACTGCCATCATAACGACTCCTCTCATATTTGCATTCTCTTACCTGTTCATTTGACAATCTCTTTCAGTTCAGGAAGTATGGTAGCATAAAAAAATGCCTCCTGTCCCTTGTATAAGGGACGAAAGCATCATATGTCTTCCGCGGTTCCACCCTGATTGATATCGACTCAGGCGATACCCACTTTCATCAGTTCAGCTCACAGATGCCCTTCATTTCAGACTTTCGCCAGGCTTCCACCTGCCCCGGCTCGCTTTGGAAAGTAACAGAAATTACTCCTTCTGCTCATCGCTGTTTTCACCAGATTCAGTTTTAATGACTGTACCAGATTTACCTGTTTCTGTCAATGTGGTGCTGGTGTTTTCTTTCTCCCTGACCTTGATGACTGGAAGAAATCCCTGTTGCTGAAGCAGCTTCTGACTTCGGAACTGGTGGCGTTCCATATGGTAAAGCAGGTAGCTCCGCATAAGCTGTTGCAGCTCGTCATTGAGCTTTTGATGGATTTTAAGACGCACCACATCTTGAAGTGGTTTGGTTCCAAGATATCTGAGCAGTTTCAGGCAGGTAGGAGAAATGTGGGAGGCTTGGGGATCTTGGTATCGGCAGTTCCCACACAAAATCCCCCCCTGGGCCGCAGAAAAAGACCATCGCTCTGAAGTGACGATGCCACAGGCAACACAAGCCATCGTTTGTGGCGCATAGCCGCAAACCCGGGTGTAATGTACCTCAAAGGCTCTTACCAGGGTGTTCAGTTCGGTTTCGTTTCGACTGAGAAGGGTCAGTCCTGATCCAAAAAGAGAATAAAGACGGGGATGCGGCTGCCCTTCGTTGATTTCTGTATCCACCAGCTCCACCAGGTAAGCCGCTTCCATCAACCGCTGATAATCTTCTCGTAGGGGATAAAAAATCTGCTTTGCCTCCACCTGGTTAACTGTATAGAGGCTTCGTCCCTGGTAAAGCAGAAAATCAGAATGACAAAAAGGCTGAATGCCCGCCAGCATTTGACTTTTAGCACGACGCGAACCTTTGGCAACTGCACTTATTTTTCCCAGCTTTCGACTGAAAAGCACGATAAGACTGTCTGCTTCTCTGTACTTTTGGCTTCTCAGTACAAATGCTTCCGTTTTAATCAGCATCAAGGGCCGCCGCCTTTATTCGTCGTAACCAAAGTCCCGCAAAGAGGCCGCTTGATCACGCCAGCCTTCTTTCACTTTTACCCACAGCTCCAGATACACTTTCACTCCCAGAAAACGCTCCATATCCTCCCGGGCACTTTTGCCGATTCCTTTTAACTTGCGGCCATTTTTCCCAATGATCATCCCCTTGTGGGATTTCTTTTCACAGAAGATGGTGGCCTGCACTTCCATCAGCTGTTTTTCTTCATTGAGTCTCATGCGCTCCGTCATTACCGCCACCCCATGGGGTATTTCCTGCTCCAGATACTGGAGTACTTTTTCACGAATAAGTTCCGCCATAATCACCCGCTCCGGCTGATCTGTGATCATATCTTCAGGGAAGTACCGGGGACCTTCAGGAAGGTGTGCTTCCAGTTCCCGCAACAACTGCTCCAGATTCACTCCCAGTGTCGCCGAAAGGGGAATAATCCGTTGAAAACGACCGGTAGTTTCATAAAGACCGTAGCAATGATCCAGCTGCTCGCCGTTGGAAAGGTCAATTTTATTAATCACCAGTATCACCGGTGTTTTAATCTCTGCCAACATCTCCATAATATACCGGTCTCCCGGACCAATGTCGTTTTCCGGTTCCACCAAATACAAAATGACATCAACATCATTCAGGGTATTCATGGCACTTTGCATCATAAAGTCGCCCAGCTTGTTTTTGGGGCGGTGAAGCCCCGGTGTGTCCACCAGTACCATCTGGCTGCCGGGCCGATTCAGTACCCCTCGAATACTGTTGCGGGTGGTCTGGGGTTTCGAAGACATGATGGCGACTTTTTCGCCGACCAGTCGATTCATAAGGGTCGATTTCCCAACGTTGGGGCGACCCACCACAGCTACAAATCCTGACTTAAAGGTCATGTGAACGAACTCCTTCCCCGCTGTTTTCCAGGTCATCGGGTGTAAAAGAATGGGGAAGTATGTCATTCATTGTATAAACCCGGTAGTCTTCCGGTGTTTTGGCAACAATGATTTCCAGCTCCTTTCCAAATTCCACCATTACCTGCCTGCAAATACCGCAGGGGAAAGTGTAAGCATTTGGATCCCCCACCACTGCGATGGTCTTAAAGCGACGCTCGCCTTCGGATACTGCTTTAAAGATGGCTGTGCGCTCTGCACAATTCGTGCCGCCATAGGAAGCGCACTCCACGTTGCATCCGGTATACACTTTGCCGGAGACTCCAAGCAGAGCTGCTCCCACTTTGAATTGAGAATATGGAACGTAAGCATTTTCTCTCACTTCAAGGGCTATCTGAATCAATTCCTGGTGTGTCATTTTTTTCATCCTCTCTCATAGGGCGCCTCTTTACCATTAGTGAAATCAAGTTTGTCAGGCATATTTGCTATTTAAGGTGTTTCGGTTGTTTCCGCAGGTTTAAGAAGCGTGATTTCCTGACGTTCCGGAAAAATAGCAATATAGGTTTTTCCGGGATTCATGGCAAGGGGAAGACCTGTTTTGGCTTCAACATAGCGGGTGGGTTGATTATAGGCTGCCTTACTCCATTCTATGGCAACTGTGCGCCCTTCTGAAATGTAATGGCCTTTGCCACTTCCAACAATGTTGATCTCCCGGCGGCCGGCATCATCACCAGGAATCACGAAAATATTAGTGCGCTGGACTATCAGGTTGGCAAAACGCAACGGTTCGCCCGACAGTTCATCAAGATGAGGTTCTCCCGACTGATATTTGATGTATTCCCGAGTTTCGGGGTCGTAATCAAAAGTTGATATGTAGGCATTTGAAAAGGGGATCGTCACATAGTCGGCCCGCTGACCCAAGGGTGCTTTAGGTTCACTTCGAAATAGCAGTCCACTTTCAAAATCGTCGGCCACTTCTCTGCGATAACCTGCTTTTTCCCAAGCCTCTTCAATCAGCTCATGACTGGTGTAGACGCTGTGTTCCAGCATCCGGGGAATGGAGCGCCGTTCCGGGTCTCTCCAACTTAGCACACCGTCAGGCTTTGGCAGTCCGTCAAGATTTGGTGCTTTCATACGACTAATGTAGTCATAGGCTTGGGGGCTGCCACCATAGTGCATGTAGAGTGCATCGTGGCTGGCGGCCATATCCAGATAATAGTGACGGGCACTGCGAATGGGACCGATTTTCGCTGCATCATACACATGAAAAACCGCCAGCAAGCGGGTGATGTTTCCTTCAGCCAGGGTTTCATAGATGATGTCAGCCTGAGAGATGCCGCTTTGAGGGTAGGCTACTCTGATATTATTGATTTGCATGGCCACGGGACGCACCTTAACCATTTCTTCAGGAATCCACAAGCCAGTGAGCGGGCTCTTTGCCATTCCCTCTGGAATGGGATCTGGTTCCGGTTCTTCTGTCATGATTTCTTCAACAATGGTTTCTTCCAGTTCTGCAGGGTCTTCCTGAGGTGCTGATGATCCACATGCGACGGACCACAGAGAAACCACCAGAAGCAACAGTATCAGCCATTTGATTCGATTCTTCAAGGGATGCCTTCCTCCTTAGCGTGTCTTGATTCTTGTGATTTGGAACGCTTGATTGATTTATTCTAGCTTAAAGAAAAAACTGAAACAGCAAGACGGTCACCAACAAGCCCAAAAGAGCACCTGCAGCAACTTCCAGCAAACTGTGGATCTTCCCTTCCACACGACTCTGAGACACCAACACCGCCAGCAGAAAAGACAGGCTGGCAACCAGGACATGATTCGATATAAAGGTGATGGCAGTCGCCGTTGCAAAAGCCAGGGCTGCGTGACCACTGGGCATGCCGCCAGACATTGGCGTTCCTTTCCCCCGGCCAAAATACGCTTTGGCGCCAATGGTGGCCAGCACCACCACCATCAGGGCAATAAAGGTGATATGTATATCTGACTGACGAACTGTTTCAAGCACTTGTTTAGAAAGGGGATTGAGATGCTGAAAAAACAGCAGATAAGCTACAATTAGTGCATTGAGGGCTGCGATCAGCACTGCCCCGGCAGCCACGTTTTTAGCAATCTTGGCAAAAATATTGTATTGATCAGTCATCAGATCAATGGCTGACTCAATGGCGGTGTTAATCATTTCCGTCACCAGCACCAAAGAAATGGTGGCAATGAGGATCACCAGTTCCAGTCGGGTCAAATGAAAAAAGAGGCTCATGACCAGAACTCCCACGGCCGCTGCCACATGGATTTTCATGTTGCGCTGTGTTTTCAGTGCGTAAATGATTCCTTGAAAAGCGTAGTTGAAGCTGTCCATGAGATTTCGTGATTTCATGCCGGTCCTCCCGGCGGCCTAGCGGATCAATGCCAGCCGCTTCATGATGGTCTCTTCTTTTTCCCGCATCATCTGCTTGTCTTTCTCTGTCATATGATCATATCCCATAAGATGCAGGGTGCTGTGTACCACCAGGTAGATCATTTCCCGGTCAACACTGTGTCCATACTCGGTTGCCTGGTCTACCATTTTCTCAACAGATATGACAATGTCTCCCAGCAGTTTTTCAGGGGCGTTGTCAGTCGTATCCATGGGAAAGGAGAGCACGTCGGTGGGTTGGTCCTTGCCCCTATAATCACGGTTCAGAGTCTGAATTTCTTCATTCATAACAAATGAAAGGCTGACTTCGAAATCTTTCGGCCAGTCTTCCAGTTCATAGCAGGCAGTCACTGCCTGCTGAATCAGCTGTTCCTGTTGGAGTGTCAACGTGATGATATCTTGCCGATGATCAATGTCGATGAGAATGTCTCTTTGATTCATGGTGATTTTCCTTTCAGTTCCTTAAGATCCATTTCCGGGTATTGGATGCGCTCATGAAGGATCCCAGCCAGAATCCGGGTGAAAGTTTTGCGAACTTCTTTCAACTCTGTCAGGGTTAATTGACTGTCTTCCAGCTGACCATCATCCAGTTTGCCCTGAATGATCTTCTGCACCATTTGTTCGATTCTGTCCCGTGTGGGGTTTTCCATGCTGCGAACTGCGGCTTCCACCGAGTCGGCCAACATTAAGATCGCCGTCTCTCTGCTCTGAGGGATCGGACCATTATAACGATACATGTGTTCATCAATTTTCTCAGGCTCACTACTGGCACTTTTAGCTTTGTGAAAAAAATATGCTGCCAATGTGGTGCCGTGATGTTCTTCGATAAACGCTCTGATTTTGACAGGCAACCGGTGCTTCACTGCAATTTCCAGGCCTTCTTTCACATGCCCTGTGATAATGAGGGCACTGAGAGATGGTGCCAGTTTATCATGGGGATTCTCCATCATATACTGGTTTTCTTTGAAAAAGAAAGGACGTTTCAGTTTGCCGATATCATGATAGAAAGCTCCTGTGCGTACCAGAAGTCCGTCACCGCCAACAGCATTCACGGCAGATTCTGCCAGATTTCCCACAACAATACTGTGATGGTATGTTCCCGGCGCCTCCATAAGCAACCGTTTCAACAAGGGATGGGATGGGTTAGACAGCTCAATGAGCTTTAAGGGTGTTAGAATCGAAAACGTATATTCCCAGAAAGGCAGGGACCCTATGGTTAAAACCGCACACAAAATACCGTTGAGAAAAGCATAGATCAAATCCATCCACAAACGAACACTTTCGTGCATGCCCACCAGGCGGAATACAGCGACCATCACCACATTTGCCGCTCCGATAATGACACCTGAAATGAAAATATTGCCCCGTTGCTGAGTATTCATCATACTGAGCACTCCAGCCGTGCCACCCACCAGGCCCATCATAATCATTAGAACGTTGTTCCCGGTGGAAAGCCCCACCAAAAGGGTAATCATGGTATTCGCCATCAGCGCCAGTCGGGGGTCTACCAGCAGTGATAACAGCATAGCTCCTGCAGCTGTTGGAATCAGATAGGGAGACAAGATAAAAATGGGGCGTGTCATCAGACTGATGAGGGTGATAATGAGGACAATCAGAAGCAGTTTGTCCAACTGATGCAACAGAACTGGATGAAATTGCCACAGATAACCCACAAACAACAGCATTACCAAGAGCACCACCAGGGTGATGCCGGCATAAAGCAGGTAGTTTGGTTGATACTCACCCTCCACCAGTCCCAGCTCACGCATGAGAGCCAGTCGGTCAGCAGTCACCCGGTCACCCTGACGCAGAATAGCCTCGCCCCGACGGATCACCACCGGTTCAATGCTTTCCTCCGCTTCCTGACGGGCATTTTCTGTCGCTTCCACATTTAAAAACTCGTTGGGGCGAATAGTTGAGTTGATAATAGTCACGGCTGTTTCCCTTAAGTTTTCCTCGAACTCTGTCAGGGTACCGACATATTCCCGAATCTGACCTTTCTCCCATTGTAAATCTGCCACTTTGATACCCTGGTTCATTCGCTGGGCAATTATTTCATAGAGATAGTTCTGCAAATTCTGTAGCCTTTCCACCGGTGTTTCTGCCAAAACCAACAGTTGGTATCCAGTGATTCCCAGCATGTTGTCCTGCAGTTCGGCCACTATTTCTTCCGGTGTCACTTCTTCCATTTCACGAACTTCAAAGACCAAATCAAACAGCGAATCGATATCTCTTTTTACTTCTGGGTAAATTCCCTGGTCCAGCCGATAAACAGGCTCAACACGACTCATGGCTTCTGAACGCAGCTGCTGGGTGCGGTGCTGATCCACGATCAACTTTGGTGATAACACTTCTTCAGGGGCTGCCTGACCGACACGCAAATCATATTTGGGTGGCTGAAGACTTGCCAAGAGCGTAAAAAAGAGCACCAAGAAAAAAAGCAGACACATCAGTACATATCCTGCGATCCGCTTCATTTCCAGCCTTCCCGATTCTGCAGGTGTCCCCTTTTTCCTTTTCTTCCATCCATCTATCAATGTCATACCGGACCTCCTGATGGTGTCTTCTATTTCTGTGACTCCGAGGCTTCGTAGGCCCGGATGATTTTCTGCACCAGCGTGTGCCTCACCACATCTTTATCATTCAAATAAACAATGCCAATCTCTGGGATACTTTTGACTACATCCAATGCTTCCACTAAGCCGGATGACTTACCCCTTGGCAAGTCAATCTGCGTAATATCACCGGTCACCACTGCCTTTGACCCAATACCCAGGCGGGTCAAAAACATTTTCATCTGTTCCCGGGTGGTATTTTGGGCCTCGTCAAGTATCACAAAGGCATGATCCAGTGTTCGCCCTCTCATATACGCCAATGGCGCCACTTCAATAAGTCCCCGTTCCATATACTTCTGGAACTTATCGACTCCCAAAATGTCGAAAAGGGAATCGTAGAGAGGCCGCAGGTATGGGTCAATTTTATCTTTCAGGTCTCCAGGTAAAAAGCCCAGGCTTTCGCCGGCTTCAATCGCCGGTCGTGTGAGGATAATTTTGTTCACTTCTCTGCTTCCAAATGCTTTCACCGCCATGGCGACGGCCAGATAAGTTTTGCCTGTTCCTGCAGGACCAATGCCAAAGGCGAGGTCTTTCTGCTGCATCGTTCGAATGTAATGGGCCTGACCCAATGTTTTGGACTTTATCATGCGGCCTTTAGCCGTCATGTAGACCGGCTCTTCCATAAACCGGTTCATGTGCTCCACCTGATCATCCTGAATCAAACTGATGAGGTAGGCCACTTTCTGGGGAGTCAATGTCTCTCCTTTGTCTTTTGCGGCCAGCAGACCTTCCACCAGTTGTGTCGCTGCTTTAATTCCGGCATCCGGCCCCAGAAGCAAAACGGCTTCCTGGCGTGCAACCATCTCAACACCAAAGGCTTCTTTGACAAGTCTGGCGTGTTCGTCTGCCGAACCAAAAAGCGCCTGCATCCATTCCGCTTTGGTCACGGGAATAGATCTTTGAGCTGTCTGATTCAAATAGAATCCTCCTGTTCGTTTATCCTGCTGTATGGGCAGTGACGTCTTTACCCCATTATAACCCATTGGGAGTACTACAACAACCATGTCATCGTCGGTTTCCCTCAAGACAAAACAGCCTCTGAAACGAGGCTGTTCTGCTTGTTCATTCAGGTTCATGGTTAACGTCTCATACTTTTAGGCTTCCCCAGTATTTCTGAGAAGATGATGCCGTTGATCACAGTATCTTCCGTCAGCTCAATGGCTGCTCTCTGAGACATTTCTTTTATTTCATTTCCGTATATCGGACTCTCACGCTTCATTGTTTCGCTGGGTTCAACATTCCGCCCGCCTGTTGACTGCCCAGTCCCTCTATTCTTTGCTGCAGCGGTCACTGAAGATTTGGCAGACCTGGTGACCATCGCAGGGTCTTGCATTTCCAGACTGCGATCTTCAGGCACTTGTTCCGAAGCCTGCTTGAACTCATCCACCAGCTCCTGTTGCATTTCTCTGAAGAGATCTTGCAGTGTTCTTTTTGCCGGGCGGGCAGGCTTGGGAGGCTGAGATGGATGCTGAGTTTTAGGTTGACTGGCAGCCACTTTTGGCTGCTGGTTTTCCATTGGTTGAGGTTGCTGACGTTGTTGCCGTTGTTGGGCTTGTTTACGCCTGTTGGCCATCGAACTGATGACCACAAATACAATGAAGATAAGGATGCTTTCAATTTGCATACCATCACTTCCTTACTGTTCAGTGACAATGGCTTCACCAGATATTTTCAAAATATGCAGGATGTTCTACTGATCCTTATGGTCACCATCATCTTTCTTAATACGAGAAATGGAATTGCGCATTTCTGTATCAGACATGACATTTTTCATGTTGTAGTAATCCATCACTCCCAGATTACCTTCACGGAGAGCTGCCGCCATTGCCTTGGGCACTTCGGCTTCAGCTTCCACTACTTTAGCTCGCATTTCTTCCACAGAGGCTTTCATTTCCTGTTCTTTTGCAACAGCCATTGCACGTCTTTCCTCAGCTTTTGCCTGGGCAATTCGTTTATCGGCTTCTGCCTGATCAGTCTGCAGCTGTGCACCGATATTACGACCCACATCAATATCTGCAATATCGATGGACAGTATTTCATAGGCTGTTCCGGCATCAAGCCCCTTGTTTAGAACGGTTCGTGAAATCATATCAGGGTTTTCCAGCACATCTTTGTGTGATTCCGCCGATCCCACAGTGGTGACAATGCCTTCACCAACACGGGCAATGATGGTTTCTTCACCTGCACCACCAACCAACCGTTCAATATTAGCCCGTACAGTTACCCGGGCTTTGGCGATCACTTCGATGCCATTCTTAGCAACTGCTGCAATTTTTGGAGTTTCGATAACTTTCGGGTTAACACTTACCTGAACGGCTTGCAGTACATCACGGCCAGCCAGATCAATCGCCGCTGCCCGTTCAAACTCAAGATTAATTTCAGCTCGTTGTGCTGCAATGAGTGCGTCGATCACCCGGTTGACATCGCCACCAGCCAGGTAGTGTGCCTCCAGCTTATCGATGTTCAATGCCAGACCTGCTTTGGTGGCCTTAATCAATGGATTGACAATGCGTGATGGCGCCACACGACGGAACCTCATTCCGATCAACGTAAAAATCCCCACACGAACACCCGAGAAAAAGGCTGTTACCCAGAGTCCCAGCGGAACAAAGCTTAAAAACACGGACAAAAGTACGATAACGACTGCTACAGTGATAATTAACCCAATCAAACCTTCCATTCAAAATCCCTCCTAATCGACTTTTTTGACCACAATTCTTCTGCCTTCCCGTCGAATCACTTTCACACGGGTACCCGTTTCCACGTACATGCCTTCTGAAACGGCATCCACCTTTTCTCCTTCTATGTCCACAGTACCAGCAGGGTGCAGGTAGCTGATGACAATCCCTTCTTTTCCAATCAGCGCTTCCTTTCCTTCAGTTGATACATAGCCCAGATCAGTACGCATTTCTGTCGCCAGTGTGAGTCGGTCAAAGTATTTGCTTTTGGGGGCATACTTTAATATCACAAAAAGCGCAATCACCGATGCCGCCAAGGAGATGGTCAGCGAAACAACGGCCGATGTAATGGAGCTGGAAGCCATGACAATACTGATGACAATAAGAAGAATTCCACCTATGCCAGGGAAACCAAATCCCGGGGCGAAGGCTTCAATCAATAGCAGAATAATACCTGCCAAAAAAACCAGTAACACTGCTGTTCCTGCATTTCCAGCCAGAATACTTCCGCCGAAGTAAAGGGCAAATGCAACAAAGCTGGCGGTACCGCCAAATCCAAAACCAGCCGTAAACACTTCAATAAGCAGACCGACGAATCCGACAGACAACAAAATGGGGGCCACATAGGCACTGGTAAGCACCTGTGCCATTTTAAAGGCTCTGGATACTTCCATTTCGATCAGAGAAGCATTTGGCATTTCCATCACATGCAGCACTTCCTGAAGTCCCCTCGCGGTAAGATCAGATAAATCCGCATCAAAAGCCTCAGCCGCTGTCATGTTGAGTAGTTGCCCAGCCGTGGTAATCCCATCAATTTCAATGCGTTGATCAGCCATTGCTGCCACCAGCTCCGGGTTTCGTCCTTTTTCCTGTGCCACAGACCGAAGCACGCCTGTCCATGCGGAGAGTGCTTTTTCTGTATCAGGAATGGTTTCTGCAGAGCCGATGTTGCTGCCTGGTGCCATGGTAACAGTGTCGGCTGAGATGGCGACAAGGACCCCTGCCGAAATGGCTCTGGGGTTAACGTAGGAAGCTGTCGGGATCTGAAGCCCTGTGATCATTTCACTGATGCGTTCAGCCGCATCCACACGCCCTCCATAGGTGTCGATAACAAAAATGATGCCCGAAAGCTGGTCATCATCCTGTGCAGTTGCCAGCGCTCCGGAGACAAACTGTTCCATGGCAACTCCCACTTCTCCCTGCAACGGTATCACGTAGACATGCCCATTTTCATTTTGACCCCATGCAAAGGAACTGGTGAGCATCAACACAAAGACAATGGTCCAGAGCTGTCGTTTTAACGAAATCAATCGTTTCATGGTCATGCTCCTTTCTGTCATTCGAGCAAAAAAAAGATCCTCCGCGGTCTATGTTTGGGCAATGAGTAGAGCCATCACCGCTGATTCCTTCTATTTGGATATATACGCCAATGGAGGCATTTCAATCAGAAACTTTCAGGTTTTCAGTCACCCTGCTTGAACAGGATGGTTTTAACCATTACCAAAAAGGCGTCTGATTACCACTGAACTCACACTTATACCATTATGACGTCATTTGTTGGTAAAAGTTTCCATTCATGATAGGATCGTATCATCATTATCATTATATTTTTTTGAAAGAAAAACCCGGCACAGGCCGGGTTTTTACTTTAATCAGGAAGACAAGCACTGGCGCACCAGCTGGTTCACTGTCTTTCCATCTGCTTTACCTTTAGTTTTTTCCATGACCAGAGACATCACTCTGCCCATATCTTTCACCGATTCGGCTCCGGTGGCTGCCACCGCGTCCTGGACAATTGCCATTAACTCCTCTATGGAAAGAGGTTCAGGCAAATAGGATTCCAGAATACCGATTTCCATTTCTGTTTGTTCAACCAGGTCCTGCCGGTTACCCTGCTGAAAGGATTCCAGTGCATCTTTTCGCTGTTTCACCTGTTTCATGATCAGCAGCTGCACATCCTCATCCGAGCAATCCTTGCGTTCATCAACTTCCACCTGCTTAATGGAGGAACGAATCATCGTGACCACGTCCTTACGGACGGTATCCCTATTTTTCATGGCTGATTTCAAATCATTGGCCAGTTGTTCCTTTAACGCCATTTGCTTCACCCGACTCTTTTTTTTTGATACTTTCACTCACTAGAACTTCTTGTTATTCTTTCTCCGAGCGGCCTCCGCTTTTTTCTTGCGGCGTACGCTGGGTTTTTCATAATGCTCTCGTTTTTTGGCTTCGGATAACACGCCGGCTTTAGCACACTGACGTTTGAAACGACGAAGAGCGTTGTCCAGTGACTCATTATCTTTCACTTTGATTTCTGACATTGACTTCTCCCTCCCTCCGCTGGCACAGATAGTGCATGATCAGTCGCAGGTATTAACTGTGATGTGGCGGGGTTGATTGAACATGTCCCAATTATAACCTATCTGGCCCTGTTGTGCAATAAACTTTTTTACATCAAGTGCGCCGAAAATTAGCCGGGAGGCCATTGGAGAGATCGGCCGCCAAGAAGATGGAAGTGGAGATGGTTCACCGTCTGTCCACCTTCTTGCCCGGCATTGTTGACTACCCGAAACCCTCTTTCTGCCAGGCTTTCCTGTTTAACTAACTGGTCAACAGCTTCAAAAATGGCTGGCAACAGTGTGTTGCGCTGCTCCATGCTTAAGTTGTGAACCGCCTGAATATGCTCTTTTGGAATGACAAGAATGTGGGTGGGCGCCACCGGCGCCACATCTCGAAAAGCAATCACCTGATCCGACTCATAAACCACCTCTGACGACAGTTCCTTGTTGGCAATCCGGCAGAAAATGCAGTTCTCCATTCTTCACCACTCCTTTAATTTGACAGAATTATTGATGGCTCACTGACAATCAATAATACAGGCATTATACCACATTTCCTTCGCAACTATCTGTGCCCGTTCTGTGAATCTTAACCCGGACGATCCGCTGAAACAACGCTTCATCAAGGGGTGCCACCACCCGCACGTAATAACTGGTATGGCCCTCCATCATGTCAGGCCTCTCTGCGGAAGGTTTTTCCATGAGAACCATCACTTCCCTGGAAATCAGCTGCTTCAGGTAGACTTCTTTCATCGAAGCTGCCAAATGGCTCAGACGCTGGCTGCGTTCGTGCTTCACCGGCTCTTCAACCTGTTGCGGATAGGCTGCTGCCGGTGTTCCTTCTCTGGGAGAATATCGAAACACATGAATGTCTGAAAATTGAATGTCTGATACAAAATCAAGTGTTTCTTGAAAATGTGCCTCGGTTTCTCCCGGAAAACCCACGATGATATCGGTCGTGATGGCTGCTTCAGGATCATATTGACGAATCAACTCCACCGCTTTTCGATATTGAAGGGTATTATAGCGCCGGTTCATTCCTCGCAGCACCTGATTACTGCCACTTTGAAGCGAAAGATGAAAATGATGACAAACAGACTGAAGCATCATCAGTTTCTCAGTAAAATCAGCTGTGATCAAGGTTGGTTCCAGCGAACCCAGACGCAGGCGTTTCAGACCTGTCATCTGATCAATAGATGTCAGTAAACGGATCAGCGCTTCCGATTCACCCTGTTCTTTTCCATAAGAGGCCAGATGAATTCCTGTCAAAACAACCTCTTGGTAGCCATTGGCCACCAGCTTTTGAATCTCGTTGATTACCGCCTCCGAAGGGCGGCTGCGTACGGGTCCCCGGGCGTATGGAATAATGCAGTAACTGCAGTACTGGTTGCATCCATCCTGTATTTTCACATAAGCCCGTGTCATGTCGTTGGTTTCCTGAACTGTTAGTGGTTCGAAGATTTCACCAGCCTCATGGGGCTTAACCAGTACGATGGGATGTTTCTGATCATGCCTGGCATACTGCACCGCGTCCACCAACCGATGTCGCTCTGTGGTGCCTGCAATCACCTGAACGCCTTCAATTCGACTCACTTCTTCAGGTGAAAGCTGCGCATAACAGCCAGCAACAGCGACGATGGCATTTGGATTTAATTTTCGGGCGCGACGTATAAACTGTCGTGATTTCCGGTCACTCATACTGGTGACAGTGCATGTATTGATCAGCACCACATCGGCCATCTGTTCTGAGGGCACATGATCAAATCCTGATTGTTGAAAGCGTTCAATCAGTGCCTGTGTTTCATACTGATTGACTTTGCAGCCCAGGGTTAGGGTTGCCAGACGTTTTCGTCGTCCATAACGCTTTTCAAATGCATCGCCTGTTAAAGACAGCTCCGCTATCATTTGTTGCATTTCTTCCATTTTATGTTTCCTCCAAAGCTCCCATTTCGTACAATACCACTGTCAGCAACACCAGCCCCGCCGTCTCTGTCCGAAGGATTCGGGGGCCAAGCCCTACGGTTTGTATGCCAACCGCTTTTGCTGCAGCCACCTCATCTGTGGAAAAACCACCTTCGGGGCCAATCCATATTTCTATACGGTCAAATGCAGCCAGCTTTTCTTGTTCCAATTGTTCTGATAGGTGCTGCCCCTCTTCACGTTCATATGCCAGCAGTCGCAGCGTGCGCTCTTTTTGATCTTCGGGATGCTTCATTTTCTCAAGCAAGTCCTTGAAAAAAACCGGCGCTTCAACTCGAGGAATGGTGTTACGCTTGCTTTGCTTCGAAGCTTCTTCAGCAATTTTTTGCCATCGTTTCTGTTTCTTTTCAGCATCTCCATGGGATTCAAATTTTACCACCGTGAATTTGGTACTAACAGGCTGAATGGCTGCGATTCCCATCTCAGTGGTTTTCTGAACGACCCAATCCATACGGCTCCCCTTGGCAATCCCCTGTACAAGTGTAACAGGTCGCGTGGCTGATTCATGTCGCTTAACCTGGCTGCTCACAATTGTTAATCCCACGCGCTGGGGTTCTATTTCTTCCACACGAGCCTCATACCGATGCCCCTGTCCATCAGAAATGCTGACCATCTCCCCCAAAGAAAGACGGAGCACTTTTCGAATATGATGCACGTCCGGTCCCAGGAGATCAATGTGTTTTTCTGATTCATGGATGTTTTCAGGCGATGCAAAAAAGTGATGCATGCTTGTTCCCCTTTTCATCTGTCTTTGCCTTGACTTGAAGCAAAAACGGCAAGAAAGGACCCCTTTTCAGCGGGTCCTGCTGCTGTTCATTTACGCTTTCTTTTTAAAATCCAGGGGTACTGCTGCTATGACCACTGCCCACTCTCCCAGAGATCGAGCCGAAATCATTTTCAGCCCCGCATCCTCAATTGCCCTGGTCACCAGCGGAACTTTTTCATTGATGATCCCGGAAGCAATCCAAATGCCACCAGGTTTCAGATACCGGTAAATATCCGGACACATCTTCACAATGATCTCAGCAATGATGTTGGATACCAGAATCTCAGCCTGCTCTGATACCACTTCCATCAAGTTACCCTGTCGTATTTCAACACGATCACTAACCTGATTTAGGACTGCATTACGTATGGATACTTCCACAGCCACCGGATCAAGATCTACTCCGATGGCCTTACGAGCCCCCAATAGTGCTGCTGCAATAGCCAAAATACCACTGCCGCAACCAATATCCAGGACAGTCGCGGACTCGCCCACTGCGGTTTCCAGTTCCTGGATACACATAACAGTTGTTTCATGGGTACCGGTGCCAAAGGCCATGCCCGGATCAAGTTCCAGAATCACTTCATCACCTGCTGCTTCGTAGCTTTCCCAGGTGGGTTTAATCACCAGTTTGTTTCCCGGCTTTTGAGGTTTGAAGTATTTCTTCCATTCTTCACTCCAGTCTTCCTCATCCACCGACAGCACAACTACTTCTCCAAGACCAATGTCCAGCCCATAAGAGGGCAGGTATTCCACCGCCTTGCGAATCAGCTCTACCTGCGCAACCGATTCTGGCGTATCCGGCAAGTAGCCTTTGACGACAGCACCCTCAAAATAGCTGTCTGCCAATGACTCATCCACCAGTTCCCAGGCATCCTCACCCCGATCAAGCAGTTCGAGGTCCCGTGGGTCTTCGATGGCCACCCCATTCACACCTGCATCATACAGCACATTGGCCACAGCCTCCACTGCTGCAGTGGTGGTTTTGACGGAAACCTCAATCCACTTCACGGTTCTCATCCTTTCCTTTGGCAGTTAGTCTGCTACATCCCAAACATGTCTTTGACTTTACCAAAAAAGGTTTTGCGTTGTTGGTGAGAATCTTCATGGCCTGCAGCCGCAAACTTACGCAACAGATCTTTTTGTTCGTCTGTCAGATTTTTGGGGATCTCCACCATTATTTTTACAAACTGGTCACCCTTACCATATCCTCTTGGATTTTGGACACCTTTGTTTTTCATCCGAAACACAGTGCCGCTCTGAGTACCTTCCGGTATTTTATGCTTCACCCGGCCCTCCAATGTAGGCACTTCGATGGTGTCCCCCAGTGCTGCCTGAGTAAAAGTGATCGGCACCTCGCAGATAATATCGAATCCTTCACGTACAAAGAGGGGGTGTGGTTTTACCGTCAACACCACGTACAAATCTCCTGGGGGACCACCCTTTTCACCGGGAGCACCCTCACCTGGTACAGTGATAATAGAGCCATTATCCACACCTGCAGGAATTGAAATGGTTATTTTTTTCTTTTTGCGCATCTTACCGGTTCCCTGGCATACCGAGCAGGGTTTTTCAATAATGCGTCCCTCACCATGACAATGGTCACACGGTCGCACATTGACAATTTGCCCTAAAGGCGTTCGCTGAGTAAACCGTATTTCACCAGAACCATTACAGTGAGTGCAGGTGGATGTGCCTGAACCCGGTTCAGCTCCATCACCGCCACAATGATCACAAGCATCCTGTTTATTCACCTGAATGGTCTTTTCTTTGCCAAAAACTGCTTCATCAAATGTAATGGTCATTTCATATTGCAGATTCGCCCCCTTTTGTGGGCCACGGCGACGCCGTGATGATGAAAAACCACCGCCACCGCCGAACATATCAAATATATCACCAAAAATATCTTCAAAGCCTCCGCCGCCGCCGCCACCGAAGCCTCCAAAGCCTCCTTGACTGCCGCCACCGTTGCTTCCAAGTCCCGCATAACCAAACTGATCATACAGCTTTCGCTTTTCCTGATTGCTGAGAATTTCATATGCTTCGTTGGCTTCTTTGAAATTTTCACTTGCTTGCTGGTCATCCGGATTTCTGTCAGGATGGTATTTCATGGCCAGCTTTCTATAAGCTTTCTTGATTTCATCCTGACCCGCATTTTTATCAACGCCCAGTATTTCATAACAGTCTCTCTTTGCCACTTGTTCACCACCCCAACTTTTCAATGCTTCTGTCCCCGTCTATTATAGAGAACTTTTCACCTGGTTTCAACCAGTTCGTCGGACAATATAAAGGCAACCGCATGACATACGGCTGCCATGCGGTCAGATGATCCTACTTCTCTTCGTCGTCGACTTCCTCAAACTCAGCATCCACCACGTTGTCATCCTGTGCAGTCTGTCCGCCCGCGGTGTCGCCTTCTGACTGCTGTGCTACATTCTCATACATTTTTTGAGATATTTCATGGAAAACAGCGGTAACTCCTTCGACGCCTTTCTTCATACTTTCAAGGTCATCGGACTCCAATGCTTTTTTCAGCTGTTCCAGTTCTGTTTGCACTTTTTCTTTCTGAGAAGCTTCAATCTTATCTTCGACTTCTTTCAGCGTTTTTTCAGTTTGATATACCAGAGAATCAGCCTGGTTTCTGGTTTCAATTTTTTCTTTCTTTAATCTGTCTTCTTCAGCAAACTTTTCAGCTTCCTTCACCTTTTTCTCAATTTCTTCCGGTGACAGGTTGGTGGAAGCAGTTATGGTTATTTTTTGCTCTTTTCCAGTGCCCAGATCTTTGGCATATACATTGACAATACCATTGGCATCGATGTCGAAGCTGACTTCAATTTGCGGTACTCCTCGTGGAGCTGGTGGAATGCCAGAAAGTTCAAAGCGTCCCATGGTGATGTTATCAGCTGCCATGGGGCGTTCCCCCTGAAGCACGTGGATATCAACCGAAGGTTGGTTATCGGCTGCGGTGGAAAACACCTGGCTTTTCTTTGTGGGTATGGTGGTATTGCGCTCAATCAGCTGGGTAAAGACTCCACCCAGCGTTTCAATTCCAAGGGAGAGAGGTGTCACATCAAGCAACAGCACATCTTTCACTTCACCTGTTAAAACCCCTCCCTGAATAGCAGCACCCAGTGCCACCACTTCATCTGGATTGACTCCCTTGTGAGGCTCTTTGCCGGTAATCCGCTTGACAGCTTCCTGAACAGCTGGAATTCGTGTCGATCCACCCACCAAGATCACTCTATCAAGATCACCTGCCTGCAACTTGGCATCTGCCAGCGCTTTTTTCATTGGATCAATGGTTTTATCCACCAGGTGTCCGGTTAATTCATCAAATTTAGCCCGGGTCAGGTCCATGTTCAAATGCTTGGGGCCTTCATTGGTTGCTGTAATAAAGGGCAGGTTAATGGTGGTGGTGGTGGTGCTGGATAATTCTTTTTTTGCCTTTTCAGCAGCTTCTTTTAATCTTTGCAGGGCCATACGATCTTTTCGAAGATCAATACCTTCCTGTTTTTTAAACTCATCTGCAATGTGTTCGATGAGAACCTCATCGAAGTCATCTCCACCGAGATGATTGTTACCATTGGTGGCCAGCACTTCAAAAACACCGTCTCCCAGCTCAAGAATCGATACGTCGAAAGTACCGCCGCCCAAGTCGTAAACCAGAATTTTTTGCTGTTGGTCTGTCTTATCCAGCCCATAGGCCAGGGAAGCAGCTGTAGGCTCGTTGATAATGCGCATGACATTCAGACCGGCAATACGGCCTGCGTCCTTGGTGGCTTGACGCTGACTATCGGTGAAATAGGCAGGTACAGTAATAACTGCATCCTTCACAGTTTCTCCGAGATAGCTTTCTGCATCAGCTTTCAATTTTTGCAGGATCATGGCAGAAATGTCCTGTGGTGTATAGTCTTTTCCGTCAGCTGACACTTTGTGGTCTGATCCCATATGTCGTTTAATGGACATGATGGTTTTTTCTGAGTTGGTGACTGCCTGACGCTTGGCTGGTTCTCCAATGATGCGTTCTCCCTCTTTGCCAAAAGCAACAACAGATGGAGTGGTACGATTTCCTTCAGAGTTGGTGATGACAACCGGTTCGCCGCCTTCCAATACCGCGACACACGAGTTGGTGGTTCCCAAATCAATACCGATGACTTTGCTCATTGATTGTTTCCTCCTTTTATCAAACGAATCATATGGTTACTATTGATGAAAATTGATTAATATGTGGCTCATTTTACTGATACACTTTGACCATGCTGGGACGCAGTACTCTGGATTTCATTCTGTATCCTTTTTGCATCACCAGCGCTACGTTGTTCTTTTGTTCCTCTTCAGTGGTTTCTTCAGTCATCACCGCATGATGTTCATGCATATCGAAAGGCTGCCCCAACGCTTCAATCTCTTTAATGTCATGCTTCTTAAGGGCTTCAATCATTTGATGGTGAATCATTTCAATTCCTTTATAAATCTGCGGGTCTGTCTCTTGAACGGATTCCAGTGCCCTTTCAAAGTTGTCCAGCACCGGCAACAGATCTTTGGCCAGGTTTTCACAACCAAAACTGTGCAACTCTGCTTTTTCCTTCTCCACCCGCCTTTTAAAATTAAGAAACTCTGCCTGTAGCCGAAGAAGGCGATCCTCTGATTCCTGCAGGGCTGTTTCAAGTGATTCGATTCGTTCCAGTTGCGGTGTTTCTTCATTTGCTTGAGCTTCGGGCTCTGTTGAACTTGGACTTAGTGGATCAACTTCTTCTGAACCACTCTTATCCTGCATTGAAGCGTCCGGTTCTGCTCGCTCAGATTGTTCTTGCGCTTGGTTCTGTTCTTTTTTCTTCACTGCATGACACCCGCCTTCTCAATATAATATTCACTATTCAACTGTATTCTCATCTTTCCAAATTGACTTGAATTCTTTTGAACTGGCAACTGACCAACTGCATAAGTAGAGTGCAAAGCAACCGCTCCGCACCCCCTTTATTTTGGAAACCGTACTTTCATCAGGATTTATCTTTTAATGCCTGACTCATCAAACGGCTCATTTGATCTAACACATCAATAACATGTCCATAGTCCATGCGTGTCGGGCCGATGACGCCTAACCAGCCCAGCGTCTGATCATCAACCTGATAGGTGGCGCTGACAATACTGCACTCCCTGGCGCGCTGCACCTGATTCTCACTGCCAATGGTTATTTTAAGCTGGCCGCCTCCCGGATCAGTAATCATGCGGCTAATCACCTGTTTTTCTTCCATCAATGTTAGAAAATCTTTTGCTCTGGTGAGGTCACTGAACTCCGGAAAATTGAAAATATTAGTTGTTCCACTGAGATAAAGGCTGATGTCACTCATTTGTTCCAACGCACGGAACATTTCAGGCATGATGTCATGAACCGTTGAATGGAACTGGGCCAGTTCTGTTTGAAGTGTTTGAACTAACTGGGTTTCTATTTCTTCCAGCGGCATCCCGGCAAACTTCTGGTTCAGGAAATTGGCAATCTTTTCCAAGTCATCTCCTGTCAGATTTGGCGGCACACGAAATACCGGATTTTGGATAAGCCCGGTATTGGTAACAAAAATAGCCAATAAATGAGCGTCATCAATTCGGGTCAGCTTGATCTGTTTCAACCGGCTTTTTTTCACCTGAGGCGCCAACACGATGGATGTGTAACTTGTGAACTCAGACAACAGCCGGGAAGTATACTGCAGCAGCTGTTCCAGTTCATTATACTGGCGCAGCAACTCTGTTTTGATTTTGACCCGATTTTTGTCGGCAGTTTGCTTAATTTCCATCAGTTGGTCTACATAAAGCCGATAGCCTTTGTCAGAAGGCACTCTTCCGGCAGAAGTATGCGGCTGCAAAATATAGCCTAGCTCTTCCAAGTCGGCCATCTCATTGCGAATCGTTGCCGGGCTGATACCCAGATCATATTTTTTTGACAAACTGCGTGACCCCACAGGCTCTGCTGACTCAATATAGTCACGGACAATAGCCTGCAAGATCATGAGTTTCCGATCATTTAACATCATCATGATCACCCTATTTTGTTAGCACTCTGCTTTGGTGAGTGCTAATTCTTGATATCAAAATACCATTTCACAGAAATTTTGTCAAGCATTCTCCGCAGGAATTATCCGGAAGACACCAGCAGTTTTTCAAATACAAGGTTCGATAAATCAATTCCCTTTTCAGTCAATCGCAAAAACCCTGATTGTTGCTCCAACAATCCCCGTTGCATCAGTTCAGTTATCTCCTTTTCGAAAAAGGATGCCATCGACCGCCCGTAACGACTTTCAAAAACTGTCTCAGAAATCCCGCGCCGCATGCGCAGCCCTAAAAACATGGTTTCACTCACCGACTCTGCCAGCCCGATCTTCTCGCAGCTCATGTAAGGAAATTCACCCTGGTAGATTGCTGCGACATAGCTTTCCATTTGTTGACTATTGGCAGTTCTTTCGCCCGACAAGAAACCGTGGGCACCTGCTCCAAAGCCCAGATATTCTCTGTTTTCCCAATAAGTGATATTATGAAGACAAGATTTCCCGGGAAGGGCATAATTGGAAATCTCATAATGCTGATATCCCTTCTGCTGCAACCACTCAATCCCCCAACGAAACATGGCGTATTCCAAGTCTTCGTCTGCTGCACATACTGTCCCTGAGTCTCTCTGGCGATGAAGGGGTGTGCCGGGCTCAAACGTAAGGCCGTAACATGATAAATGAGATATCTTCATTGCTTCCAATGTCTCCAGTGATTCCTGCCACTGTTCCAATTGCTGACCCGGAATTCCAAAGATCAAATCTGCGTTCATATTGACAAACCCTGCCTGGCATGCAAGCTCCACCACCCGGTAGAAGTCGGCAGCAGTGTGCCTGCGCCCCAGAAAAGCAAGGAGCGGATCATGCGTGCTTTGAAGACCCAGACTGAGGCGGTTAACTCCCGCCTGACGATAAGCTTTCAACTGACCCAGGGTCAACTGCTCCGGATTTGCTTCCATGGTGATTTCTGCATCTTTTGTGAGGCTTCCCGCTGATGCCAGTTTCTCCAGAATACGACTGGTATGAACGCCTGTCAGCAGCGAAGGTGTGCCGCCACCAAAAAAAACCGTGGCGACCGGCCTTTCAGCCAGTCGACCCCGGTAAAGATCTACTTCTGCCAACAGTGCTTCCACATATGTGTCAAGATCTTCAATGCGGTTGGGCCATGATAAAAAATCACAGTAATGGCATTTTTGACGACAGAATGGTATGTGAATGTAAACGCTTAAAGAGTGTTGATTGCTCAACATTTTCAAAACCTACTTTTCATGAAATGGATAACTGCTGAAATAATCGCATTTGCCGGCAGTCACTTTAACTATCCAGCTTGAGCACTGACATAAAGGCTTTCTGAGGCACTTCAACATTGCCCACTTGTCGCATGCGCTTCTTGCCTTCTTTTTGCTTTTCCAGCAGTTTCTTTTTGCGAGAGATGTCACCACCGTAACATTTTGCAAGCACATCCTTGCGTAACGCTTTGACCGTTTCACGTGCAATGATTTTTTGCCCGATGGATGCCTGGATGGGAACCGCGAACTGGTGTCGCGGAATTTCATCCTTCAGTTTTTCACACATGAGCCGTCCCCGTTCGTAGGCTTTGCTCGTGTGTACAATAAAGGAAAGGGCATCCACCTGTTCTCCGTTAATGAGAATATCCAGCTTGACTAGCTGTGATTCCCGATACCCCAGCATTTCGTAATCAAGGGATCCATAACCGCGGGTTCGGGATTTCAGCGCATCAAAAAAGTCATAAATCACTTCATTCAAGGGAAGTTCGTAATTAATATTCACCCTTGTCTGGTCCAAATAGGTCATTTCCTTCATCATTCCCCGGCGTTCCTGACAAAGCTCCATGACAGACCCTACATACTCATTCAGCACCATAATGCTTGCTTTGACAATGGGTTCTTCAATAAGTCGGATTTCCTGAGGCTGGGGCAGGTTGGCAGGATTTTGTATCATGACCATTTCGCCGTTGGTTTTATGCACCTGATAGATAACACTTGGGGCAGTGGTCACCAGATCAAGATCAAACTCCCGCTCCAGACGTTCCTGAACAATTTCCATGTGAAGCAACCCCAGGAAACCACAGCGAAATCCGAAACCAAGCGCTGCAGAAGTTTCGTTTTCAAAAACCAGTGCCGCATCATTCACTTGGAGTCTTTCCAAGGCATCTTTTACATCTTCAAACTTTTCGCCTTCAGCCGGATAGATGCCGCAGTAAACCATTGGCGTCACTTTTCGATAACCGGGAAGTGGTGTTTGGGTTTCCCTTTTGGCTTCGGTAATGGTATCACCCACCCGGCAATGACGCACATCTTTAATGCTGGCTGCCACATATCCCACGTCTCCCGCCCGCAACACATCCTGTTCAATGGGCCCAGGCGAAAACACACCAACTTCTGTGATTTCAAATTCTTTCTGGCCTGCCATCATGCGAATCCGCATGCCTGGTTTCATTTCACCATCCATCATGCGGATGTAGCCAATGACTCCCCGATAGTTGTCATAAAGGGAGTCGAAAATGAGTGCTTTTAACGGTTTCTCCTCGTCTCCCTTTGGTGGGGGAATGCGCTGAACGACAGCTTCCAATACATCTTCGATGTTAAGGCCCTCTTTGGCAGAAATCAGGGGGATGCCTTCTGTGTCAAGTCCGATGATATCTTCAATTTCTTTTTTTACTTCATCCACCCGTGCGCTGGGTAAATCAATTTTATTGATCACCGGTATTATCTCAAGGTCCTGCTCCAATGCCAGATACACATTTGCAAGCGTCTGAGCTTCGATGCCCTGGGCGGCGTCCACCACCAACAAGGCTCCTTCACAGGCAGCCAGGCTGCGGGAAACCTCATAAGTAAAATCTACATGACCCGGCGTATCAATGAGGTTCAATTGATAGGTTTCGCCGTCGTTTGCTTTGTAGTTCAGCCGGATGGTCTGCAACTTTATGGTAATGCCGCGTTCCCGCTCCAGTTCCATGTTATCCAACAGCTGTTCTTTCATTTCCCGGCTGCTTACCAGGCCCGTGGTTTCAATGAGCCTGTCAGCCAGGGTGGATTTTCCATGATCAATATGGGCGATAATACTGAAATTGCGAATTTTATGTTGACGTGTTGAAAACAACGAAATTCCTCCTTCTATTGACACCTTTAACGAAGGCATTATATCATAAGGGTCTAGTGAGTTTCAATCACTTCATGAAGATGAATGAAAGAAGCTATTGATTTTTAGGCATGCTTTTGGTATAGTTAGAATGTTAATGAGCACATAAGGGGGTGAAGTGATTGGCTAATATTAAATCTGCAATGAAACGCATTCGTGTGATCCGTAAAAAAACTGCCCGAAACAAAATGATTAAGTCGCAACTTAAGACTGCTATCAGACGTTTCGAAGAAGCTCTGGATCATAATCAGTTTGATGTGGCAAAGGAAAAACTTCAGTTTGTTGATAAGAAATTGAAGCAGGCTGCCGCCAAAAACATCATTCATACAAACAATGCTTCCAGGAAACTGTCTCGCCTGACGAAAAAATTAAACCGTACGGTTTAGATCAGATGAAAAGTTTCAAACTTATGCGTTAAACAATCAAATGAGATAAAAAAAGCGTTCTGATTACTTCAGAGACGCTTTTTTTAATATGTCTGAATGTTGACCATCATTTCCGCAAGCATATTTCAGCGATGATCAGCTCCATGGCCTGCTGTGCATCCAAAAGCCCTTGTTTCATCTGCCGGTCGAGTACCAAAAAAGCATTCAGCAGCCACATCAGATCATTTTCATGAAAACGCTTACTATATGACACTGTTTTTTTCACGGCATAGGGGTGTTGTTTCAGTTTTGTCGCCATTTTTGCCGGCGTATAACCCTGCATGGTCAGTTCTTTCACCCGAAGCATCAGCTTAAACTGGTTGCGCAGATAGCCAATAATTTTCATGAGAGGTTCACCTCTTGACAATAATTCATGGAGGCGCACCTGCGTTTCTGCTCCCTTTTTACCAGCAAAACTCTCAATGAGCATGAAAATATCATTCTGAAAAGCGGCGTATGTTGTCTGCTGCACTTCTTCCTGTGTTACCCGTTGCTGATCTCCCAGATACGCCACCAGTTTGATGATTTCATTGCTGACATCCTGCAGTGTCTGTTCCGGTTGACTGGTAAAATAGTCAAAGCTCTCTGCAAATGTTCGCACAGCCTTCTGATCCGCTTTTTTTCCTGCAGCCTCCAGCTCCTGCTGAATAAACCGCCGAAAGTCGGGTTCCTTTAGTCGCGGAAAATCTTCTGTATGAGCCACCTTCTTAATGGCTCTCAAAATTTTTTTTCGGCCATCTGGTTTGACACGACAGAAAAACAGCAAACACGTGCTGCTGGAAGGACGTTCAAGATACTGCAGTAGTTTTTTTTCCTCTTTTTCTGTCAATGCCGCTCCTTTTGTTTCCAGAAATGACGGATTCTTAACGACAACCAGTTTTCGCCGGGCCATCACCGGTAACGTTTCCACCGCTTCCAGCAAGCTTTCGATGGTAAAATCTTTTCCCTCATAAGTGACCAGGTTCATGTCCTGCATTCCTGGTGGGATCAGTAGCTGGATGAGTGCCTGTAGGTAACGTTTCATCAACAACTCTTCTTCTCCGGTGATTATGAAAACCGCCGGCACCTGTTCCACCGGGGTCTGCTGCAATCTTCTGATGACTTCCATTGGCTACCCTCTTCTCACAACATCGAATCCCATGACTGTTTCGAAATGTGCCAGCGCTGTATTATGGGCTTCCGCATTAAAGCTTGCCACAGCTCCTTCGTTGACGATTACTGCAAAACCTTTATTATAGGCATCAACGGCTGTGTGAAAAATGCAGATATCCGTGCAGACTCCTGCCAGTTCAATCTGTTCAATGCCCTGCTGTCGAAGGATCAGTTCCAGGGGCGTTCCGCAAAATGCAGAATAGCGGCGTTTATCCAGTTGAATAATTTTTTCAGGATGCTCCTTTTCCAGACGCCTCACCAGTGTTTCAATGCTGCCATAAAGCAATCTGCCCACAGTGCCTGAAATATTGTGAGGAGGAAAGAGCCGATGTTGGGGGTGGGTCGTATCATTTTCATCGTGCACATCATTGACAACAAACACATAGCCCGCTTCAGTCAGATATGTGTTTATTTTTTCGGCGATCATCTGTTCAATGTCCTGGCCCGGTTCTCCCACCGTCAGCTTGCCATCCGCTGCCACAAAATCATGGGTGTAATCAATGAGTATCAATGCTTTTGGGTCTGATATCTGTTTCTGTGACATTATCTTCGCCTCCTTGTGTTGGTTCTGCCGAATATGAGATCTTCGTCTTAAGTTGCACCAATCGACTTTGTTCGCATATTGATAAGCCTTTCCATATTATTGCTAAAGCGAGTCCGTAGCCTATGAGCCATCCGGATGACAAGAATGACACCTGCATTTCTGCCCAGGGCCATTGACTAAAGTATGAGGTGACGGCGATGATATATCGTATGCCACCCGTTACCATGATTCCCGGCAAAACTGCCAATATCGGGTGAAGCAGGCCTGCCACAATCATGACAAGCGCCAGGGGCATCAAAACGCCCATCACGGGAACAATCAGAAAATTTGCCGGTATCGCCACCAGTGAAAATGTCTCAAAATGGACAGCCACCACAGGCCAGGTCCCCAGTTGGGCCGCCATGGTAACCAGCAGCAAATCCAGCACAGGCAGTTTCTCCGGATATAGACAGCTGCGCAAGGGCGGATATAGCCAGAGGATCCCTCCTGTGGCCAAAAAAGACAGCTGATATGATACTGTTCTCAGTGCGAGCGGGTTCACGAAAGCAAAAAGCAATGCGCACCAAAGCAAACTGCTCTTTGCATCGTATCGACGTTTTAGAAAGAAAGCTGCCACGTAGCAAGTATGCATCACCGCTGCCCTCAGTATGGAAATCGAAAAACCCGTCATGGCAGCATAGCACCATACCGCCAGCGCGGTGGTAACGAGAGCTCCCCGCTTGCCTGCCCCTGTTTTCTGAAGGATAAACTGAATGACGACTGCCAGAATACCCACATGAAGTCCAGATACCGCAATCAGATGGGCTGTTCCTGTACGGCTGAAATGTTGCAGTTGATCCTGATTTAACAGACGACGCTCTCCAAAAAAAATGCTTTTCAACACCTGACTTTCCGGTTCAGCAATCCGGCTGTCAATTGATTTCTCAGAGAACTTCCGCAGCTGGTAAGCTCTCAGACGCCACCAGTTTGCCGATTCTGACACACGAACTTCTTTTCCTGTCAACTGAATGACTCCGTGAAACCCTCTGGACCTCCAGTTTTCCAGCCAAGGCTCTGTGGCAGCTGTCGACAGATCATGCACCACTTGAAAAGATGAAGCGTAAAGTATCTGGCCCGGCATCAGCCTTGGAATGTCATTTTCAAAATATGTCAGCTCAATGATGACGGGTACTTTTACCTGAATATTTTCTGTTTCGATGACAATTTGCTGGATGAGACCTTCATAGCGAGTGCTGAAACGACTGCTGTTCCCTATATGCGTCACCATTATTTTCAGATCGGTCACATCGTCAGTGGAAAGAACACCCATCATCGAAGTCCCTTTCGCGTTTTCCATCTGCTGCCGATGAAAGCCCATGAGGCAAGCCAGCAATACTATGCAAAACAATGCCCGTCGATCATCCAGCTTCACCAACCCAATTGCGGCCATCAGTGCCACAGGCAGGATCAGCCACCCGGCAGCCGCCTGCGTTTGGCTCTCCAGCAACATCCCCAGCGTAAAAGCTGGAACAATCATCATTGCAGGTCGCTTCACTGAGATGCCTCCCTTTTGCAATGTTGACAACCCTTTCGCCATTTTCGCTTAATCTGATGGTCTTGAAATGCCCCTGATTTTAAGGGTGATCAGGTGATTGTTCTGATGACGACATGCTTTTTGGGGCTCCTGTATCTGTTCTCTTTAGCAGCAAAGAAGTTACCACGACAGTCAGTGGAATCGTCAGGAGCAACCCGATACTTCCAGACAGCGCTCGTAATATTTCTGTGGCAATCATATCTAAATTCATAATTCGAACTATCGAAGTGTCATACGCCATAAAAAGAAGCATCAATGGCAGTGCCGCTCCAGTGTAGGCTAAGATAAGGGTATTGGACATGGTTGTCATAATATCACGCCCCACGTTCATTCCAGATCTCATTAACTGGCGCGAAGATACCGCGGGGTTCACCCGGTGAATTTCTGTAATAGCAGAGGCAATGGAAACACCCACATCCATCACAGCCCCCAAAGCCCCCATGATAATTCCCGCAAAAAGCAGGTCACGAAAATCAAAGGAGACCTCTTGGGGAATGTACATAAGCATAATGGCTTCTTCACTGGACAGCCCCGTCAGCCGCACTTGTGATCCGGCAATGAACATGACCACTCCTGCTGCCATCAGGCCTCCTGTAATCCCAATAACCGCTGAAATACTCTTCACATTGACCCCATCAATGAGCAAAATCGTCGTTAATGTTACCAGCAAAGAAACGCCAATGGTCATCAAAATCGGAGGATACCCTTTTAACATACCCGGCAACAGCACGCGAATAATCAGAAAAAAAGTGAACGCCAGTGTCAAAATGGTTTTCAAGCCTTTCCATCGGCCAATGACGAGTAACAGCAATAAAAACAGTCCCAATATCCATAGAATTGACATGTCTCGCACATAATCTATGATATATATTTCCAGGTCTCCTGAGGCCAGCATTTCCTGTACCACCAACACGCGGTCACCTGGTTTCACCGGTACGTCATAGACCGGATTATCAGACAGGTGGTTTTCCACCGTGACAATTTCCCCATTGAGTGGCCCGCTGTAAATTTCAAGCGTTACCCACTGAGTTTCAAAAAAAACTTCTGACTGCCCTCGATCTTCCACTGTCAAAACCCTAGCTCTCATCGTGTTGTCATAGGGGTCTTCAAGTTCAGAAGCAACCACCGGCGTGGTTATCATCATCAAAAGAAACAGCAAGCTGCTGACCACTCGCTTAATGCCTTGATTCAACTGCACGCGAACACCTCCTGATTAATGAACGAATGATTCAGCCCGTTCCTCATTCGCCTTGTCTGCTGTTATTCAATCTGCGACCGGTGGTAAAGTCAATATTTTTTTTAAGCATCTGAATCGCTTCATGAACCGGATTGTAGTAGGGCATCATCCGCCGGGCCTTATACAAGTGCCAACGTGCTTTATCAATGAGATTTAAATCCATGTAAATCAAACCGATGTGATAATGCGCATACCCATTTTCCGGCAAAACTTCCAGAATTCTCTTTGTGTACTTTAGAGCTTCTTTGGAGTTTTGCATCTTGTAAAAATGTAGCTGCGCCAAACTGATCAGTGTGTAATGGTCTTCAGGATAAATAGCCAACACCTTCTGATAGTGCTCCATCGCCTTCTTGTAATGCTCTTCTTCATAATAGCAAGCAGCAATACCGCTGTGAATATCAGCAGTCAGCTCTTCCGATTTCTCGCCATCCATTTCACGCACTGCTTTTTTGTAGCACCGAATCGCCGCCTCATTATCTTCCATTTCATAAAAGACGTCGCCCAGCAGCTTCCAGTAGAATCCATTTTTCAGTTCTTTCTCCAGGGTTTTTTTTAAGATCATCACCGCTGCATCATACAAGCCCAGATTGCACATGGCAATGATCAGATTGCTCATCAGGAACGGATTGTCAGGATATTCCCTCACTGCTTTTTTTAGCAGTTGGACTGCTTTGTCTTCCATCCCATTGACAATATAAAAACTGCTGATGTTGAGGTATGGTTCTGGCGATTCCGGTCGAATTTTTGCCTGAAGTTGAAAGCATCGAATCACTTTGCCCAGATTACCTGCATGATCAAAAGCATATGCCAAATCCTCCAGCAAATAGTACCGTCGATACTTGCGCATAAAAAAAGGATTCATTCGTAATATCAATAATACGCCATGCAGAGCATTTCCTGGTCTTCCCTCTTTTAAATGACTTCGAATTTCCTGAAAAAAAAGGCGGCTGACTTCTTCCAACCGGTCACCATCAAAGGGGTATTTTTGCAACCACCCTTTTTCCAGCTCTTTGCCGGAGAGCTCGTTTTTGGGAAAGAAAACTTGCCCGTCAAGATGATGCGCAGGCAATTGATCCCGAACTCGCTGAAGCAGCGCAGCGCCCTGATGATTCTTGCAAAATTCCACAGCAATCCAATAGCCGGGAATCCGCCGATGATGCTTTGGCGTTGTGATGCTTTTGACACCACGAACTTTGCTCGTTGGCATCCCATCACTGCGAAGTTCACTTTCCACGGCCAGCTCTTTATAAAAGTACTGTCTAAGCAGTCGCATGCGTTCTTTTTTGGTTGCAGAAAAGATATATAAAATCATGGAGGCCTCCTTTCAGCCATCCTGAAAACAATATTGTTTCCAGATAATCCTTCTATTCATGAACACCATAATACCACAGAAAGGCCTGTTTCAAAAGAAGTATCCCTCAAAATCAGCTTTTAAACCACGCCTGACAATAAATGTCATGCCTGACGCCCATCTTTGATCCTCACTTAAAAATGTGCCGGAAAAATTGTCTGCCAGTCTCCTGTTGGGGTCTCTAAAACCACTACTTGCCATCGCCGGTAAGTCAGAACTTGCTTCACACGATGCATTTCTGGTATTTCAAACAGCATTCGTTGGCTGCCTGACTGAAAATGAATCAGCTGACGATGTTTCATGTATACAAATCCAGATTCGGCATTTCCTGTGAAATACGTGATTTGGCCGGTTGGTAATGCCTCCCATGGTTCGATCGCATCAATCACTTCTGTCCATTCATCTTCGAAATGATGAATGATAACAACCCTGGAGTCATCTTGCTGCAATGGATACACCAGCCATGGATAATTGAAGTAAATCGATTCACTCGCTTCCATCAAGTCGCCGTATTGTTGCACTTGCGTTTGTTGAACCTGTTGGTTCAGGTGATAAGTTATCATTTTTCCAGTATTATCAGGATTTTCTGAGTCGGTATCAACAGGCAGGGCACCATACAACAGGTAAGGGTACGTCTCACTGAAGACGGGTTTTCCAATGATGCTGTACCCTTCTGAAACCTGGTTTAGAAATTGCGTTTCACGGCGGTCAAGTGAGTAAATTCCCACCTGAACGGGTTTTGATGACTGATCGTCGATTTTCCGGGCACCGGGATTAAGCAAAAAGGCAATGGTTGTTTCTTCAAGGTTCATTTGTGGCCGAATTCCTGGAAGAAAGGCGTGAATCTGCCGACCAGAATCAGCCCCATATGTGATAAACTGTTGTGGATGAGTTTCATCACAATCCTGTTGTTCCACCAGCAGATACCCCCCTTTTGGAGAGATAGTCACTTGACTGGTCCAGTCGTGGCAAAACCAGTGGACAGTCAGCGGTGTGAGCTGTGTCATTCTGCCCGTGACAGTGTGATAGGCAGCCAAACTCCCGGAAACTTCGTCAAAAAAAACAATTTTACTGCCATCGGGACTTAAGAGGAAATCTGGTGGTGTTCCTTCATCATCTGGTATTTTTGCCTGTAAAATCACCGGATTCTCATCTTGTAGATTGCGAAAATGGACCAGCCCACTGTGTTTGTCTGAAAAACGTCCCACAGTCAGAAAGCCCTGCAACAACGGATAAACCCTGGTTGGTTCAAATTGTTGTTTCTCCATAAATTCAACAGCCGTTTCCCAGTGATTTACTTGTATCTGACGCCTCTCAGGTAATAAATGAACCATTGTATTCAGATCATGTGACAACGCATATAATTCCTGGTCTTCTTCATACAGGCTGTAAGATTCACCCGGCCATTGAAACGTCACCTGCCCAGCCAGTATTTCAATGACCGGCATTGACTCAACCTGGATGAACCGGGGACTGAGATCCACCTGAGGACGACTGACTTCATCCATTTTATCTGTGACATTTTCACTGCAACCAACCAGCAAAAAAATGGCTGCCAGCAGCAATGTCTGAAATTTGTATTTTTGTCGTTTCAACATATGAAAATCATCCTTATCCAACATCTTGATTGCCGGTTCTCCGCATCTGCTCTCCAATAGACATCATCATGGGAGAGCGAACTACCATCGATTCTTGTTTAATCCACATAAGGGAGTGTTCCAGTTTTGTCAAAATTCTCTCGTTTCAAGTTCATTGTACCATTTTTTCTTATTGGCATTCTATTCATTGGTATTTCTGGCAGATATCTCTCCACCAATCCATTCAAAAATCACTTATCGGTTCATCTTATCGATGTGGGACAGGGTGACAGCCTCTTTATCCGCACACCTTCAGGAACAGGTTTGCTCATAGATGCCGGCGATGCTTCAGGCGGCGATCTGGTGGCAGCCTATCTTAAACGGCAGGGAATCCGCAAAATTCCTCTGGTGGTTGCCACCCATCCTCATGCCGACCACATTGGCGGCATGGAGACGGTTTTGACACAGTTCGATGTAGATACTGTCTATCTCCCACCGGTGGTTCATACCAGCCGTACATTTGAATCGCTGTTGAACACCGTCGAATCTGAGGGCCAACAGCTTGTTGCTGTTACTGAACCAACGATCATCCTGGATGAGGAAAATGTGGTGGTGCGGATTCTGACCACCGGCCACGATTTTGGGGATCATCTCAACAACTGGAGTTTATGGGTTCATGTCACTCATGGACAGCAGTCTTTTCTTTTCACCGGTGATGCTGAGCAGGAAGCAGAATTGCTGGCTGTCGAAACATTTCCAGCTGAATGGCTCCGGTCAACAGTACTAAAAGCCGGACATCATGGCAGCAACACCTCTTCCACGCAAGCCCTCTTAGAGATGGTATCGCCTGAAGTGGTGCTGATTTCCTGCGGTCGGAACAATGCGTATGGTCATCCCCACAAAGATGTCATCTCCCGGCTGGAAGCGCTGGATGTCTGGATTTATCGCACTGATCTTCAGGGGCATGTCACCTTGTACAGTGATGGTACGACTCTTCGTTCCTATCAGGCCCCGGCGAATGCTTTACGTGACCTGCCTGCGACGAAACCGGCGACGCAATGAGCACACTTGCTCCAAAAGTGGCCGGGCATCTGCCAATGAGATTTCTGTTTGTTCCAGAAAACACCTGTCCATCGCTTCTAAGAACGATCTCATCTGTTCAGGGTTATGCGCCTCTTGATTTGACAACCGATAATCATCTACCATCTTCATCACTCTTTGCTCTGCTTCTCCACCTGGCAGCGAAGGAACTGGAATCGCTTTTAAAGGCGATGCATAGAGTTCCAGATCGCTGCCTTTCATTTTTCCGTACTGACTTAACCAGGCGTAACACAGGGCCGAGTTCAGCCATGCAACCAAATAATCCAGGGAATGAAAACATGTCTCGCGTCTTTTCAGATAATAGACATCGGCACTGGCGTACCAGGGTGTGTTGGATCGGGCAAATACATTCAGCATCGCCCGTTGCGGTGCCACAATTTTGACTGATTCGAAAATATCCGGATCTCTCGGCCAGTGAAGCGAATGCCATTTTCGCAGCCCCATCGCCACCTCCCGGCGTTTTTCCAGAATGGGACGATATGGTGTCAGGTGCTGCTCCAAAGGCTTTATCCGGCTGATATCAGGCAGATTTTTATCTGTCAGGTAAAGTAACCACTGGTTTGATGTGCATGCCACCTCATAAGGCCATATGTGGCTGTTTTTAAAGAATGGCTTTATATAAGGCGCCACTTCGGGAGCTGCTGTCACCAGTTGATCTTTCTCAATTTCATCCAGTACAAAGATCCCCGTCCCCGGCGCCACATCAGCTACTAAATCGTTGTGTCGTCTGGTAAGCCGGTCGGCACCCGAAACCAATCCCTGATTCACATAGCAAAGGTCTTGAATCTGAAAAACCGTCTTCTGCTCCATCTGTTGCAATAAGCTCTTATTCCTGCCGGGCGACCGCACCATCAATTGACCTCTTTGGTCAAACAAGGCAGATGTACTCGCAAAAACAGCAGGAGAAAGGCTCGTTAAACCTTGATGATACAGCAGGTTAAACAAGGCTGTTCTGTCCATGGGTTGATTCAGGTGAAGCAGCCTTGGCAATACCGAAAGACCTTCGCCGGCTACCCCCAGACAATAAATCAGGTTATGCTGCCCCTTCGCATGGGGAAAGATCATGGTTTTTTCAGGATTGATCAACCAATGAAATACTACTTCTCCATGAAGACGTTGCCTCAATTTGCGAGCTCCATCAGCTGTGGTGAAGTAACTGGTAGTGATGTAGCACAAACATCCCTTTTGGTGCAGGAGATCCAGTCCCCGATGCAAAAAATAATAGGAAAAATCCATATTTTTTTCATAATACAAGGCCCCCGCCCGTGTACTGCGGGCACTATCAAAAAGACGCCTGTTGCCCTTTTCCCCCAGATAAGGCGGATTTCCCAGAATAAGCTGATAGCGTTCGTCAGCAGCGGGCTCCCAGGTGAGCGCATCGCCACATTCCACCTTTAAGTGGATATTTTGTATGCCAGGCGTTATGACCGATACGCCCCCCTGGCGCATCATTTCAATACGCAACAGCATATCCGCCATCATCACAGCTTCCGGTTCCTTATCCACACCTGTCAGATGTCGCGATCCGATTTTCATGACCACATCAGCCATTGATACTGCTAAACCCCGTTTTTCGTTAACCCAGTTGGACACTGCCGCCAGCTGGATTAACCCCTGCCGCAGAAAAACACCGCTACCGCAGGATAAATCCAGCACCGTTATTAAGTCTAACCACTCTTCCTGAGCTTCTAATATGCCAGCTGGTATGCAACCGGGATCATTCTCCGATTTGATCAGATCCAGCGGAAACCATGCCGAGGCACTGCAACCTTTCATCCACTGATGATAGTGTGTTCTTAATGACTCTTTTACCATGAAGGCCGCCAAGGGTGTCTCTGTGTAATAACTGCCACTGCTTTCCCGAAAGTCGGGATTCATCGATTGCTGAAATAACTCATCAAGTATTTCGGTTTGAAACAGATCAACTTTATTCAGATTATCAAAAAGATCATGCGCGCCCTGCGTTTCCATGTTCAACAATTCCAGATCTTCATGAAGCGGTGCAGCAGCAAGCGTGTTTACTCCAAGTTTTCTCATCACAAGCCACAATAACAACCGGCATGATGGAATCCTTTTTGTCAGGTGGCTTAAACTTTCTTCCAGCTGATTGAGAACCGATTGCCATGAAGTCATTTTTCAGCCGCCCTTTCATGATGATTTTAGCCCATTATAGCATATCTAATTCGATGGGAATTCCGCCTGATTTATCGTGCATGTGTTGAAATTTTAATTTTTGTCGCCATATTTTTACAGAGATGCTCTTTTTTTACCGATAAATACTGTAAAGGATCTTTTCTTTTCACCATACACGGGATATTGTTCAATTAAAGGGTATTTATCTTATAAAGAGGTGATTTGATGAGTGTTTCATCTGTCAACCGCCACCGCATTTCCACTTATCAAGTGAACCGAAGAAACAACAATCAGGATGTTTCACAGGTGGATCGTCTCGAACGAGTTAATCCGGTACAGAACAATACCGCCAGTGCCAACGACAATTTCACCATGTTTTCAGAGGTGTTCTATGGTAAGTTGATGGATCTGCGTCGATTTTATCAGCGATTTTATCTCCACGAGCAAGCTTTGGAAGATGTGATGGAGCGCTTTCGCCGCGGGTCTGACAATGTGCTTCCTGACGAACTTCTTGAGCTGATCATCGAACTGATTGAAAAATACAACCGCGCCTATCTGAGTCTCACTGTTTTTGAAAAAGAGATTGGCATTCACCACAGTCGACTGATGCTTCGAACCATACGAAAATATGAGGTATATTTGAATCGCCTGGGAATCACTCTATCCAGCACCGGACTTCTTGAAGTTAACCGCAGCGTTCTCAGTCGCAATCTGGAGCATCACCCCGATTATCTTCATGTACTGTTCAATTATCGTTCAGGACTTCTTTACGAACTCTATATGCAGTTCAAATCTGTTCAGGCTCACCCAAACCAAAGTCACTACCGCCAGGTTCATCAGCAACAAACGGAAAATTTCGTAAAGGGCACCATTGTTGATGAAAAATCCTGATATGCCACCTATTCTTTCAACCAAAGGAGTGATTTTATGCACCCGCCTTATGACACCAGGAAACTCTATTGGGAGGATTCATTTTTAACTGATTTCAAAGCCAAGGTAACTGAGATCGAAGCGACCGGTGATAGCACCGGTCTTTTTCGCGTGCAGCTAGACCAAACCGCCTTTTATCCTGAAGGCGGCGGACAGCCTGCAGATCAGGGCTGGCTCAATGATTTTCAGGTGATTCACGTTGAAGCGAAGGATGAGAAGGTCTGGCATATCTTGTCCAGCGATAATGATTGCACCATTCATGCAGGCGATATGGTTATTGGCACAATCGATTGGATCAGGCGTTTTGATCATATGCAGCAACACCTGGGCCAGCATCTGTTATCTGCTGTTTTATATAAAGATTGGAACGCTAACACCATTGGTTTTCACTTGGGCGAAAACACTGTCACCATCGACCTTGACCGCAACCAATTTCATTCCGACAATTACCGAGAAATCGAGAACGCAGTCAATCAACTGGTTTTCAGAAACCTGCCTGTCACCACTTGCCTCATAAGCACTGAAGAATATAACCGTTTAAAGTTACGGAAAACACCGGAACTCACCGACCCAGTACGCATTGTTGCCATAGAGGGTGTTGACCACTCGGCCTGCAGTGGAACCCACCCCTCCATGACAGGCTCTATTGGTCCGGTGAAAATCCTTAAGACCGAAGCATACAAGGGAGGCACCCGGATCACATTTGTGTGTGGTCAACGGGCCCTTTTGCAGTTTCAGCTGATGCAGCAGGAGCTGGACCACTGCAGCACCCTTTTGTCTGCCGGTCGGCACCAGATTTTGACCACATTGACTTCACATTTACAGGATTATCAACATCTGAAAAAGAGCTTTAAGACCTTGCAGACTGAATGGTGTCACCTGGAAGGACAACGGTTGATGACTTCGGCGATTTCTTTTGGTCATTACAGGGTGATCCGTCAGATATATGCTTCACTGGATGCCCCGCATTTACAATCAATCGCCAATATCCTAAAATCTGAGGCGAACAGTGTAGCACTGCTGGCAACCACTGCACCTTCTGTTCGATTCGTTTTCATAAACACCACTGATATATCAGGTCTTTCAATAAAAGAATTGATGATGTCACATTTGCACCACATTGAAGGCAAGGGTGGTGGCAACGCTGTCAGCGCTCAAGGTGGAGGTACCCACAAGGCTGGGCTTCCCCTCATGTTTGACGCACTGGAAGCAGACATCAAAAAATGGCTGCATGAAGCATCCATCGAAGAAAGGAAAGCCCCGACAATGAAGTGATCGCCCGACACAGGTCATTATGAAAGAGATTCTGAAAGAAACTCAAAAACGCTGCCTCCCGAGAGAGACAGCGTTATTTTTGTGGTGCGAGAGATGGGACTTGAACCCACACGTTCGTGCGAACACATGGCCCTCAACCATGCCTGTCTGCCGATTCCAGCACTCTCGCTAATGCAGCAAATTCCGGCTTCTTAATGAAACTTGAACTCCCGAAACCGCCTATCCCCGACCGAAATCTTTGCCGGTCACGTCACGTTGCAGGTTTACGGCTTGCTGAGCTTCCAACATAGCCCTTTCACCGAAACACTATAACAGTATAAACCCTTTTGAATCGACTGTCAAGCTTTATGAACCGCTTTCTGATGACTCGGCAGATGTTGTATCGTCGGTGGTATCTTCACGTTGTGGAATCAGATAAGCTGACTCAATCCCTCTGAAAATATTAAACTGATTGGGAGTCAGTTCGCCTTTCAGTGAAGTACGATGAAGCACAGCATGCTCTTTAAACAGAAGGCTGACATACGGCACCTCCTGTAGTAGATATTGTTGTAATTGATGCCAGCGCTCCAGCTTTTGAGTTTCATTGGGCGCCGCAAAAACTGATTCCAGCAGCTGATCAATGGTTGCATTCTCGTAGCCAATAAAGTTTCCGGCGGACTCCTGAGTGGAATGGAAAGCAAAGGATAAATCCGGCACCATGGAGAAATGCCAGCCAGTCAGCACAAGATCAAACTGCCCGGCAGCCAGCCGCTCTTGCAGTACTTGCCATGAAACAGTTTCCACTTCAATGGTGATTCCGACTTCTGCCAAAGCTTCAGCCACTGCATTGGCCATCTTTTCCCGCTGTGGATTTCCATCATTAGTCAGCAGTGTGAAAATGGCACTCTCCGGCAATTCAACGCTTTCCACTAACCTTCGCGCCTCTGTGACATCATGGGTGTAACGAAGCTCTTCTCCATGGTAAAGCCATGAAGTGGGAAGCACCGGCACATCTGTGAGGTGTCCGTGTCCAAAATAAATATTTTTCATAATCATGTCCCTGTCGATGGCGTGGGCCACTGCCTGGCGCAAATTTTGATTTTGCCAGATTTCCTGCCGAAAATTAAACCCGATAAATTCATATTGGGTTGAGGGATAGGAAATACCACTCACAGCCTCATGATCAGTATATTTGATCCAGTCAACAGTCAATGGCTCCACAAGGTCAATTTCGCCACTTTCAAAAAGGCTGAGTTGTGCCTGATGGTCAGGAACCACAATGACATCAATTTCTTCAATATAGGGTTTTCGCCCCCAGTAGCTGGGATAATAGTGCAGCTTCATTGAACGCGATGCCTCAAAACTCTCCACCTTGTAGCGCCCCGTTCCCACAAGGGGAAACTGACTACTGGTGAGGCGATTTCGGTTCTGGCCGGCGAAGAGGTGTTGGGGAAGCACCGGAAAAGCCAGTGTTTCCAGCATATTTGAGTAAGGCCTGGTAAATGTGAAACGCACTGTATGATCCCCTGTTTTACGAACATCGGACACCTGCTGCAGATTGTTGACATAAAGATTCGGGTAGGCCAGACTGGCTGCCTGTTCCCGCAGTACCTGGAATGTAAACACTACATCCTCGGGACTAAATGGTTCGCCATCATGCCATGTCACATTGCTACGCAGGTTGAACGTAATGCTCATTCCCTGGTCATCGAGTTCCCAGCTTTCTGCCAGCAATGGTTCCGGTTTCATATGATCATCGAAGGTGATCATACTTTCATAGATCAGGTGATACACCTGAAAGAGGGTATCGTTGTCATTCAGCAGCGGATTCATCTGTGTTGGTCTGGTAACCGCAAGTCGTAATGGCGGGCTGTCAGCCGGATGATAGTCCAGATCTGCGGTTTCCTCCGGAATTTCTTCAGGTATTTCAGCGACGTCAGATTGACAGGCTGTCAGGCCTGCGATTGACAGGAGCAGCGCCAGTCCAAGACCCAATAGTTGTTTTTGCTTCACAATAGTTCCCCTTTCATCAGCAGCCGTTATCTTGCTTCTTAGACCCGGTTTTGTTGTTTAGTTGCATCATCAATTCCTCCCATTGATGGTTGACACCTTTTTGGAGCATGTGTCGGTCACCATTGTTATCAATGAGAATATGGGATCGTTTCCGTTTTTCCGTTTGAGGCATTTGCGACTGGATGCGCGCACAGGCTTCCCTTTTTGACAGCTTACTGCGCTCCATCAAGCGCCTTACCTGTTTTTCTTCTTCGATGTCCACCAACCAAATTTGATCCACCAGTTGGTCTATCCCCGTTTCAAACAACAGCGGCACTTCCAGCACCAGTACTTGTCGTGGGTCATTCTCGCGAAACACCTTCATTATGTGAAGCATTTCCCGCCGAATTCGTGGATGAGTGATCTGATTAAGCAGGCGTCTTTTTTCATCATTCGCAAAGACTCCCCTTCCCAATGCTTCTCTGTTGAGTGTTCCATCCGCCTGAAGTATCATCGTCCCAAAAGCTTCCACAATTTCATCGAGAGCTGGTTTTCCCTTTTCCACCACTTGACGGGCCACCTGATCTGCATCCACCACCCAAGCCCCTTTTTCTTTTAACATGGCTGCTACAGTGCTTTTGCCGGAGGCGATTCCGCCGGTTAGCCCGATGATTATCTTCATGTGCGTTACCTCATTTCGCATCAAACCAATTTGTTGCCACCGACAGGTCAACCTTCAGAGGAACTGACAGCTCAGCTGCCTCTTCCATCGCCTGGCGAAGCAGCAGGCTTACCGGTTCCACCTCTTCCGGCGGTGCTTCCACAATCAATTCGTCGTGCACCTGTAAAATGAGTCTCGCCTGATAGTTTCCTTTCTTCAGTTCATCTGCAACCCTCACCATGGCAACTTTGATAATATCGGCAGCACTTCCCTGAATGGGAGTGTTCATCGCCATGCGTTCTCCAAAAGAACGAAGGTTGAAGTTTTTTGAGTTAATCTCGGGAATATATCGGATACGATGCAGCAAAGTGGTGACATACCCTTTATCCCTTGCCCGCGTCACCATTTCATCCATATAGGTCTTAACACTGGCATAGCGATGCAGGTAGTCGTCAATATACAAACGTGCCTGCTGTCGGCTGATGTTCAGATTGTTGGACAGTCCAAAGTCGCTGATGCCATAAATAATGCCGAAATTAACTGCTTTCGCACTGCTACGCATTTCTCCGGTGACACTTTCTTCCGACACCTGGAAAATTTCCGCGGCCGTACGAGTATGAATGTCAGCTTCTTCTTTGAAAGCCTTGATAAAACCAGGGTCCCCTGATAAGTGAGCCATAATGCGCAGTTCAATTTGTGAGTAGTCGGCATCGATTAACTGCCAGCCTTCTCTGGCGACAAAAACGCGTCGCAGCTGTCTTCCCATCTCTGTACGCACCGGAATATTTTGCAGATTCGGGTCAGCACTGGAAATCCGGCCAGTTGCGGCAACCGTCTGGTGGAATGTGGAGTGAATGCGTCCGGTGCCCGCATTAACGATGGCCAGCAACCCGTCAATATAGGTGCTTTTAATTTTGGTCATCTGTCGGTATTCTAAAATCAAGGGTATGATCGCGTGTTCATTCTTCAACTTTTCCAGCACCGCCACATCGGTGGAATATCCGGTTTTGGTTTTTTTTACCGGTGGCAGGTTCAACCGGACAAAGAGCACTTCACCCAGCTGTTTAGTGGAATTCAAGTTAAATTCTGTGCCAGCTACTTCATGCACCTGTTTAATCAGATCATCAATTCGTTTTGCGTAGGTTATCTCAAAATCCTTAAGTAACGCAGCATCCAATTCTATGCCTTCTGATTCCATTTCGGCCAACACAAAAGCCAGCGGCATTTCCACAGATTCGTAAAGTGACAACATTTCCAGCTCCTGCAGTTGTCTTTTCAGTTCAGGTGTAAGGCGATGAATCAATGCTGTTCGCTGTACCAGATAAGCCACCATGGCTTCCATGTCCAGTTCTGTCTGTTTCTTTCGTTTTAGCCCGGTTCCCCACAGTTCCTTGGATGTCACCACTTTTTGTCCGTCATAGTGAAGCGACAGTGCTTCCAGATCATACGCAGCCTTGGAGGGGTTGATCAGATAGTCGGCAATCATTACATCAAAGGGAGCTCCATTGAAGGGTATCTGAACAGTTCCCCATGCCCTCTTCTCCAGTTTTAAATCATGTACTTTTTTCAGAATTGATGGGTCACCCAGCCACTTTATAATCCACGCCCTTGCCAGTGCCACGTATGAGCCGTTGCGGCAATCCAGCCACCAGCCGGTATTGCCATCAATGGTAAAAGCCGCTGCCACCGGCGACGGCCACCCTTCTGCATTGGTGTCTGTCAGCGTGTACCATGTGATTTCCTGGTGCTGTTGCACCTGTCCATCAAGTTCCTGTAGTGCTTCTATTGTGGTCATTTCAGGCCACAGATGCTTGTCAGCAGTCTTTTCGCTTTTGAAATCCGCCGGGGCAGAAATGCGTTCCAGAAGACTGTTAAATTCTAAGCGTCGAAAGAGTGCGGCAACTTCGGGATTCGACAATTCGCCAAGCCTTAGGTCATCCATCTTCAGTTCAATGGGTATGTTGGTAATAATCGTTGCCAATTTTTTACTGAGAACAGCTTCTTGCCGATGGCCATCGACTTTTTCTTTCAATTTTTTATTGGAAATTGCTTCTGATTGCTCCAACAGATTTTCAATGGTACCAAACTCCTGTAAAAGTTTGGTCGCCGTCTTTGGTCCAACCCCAGGAATGCCGGGGATATTGTCTGAGCTGTCCCCCATCAGACCTTTCAGATCGATAAACCGTTCCACCGGGATACCATATTCCTCTGTAAATCTGTCAGGATCGTAGACATCCATTTGAGTGATCCCTTTTTTGGTGATCATCACCTGTGTTTGCTCTGTCACTAATTGAAGGACATCCCGGTCACCAGAAACGATGGCCACTGTCATCCCATCACTTTCCGCCATTCTGGCCAGCGTTCCTATGAGATCATCTGCTTCAAAACCCTCCATCTGAATGCGATAAAGTCCCATGGCATCCAGTATTTCTTTCAGTGGTTCAATTTGTTCTGCCAGCTCCATGGGCATTTTTTTACGACCGGCCTTGTATTCAGTATAAGTATCGTGTCGAAATGTGGGTGCTTTCAGATCAAATGCAACTGCTGCATGATCTGGTTTCACTTCTTCAACAGCTTTAAATAGCATCGTTAAAAAACCATAGATGGCATTGGTATGTTCACCATCACGGTTGGTTAAGGGAGGTAGTGCATAAAATGCCCGGTTTAGCAGGCTGTTACCGTCAATAATCAATAGCTTGCGCTGGATCTGCTCCGGCATGATAACCATCCTTTCGTGAAGACTCTTTGTCATTGTACCATTTTGACGGGTTGCCGTAAATGAGTGCCAGTCCTAAAAGAAACACTTACAAAAGAATCTCCTTGACTTTCTTCCTCACTTTTGGTATTATTTTCTTCGTACCATGCCGCGGTGGCGGAACTGGCAGACGCAGCAGACTCAAAATCTGCCGATGGCAACATCGTGGGGGTTCGATTCCCTTCCGCGGCACCATATATGACTTAAGCTTCCAGAGAACCTGGGAGTTTTTTCATGTGCAAATATGCCTGCAGTTCCACTGGGAAGCAAAATACGTTGTCTTACAAAGTGCAATAAGGTAAAGCCTCCCGGCAATGGGCTGCTTTACCTTATTCTGGCAATTCCGGTCATCGTTATGTAAGGTATCAGATGCTCTTGATCTTGTTGCGATACGCATAAATGGCTGCCTGTGTTCGGTCATTCACTTTAATCTTCTTGAAAATATTGGACACGTGATTTTTGACTGTTTTTTCGCTGATAAAGAGGGTGTTGGCTATTTCTCTGTTGTTGAGGCCATCGGCAATGAGCGTGAGAATTTCATATTCCCGTTTGGTTAACTGTGCCTTATGTGTTTCCTGGCCGCTTCCTTCAACGTGGCGAATCATATTCAACTGGCTGGCTTCACCCTCTGCCATTGTCGGATACACATAGGAAACACCGTTATAAACTTCTCTGATGCCATGGATCAGCACATCACTTTCCGCGTCCTTTACAATGTATCCATTGGCTCCCAGGTTAAATGTTTCAAAAAGGTATTCGATCTCTTCGTGAAAGGTAAGAATGATCACTTTCGTGTTTTGATCCATATCTTTCAGTTTTCGCAAGGCTTTAATACCATTCATGTTGGGCATATTGATATCAAGAAGGGTGACGTCGGGATGCAGTTCCTTCACCTTTTGAAGGCACTCTTCGCCATCTCTGGCTTCTCCCACCACTTCGATATCGGGTTCAAGGGAAAGGATCTGACTCAACCCCTGGCGAACCAGAGAGTGATCGTCAACAATGAGAAGTCTGATTTTATCCATATTATACCTCCTGAAGTTGAAGTGGCAGAGTAACCGTCAGAATGGTTCCCTGCCCCGGTGTTGAGTCTATTTTAAGGTTGCCGTTGAGCAACTCCACTCGCTCTTTCATGTTCATAATACCAAACCCGTTTTCCTGACTGACCCTGACTCTGTTCAGATCAAAGCCCCGGCCGTTATCCCGAATCATTAACATCACCTGCTCACTTTCCTTTTTCAGCATAACTGTGCAGGCAGTGGCTTTGGCATGTTTGTTCACATTGTTTAATGCTTCCTGAACAACTCTGAAAAGAGCCAGCTTATGAATGGCGTCTTCCAACTGAAGCTCTCCAACAACCTCGAAGACAATTTTCAGACCGGAATCTGTTTCGAAATCTTCAATGTAGCGGCGCAGTGTCGGTTCCAGACCCAGATCATCGATGGCCATCGGTCGAAGGTTATAAATAATCTTGCGAATTTCTTTGGTGCTTTGACGAACAATTTGTTTCAATGACGCTGTTTCTTCCCGCGCTCTCTTCATGTCAATGTTCATCAGCTTCTCGCATAAATCTATTTTAAGAAGAATGTTGGAAAATGTTTGGGCAGGCCCGTCGTGAATCTCCCTGGAGACCCTTCTGCGTTCTTCTTCCTGTACCTGGATGATTTTTCTCCCCAGCAGCTGTCGCTGTTCCAAGTCTGTAATGGTATTGCTGAAGTCTTCCATATTGCCTTCCAGAAACTCCAGCGCAACACTAAATTTGGTAGTAAGTCTTTCTGCCCGCTCCAGAGTCGCCCGGGCATTGCGGATATGCATCTCAACATCTTTTCGTTCTCTGGCCAGTTCTTCTTCTTCCTGTCTTTTAATGATCAGCTGAATTTGAAGATCATTGGCCTGTTCATAGGCATTTCGAATCATTTCTTCACTGTGACGGGAAAAGTCCCGGCTGACGTCCACCAGTACCCGCCGACTTCTCTTTTCCTTGCGTTCCAACACCTCGACTTCATCGATAACCGCTTTCACCTTATCATTTATATGGCTTAGTTTATCTTCCAGGCGGGAGCACTCTTTGTTAAGAGTGTCAGTCATTTCAAATATTTCTTCTTTACTTTCTTCAATGGCTGTAAAAATGCGGCTGAGCACCTGGTTCATTTTTTCTGCATTGTTAACATATTCCTGCGCCATCTTTCGTACCCTCCCGCTTGGCCGTGTCTGCAACGGCAAACACTCTCTTAATCAGTCCATTCAATATTGTCCAGCTGTCCTCTGAAAGACTGACGAAAGGCTTTCAGGTATTCTTGCCTCAACTCCTGTTGCTCAATGGTTTCAGCTTCAGTCAAGCCTACCGTCCTCTTCTTCTGAGCTAATTGATTAATTCGTTCTATTTTCTGTTGATCAAGCACTTGCGTCGCTCCTTTTCTTCCTCGCTCATTTCTAACAACCATCATACCATAAAGGTACAAGAATGAATCACAAGGTCCTAATTTTTATCAAAATATGTGGCTGTGGTTCTATCTTTAGACCATCAACCTGCCAAAGATGCCAGGGCAGCTGCATATAGACTGGTCATCCTCAGAAGATCTTCCACTTTCATAAACTCATTTTTTTGATGTGCCAACTCTTCCTGTCCGGGAAACAACGGCCCAAAAGCAACACCTTTATCAAGCGCCCGGGCATACGTCCCACCACCTATGGTAAAGGGCTCACTGGTCAGATCTCCCGTGGCTTCGCGGTATACCTGCATGAGTTTCTGCACCAGCTCATCTTCTTTGGGAACGTATAGCGGTTCCACATCTTCATGCATGATCAGTTCAATATTGTTCCGTTTCAAAACTGGTGCCATACCCTTCAGCACTTGTTCTCCTTCAATTGTAATGGGATAACGTGTGTTGACCGTCCATGTTATTTCATGTTGGTCGCCTTTCACTTGCCCAACATTAAACACCAGTTTTCCCGATACATCATCTTCATAGCCGCATCCCATGGCCTTACCATTGACTTCAAGACCAATATGTTGATTATAAAACCCAATCAAACGGCTGACCCCTTCACTCAAACCCGGACACTCTGCCAGAAATAGTAACATATGTGAAATGGCATTTTTCCCTTTTTCAGGGGTGCTGCCATGGGCAGAAACACCCGGTGCCGTAATGATCACTTTTTCCTGAAGATCTTCCATGCTTAACTCAAATCCGGTTCTTCGGTTAAAAGAAAGAAACGACTCACTCATGGCTGATTTCAGATTTTCCGCAGCCGCCAACTTCACACAGCAACTGTCGGGCACCATGTTGGGAGCATTGCCGCCTTTTATTTCCTCAATAACCACATCTGCATTATCCTGATTCCACCGACCTTTAAGATCAAAAATCTGAATGCCTTTCTCTCCATGAATCAATGGAAACTCTGCATCGGGAGAAAAGCCTGTTTTGGGCCTTGGATAATGCTTAAAGTAAACCTCCAGGTCCTTCCATCCGGATTCTTCGTCTGTTCCAAAAATCAACCTGATTTTTTTTTGCAGCGGCAGTCCTGTGTCCGCCAGAATTTTCATGGCATAGAGGGACGCAACAGCAGGCCCCTTATCATCAATGATACCGCGGCCATATATCTTGTCATCATGAATTTCGCCGCCATAGGGAGGATGCTCCCACCCAGTTCCTTCAGGTACCACATCGAGATGAACCAGTACCGCAACAATTTCCTCTCCCGTTCCCAGATCAGCATGACCTGCGTATCCATCCACATTTGCAGTTTCAAATCCCAGTTCCCGAGCTAACTGTAACATGTACACCAGTGCCTGATTAACACCCTCGCCGAATGGCATTCCGGGCAGCGGTTCACTTTCCACACTTTTGATACGCACCAGCTGCTGTGAATGGTGAATGATCGACTCTCTGTACCTGTTCGTTAGTTCCATATACTGCTTCATGTACTGCTTCATGTCATCACTCCTTCTTGAATTTCATCTGCATTTTTTTGCCTTTGTCGGCAGAAGCAGGTTTGCATCTTTTGCTTTTTCCGTTATAATGATTATCGTAAGGAGGGTTGCTATGTTGAAGAAACCGCCACATCTGGCGCACCGAAAGAAAAGTCGGATGACTCTGATGCTGGTTCCCAATGATGCCAAAAAAATTCGGCAGTTCACCTGCCCCACATGGCTTCCAGGAATTTTATCAGGCGTACTTGTGTTGACTTTGACGTTACTGTCTGTCAGTACCGCGCGCTTTTCAAACCAGCTGGAAAATACTCAACAGGCATTAATAGCTGAAAAAATCACAGTGGCTGAACTGACGGAGGAAAACCGCCGGCATCAGCAGGAAATCGTCACACTCACAGATCAGTTCCATGAAATTGACGGGCGATTGTCGATGTTGAGTGAGCTGGAGAATAAGGTGTTACATATGGTCGGCCTGGAAACCGATTCATCTGGTGAAGAAACACTGACAGAAACCGGGGAGGATCCCACGGGTTCGGAAGAAGATTATTTTTCCCGCCAGTTTCTACTGGTCACCCGCTCCTCTGACAGTCGTTCACAAGGACCTGTATACGATACTTACGAGGTTGATGTTGCTCACCTTAGTGAACTCATTGAATCACAGACCACTTCCATGACTCAATTGGTTGATGATGTGGAAAAACAACTGGATTATCTGGATGCCCAGCCTAATCAGTGGCCTGCTTCAGGCCGTATTTCTTCTCGCTTTGGCTACCGGGTTTCCCCCACAAACCGCAGACGTACAGAATTTCACCAAGGTCTTGATATTGCCAACAGTTCCGGCACCAGCATCGCTGCCGCAGGCAGCGGCATCGTCACCTATTCGGGATATAACGGCGGTTATGGTCGCATGATCATCATTTCCCACGGGTATGGATATACCTCCGTGTATGCCCATAATAGTCAAAATCTGGTAGAGGTGGGCGACCGGGTGGAAAAAGGCGATCTGATTGGCCGTATGGGCCGAACAGGACGAGCCACCGGTTCGCATCTTCATTTTGAAGTACGGGTTCATGGAGATCCCGTTGACCCTTTGACAATTTTACAGTAACTTAACCCTAAAAAACAAGGAGGTCCCATGTTCAATAAAAAACAGGAATCAGCCAAGCCTCAGTTCGAAAAATTTGACACTCTGATCGGAAAAGCAACAGTGATTGAGGGTACCATCAAAACTGAAGAACCTCTCCGTGTGGATGGTTCAGTGCAAGGTGAAATCATCAGCAAGGCAGATCTCATCATTGGCGAAAGTGGTCGTATCAAAGGAAATATCGCCTGCCAGAACCTCTTATTGGCCGGCAGAGTCGAGGGTAATATTTCAGCCGGCGGTCAGCTTCACATTACCGCCACCGGCACTCTGCAGGGGGATGCCAGTATCCGCTCTTTTATTGTCGATGAGCAGGGCACTTTCGATGGCAAGTGTCAGATGGTGCAGGATTCAACAAGCCAAGGAAGCTCATCTGTCACTGAACCCTCCCAACAGCAGGATTCCAGTTCACGGCAAGGTGGGGCCAGCCGAAGAAACCGTTAACTGTTTCAGTACTGATGATTACCTTCAACATGACTGCCGCCGGAAAAACCGGCGGTTTTTTCGCGAAATTTTTTGACCTGATTCAGGGAACCAGTAATGTCAATGATTTGGGAACTATGGTGAATGACAAGGGAAGATGCCCACCCAACTCCCCATCCACATCTACATCCACCACTTCCGACGACATCACTTTAAATTCACGAACCCGGTAGTGCTTCATCCCACGCACAGGTTTGACGTCAGATTCCACCCTGCGACGAAGAAAGCTGAAAAACACATTCGCCACATCCTGTAATTCGCCGGCTTCCACCACCAGAAGGTCCAGCATTCCGTCATCCACCAACGCGCCTGGTACCAGATTTCGAAAACCGCCCACATAAGGGCTGTTGGCCGCCAGAAAAAAGAGGGTGTCCATGGTTTCCACCTTCCCATGAATTTCAAGCTGAATGGGAATGGGGTGAAAAAACTGTTTTGGAAATTCTTTTATCCCTTCCATGTAATATGCAAATTTTCCCAGTACCGTTTTTGCTTCTGAAGAAACTCGATGTGCCAGTTCCGGCAAGAGTCCGCCCGCTGCCACATTTAGAAAATAACGATCTCCAGCAAGGCCCACATCAACCTTACGGTGTTGATTCTTATGAATCATGGCTGAAAAATCCCTGATATTTTTGGGAATCTGTAAATAAGTTGCAAAATCATTCACCGTTCCCATGGGGTAGATGGACAACGGATGCTTGATTTCCTGTTTAATGATGCCGTTGACAATTTCGTTTACTGTACCATCTCCACCCATCACCACCAACTGCTCTACTTCAGGCACCATTTGTGAAAGAACCAGTTCCAGATTTTCATCTGCTTTTGTATAATGAAAGCTCAGTTTCATACCCCTTATCGACAACAGCTCCTGCAATTCTTCTGCCCGCTGTGACGCCAGCTTTCTCCCTGCATTTGGGTTGACAATCACTCCAATTTTTTTCATGATTTCCTCCTGATTCTGTCGCGTCAAAAAGATGCGCCCAATGAGTTTATCTTTGCTCATAAGTTATTGTTTATGTTTTCTGAAGCACTCTCAGGTGATGAATCATAAGATTGGGTCCTGATAGTGAATTAATGCATCGCTCATTGGTCGGTCAAGCCGCAGACGAAGGTTCATCAAACCTGACAGCAAGCGAATACCGTTGGTAAGTTGCTGCGACTTAACCGCCGCAATACTTAACCGCAAACAGTTATCCTCCGGATCTCTGAGATAAAATAACCTGCCGGGAGCGAAAACCAGATTGCGCTCAAGGGCTGATTCATACAACAACTGACCATTGATTTCCCGGGGCATCTGCAACCAGAAGTTTAATCCCCCCGCTGGTGTTTGAAAATGAACGCCTTCGGGCAACTGGTTCCTTAAATGCTGGGTCATAAGATCGAAGCGTTTCCTGTATTCCTCAGTAAGCACATCAAGATTACGCTCCCAGGCCCCCGAAATAAGATACTGTTCCAATGCCCGCTGCAGAAGACCCGAAGTGGAGATGTCACTTGATTGCTTGGCTGCCAGCAGCTTTTGAGTAGCTGCCCGAGGTACAATGAGGTATCCTAATCGAAGCCCTGGCATGAACATTTTTGAGAAGCTCTTGATGTATATCACTCTGTCATGCCTGTCAAGGGATTTTAGAGTCATCACCGGTTGATGATGAAATGATAGCTCATTGAGATAATCATCCTCAAGAATCATGAAATCATATTTTTCACTCAGCATAATGATTTGTTCCATTTTTTCGCGGGTATAAGAGATGCCAGTCGGATTTTGAAAATTTGGCATGACATAAAGCAACTGTGGCCTGGTTTCTTTGACAGATTTTTCTAGTAGTTCCAGTTGAATACCGTCAGATTCCAGCGGAATATCTGTTACTCGGGCACTTCTTGAAAAAAAAGCCTGCATGGCCCCACCATAGGAAGGCCGTTCAATCAACACGGTATCTCCCGGATATACCAGCCCTTTGGCCACCAAATCGATCCCCTGTTGAGCACCTGAAACCACCAGAATGTCGTCGGTGTCCGAATGAATGCCGGCGAGAGACGCCTGCTGCCTCACCGCCTCCCGCAGTGGCTGGTAACCTTGAGGATCTTGATACCCAAAGGCATAACCCTGATCTCTATCTAAAACAGTCAGCAATGCCTGCTTAAAGTCATCAACTGGAAAAAGATCCGGCGAGGGTGTAGCACTTGCAAAATTAATGGTGTCTGCCGTGATGACAACCGTTCGCTGGAACGACTGTTGCTGCTGCCGAAACTGTTGAATACTTTCCTGGTCCCATTCGTCTTCGGCTATTCCGGTTAGCAGCGACGTTCGTTTTCCATCATTCACATACGTACCACTACCCGTTCGTTTGACCACCAGTTTTTCACGTTCAAGCAAGTCATAAGCTTTCACCACTGTGACAGTATTCAGTTTCAAATGTGCTGCCATCTGACGCACAGAAGGCAGGCGATCTCCATGAACGATGCCGCCACCGATGATCAATTCTTTTAATTGACGGTATATTTGCATGTAGCGGTGTTCTGTGCTATGGTCATTCAGAGTGATCTGATTGATCCAGTTTGCCATAAAAATCCTCCATTCAGACTCAATGGACTAAGAGGTGAATCCATGTCCACCTATCGTGCACTAATTCCTTTTGCCCTCAAAAATAAGTGGGTCTACCTTTTGGGAGTTTTTTCGTTGCTTGCAGTCGATGCACTCCAGTTGATCATACCCGAAATACTGCGTCGACTAACGGACGGGTTGCAGACAGGCTCTCTTGGGCACCAGCAGTTGCTCAGCTACAGTCTGTTGATTGTCCTGATTGGCCTGTTCATCATGGTCTTTCGTTTTTTTTGGCGCATTTTAATTATCAACGCTTCCCGCAGGCTGGAGTATGAGCTGCGCAATCAACTTTTCGATCATTTGCTCAGCCTTTCTCCCTCCTATTATAGCAGAAAAAAGACAGGAGATTTGATGGCACATGCCACCAACGATATTATGGCCGTCAGAATGGCTGCCAGCGCCGGAGTCATCACCCTCACCGACGCATTATTTCTCAACATCGCTGCCATTACAATGATGATGCTCACCACCGACGTACGCCTGACACTGATCGCCCTGATTCCCATGCCCATACTGGCCTTTTCCATTTATCTTTTCGGCGATGCCATTAACCACCGTTTTAAAAAGGTACAGCGGTCGTTTTCCATGCTGACAGAAAAGGTGCAGGAAAACATTTCCGGCATCCGCGTAATTAAGTCTTTTGCGCGTGAAGATATTGAAATGCAACGCTTTCACGAAGCAAATCAAGATGTGTTTCAAAATAATATGAAACTGGCATTGCTGTTCGGCACTTTTCACCCTGCTATTCAGTTCATTTCCGGGATCAGCTTTGTGGTCACACTGCTCTACGGTACCCGTCTGGTATTGTATCAAACCATCACATTGGGTGATTTTGTTGCCTTCAATGCATATCTGATTTCTCTGGTTTGGTCAGTTCCGGTTATTGGGTTTGTTATCAACATTCTTCAACGGGGCGCTGCATCCCTCTCCCGCATTAATGAAGTACTGGCAGTTGAACCGGATATCAAACAGGCATCAACGCCCATTTCTTTACGCGCCATGTCAGGTGCTTTTTCTTTTCACCAGGTTTCCTTCCGCTATCCGGGCAGTGATACCGAAGCTCTGAAAGATTTTTCTGTCTCGGTTTCACCTGGCGAGAGCCTGGGAATCATGGGAAAGACCGGCAGTGGAAAAAGCACCGTGCCGACCTTGCTGCTGAGGCTTTATGATGTTGATGCTGGCCATGTTTCCATTGACGGTCATCCAATCAAAGCGCTTTCTTTGAAAAACTTGCGAAATCAAGTGGGTTATGTCGAGCAAAACAGCTTTATTTTTTCTGCCACCATCGCCGATAATATCGCCTTTGGTACTGATACCATCAGCCTTGAAACCATTGAACAAGCTGCTGAAAAAGCCGGACTTCACAGCGATATTTGTCGATTTCCAAAACAATACCATACAATTGTCGGAGAACGGGGCGTGACCCTTTCCGGCGGGCAAAAACAGCGTCTGGCCATTGCCCGCGCATTGGTGAAGAACCCAGCATTACTCATTTTCGATGATGCTCTTTCTGCCGTGGATACTCAAACCGAAAAACAAATTCTCGACAGCCTGAAAGAAACCATCACCAATACAACGACTCTTATCATTGCCCACCGAGTGTCTACACTGCAGCAATGCCAGCGTATTCTTGTTCTTGAAGATGGTCAAATCATTGAATCAGGAACCCATGAGCAACTGCTTCTGTTGAATGGTTATTATGCTCGCCAGCATCAACGACAGCAGCTGGAAGAAGAGTTGTCTTCCGGTGAAAGGAGTGCTACCCATGAATACCTTCCATGAAGAGGAAAAGCTGGCAAAAACCTATGACAGTCGCCTGATGATGCGTCTCCTCAGTTACGCCAAGCCATACCTTGCATTGATTATGGGGTGCATCGTATTGCTGGCCTTTATTGCAGCGACCGACTTGGCTCAACCCTACCTGTTTAAGGTGGCCATTGATGATCATCTTAATTACAGCACCAAAACCTACGACCTGCATGATACTGCCAGACAGCATTTCGATGTGACAGCAACTGACAAGACGCTGACCATTTACCAAGAAGACGGAGTTCGTTATCACCTGTCAACTGAGGGTCGTCAATTTCCTTTGTCTGATGAAGCTGTCACCTACTTACGCCAACAAGACTATCGGGCCATCATGCAGTTGGCTTTGCTGCTGGTCTTCATCTTTATCGCCGGTTTCATTATGAATTTTTTGCAGGTATATCTGTTGAATTATGCAAGCAACCGTATTATCATGTCAATACGCCAGGAACTCTTTGACCATCTGCAACATATGTCTCTTGGCTATTTTGACCGTCAACCCGTGGGACGATTGGTAACACGAATCACCAATGACACAGAGACCCTTCATGAGATGTATACCAGCGTTCTGGTCAATCTATTTAAGGATGTTTTCCTCCTTGTCGGCATTGTGATCATCATGGTTCGCCTCAACCTGCAACTGGCCCTGGTTTCATTTAGTCTAATTCCCTTTGTACTGCTGGCCACCTGGTTTTTCCGTTCTAGAGTGAGAGATGCCTACCGTGAAGTGCGCACTCGTCTGGCCCGCATTAATACCAGTCTCAACGAAAACCTCTCCGGCGTTCGCACCATTCATGTTTTTGCAAGGGAGGCACAGCAGTTCCAGAGCTTTGACGACTTGAACCACGAGCATCTCATTGCCAACGAAAAAGAAAACCGAATATCTTCTGTATTTCGCCCTGCTGTCGAAATGATTGGTTCCCTTGCGTTGGCTGCTGTTGTTTATTTTGGAAGTCGTCAGGTAATATCCGGAACCATCGAGTTTGGCATTCTATTTGCGTTCATCAGTTATATCCGTCAGTTCTTTCAACCCATCAGTAACCTGACGGACAAATACAATATTCTTCAATCGGCAATGGCGTCATCTGAGCGAATTTTCCAACTCCTCGATCGAGCACCAGATATCAAAGATCATAGCGAAGCGTTGACTCCCGCCAACTTAAAGGGGCACATTACTTTTGATCATGTGTGGTTTGCCTACCAGGAAGAAGACTGGATACTCAAAGATATTTCTTTTAACATTCACCCTGGCGAGTCTGTCGCTTTTGTTGGCGCAACCGGCGCCGGAAAAACATCATTAATCCATCTACTCGCCCGTTTCTATGACATCCAAAAGGGAAGCATCTCCATCGATGGCATTGATTTGCGTAACATCAAACAATCCGCTCTGCGCCGTGAAATTGGCATTGTTCTTCAGGATGTCTTTCTCTTTTCAGGTACCATTGCCGAAAATATCAGCCTGTATCTTCCAGATATTTCCAGAAAACAGATCGAACAGGCTGCCAAAGAAGTGAATGCTCATGATTTTATCTCCAAGCTTCCCAATGGTTATGACGAACCGGTGATGGAGCGAGGTAATAATTTTTCCACGGGTCAGCAACAACTTATCTCTTTTGCCAGAACACTGGTCGCCTCCCCTTCCATTCTGGTGTTGGACGAAGCCACTGCCCATATCGACGCAGAAACAGAAGGTCTGATTCAACAGGCTATCCCCAGGCTGATGGCGGGGCGCACCACCATCGCCATCGCCCATCGACTTTCTACTATTCAGCATTGTGACCGAATCATCGTACTTCATCAGGGAGAGATTGTGGAAATGGGAAATCATCAAGATCTGTTAAAGAAGCGCGGCTATTATTACCGCCTATATCGTTTGCAGTATCAGGAGAACAATTCTGCATGACCCCGTAACGATTCATTTGAATAATGCATCATTGCGGGAAAATAATATTATTTCATGCAAAACGCCCTTTGTTGGCCACGTGGTCAGCAAAGGGCGTTTTGTGTATTGTGAAAGTTATGTTATCCTTCTTGCATTAAAGTTTTTTCCTGCATATCACAGGCATCCACCATGCAGGTATTCATCACGCAATGAATACATGTCAATACCCCACATTTTACTCTTTTTCCGGTTTTTTCCACCTTGTTTTCGGTTGGTTTCATTGACGATTCCCTCCTTCATGTTGAATGCTGTTAAAGAAATTATAGCAAAGCTAATATTGTCTGTCAACTGCAATTTGAAATTTTTTTTATTCATCTTTCATTTTGCAAAATTTCATGCATTCACTGTTTATGCAAACGATTCGATCCTGCATTTGATCGATATCCTTCAAATAATTCTACGTTTTGCAAGACGACCTTGAATAAATCTCTTTTAAGTCATTTCTTTTTGACATTCTTTCTCATAATAGGTAGAATGAAAAGAAAACTCAAAGGAGCTCACTCATGTTTGATTTTCATGTTCACACACACCATTCATTTGACGCAAGCCACCCGATGGATCTTCTGGTGGAACGTGCTATTCAGCTTGGAATCCAGCAGCTGTGTTTTACAGATCACATGGATTATGACTACGATGGCGCAGGCAGTCATTTTTCTTTTTCATATCAGGCATTTTTTGATGAAATCACCCGGATCAGACAGCAATACAGCCAACAGATTGAAGTGCTTGCCGGCGTCGAGTTTGGTTTGCAGCCTCATGTATTGCAGAACTATGCGGCCGATGCAGAGAAGTGGCCTTTTGACTACATCATCGGCTCTCTTCACAGCGCCAAAAAAACAGATATTTATACCGGCCCATACTTTCAGGAACGCGACCAACGCCATGCATACCTGGACTATTATGATGACATGCTCCAAATCATCGGAGAAGGGGCACCTTTTGACGCCATTGGCCACTTTGATATGATTAAAAGATATGGATCTTTCGAATCGCCTCTTCCACTAACTGATTTTCTGGATATTGCTGCCACTATTTTTCGCCAGCTGGCAGCTCAGGGGAAAGGCATCGAAGTCAATACATCAGGATTTCGTTATGGTTTGAATGATGCGCACCCTTCACGAGATCTATTGGCTCTCTACAAGGAATGTGGCGGCGAAGTGATCGTCACCGGCTCAGACACACATCAGCTGGATGAGCTGGCTTATAAGTTCCCCACTATTTTGCATTATCTGGACGATCTTGGCTTTAAGTATGTCACTACCTTCAAGCAACACAAACCAACTTTTCACTCGATTCACAAACTCCTCTAACAACGGCACAAAACTAGCTGCAATCGAGTAGGGGGTAGCTGATTAATTCAGCTACCGACCTCTCACACCACCGTGCGTACCGTTCGGTACACGGCGGTTCACGAAGCATCAATTTTAACGGATAGATATTAATTACTGAAATCTTTGTATCCCTGGCTCAACCAGTATTGGTTGGTCAGGGTTTTTGTTAAGATCCATGAACCTGATATGCGCCAACATTTCTTCCTGGAGTTGGCATATTCCCATGCTTTTGATTTGTCTATTCCCAGCCTAACGAGATTATCGAGTTTTGTCCTGATTTTCTTCCACTCTTTCCAGCGAATAGCTCTGAGTCTTCTGCGGGTCCATTGGTCCACTGATAGCGCAAAGCTTTTCATGTCGGCCATTTTGTAGTACTGCACCCAGCCTTTCATGAGTTGGGTGAGTTTATGCAGCCTGTACCCCATGGCGATGGACCATTTTCTGCTGGTGAGTTGGCAGATTTTATCCTTCAGGCGTTTGATTCTGTCGTTGGGTACTTTGAAGTGGACTTCTCCTTTTCGCATGTAGAAGCCGTAGCCCAGAAATGTCTTTCAGAAGAAGCTGTCGACGCTGCTTTTCTCCCGGTTCACTTTTAGTTTGAGTTTGGTTTCGATGTACTGGGTGATGCTTTCCATGACTCTTTCTGCTGCCCGGGGTGTTTTGACGTAGATGTTGCAGTCGTCTGCGTAGCGTACGAAGGCTTGCCCTCTTCGTTCCAGTTCTTTGTCCAGGTCGTCCAGCATGATGTTGCTCAGCAGTGGGCTTAAAGGGCCTCCTTGGGGTGTGCCCCATTCGTCCCGGGTGATGACGCCGTTTTCCATGGCGCCTGCTTTCAGGTAGGCGCGGATGAGTTTCAGGACACGTTTGTCCTTAATCACTCTGGCTACCCGGTGCATGAGCATGTCGTGGTTGACTTTGTCGAAGAATTTCTCCAGGTCAATGTCTACTACCTGTCGCCTTCCTTCGGCGATGTAGCTTTTGGCTTTCCGAAGGGCGTCATGGGTGCTTCGTCCGGCTCTGAATCCATAGCTGTTGTCGCTGAAGATTTCCTCAAAATGTGGGTTGATGACTTGGACAATGGCTTGTTGGATCATTCGGTCGATGACGGTGGGGATTCCCAATTTTCGGGTGCCGCCTTTGGGTTTGGGGATTTCCACTGTTCGGACGGGACTGGGTTTGTAGGTGCCTGCCAGTAGTTTTTCTGTCAGCTCTCTGCCGTGCTTTTGCAGGTAGGGCAGAGCTTCTTCCACTGTCATGCCGTCGATGCCGGGACTGCCTCCATTGCTTCTGACTTTTCGGTACGCAAGGTTCAGGTTGTCCCTATGGACAATTTTCTCCAATAGCTTTTCTGTCGTTTCCATCTTGGTTTCTCCTTCCAATTCTGCTCAGCCGTACTACGCGCTACCGGGGTCCTTTCCGTTTCCAACGGTGGGGGCTGTCCCGTTCAGCTTCGATTTTCTACGATCTTTGTACGGTCTGAAATCTTCGGCGGTTTCACCGCTTCGTGTTCGGTCCTTCCTGGTATTTCCGGTACTATGACCTCTGCTGACTTCTCAGGGTTCAGCCATGCATCTCTGCACGGGTTGTCCTTTATGTTTGGACGTATCCCTGAGATCTCCCCGGGTAAGAACGCAATCTTTCCTCCCACCTATCCGCCACATTTACCCTGCCTATTTCGGACAGTTTTGGACTTCGACTTGTTTAGCAGCCTTATCCATAGGCTTAGGCCTTATATGTGGTTCCTGTTCGTCGGACCAGGAGTTTGCCGCCGGCTTCCTTCAGATTCCTCGTCACCGAGGACACCCTTGCCTTAAGCTATGTGCTTGGCACTGTCGACCCGCACTCGGGACTTTCACCCGTTAGATTGCGCCCATGCCGGGCGCACGAAAAAACCGCCGAATCATTCGCTTCGGCGGTTTTTTATCATTCAAGTCGGTATTTTTTCATGGATTCGGTGAATATTTCACCCGTTGAGGGTGGTGTGTAAGTGATGGCGTTAGCTCCGGCTTCAATGGTTCGTTTGATAGACTCATCCGAGTTGCCTCCCGTGGCAATAATGGGAACTGTTTTGCTGATGTCTTTCCTTATTTTTTTAACAATATCAGCTGTCTGGGCTGCTCCGGATACGTTGAAAATATCAGTTCCGGCTTCTAATCTTCCCAGAAAATCATCGTTCAGCGTTGTCACGGTAATGATCACGGGAATATCTACAATTTCTTTAAGTTCTGATATTATCTCATTCGGCGTTGGCTTATTCAGTACCACCCCAATGGCCCCTTGAAATTCAGCATGGAGAGCGATGTTCAACGAACGCTTCCCGGTGGTGATCCCACCACCGACTCCACAAAACACCGGTACATCTGACGCCAGTAAAAGTGCCTGAGAAATGACCAACTGTGGCGTGAATGGATAAACCGCGATGACCGCGTCTGCATTGGTGTTTTTGATAATAGCCACGTCTGTGCTGAAAAGCACAGATTTAATCCGCTTACCAAAAATCTTAATACCACTGGCATCAGCAATACAAGCCGGAAGTTCGATGAAATTACTGCGTAATGTCCCTCTTATTTCAGGAATAAACTTTTCTTTTTTGCCACTCTGGTTTGTCATGTTGCCTTCAGCCTCCTTTACGGTCAATTACGTTGCCCGCTGATCATACTTGTTGAGCAGGTCTTGAAGCGCTTCTCTCAATAAGCCCGCTTCCGTTTTATCCATTTGCCGCGATAATTGATTCAGCCGCCAAGCGTTTTCCTGCCTTATCACTATTTTTTTCTCAACCCAGTCGTCATTTCTGGCAATCTGAATTTGATTTTTCCCCTGCTTTTTGGCCAGTTTCATGGCATGATCCGCTGCACTCATCAACAATTCTGCCGTTTTACCGTTTTGAGGGTACGCCGCAATACCGGCAGAAAACCGGATGGTCATCTCTTTAGGCGGGTCACCAATGAGCAACAGATGTTCATCAAAATAAGCTCTAATTTCTTCCATCATCAGAGCACCTGTTTCCAGCGGTGTCGCATCCATCATGACATTAAACTCATTTTTTGTCGTTCTGCAAATGACATGGTCTGGGCTGAGATTATTCTTCAAGACATGGGCTAATTTGCGAATGACCTGATCACCGGTAAATTCACCATAAAACCGGTTCACTGTTTCAAAGTTATCAATGTCCAGCTTTGCAACGGTGATTTCATTGGTACAGGCTCTCACTTTTTCGTCCAGTATCTCGCTAAATGCTATCTCTGAAACCAGCCCTTCAATACTCTTGATCATCCCCAGTCACCCCTCACGATGTCAACTTCCATTAGTATATACCCTTTCACCCTAAATAAAAATCAATCTTCGATGATTTCTATGGAGTCGCCAGCCTTCACGGCGCCTCCCTGTATGACTCTGGTAAAAATACCTTCCCGGGGCATGACACAGTCGCCCACCTTTTTGAAGATCTCGCATCCGTGATGACATTTTTTGCCAATTTGCGTTACTTCCTGGATGGTTTCACCGACACGCAAACGCGTACCCACAGGCAGTTCGTAGAGTACAATACCCTCCGTTAATATGTTTTCAGCAAAAATGCCAGCTTCAAGATTTTCAATACCCAGCGCTTTGATTTTATCGACACTTTCCTGTCCCAGGAAACTGACTTGTCGATGCCATTCACCTGCATGAGCATCTTCCTCAAGCCCGAAATTTTCCAGAAAAACACCTTTTTCAACAGGCTTTTTGATAACCCCTTTTTCATGACTGATATTAACTGCCAGTACTTTTGCCATAGTTGATCCTCCCCCAGCTCGATCTCAATCCATTTTCATGATTCACAAATATTTTGTCAATGCTTGTTCATGCCCTACGGTGCTTGATTCAAATAAACCAACTCACCCGCCTGGGATAAATCGTAACCTCCCATGGCAGCCACCTGTTTCTGGAAAGCATCTCCCCGTATAATTTTCAGCAATTCCTGGAAAGCAGTTAGTTCAAGTGTACTTTCCTCGCATACAAGATCATAGTCTTCCCAGTCAAGGTGAAGAAAATCAAGTTCCATGGAAGCAGCCGCCGAAGCCACTCCCATCCCACAATCAGCGCCACCGCTGCCAACAGCAACAGCAACAGCCATATGAGTGGTCATTTCGCGATGATATCCCTTCACTTTCAGTGGATCAATCGAATCTCTTCTCAGGTAATAATCCAGCAATATACGTGTTCCCGCGCCTTTTTGCCGATTAACCATCGTCACGTCTTCCCGAGTCAGGTCGGCAATACCAGCGATTTTTTTCGGATTTCTCAAGGGAAGCATCAGGCCTTGACTGCGTTTCACCAGCTTAATCAACACCATTCTTTTTCCGGGAAAATAACGTTCAACCATCGCTTCATTGTAACGACCTGTGGTTTCATCCAGCAAATGAATGGGAGCCATATGACATTCACCCTGTTTGAGAGCCATCAAACCGCCCATACTGCCGGTATGGGCCGATGAGAGAGCAACGCCCTTACCGCCTGCCTGCAATTCATTGGACAAGAGATCCATCACCAGATCATGACTGCCGATGGAAACAAGGGTGTTTTGTATTTCTTTCAGAGGCCTGGCCAAGCGAATGGGAACCACCGTGCTTTTCTCGTACCCTTCCACTTCCTGAGGTACTGTCAACATGCCATCAGCTCTCACCAACGACATGGTGACCCCCGCTCCTCTGCTGAGGGGGGTCGCAATCCATCGTCCATTCACCTGCCCCAGCTTAATACGAATATGTTCTTCATGTTTCAAGGATGATACCACACGCCGTGCCAATACAGCCTCCACCATTTCTGGTTCAGGGGGCGGGAGCAGCCGGTAATGGTATACCAGGGGTTTGACAATTTGTTCAAACACCACATAAGCAGATACAGGATAACCCGGAATACCTACCACTGGTTTTCCTTTCACTTGGGCCAGAATCGCCGGTTTCCCCGGTTTAATGGCTATGCCATGGAACATGACACTTCCCAATTCACGCAACACATCCACAGTAAAATCTTTGGTGCCTGCAGAAGAGCCGGCATTAATCACCAACAAATCGTTTTCAGCAACCCCCCGCAAAACTGCTGCCTCCAGCAGTCGAGGTTCGTCTTTCACCACCGGATAGGTGATTGTTTCACCGCCATAGGTTTCGATGAGCCCTTTAAACATCCGACTGTTGGATTCAATAATTTTGCCCGGGGGCAATGGATCTGTCATGGCAGTGATTTCTGACCCCGTGGGAATTAAACCCACCCTGATTTTTCGAAAAACAGGTACTTGGGTTACCCCACCCGAAAGCAGTGCCCCCATATCCTGAGGACGTATGAGATGCCTCACCGGTAATATCAGCTCACCTTTCACGATGTCCTCTCCCACAGGCCGCACATGCTGCCAGGGCGTGGCTGCATTTCTGATTTCAACAGTCTCTTCATCCACCTCCACCACGTCTTCAATCATAATGACTGCATCAAAGGCATCCGGAAGAGGTGCCCCCGTATTAACCATTAAGAAGTCGCTGTATTGTCGCAGTTGAACTGGTGTGGTTTCTGATGCCCCATAGGTTTTTGCTGCCTCAATGGCAATACCATCCATGGCAGCTGCATTATAGTGAGGCGCTGAAATACGGGCGAAAACAGGCTCAGCCGTCATTTTTCCCAGGGAATCCCCCACATCCACCCATTGTATTTCGCGTTGATTCAGCACTTCAGCCATTTGTATCACGTATTCTTCAAGCGCTCTCGACAAGGGTACACTGGTCAGGTACAGGTTTCTCTTTTTTGCCATCCTTTCGCCTCCATCAATGTCAGTTGAAGATCTCCATCAGAACAACAGTACTTCCACCCTGTCTCCTTTTTGAAGGCCTTCCTGATTCACATCCAGTTTGATCATTCCATGAGAGTACCCCATCATGGAGAGCATTCCCGATTTCCCATGCTGGGGAGATACAAATCGTCGGCCATTTTCCTCAGTGACACGTACCATCACATAATGTTCTCGACCTGGAGCCGAAGGGATATTCACTGTCAACTCACCAGTCACCCCTGGCGTTATTCCCTGCTGACCCCACAGGTACTTCAAAAGCGGTTTCATCAGTAAATGATACACCACCAAAGCTGATACAGGCTGGCCTGGAAGCCCAATCATCAAAGTATCTTCTACCATTCCCACTAAGGTGGGCTTCCCCGGCTTCACAGCCATGCCGTGAACGACAACGCCAGGTTTTCCCATCCCATCAATGGCATCCTTTGTTATATCATGCACACCCATGGAGCTGCCCCCGGAAATCAGGATAACATCTGCCGCCTTCATTAGCCTGGCAATGGTATGCTGCAGTTGTTTCAGATCATCTTTTACCACTTCGGTATTTGTCACCTCCAGGCCATCCTCCCGGAGGGCCGCCGCAAGACTATAGGTGTTCATGTCAATGATTTTTCCGGGTTCAAGGGGGTCGCCGGGTGCGATGAGTTCATCGCCCGTGGAGATCACCGCTGCCTTCAAGGGATTGTAAACAGGCACTTTGTTGAAGCCCATCCCTGCAAGGAGTCCGATATCCTGGGGACGAAGGCGGTGTCCCGGCTGAAAAAGCACTTCTCCCAAAGATAAATCTTCTCCCCGGCGCAGCACATTTGCACCTGGAGAAACCGCCTGTTGAATCAACCAAGTGGTTTCGTCAAGCTGTTCCACATATTCCACCATTACCACCGCGTCACTGCCTTCCGGTAACATGCCCCCCGTAGGAACATAAGCGCATTGTCCATCCGCAATTTTCAGCTGGGCCTGTGTCCCCATGGTAATCTCTCCAATACAGGTGAGTATAGCAGGAATGGATTCGCTGGCGCCAAAAGTATCCTGGCTTTTGACAGCATAGCCATCTACCGTAGATCGATGAAATGCCGGCACATCATGGGGTGAGGTGATGGGCACCGCAACGATGCGATGCAATGATTCTGATAACGCGATGACTTCCGTTTCCAGCTTTAAGTGACTGCACAGTTGGGCAATGATTTGCTGAACTTCAGTGACACTCTTGGTTTTTAGCAATTCCATGGGATGACTCCTTTATGTTCTTTGATTGTCATGCTGTCATTCTAATAAAAAAAAGCCTAAACCCTTTTTATTGTAACATTTTTTGATCAAGGATTAACGTCCTTTTTAAAAATTCAACTAGCAATTTCGAAATATGTTTATTAGGGACGGTTTGCAATTTCATCAATGAATAAAAAATATAGTTGCATTCTGTCATACACCATGCTATAATTAATCCTGTTGTGGGGGCGTAACTCAGCGGGAGAGTGCCACACTGGCAGTGTGGAAGTCAGGGGTTCAAATCCCCTCGTCTCCACCATAACTCTTAAATTAAGCGGTCAATGACGCGCTTATTTTTTTGTCCCTGTTTCAATTTTAAAGAAAATCGGCTCTCCGCCGGTTTTCTTTTTTTGCTCCACCACATGAGTCACTTGATTTCATTTTGGTCCTGCTTCCAGCAGCTTTTCCAGCTGTTTCATATCATCCGGAAATTCTGCTGCATGCTGAAGCACTGTGCCAAACCGCGGCTGACGAAATTCAGTTTCAGCTGCGTGAAGAGCCTGTCGATCAATGAGTATTGGCTGTGACGGCTCATAAAATATGTCGCCGATCACTGGATGCCCCAGGTGCTTCATGTGCACTCGAATCTGATGGGTTCTTCCCGTTTCAATGGTTACCTTAACCAGCGAAGCCTCCTTGTAACGTTGTTCCACAAGGTAATGGCTGATGGCACTTTTACCCCTTGGGTCCACCACACGCCTGGGAGGTTCTTCCACCGGTATATTTTCAGGCCGGTAAATGGGGGCATCGATAGTCCCTTCATCAGGCACCATCCTACCCCAAACGAACACGCGATAGGTTTTTATCATGAAATCTTGCTGCATTTGCAACATCAAGTGATGATGACTAAAAGCATTTTTAGCTATAATCATCACTCCAGAAGTGTCCATATCGAGACGATTGACAAATCGTACTTTGTAGGTTTCGTTCCGTTGCATCATGTAGTGTGTCACCGCATTAGCAAGGGTATCCGCTCGCTCCCTGGTCGTGGGATGCGTCAACAGGCCTGGTGGCTTGTTCACCACCAAAAGATCTTCATCTTCATAAACCACTCCAAAATTAATGGGATTTGGTGAAAATTCACAGGGTTCTTCTTCCATCTCCAACACCAGACAGTCGCCTTCATTCAACCGTGTATGGAAAGGTGCCCATTCTCCGTTCAGCAAGACGCCTGTTTCTTTTTTCAATCGGGTTAATAAACGTCCGGAGACTTGCCATTGTCGCTTCAAAAATTGTCGAATGGTTTCTCCGGATTCTTTATGTTCAATATGCACCTTGATCTGATGATGCTGCTGTTCTTCTTTTAATAGAATCATAACTACCGTGCCTTTCTCTGGATTGTCTTTTCATCCTTGACAGTCTTTCCATTATATCATTTTATTTCATGGATTCCATCATTTATAGCTTAACAACACGTTCCGTCCACATATTGTTCTATGAAAGCATCATCCACATACGCCAATGTCATCACAAGGTTTGACTTTTAATTTGAAAATGTGTATCGTAAGGATATATCATATCCGTCTCATTAAACGGCGGGAAGGAGTTTGTGAATGCCTTCAGTAAAAGAAGTCTGCGTCATCAGCAACCGGTTACAGCGTTCCCTTGAAACCGCTGATCATCTATTGGATAAACTCCAGCTTGCAGGCTTCAAGGCGGTTGACCATCTGACACCACAAACCGATCTGATTATCTCCATTGGTGGTGACGGTTCGTTTTTAAAAGTCATGCATGATCTTGGATATCCGGAAACGCCTGTGCTGGCCATCAATACCGGTCATCTGGGTTTCTTTTCTGAAATCACACCTGACCAGATCGACTTGTTGCTGGAGCGGATTTCCCGTAATGAATACTTCATTGAGGAAATGGCTCCACTTAAGGCAGTTATCACAACCCATGAAGAAACATCTACACTGCGGGGCATCAATGAGGTGGTCATCAAAAGCAGTCTGGTGAAGGCAATTCACTTGAAAATTCAGGTGAATGGACAGCTGATTCAACGTTTCAGCGGCGATGGCCTTATCATTTCCACCTCTGCGGGCAGCACTGCATATAGTTATTCCACCGGCGGAAGCATTGTCGACCCCAGGTTGGACGTATTGCAGCTGACCCCTCTCGCTCCCATAAACACCAATTCATACCGCTGTTTTACCTCCAGTGTTATTTTCCCTCCCGATGCCTGTATTCAAATCACTCCTGAACGGGATCCCGAAGGATATGTACTGGTTTCAGCAGATGGGATCGACTTTCCCCAAGAGTACTTTAATACCATTGATGTTTCACTCGATCAAAAGCGTATTAAAATGCTTCGACTGAAGCGCCATGACTTTTGGAACAAAGTCGTCAATAAATTCCTATAGTGAAATTCACTTAATATTAAAGGAGTGATCCCGATGGCCTCCAGGTACCACCCCATTTCCCTTCATCTTGACAAATGCATCGGATGTACCAACTGTATTAAACGCTGCCCCACTCAGGCTATTCGTGTTAAAAATGAGAAAGCTAAAATCATCAAAGAAAAATGTATTGAATGCGGCATGTGTATTACCGTTTGCCCTTATTACGCTTTTCAGGGAGTGGTGCGGGGTTTTAAGGGTGTTTCCAGTTTCCCCTATAAAATCGGGCTTGTTGATCCCATTATTTTCAGCCAGTTCAACACCGATATCATGCCTGAACAAATTCTTGGAGCTATCCGCGCCTGCGGCTGCGATGATCTGTATGAAGTTTCCAGGGGATCCGACCTCATCACAGCGTTTACCCGCAAGTACTTGACACTCCAAAAAAAGCAACCGATTATTTCCTCTTCCTGCCCGGCGATTATCCGATTAATCCAGTTGCGATTCCCCGAGTTAATTCACCACATTCTGCCCATTGATTCTCCCGTTGAAGTCAGCGCCTATCTGGCTCGACAGGAAGCGATGGAAAAGCATCATCTAAAGGCGCATGAAATTGGTGTTTTTTATTTCACTCCCTGCCCTGCACGAATTGCCAGTTTTATCGATCCCGTTGGCACCAAACAATCCCATGTGAATATGGCTGTGCCAATCAAGAGTCTTTATATTCTCATTAACCAGCACTTGAAAAGTTCCTCAGGGAAATCATCCACTCACTTTTATCCTTCCGGCAAAGGGATTGAATGGGCTCGGGTAGGCGGTCAGTGCAAAGCGCTGGAGATCGATGAATATCTGGCTGTTGACGGTATTGAGAATGTCATTGAACTATTGGAGGAAATGGAGTACGGAAAAATTCGCAACGTGAAGTTTCTTGAATGCCAGGCTTGCACAAACGGATGTATCGGCGGAAGCCTGAATGTGGAAAACTCCTATATTGCCAAAAACCGGATTCGTATTCTGGGCAGTCGTTATGCAGCCTTTGAACCGGGCGCTTTCTCTGTCCCGGCAGAAAAGTTCATATTCACTGAGCCGATTGATCCTCTTCACGCAACTAAACTGGACAAAGACCTTTCAAAAGCAATCGATAAGCTGGAAATGGTTGAGGATACTCTGGAAGGCTTGCCAGGTATTGACTGTGGCGCCTGTGGAGCTCCGTCTTGTCGGGCATTCGCGGAAGATATTGTGCAGGGATATGCAAAACGCGAAGAGTGCGTTGTTCTGCTGAAGCAACGTTGCAGAAACTGAACACCGAGAATATATAGTACATTATCCGGCATTCAGGTCATCTTGATGCCGGATTTTTGGTTGGTCTGGATAACGATCCGTCTGAAAATCCACCTGGAAGCACACCTTGGTGCCTACATTTTCCCGGCTGTCAATGAACAGGTTGCCACCCATCATTTCAACAAATTTTTTTGAAATGGCAAGGCCCAGACCTGTTCCGCTGTAACGCTTTCTTGATGATGAATCACCTTGAACAAATGGTTGTGCAATCATCTCCAACATCGATTCCGACATCCCTATTCCTGTATCTTGCACCTCGAACAGCACCGTGTATTGGTTATCATTCTTTCCTATTGCTGTTACATTTACCGTCACTACGCCCTCGTTTGTAAACTTGATGGCGTTGCTTACCAGATTCGTGATGACTTGTCTGAGTCGCAGGGCATCTCCCATTACTTTTTCTTTGGGAAGCCCGTGCATATCCAGCGTCAGCTGAAGCTCCTTGTTCTGCGCATAGGCGCTAAAGGGCAATACTGCAGCCTCCACCGCTACCGGTAAACAAAAGGCTGCATTGATCAGTTCCATACGCCCGGCTTCAATTTTAGAGATATCAAGAATGTCGTTAATCACATTCAGCAAGGTTTCTGATGCTGTACTCATAAAGTGGAGGTATTCCCGTTGATCTTCGTCCATCTGGGTCATTTCAAGCAGCTGCAGAAATCCGATCAATCCATTCATCGGCGTTCGGATTTCGTGGCTCATGTTGGCCAAAAATTGTGTTTTGGCCACATTGGCTGTTTCAGCCTGTTCTTTTGCCTCCACCAGTTCCCGCATCATACGTACCCGATCAGTGATCTCCCGCACCATGGAGACTGCCTCATGCTCATTGTACGCTTTCAGACGAGCTTCAAACTGTCTTTTGCCCGCCAGTGTCTCCAACTCATATTCCAATAGTTGCATTTCCCCTGTTGAAAAAGCTTTTTCCAAAGCTTTTTGGCTTTTATGAGCAATCTCAACAGGCAGCACTTCTTCCATTTTTTTACCTATGAGCTCGTCTTCCTTTACTAGTAAGTTTTCCTCGTTGCCTCCCATGATTTCCAGATACGTACCATCTTTATCAAACCGCAGCAACAGATCTGGCAATGATTCAATGATGGAGCGCTTCACCTGTTCGCTCTCTGCCAGTTGTTGCTCGGTTCGTTTCCGGTTGCCGATGTCGTGATAAGTGGCATACCCTCCCACAATACCTGCTTCCGTGACAATGGGCACTCCCCGGGTCAATACTTCCACCCGACTGCCGTCTTTATGAATCCGATAGGTTTCCACCACATTTTCTTTTCCATTAAGAAAATCATTATAAAACCCTTGAGATTCTGGCAACTTTGATTGATCAACCAGCACATCATTAATATCTTTTCCCATTACTTCTCTCAGCGAGTATCCAAACAGGCGGGTAAAACCCTCATTGGCTTCTACAATTCGATGACGTTTGTCAAAGAGAATGATGGCGTCAGAAGAGTTTTTAAACAGTGCCTCCAGATAATGTTTTTGCTGTCGCAACGCTGCCTCCACCTCTAAACGATGGGAAAGCGACTCTTCAAGCTTCCGATTTGCCTCCAAGAGAGCCTCCCGGTCATGATTGTCATCGTCTAACGCAGACATCGTTTCACAGGGTTCTCCATTTAACAGATGGTTATTCCAGTAGAAAAAATCATACCTCACCCCCAAGAATAGTACGGCCAATACCAATAAAGTTGCCACGGCATCAATTAAATGTAATCGCCCTATTAACTGTCGACCGCTTTCAACACTCATCATCCCATGTGCATCAAAAACATTAGTGAACATCCAGTTTTTAAACAACCATGACACCAAAATGACCAAGCCCATGATCAACAATGGCAGGTGGAAGCGCTGTCGGTAACGATGCATGTCCGCAAACCCCTTTTCTGTCATTTTGTAAGTGGTGTTGCTCTTCATCATTCGATCCATCATTATGGGTACTCATACCCAACACCCAATACCTCCCATCAGCTAATCCGAAAGAGACACGTATTGACCGCAAAAAAACACTTCTGGATCAGCAGCGTCTCCACGCTGTCCAAAAGTGTTCTTTGCTGTATTACTAATATAGGCCTATTTTAGCGTCCCATCCAACCACCATCTACTGCGATGGTGTATCCATGGATGTAATTTGAGGCCTCGCTGGCCAGAAACACCACCGTTCCCATCATGTCTTCAGCCTGACCCCAGCGGCCAGCTGGAATACGCTGCAAAATTTGTTTGTTTCGTTCTTCATCCGCCACCAACGCCATATTCATATCAGTATCCATATATCCCGGTGCGATACAATTAACATTAACCCCTTTTGAAGCCCATTCGTTAGCCAGTGATTTTGTCAGTTGCATGACTGCACCTTTGCTTGCTGCATATGCTGGAACAGTTAGCCCGCCCTGAAAAGAAAGTAGGGATGCCAAATTGATGATTTTTCCCCTGCCTCTCTCCACCATCAGCTTCCCAAATCTCTGACACATAAAGAATACGGCACTGGCGTTGATTTCCATGACAAAATCCCAATCTTCTTTGGGAAATTCTGTAGAAGGATGACGCCGTTGAACACCCGCATTATTCACAAGTATATCCACTTGACCAAAATCATCCACTATTTGATTCACCAATTCGTCATATTTATCAAACTCTCCCAAATTAAATGAATAACCTTTAATCTGAGTTCCCACAAGCGCCATTTCATCCATCAATTCATCAGGTATTTTTGTTGCAATGATGGCCACATTAGCGCCGGCTCCGGCTAGAGCTTTCACCATCGCTTTTCCCAGTCCACGGCTCCCACCGGTAACAACTGCTGTTTTACCAGTTAAATCAAACATTTTTTGCATCAGGACACCTCCCGTTTTGATAATCTAACTGCTTCTGTTCATTCTTAGCGACTCATCACTAAAACGTGAACATCACTTTAACAGCATTCTTTTGACCAACCAAAAGATCAAACCCCTGCTGTGCTTCTGCTGCTGGCAGTTCATGAGTGATGATTCTTTCAAATTCCGGCACATTCACTATCATTTCTGCTGCTATTTCAAAGTCTTTTTTTGTATAGACGCGCACAAATTGCATGCTTATTTCCTTAAACATTCCCTGGATCAGGTCAAGCGGTGCCGGTTTCTTATAGGCTGCCACCATCACAATCTGACCGCAGCTTTTAACCACATGTGTTAGTTTCTCAGAAACACTAGGGTGGCCTGCACAATCAAAGGCGAGATCAAATCCAGTACCACCGCTTTTTTCGAAAAGCGCCTCTTCAACGCTAACATCCAGCGGGTTGATGGTTTCAAAACCCATCTCAGCAGCCATTTTTAATCGGAATGGATTCGTTTCAACCACTACCACTTGTGATGCTCCGTAATGTCGAAGCGTTAAAGCAACACAGAGGCCAATGGTTCCCGCACCAAAAACAACCCCCCCATCACCCAGTTGATAATTACCTTTGCGCAGGGCATGTACCGCTACAGCCACTGGTTCAATAAAAGCTCCCAGCTTTAGTGGAACCTCTTCTTTAAGCGGGATAATCAACTCCTCCGATACAACAGCGTATGAAGCCATGCCGCCATCAAAATCGATTCCCAATAATTTCAAAGTAGTACATACATGACTTTGACCTGTCTTGCATGGCTCACATTGGCCACAGGATACCAAAGGATAAACAGTAACGGGAGTTCCTGCCTTGTAATTTGCACTATCCTCCGCCACTACCCCTGAAAACTCATGTCCCATGATCAAAGGGGCTTGTGCCCTTGGGTGTGCCCCCGCGTATATGTTTAAATCAGTTCCGCAGATGCCCGAATGAGATATTTTAATTAATACAGCCCCCTTTGGTGCAGCGGGTTTTGGCTGTTCAACCACTTCCAGCTTTTCGGGTCCTCTATAAATAATGGCTTGCATAGTTGCCATGCCTCCTTTTTGATCTGCCTCTTACCGGCATCTATACTGCTCCAGATTTCATACTTAAATCATTTTTCGCTCCATCCTACTCTGTATCCGTTTTATCGCACCAGCTGCATTAACCTCGGCAACGTCATGGATAGCGCTGGAATAAAAGTTACCAGCATAAGTACCACAACAGTTGAGAGGAAAAATGGCATCAGCTGTCTCACCACATTTTCAATTTTCAAGTCAGCTACTTTGCAACCAATGAAAAGAACCGGCCCAACGGGTGGTGTAATGGTACCAATGCACAGGTTGAAGACCATAATAATCCCAAAATGAACCGGATGAATTCCGAAGTTCATAGCTATCGGAAGAAAAATCGGTGTGAAAATCAACACTGCCGGTGTCGGATCCATAAACGTACCGACAATCAGAAGCACAAAGTTCATAATTAATAGAATGATGATGGTATTATCGGTTAGGCTCAAGAACAATTGTGCAATAATCCCTGGAATATTGGTAAATGCCATCACCCATGACATAATGGAAGAAACGCCAATCATAAAAATGACGATAGCCGTGGTTCTGGAAGCATCCAGCAGAATACGAGGCAAGTCTTTGATGGAAATGGCGCGGTAAAAAAAGGCCAGCAAGAGAGAGTAGACCACCGCGATGGCCGAACCTTCAGTGGCTGTGAACACACCCCCTATGATTCCTCCAACAACAATGAGAATCAGTAGAAGGCTTGGGATGGCATCAATAAACACTGCCAGCCCTCGTTTGAAACCAATGCGCTCTTCACTTCGATAGCCTTCTTTCTTGGCAACGAAATAAGCAATCACCATGCATCCCATCCCCCACAAAATACCCGGCAGATATCCGGCCATAAAGAGGGCTGCCACTGAAGTCCCTCCACTTACCAGAGAATACACAATCAGTGTGTTACTGGGGGGAATCAACATCCCTGATGGTGCTGATGCAATATTCACTGCTGCACTAAATTCTTTGCTGTAATTCTCTTTCTCCTGTAAAGGGCCCATGGTGCCACCCACAGCAGCTGCAGCCGCAACAGCCGAACCACTAATGGCTCCAAACAACATGTTTGCCACAATATTTGACTGGGCCAAAGACCCTGGCAAACGACCACTGATGACTTTTGCACAATTCACCAGTCTGATCGCTATTCCTCCATTATTCATGATAATTCCCGCAAGTATAAAAAACGGAATAGCTAATAGTGAAAATGAGTTTATTCCTGTGAAAATTCTTTGAGCTGATGTTGTCATCGCTCGATCGAATCCAAGAATATAAATGGCTGAAATGGCTGAAGCCGCACCGATTCCAATGCTGATGGGTGTGCCAATCACAAGCAGAAAAGCAACTGCAAAGAACAGAATGAGTCCAGTCTGTATTGCCAGTTCCATTCAATCAACTCCCTTGTTCCGATGAATCGGATTTTCACAATATGTCACTTTATATCTCAGTTGATATATGTCAAATCCCACGCAGATTTCCCGCGAGTTTTTTTCATATCCATCATTTCCAACTGACAAGGTGTTTCCGGGCCATCATCTTTTGTACATAGCCCGGAACACCGCTGTCATACATGCCGAAGAAAAAATCACATTATTCGTTATTCAATAGCGACTCTCTTTTGAAACAAATTCACGATATTGTTCAGTGTGTAGAATACAATGAGACTGCCGCTCAAAGGCAGTGCTGCATATATGTAGCCTACAGGTACCCGGAGGGCTGCAGATGACTGTCCCATGGTCATCATGGTAACTTTATAGCCGCCAATCACCAGAATTGCCATTGAGAAGCCAAGAATCACCAGTTCTATGAAAATACTGAGTGACAGCTTCAGCTTAACTGGGAATTTGTCGCGAATGAACTCGATGGCCATATGTCCTCTTTCGCCAAAAACATATGCCGCGCCAAACAGCACCAACCACACAAAGCATACTTTTGCCAGCTCTTCAGAAATAACACTGGGATCATTTAACACAAACCGGGTGAATACTTGCCAAGTAACTAAAACCACCAGCCCCGCATAAAGGAAGATGCAAAATTTTTCAACCATGCTGTCAACTATTTTTTTCAAGGCATGCATGATAACCACTCCGATTTAGCGTGCAGCTGCCTGCACTTTTTCATAAATTTCTCTCGCTGTCTCAGTGGTGATTTTTTCTTCTACCAAAGGCTTCACATTTTCCTGGAAGACACTTATGTCAACATCATTAAAGCTTGCCCCCGCTTCGATGGCTTCTTCCATGGCTACAGCCACATCTTCATCCCACAATTGAACCTGGAGATCAACTGCTTTTCTTAGTTCTTCCATGAAAATGTCCTGATGTTCCTGAGGCATCCCATCAAAAAGATCTGTGTTGATGATCAGCATATCAGGCATCATTAAATGCTGGGTATAAGAGTAGTATGGTGCAATTTCTGCGTGTTTCAAGCCGGCAAAGATGAGCTCATTGTTTTCACCACCATCCAGCACACCTGATTGAATGGCTGTGTATACTTCTCCCTGACCCATTGGTGTTCCGGTACCACCCATCATTTGCATCATGCGAATATTCGTATCACTTTCCATCACACGAATCTTCTGACCTGCCAGATCTGCAGGGGTATGGATGGGATGACTTCTGGTGTAGACATTTCGAACACCCCCATGGAAAGCCCCTACTGCAATCATTCCCTGATCGGCAGTTGAACGATAAAGGTCTCCCACGATATTCATATCATTCACAACAGCCATTTGATGGTCGCGGCTGCTGAACATGTATGGCAGGTTAAAAACCACATAATCGGGGTTGAAGTTTTCCAAAAGACTTCCGGCAACAATGGCCATTTCAATGGTGCCCGTTTGAACTAATTCAATGGTTTCACGCTGTGGCCCAAGTAACTCGTTGGGGGAGACCTCTACCTGATAAGCACCACCTGTTCTTTCGGCCAGTTTCTCACCAAAAGAAACCATTGCCTTAAACTGAGGATGTGATTCTGGCTGATTAAAGGCCACTCGAAGCGTTTTCGCCTGCACAGGCGCATCTCCCGCAGACGCAGCCGGCGCATCTGCTGCCGGCGGTGCATCAGGTGCCGCAGCACCTCCACCACATCCACTCATTAACCCAGCTGTCAACAACCCTACCAATAGCACTACCAGCCATCTTTTCTTTTGATTCATCCTTATTCCTCCTTTTGTCTGATATTATTTTTTTAATGAATTCACAGGATAATGCACCGCTTCACCTTTGACGAAACGCACAACTTCTTCTGCCACCTTCTGCTTCAGTTCCTTCGCTGCTTGCTCTGAATACCACGCCATATGAGGTGTGCAGAGAAACATATCATGTTGAAACAGGGGAGACTCCGGGTTGATAGGCTCATCTTGAGTAACATCCAACGCGGCTCCTGCAATCCATTTGTTCATAAGGGCTTTGTTCAGGGCTTCTTCATCAATGATGCCACCCCGTGAAACATTAATAATGAAAGCACTTTCTTTCATTTTTTGCAGTTCTGCTTCACCAATCAAATGATGGGCATTATCAAGGGGGCAATGAATGGAAACCACATCAGATTGCTCCAAAAGCGTCTCCAGCTCCACTAGTTCAACGTAATCAGGGACTCTTGCCGGTCGATTTTCCCGACTGGGATACTTGGTATCATACGCGATAACTCGGCAACCCAGGGCATGAATCCGTTGTGCAAAGACACTGCCAATCCTTCCGAAGCCAATAATGCCCACAGTCTGATGGCTGTGCCGAAATATGGGGATGCTTTTCTGATAGTCCCATTCTTTACGATGGACCGATTCATTCATTATGACAATTCTTCGAGTCATCGCCAACATAAAGGCCAATGCATGATCTGCCACTTCGTACATACCGTAATCCGGCACATTACACACTTGAACATGATGATCTGTTGCCGCATCAAGATCCACGTTGTTCACTCCGACACCGTAACGAACCACTAACTCCAGCTCTGGTAAAGATTCAAATACTTTTCTGGTGTAGGGAGCGTACTGATTAATGGCCGCCCGTGCTCCCTTGCAATGGCTGGTCAGATCTTCCTCTGTTTTGCACTGGTGAAAATCAAAATCCAAAGAAGCCTGATTCAATACCTGCGTTTCAATATCAATACTGCCATGGTCACAGTCTGTGATGACAATCTGTTTCTTCACATGCTCAACTCCCTACTGAATTCTTTTTATGCCTTTCTCATTCGTCCCGACCTTCTTTGACCAACGTGCTCACATTAATTCATCAGAAGTATCCTTCACTTCATTTTTTCCATTTCAATGAAATCCATGTCATCAAACTCCTGGTTTTCGCCGCACATACCCCATATAAAGGTATAATGACGAGTACCAACGCCTGAGTGAATGGACCAGCTGGGCGAAACCACCGCCTGCTCATTTTTAATAATAATGTGCCGCGTTTCATGAGGCTGTCCCATCAAATGAAACACACGGGTTTCTTCGTCCATATCGAAGTAAAAGTATACTTCCATGCGTCGTTCATGTGTATGTGCAGGCATCGTGTTCCATGAATTTCCTGGCTCAAGGAGAGTCATTCCCATGCTCAATTGACATGATGGACATACTGCCGGATGAATATATTGATAAATCGTTCGCTTATTCATTGTTAGCGGATCTCCAAGATTCACTTGATTGGCGTCTTTCTGTCCAATTTTTTGTATAGGATATGCATGATGGGCCGGACATGAGTTCAAATAAAATTTGGCTGGCTGGCTTGCCCTTTGTGAGCTGAACTTTATCTCTTTAACACCCATTCCCACATATAGGCCGTCTCGTCCATCAAGCTGATATTCAGTTCCATCAAGTGTCACCGTTCCTGGTCCGCCTATATTGATTATTCCCAGCTCTCTGCGTGCAAGAAAATAGCTGACACCCAGTTCTTTTCCAGCTTCAAGCACCACCGTTTCTTCGACGGGCATGGCACCTCCAAAAATAATGCGATCAACATGACTGTAGATCAATTGAATGTCGTCTGGCAAAAAAACGTTTTCCATTAAGAAATGATTGCGCAACTCTTCAGTCGTATAATGCTTTGCATCTTCAGGGTGATGTGAATAGCGTACTTTCAGGTTCATTGGTCTACCTCCTCCATTTCATATGCTTCAATCATTATTTAATTACTCATTCTTTTTCACTGACTTTCGATCATTGCTTCATTAATCAACTGGTAAGCATGTTCAATGCAATCGAAAGGTTCCATCCCACAGGGATACTCCAAAATGAAATTTTTTCCATTGAAAAATTTCAAGAAATACTTCCAGTCGACAATCCCACCGTCTAACTGTGTAGATGAAAAACAACCATCTTTGATCATCACATCTTTCACATGGATATTCGAAACATAGGGCTTCAGCTTCAGTGCATTTTTTTCTGCATCTTCTCCTGTCCATATCCAGTTGCCAATGTCAAATGTCATTTGCAGCTTAATATTATTCTCATGGCAAATCATTAACAGTTCTTCAATCTTGTCAGCTTTTCCACCTGACAGCGATTGGTCATTTTCGATTAAAACAGCTAATGATCCGTTGCATAACCCTTGAAGAAAAACTTTGTCTTTGACCGACAGCGCCCGGTAATCGCCTAAATAAAAAGTGATACTTTTGGCATTTAACATCTTTGCTTCAGCCATGTAGTCCTGAATAAGTGACTGGTCAATGTAAGTATCCTGAAAAAGCTTGTCAGCTACTGAATAATGCAACTCCAGTTGAGCTTTCTGGTTACTTTCTGCTATTAAGGCGATCTCCTGCGATGGATTTCTCATATACTCACGTCTAATCTCCAGACGTCTGTATCCTTTGGATAAAATCCAATCAAGCAGTCGATGCTGCTCGACGATTCCAGAGTTAGCATCCTTAAAAGCCAGTGCATTAAGAATCAGCTTCTCTTTCAGCAAATTCGCCACTCCTCTCACTATCGCCATCCTTTTTCATATTCGAATGGTATTCACGCAACTTTTATGTATCAGTTTCGTTTACCGGTTCACTAAACAAACGTCAAGGCATTTTTTCGAAATGCCCCTATCGTCACTTAAGAATGATCTGCGTCGAACCCCTTTCAACAAACTGAGCTTTCAGTTCGATCTCAATGGGATCCTTATAATCAATGCCTGAATGAATACGTCCAATAAGTATTTCCGCAGCTCTGGCACCAATTTCGTAAGTAGGCTGTGCAATCGCCGAAATACCGGCACCAACTAACTCTGTCCATCCCCAGTCGTCAAAACCACACAAACCAACCTGGTCAGGTATTTCAATATTTTGACGTCGGCAAGCCCTTAAAAAATCAAGCATAGCAACGCCATTACCTGTTATCACTGCTTTTGACCGTTGGGGATTCTCTTGGAGATAACCCATAATCGCTTTGTCATAAGAAAATGCTTCCTGGTCTATCTGAAAGAAAAGAGCCTCAGCATCACCGCCACGTTCACAGGTCATTCGTTGAAAAATCTCTTTACGAATCTGACGGGTGGCATTCTTATTGATAGTCTGGCTGAAAAATGCAACTTCTTCAAATCCAGAGCCATAGAGTTTATCAAGTACATATTTGATAATATGCTCGTTATCGATGGTGACTGTGTCTATCTGACCATTTAAAGGTCTTCTTTCTGCATAAGTGACAAAAATGCCTTCATTTCGAAGCTGTTGAATCAAATCATCATTGTAGCCAGTTGAATTAATCACCAGCCCTTCGATTTGCCTGGTGAGCATCGACCTAATATATTCCTCTTCTTTTCTGGGATCTTCGTCGCTGTTGGCAATCATTAGTTGGTACCCTTCACCAAGGCAAATATCATTGACACCTTTGACCAGAATTGATGAAAATGGTGTTGTGATATCAGCAACGATCATTCCAATGGTACCACTCTTTTTTGACTTTAATCCTCTGGCTATTTGATTGGGGTGGTAGTTTAATGCTTCGATAGCTTTCTCAATCCGCTCCCGGGTTTCCTCCGACATGAACTCATACTTTCCGTTAAGATAGCGGGAGATGGTTGTTTTTGAGACGTTCGCCTGGTCTGCAACCATTTTGATGGTCACTTTTTTCTTCGCCCATGACATACATTTTCCTGCTTTCCATCTGTGTACCGGGTTTGTGTACCGGTTAACAACATTTTAACGCACTATCTTCATTTCGTCAACACTCTTTGAATCAGCCTTTTAAACTTCCGATTGTCATGCAGTTACACCAAGCTCTTCGGACGTTGAATGAAATGAATAATGTTTCCTTCCAGGTCTCTGAAGAAGACGGTTTTAACGCCTTTATCATTTGCTTTCAGCGGCTCAATGATTTCAACCTGGTGATCCAGTAGTTTTTGATACGCTTCTTCAATCTGATCTGTACCAAAAGCCAGATGTCGAATCCCTCGATACTTGTTGTCGGTAGTTTTGGCATCAGTTTCAGCAGGATAAATTTCTAGCATGCTGTTGTCTTCCATTGCCAAAAAGTAGGTGGGCATCTCCTTTTGATTATCGTAAACAATCCGGAAAGAGAAAAGATTGACGTACCAGTCTTTCAGTTTTCGTGTATCCAGACTGCAGATGCCTACGTGCTCCAAAGTCACCATATTTAATCCACTCCCCAGTTTCGTATTGTGAACCATCGTTTCGTTTTATAGACTAATCATAGCGATGTTTTTCCAGAATTTCAAGTGCTTCATTGACGGTTACAGATTATTAGGTACATTATTCTTTTGATTTCTCCATATTTCTTCATTATAGTCATCATTTCAAAATATGGCACTTTTCTGATAGTGGATCAACGTTTTCCCGTTATTTAGATGCTTTACAGGTTTCAGGCATGAAAAAACTGCACTGAAAGTGCAGTTGAGTTCATCTATCACAAATTTTCTAAAGCTTTCATCTCATTTGGTCATACCCTTTTATGGGTAACATTGACTATTTAACACGGTGCCCTATCTTTTGGGAGATCAAGCGGCCTGTTGCCATTACTGCTTCACCAAAAGCAGCTACTCTTTCAGGCGTTACCCGAAGGGTTGGCCCCGAAATACTGATGGCCCCGATCACTTCGTCACGATAATTAAAGATGGGTGCCCCCACACAGCGAATTCCCAGCTCATTTTCTTCGTTATCAATGGCATAACCCCGATTTTTGACTTGATTCAATTCTTCTCTCATTTTTTCCAAGTCGGTGATGGTATATATGGTGAGTTTTTGGATATGGCTACGTTCCCAAATGGAGACAATCTCCTGTTCCGGCAAAAAGGCCATCATGGCTTTTCCCGCAGAAGTACAGTATAGGGGAGAACGCGCCCCAATGCGGGAGTGCATACGGATCTTATTGTCAGCTTCCACCTTGTCAATATACATAATTTCAATGTCATCGCGAATCACCAGATGCACCACTTCATTCACAGATTCCTTCAGGGCAGATAATAGTGGTCTGGCAACCTCGTTCAAAGCGAGATCATCAATGATTTTGCTGCCTATCTCATACATTTTGAGAGACAACCGGTAAACAGAAGAGCCGGAATCCTGCTCCACATATCCATGGTGGATCAGCGCCAATAACAGTCGATGCACGGTGCTTTTATGAAGCCCCACCCGTTTACCCAGTTCCGTCAATCCCAGTCCATCCGGCTTCTCTGCAAGCACTTCTATAATATGAAAGGTCCGGTCAATGGACTGCACCGCTGATCCGCCTGCTGTTTCTGTCGTTTTCATTGCTTCCAAACTCCTTTAACATCATCTCAAAATGTCATACATAATGATCTTTCTGCTTGTTCGAAAAACAACCCGCCTTAGTGCGCATTTCAGGGCGCGGCGGGTGTTATCCCAAATGTACACTTCTTAAGAAATAATGTCAACGAACAGGCATTAGATTTCAACAGCCTTTCAAACTACCTGTTTTCACAAAAGAAAAATCATCAACTATTTTTCAATTGAAATAATCACTTCAAACGGTTGTCATCTCCAGGGCTTTGATTTATGCTGTTAAAAGGATTATCGTGTATTGATGGTCAAAGGAGATTAGCAAGGGGTGCTGATATGACAAATGATACAAAAGCACGTTACCAAATGATGGCTGCCGCTTTTCTGTGGAGCCTGGGAGGGGTTTTGATCAAACTGGTGGACTGGAACCCTCTGGCCATTGCCGGCATGCGCAGCTTCATAGCAGCTGTGGTTATTTTCTTTTTCTTGAAAAAGCCTGTCTTTACCTGGTCAAAAGTTCAGGTAGGTGCTGCCGTTGCCTATGCCTGCGTCATGATCTTCTTTGTCACCTCTACACGTCTCACAACAGCAGCGAATGCTGCCCTGCTTCAATTTACTTCACCCATTTATATCGGCCTTTTCAGTTATTTTGTTCTTAAGGAAAAAGTAACCCGCATTGATTGGGCTGCCATTTTACTGGTTATGGTGGGCATGGTGCTCTTTTTCCTGGATGATGTAAGCTTTACCAGTTTCTGGGGTAATCTTTTAGGTATGTTCACCGGCATCAGTTTTGCAGTTATGGTGCTTCTGCTGAGAAAGCAAAAAAATGCCCGCCCCATGGAGTCTGTTCTGCTGGGTAATCTTCTGGCGGGTATTGTGACGCTACCTTTTATGTTTCAATCAATGCCCTCCGCCATGAGTTGGCTGGGTCTGCTGCTGTTGGGCACGCTGCAGCTGGGGCTGGCTTACGTGTTCTACGCAACTGCAGTGAAGCATATCAGTGCCATGGAGAGTGCCTTAATCCCAGTCATCGAACCATTATTCAATCCCCTTTGGGTTCTGCTCATTGTGGGCGAGGCCCCAGGCATGTGGACCATTTTCGGTGGACTGCTTGTGGTAGGCGGAGTTACCGGACGTTATCTGTTTCATGCCAGCATGCAGCGCACGCGCCAAAGCATTTCCTGACTGATTCACGATTGTTTTTTAGATGATTAACACCCGATCCAGCTGTCGAGGCCGGAATCGGGTGTTTTAAAATCGGTTAAGCGCTGTTCCTCACTTATTGGGCATTGGGAAAAAAGAGAGGCGCTCCGAACTCTTCCACACCAAACTGGGAGATGAGTTCCTGTGTCTCAGAAGACAAAATCCAATCGACAAATCGGGCTGCAGCGGCATAGTTAATATGATCTCCCTTGTCAGGATTCACTGCAATAACGCCATATTGATTGAATAGTTTTGGGTCACCTTCCACAGCTATCACCAGATCGATACTTCCCAGCATGGAGAGATAGGTGGCTCTGTCAGTCAGCGTGTAGCCTTCCAGCTCATTGGCCATTTGGATCACGTCTCCCATGCCCTGACCGGCAGAAATATACCAACTGGCATCAGGCTCCTCTAAACCAATTTCCTTCCATAAATTCACTTCCATGATATGTGTGCCAGAATCGTCACCTCTGGAAACAAAGGTACCTTCCTTCTCACTGATCAGTGTTAAGCCAGCCAGCACATCACCAGCGGCTGCATCCATTAAACCAGCGGGGTCGTCAGGAGGGCCGACAATGATAAAATCATTATACATCACATCAAATCGCTCCAGGCCATGGCCATCTGCCACCAGCTCTTCTTCCCGGGCCTTGGCATGAGCCAGCAGTACATCAGCCTCACCATCAGCTCCCATCTGTAGTGCTGCACCTGAACCAACAGCTACCACTTTCACATCAATTTCATAGGTTGATTCAAAATCCGGCAGAATAAAATCCAGCAAACCGCTGTTTTCAGTACTGGTGGTGGTGGATAAAATCATCTCTGTGTTCGTTAGTTCAGGATAATCACCATCCGTTTCAGAAGTCTCTGTCGCTTCTTCAGCGGATGGCTGCGTTTCAGCTGGTGCCGGTTCTTCCGGTGGAGCTGGTTCCTGAGTTCCTCCACAGGCTGTTGTTAAAGCAACCATCAAAATGAGCAACATGATGAACAAGCTGCGTCTCGTCAATGTCATTTTCTCATCTCCTTTTGTAGGCGAATCATTTCTGGCCTGTATTCACTTTTTAAGTGATCATTAACTGAAAATCAAGTTCCTTGGTTTAATCGTTGGGAGATCACACCCTTTCTGGTTAAGTCCGTTACTGCAGCTGAAGAACATCGAAATAAAAAACACCCAAAGGGGTGCCTGGTGATTGCACTTCAGCCACACATCTCCTTTCCACTGGGAGGCAACGCCGTTTCCAACATTACCCTATCGGCTTGATCCCATAGGCAACTGCCATTAGGGACTTAAGCTCGGAGGCGATTCCATTGTTTGCTGATGTTACAACATCTTCGTTATGTTTATCTTTGCATTTTGAGGAAAACGATTCCCTGAGGTTAAGTATAGAGTATGCCCTATGTTCTGTCAAGAATGTGGTTTAAACAAGCTTCATGGTGAAGGCTTGAACCTTTTGCAAATGTGCCGTGCTTTCTCATTTAATCTAGTCGTTATTTTTTTTATGCATTTTGATCTTAAAATTAATACCCTCAATTTATTCTAATCGCATCGTTTCTCTTTGAATCAACGGTGGTTCACCAGGAAATTAATGATTAAGAGCCTCTTTGTTTGGATATTTACAGGAATATCATTTGCTTCAAAGATCAATCCTAAAACGTCGTCTTTGGTAATCAACCTCAACGGCAAGACTACCACCCGTTTAATCGAACTACCATCTTTATGCATCGAAGGTGATAACGCTTATGGAAAAAGATTTTCGTTTCAATATGGAAGAAGCTGCAGGCGCACTGGGAGATTTTGGAACACTACTCCCCATTGTTATTGGCGTTTCCGTTGCAACTGATATGAATTTGGCTGTCATGTTGCTGTTCTTCGGTATTGCTTATCTCTTCACCGGAATCCATTACAAATTACCAATGCCTGTTGAACCTATGAAAGCCATTGGTGTGATTGCCCTTACAGAAAGATTGTCCGCTGCCGAAATTGCAGGTGCAGGAATCGGTATGGGACTGGTGCTGCTGCTCATCGCTCTCACCGGCGCCATGGACTTCATCAAAAGAAGTATTCCCATCGCTTTAATCCGCGGTATTCAACTGGCGCTCGCTCTGACCCTGATGAGGCAGGCCATGGTGATGATGAGGTATGATTTCATTCTCGGTGCCTTGGCAATGGGCATCATTTTCTACTATCGATTTTCAAGGCATCTGGATGTTTCAGCTCTGATGGTTTTTCTACTGGGAATTATTGTCGGCCTTTTTCGTTTTGGACCACCTCCGGTTACACTCATGCGCCTCCCAGCTTTAACATTGCCTGACTTTCCTTCTTTTATCAGCGGGTTCACGAAAGCGTCTTTGCCGCAGATTCCTCTCACTCTTGGAAATGCCGTTTTAGCCACTTCATTACTCATCAGCGATTTATTGGACCGCCAAGTTCAGGAAAAGCAGCTTCTTTATAGTATGAGTGCCATGTGTTTGTTTTCAGTCCCTTTTGGAGGCTTCCCCATGTGTCATGGGGCAGGCGGTTTAGCGGCTCAGTACAGATTTGGTGCCCGTACAGGTGGATCCAATATCATATCAGGATTTGTTTTGATAGTGATTGCACTGTTGTTTGCATCACCCCATCTGGAGATGGTGATCCCCTTTGGAGCCTTAGGAGCACTGCTTTTTTACTCAGGTTTGGCGCTTTTTCAAACCGCCCGAAAAACACCTGATCTGGCAGCAACTCTTTTGACGGGTATCTTGTCGCTGTTCCTGGGTATTACCTGGTCACTGTTTATTGTCTGGGTTTGGATCATCGTTAGAAAAAAATGGAACGCTGAAAGGGGGTGAGTAAAAATGCAAATAACCGGAAGAAATCAGCTTAAAGGAAAAGTGGTCAAAGTGGTGCATGGCGTCACCAGTTCCGAAGTGCAACTTGAAATTGCTGAAGGCATGATCGTCACCGGACTAATCACCAAAGGGGCAGCGGAATCAATGAACATTCAGGTGGGCGATGAGTTGGTAGCCATTATCAAAGCCACTTCGGTCATGTTTGGGAAAGAGTAATGCGATAAAACGAAACCCTAGCTGTTCTTCAGCCAGGGTTTCGTTTTATCGCATTACCAGCATAAAAACACTCTCAAGAAGAGCTGTTTTATTTGAAATGGGGAATAGCCATTTTTCTTCTTCTTTCCATCATCTTCAGTTCCCGATCCATGTAGTGGTAGATCAAACTTCCTTCAAGAAGCAGCTCCTTCACAAATGTATCCGCAAATGCATTTACCAGCTGCTTTTTAAAAGGAGTCGCCATTGGGCTATAGGTGTAGACATAAGCGCATATTTTTCCTGCATCTTCTTCATATCTACCTTCTCTGCAATCTTCAAAATCAACCCCGAAAACGGTGTCAGTCCATAAAAAATTTCGCAGATTGACATCAGCCATGATCATTCTCTTACCCTCAAGCTCCTTCGTTATCTGATAGAACCTTTCCAGCCAGCCAGTCAACAATCCTATTATTTCCATTGTAGACTCTGGCAGATGATCACCCTCTGTCCATTTGCATTCCTGTTTTTCAAATGCCTCACAGAGAGTAATTCCGTCGATGTATTCCATCAGCAAATAGCTGCCTTGCTGCTCATAAACAGCAGGCACTTCAAGTCCCTGCCGATGCAGTGCCGTTATCATTTCCATTTCCTTCACAAGGCGTTTATGATCTTGATAGGCCTTCAAGACATATTGTTGAGGCGTCCCATCACTTTTCCTGGCCTTTATCAGCCACACCTCATTTTTTTTGCTTTTAAATGTTTTGATTCTCTCAAAAACCGCCTCATCATGTTTTTGCCAGAAATGATTGCTCAGTATCAAGTCAACACCACTCCTTCAAAACCTAACTAAAAAAAGCCGATCCTGCTTGACAATTCAAGAAATGATCTTGGGGAGACATTCTTTGCGTTGTTGCAGGACCGGCAAGGAACCTGAGCCGAAGAAGTGTGTGCGACTCCACGGCTAAGGAAGGTCACTGGGTCCAGTTCCGAGTTTTCGCCGGCAGAAAGAAAAAAAGGTGCCTAAGAGAAGGCACCTTGAACACGACAAGAAAATCATCCTGACGTTCGGTTCATCTCCTTTCCACAATGGGAGGTGCCAGCGTTTCCACTAATACCCTACAGGCCAGTTTCTCATGGGTACGAGATGAGCGTACCGGTAGAGAAAAAGACTCGGAGTTATTAAGTTGTCTTAATCATTATAATCTGTTGTGATATTATTGTCAAGGTATTTGTTTTCTAATCCAACTGATTAAAATGGATTGTTGTTAATGAAAGTCAAACCATCTATGATATATCCCATAAGCATCACAGCCCTTTAATTAAATTTTTTCTCTGGCAATATAGTGGGTGTGCAGCAAGTCATGTGCTTTTTCGCCATAAGGTTTCCCTAAATACTCCTCATAAAGTCGAAGCACTTCTTCATTCTCATGGGATTTTCGCTTTGCCTTTCCCTGATCCTCCCGATAAATTGCCTCCTGGCGTTTTTTAATAATTTCCATGTTACCATGGTGATATGGCTGGCCTCCTCCGCCAATGCACCCTCCTGGACATGCCATGATCTCAATGGCATGAAAACTGGACTTGCCATCCCTGATATCTTCCAACAACTTTCGAGCATTTCCCAACTCATGAGCAATTCCAATCCTTAGATCCATGTCACCAATGGTAATCGTTGCCTCCCGAATTCCTTCAAGCCCTCTCAATGCTTTGAATTCAACATTTTCAAGTGTATCACCTGTGATCCATTCATAAGCCGTTCTGGCTGCTGCCTCGATGACTCCGCCTGTTGTTCCAAAAATAACTGAAGCACCTGTGCTTTCACCCATCATCGAATCAAAAGGTTGATCCTCAAGATTGGCAAAATCTATTCCCGCTTCTTTCATCATTTGGGCAAATTCTCTTGTCGTAATGACGATATCCACATTGGAATCTTCCTCTTTTGTAAACTCAGGCCTTTTTGCCTCCGCTTTTTTTGCCAAGCAGGGCATAATGGAAACAACCGTGATGTCGTGAGGATTAATTTGTTTTTTCTCTGCATAGTAAGTTTTGGCGATGGCTCCAAACATTACCTGAGGAGATTTACAGGTCGATGGAATATCCAGCATGTCTGGAAACTGATGTTCAAAAAACTTGACCCAGGCCGGACAACAGCTGGTAAGCATTGGCAGCGTACCCTGATGCTGAATGCGATGAACCAGTTCAGATGCTTCTTCCATGATCGTTAAATCTGCCGCAAAGTCGGTATCAAAAACCCCATCAAATCCTAGTCTCCTTAGTGCTGCTGCAATTTTTCCCGTCGTTATTTCTCCCGGCGCCATATGAAACATTTCACCAATTGCGACGCGAATGGCCGGTGCCACCTGAACTACAACATGGCGATTTTTGTTGTTAAGCTCTCTCCATACTAAATGGGTGTTGTTCACTTCTGTTAGGGCTGCAGTTGGGCAAACGGCAACGCATTGACCACAAAATGTGCAGGATGTGTCAGCCATGTCCATGTTGAAAGCAGGCCCCACAAAAGCTCCAAAACCCCGATTTACCGCTGATAAGATGCCACAGGTTTGCACATCGTTGCACATGGTTTCACAACGACGACACATCACACATTTGTTGGGATCTTTTACCAGCGAGTAGCTGGACTGATCTTTCGGGTAGTCCAATCGTTCACCTTCCCATTTTATTTCTCTTATCCCCAACTCCTGGGCCAGACTCTGCAGTTCGCACTCCAGATTTTTGGCACAGGTTAGACATTCCTTGGGGTGATTCGATAAAAGCAACTCCACCGACATGCGACGCGCCGTGATAGATCTCAGAGAATCTGTCGTGATGACCATTCCTTCTGTCACCTTTTCTGAACAGGAAGGTACCAGCGCCGGGCGTCCTGCCACTTCAACCATGCACACCCGACAGGATGAAGACTGGTTGACAATACCCAACTCACCAAGGTTCATGTGACATAGTGTCGGAATGTGTGCGCCACACTTCTCAGCAGCTTCCAATATCGTCGTTTCTTTCGGCACTTGAATGTGACAGCCGTTGATGGTTACATTAATCATATCCACTTGATCCACCTCTTCCTAAGGTTTAATAACTGCATCAAATTTACATGCGCGCAAGCAAGCACCACACGAAATGCAATCTGCCGATCTGATCACGTGCACCTTTTTAACAGCACCTTCGATGCAATTGACTGGACAGGCTCTTACACAAGCTGTGCAGCCGATGCACTTTTCAGGGTCGATGCTATATTTGACCAAAGCCTTGCACTCACCCGCAGTGCAATGTTTATGCAGTACATGATCTTCATACTCATTTCTGAAGTAATGAAGCGTGGAGAGCACTGGATTAGGGGCTGTCTGACCCAGCCCACAAAGCGCTGCATCTTTAATCATGGCAGCCAACTCTTCCAGATGAATCAAATCATCTTCCGTTCCTTTTCCCTTGGTGATTTTTTCAAGGATTTCAAACATCCTTTTTGTTCCCACGCGACAGGGGGTACATTTTCCACACGATTCATCCTGTGTGAACTCAAGGTAGAATTTGGCAATATTGACCATACAGGTGGCATCATCCATGACAATCATTCCTCCGGATCCCATCATGGAACCAATGCCTTTTAATGACTCGTAATCAATGGGCGTATCCAGATCTGCTTGAGTGATCACACCTCCGGAAGGTCCACCAGTTTGTACCGCTTTAAACCCTTTATTATCAACAATTCCGCCACCGATATCAAAGATGATTTCTCGCAGGGTTGTTCCCATGGGTACTTCTACCAGCCCCACATTGTTGACGTTACCGGCGAGAGCAAAAACTTTTGTTCCTTTGGATGTTTCTGTTCCAATACCTTTGAACCACTCCGCTCCATTAAGGATAATGGAAGGGACGTTAGCAAAAGTTTCCACATTATTCACAGTGGTGGGTTTTCCCAGGTAGCCAGATTCTGATGGGAACGGTGGTTTTTTTGTAGGTTCTCCCCTGGCACCTTCCACAGAATGAATAAGGGCCGTTTCTTCACCACAAACAAAGGCGCCGGCTCCCAGCTTGACTTGGATATCAAAATCAAATCCTGAGCTGAAGATGTCTTTTCCAAGGAATCCCATTTCTCTCGCCTGCTCTATGGCACTTTGCAGCCGTTTAATGGCAAGGGGGTACTCTGCTCGAATATACACAATGCCCGTGTTCGCACCAGTGGCATACCCTCCGATGGTCATGGCTTCAATAACCGAGTGAGGATCACCCTCTAAAATGGATCGATCCATAAAGGCCCCCGGGTCACCTTCGTCGGCGTTGCAAATCATATACTTTTCATCACCGGGCGACTTCAGTGTCAACTCCCATTTAAGTCCAGTTGGAAAGCCACCACCGCCGCGTCCCCGGAGCCCTGCTTCCTTGATGATCCCTGCCACCTCAAGAGGCGACAAGTCCATGAGCACTCTTGCCAATGCTTCGTAGCCTCTGAAGGCAATATATTCATTGATATCGTCCGGATTAATCAAGCCACAGTTTCTCAACGCAATACGGTACTGCTTCTTATAGAAGGCCATCTGATCATGTTTGTCCAGTTTTTGATGATCTTCAGGGTCTACGAACAGCAATCGGGAGACCACACGCCCCTTGACGATGTGTTCCTGAACAATTTCAGAAGCGTCCTCCTTGCTGACTTTTACATAAAACACATTATCTGGATGTATTTTAACAATAGGACCCTGACCACAAAACCCAAAGCAACCTGTTCTGACAACACTAATTTCCTGATCATAATGCGCTTTTTGCAGCTCAATGTTCAACGCTTCGATGATTTCTTCAGATCCGCAAGAAACGCATCCCGTTCCTCCACAGACCATGACGTGACTTCTTACCCGCTCCATCTTAACCCTCCTCATCGACTAATTATGCTTTGTTGAATGTGTTCATCAAAATTGCATTATCTATAAATTCATTTTTCATAATATGCTTCTGAATAATTTCCTTTGCCCGTTCAGCATCCACCTTGCCATATAGGATGGGCTCTTCACCTGGTCTGTTAACCTGAACAATTGGTTCAGAGTGACAGTAGCCCAGACACCCCACCTGCACCACCCTGATGTTTTCCAGAGACTGTGCTTCAATTTCGTCCAACAATGCCCGCAACGTTTCACGGGCACCAGCAGCAATGCCACAAGTTGCCATACCCACCATCAGCTCAGTGATTGCCTCTGTATGATCAGTGCCTTCCCGCAAATTCACTTTTTTTTGTGCATTTTCTCTGATCTTGATCAGTTCTTCCAATGATTTAATAGGCATTTTCATTCCCCTTTCTGTATTTTTTTAGTATTTCTTTAACACCATCCACCGTTACATGCCCAAACACCTGATCATCAAGAAATACGACTGGTGCCAACCCACATGCACCAATGCATCGAACGTCTTTAAGAGTGAATAGGCCATCTGGTGTTGTTTCACCATTTTGAACACCCAGTTCATTTTTAAATGCGTCGACTATTTTTTCTGCTCCCCTCACGAAACAGGCCGTTCCCATGCATACGCTGATTTTATGTTTTCCAACTGGCTTTGTTGTGAAATAGGAATAGAAGCTCACCACTCCAAACACTTTAGCTCCTGGAATATCAAGCTTTCTGGCTATGAAGAGCTGTACTTCCGGTGGCAGGTAGCCGAACAGTTCCTGTGCTTTGTGCAGCACATGAATCAAAGAACCTTTTTTGTCTTTCAGACTATTGATATATGTTTCCAACGTTTCATAATGCTCCTGTGGCAAACTGGCGACCTCCGCTTGATTTTTTGATGTCTGTAAAACTGGCTGTGACATTGATACACCTTCCTTTCAGATTATGCTCTCCAACTATCACTCCTGAATCAATAAAAAAAACTCCCCAATCATCCGAGGAGTCTTCGTTTCCAGATCTGCTATCTGGATACCTAAAGCCAGGCTGTTTCCATTACAAAAAAGCCTTGCTCTCTACCCCTCCTTTCCACACTGGGAGGCATCGCTGTTTCCGGCGATACCCATCGCCTTTTAAACCACTCTTTAAAGGAAGGTTTAAAAGATCGGAGTTGTTATTCATTTAGTTTCTTGATGACTCTGTGACGAACGGTTCAATGAGAACACTCATAATGCCTCCACAAACCATTCCCATGTCTTCAGCCATTTCTCCGGTTAAATCCAACGTTCTTATGGTCACTTGATGGCTGTCCATGCTGTCTATTGCCCATTGAATCACTTGACTCTCACTACAGCCACCGCCAATGCTGCCAGCAATGCTGCCGTCAGGAAATACAATCATTTTTGCGCCAGCCTTTCTTGGGACAGATCCCTTTGTAGCGATCACCGTCACCACCGCTTTTTTCTCCCCCTGATTCAGTGAGAGTGTTTTAACCACCTGGGGATCATACTCTGTCTGATTGCGGGCAATGGCCTTCTTTTCCCTCCCTTCCACGATTAACCTGCGGCAGCTCACCAGTTCAGCCGCAATGGATAGTGCAATTTCTTCCGGTGTTACGGCTCCAATATCCAAACCAATGGGGGTATGCACCTTCTCAAGCAATTCTTTGGAGTAACCTTCTCTTTCCAGTTCCTCCAGTATTCCCTTTACGCGGCGCTTTGATCCGATCATGCCCACATAGGCTTGTCCTTTGTCAATGACTGCCCGAAGGCATTCCAGGTCATGGCGGTGCCCTCTGGTGACAATGACCACGTAAGTGACTGAAGTTATATCCAGCCGCTGAAAGCAGGTGGAAAAGCTTTCGCAGATTACCTGCTGCGCCTCAGGGAATCTCTTTTGATTGGCAAAAGAAAGACGATCATCCACCACCGTGACTTGAAAGCCTGCTTGTGCAGCCATTGTGGTCAATGGTTTTGCAATATGTCCACCACCAAGAATCACCAGTTGAGGTACGGGGAAATACGGTTCAATGATGATCGTCTGATGGACCTGATCAACGACTTCCACCATTCTCTGTTCATACGCCCGCTGAATCAATGCATTAAAAGGATCCTCGTCCTTGTCATGCTCTTTGTTCACATAACATTTTTTTGTCACCTTCGATGCCTGTTGATCAAGGTTGTTCACCACTGTCAGCATTGCAGCTTCACTGCCTTCATTAAGCGCTTGAAACAGTTTTTCATAAGCTTCTCTCAAGTTGACATCCCTCCTTTCCAGCTTCATTTGCCGGCAGTAGGTTCAGAGCTTCCACCTGCATGACAGCCCCCAATTGCTTGATCAGACTGATCTGAGTGTAGCACTGTTGAATCTCAAACAATGACTTCAGTTCCATTCCCAGCAAATGGCTCAGAATTACTCGATTAACGCCGGCATGGGCAACAATGGCTATGTTTTCACATGTATCTTCCAATATACCATAGAAGGCGGGCAGTACCCGTTTGGCTAAATCAGCAAAGCTCTCACCCTTTGGTGGCCTAAAAGTATCTATTTCTCGTCCCCGGCGTGTATATGCTTCAGGATCCGTTTTTTTGATCTCTGATAACCTTTTGCCACCCCAGTTTCCCAGATTGATCTCCCGAAGACTGGCCATCTGAACAACCGGTTTATGGTGGAAACTGGCAATAACAGCTGCTGTTTCAACAGCTCTTATGAGGTCACTGGCATAAATCGCCTGCAGGGACCGATATTTTAGTGCCAGGGCAGCGGCTTTCGCTTGTTGTTCGCCCTGACTGCTTAGAGATGGATTCTCCCATCCCAGATAAGTGCTTTCCTGATGGTCAGTTGCAGGTTCAGCATGTCTGATTAAAAACACCATTCGCTCTTTCATGGTTGAACACCCTGCACCAGCTCGGAATGCAGGAATGGCATCAAAGGGCATTTCAAGGCAGCTTCCACCATCTTTTGCAGGTCCATTGCGTCGGTCAAACGCTTTTCTGCTGATTTCTGTGCCTGATCATTGCCTTGGAACTGCACCAGAATCTTCTCCATCCGATTGCTCAGATCTGTTAGCTGTGCATCTGCCACCAGTTTGTCTGCCAGATAAACCAGGGTCGTTTCACTGATTTGATTTTTGAATTCAATCGGCAAATCCATGTGGACGGCGACAATATGAGCTACTTCAGGATACCCTTTATCTGCAATCAATGAGGCTCCCTTAACAGCGTGATTCTTGTTGCCCCGGACAAGATCGTGCAATAAGCAGGCAGCACTGATCAAGCCCAGATGCAAATGATAACCCTGGCTGTTCAAATGTTCTCCCAAGGCTCTGGCCACCCGTTCCACCTGCTGCATGTGGGAAACAATGTGAGCCTCTGTTCCATGCTCCAGCCACATTCCATGGCATTCAACCGCTGTTGGAAAGTCAGCCAGATTGTTTCTGACAGCACTTCGATAGGCTGCCTCAGTGTCTATATCCATTAAAACCCCTTTATCATGTACAGCAACAACCTGCTCTGTTCTTGCATGTGCTCTCAACAGAGCCTGCAACCCCCCAGCCGCTTCTCTTTTCAGAATTAATGGCTGCAATGCTGTGGATATTAGGGGTGGATGCCCTTTTTGATCCTTGTAAACCGGATAAACCACATCACATGATTTTGTTTCAAAGGTGTTTAGTATTTCTGTGATCACTTCACTTGAAACAAAAGGCATGTCAGCAGGCAGAAAGAAAAAGGCGTCAATTTCAGTCTTCAATGTGTCGACGCCAACCTGAACAGAAGTGTACATTCCCCGAGAGTATACCTCATTGACCACTGCCATTGCTTCCATTTTTTCCACCAGTGGCTTTAATAAGTGTGCCTGATGGCCCAATATCACTCGAATGTCGTGGATCCCTGCCCGCTGAAAAACCCGGATGACTCTTTCAATCACCAGTTCATTTGGAGACACCGGCAACAGGGGTTTTAAGAAACCCATCCGTGAAGCGTACCCTGCAGCAGCAATAATGGCAGCATATTTACCCAAATCCATCACCTCGTCGCCTTCATTTCCATCAATTCTGGCAGCCTGGTTGAATTTCCAGACCCATGATCATTTTCCAAAAGAGCAATTTGGCCACCGGCAGGTCTCGCAACCCAGGCAAAAACCACCATGGGCCCAGCGAATAATATCTTTTCTTCCCAGTATTTCTCCTGCCTGAATCCTGGGATACACCAGATCAAAGACGCTGGTTCTGTTGTACATGACGCATCCGGGCAAGCCCAACACAGGTATCTGATTCAGATAAGCCAGTAAAAACATGGCACCCGGCAGAACTGGCGCTCCATAAGTGACGATGTGGGCACCTGCTTGTCGGATCCCTTCCGGGGTCACGTCATCAGGATCCACCGACATTCCCCCCGTGACCAGTATCAAATCTGCTCCTTGATCCCGAAACCGGTGAATTGCCTCAACAATCATTTGGATTGAGTCAGACACAAATACCTGATCCAGCACGCAGCTTCCCGAAGCACTGATTTTCTGGCGTAGAACAGGTCCAAAACCATCTTTAATGCGTCCTTCAAAAACTTCACTTCCCGTTGTCACAATGCCGATGTTTAATTTTCTGAAGGGTTTTACTTCGAAAATGGGCCTGTAAGATTCACATACTTTTTCAAGCATAGCCAACTCTCGTTCTTTGATCACCAGCGGAATGATTCTTGTGCCAGCAAGGGGATCGCCTTCTTTCACCGACTGATTTTCATGAATGCTGGCAACCATGACATCCTCAATACAGTTAATGGCTTCAAGTCCCTGAAGATTGATTTTTATCAAACCGTCTGTTGATGCCATCATCTGTACCTTTCCTTCACTGGGGGTGGTCAAGGTAATTCCCTGACCAGCCATTGCCTTTGCCATTCGCTGCGCCGCTTCATCTTCATGAACAAATCCGGCATTCAAGTCCCACACATAAAGATGCTTTTTACCAAGATCCAGTAATTGGGAAATATCTTCCTGAGCAACCACATGCCCCCGCTTAAACAATGGACCCTTTTTTTGTCCCGGGAGAATTTGTGTCATATCATGGCACATGACCATTCCAACCGCTTCTTGGACCGGTATTCGCTTCATATGCATCCACCTTTACACATTTTATCGATACTGCTCCACAGCATTCATTTACCTGAGTCTTTAATCTAAAAGCCGGACCTCATGGGCTGCCTCCGCAGATCAATGATGCGTCTTTTATAAATCGCTTTTCCATCCAACTCTGCTGGCTTTTGTCTTTCAAAGCTGATGGCAAGATTTGCTGACTCCAAGGAAGGTGCCAGATGCGACTCGTCAAATGCCCGATATAACTGTTGATACATGTCCGCTCCTGCTGTCTTGCCTCCCACCCCAATGACCAGTCTTTCGCCTTCATCGGTGGTGTGGATGCGAGCATCAAAATCGGTGACGTGATCAATTCCAAAAATGACTTCTTCCAAATCTGACATGGTCAGCTTACTTCCATTTGAAAGTTTAACGGAAGATCTCAAACGGCATTGAATTTTATCCAATGTTTTCAATATTGTTCCACATGTGCAGGGTGTGGTTAGAAGACGACTCAGATCACCTGTTCGATAACGAATCAAAGGCATTCCCCGGCGTGTCAGTGTGGTGAAGACCACTTCGCCCCATTCACCATCTCCAAGAGAAACCCCTGTAAGGGGGTCAATGATCTCGACAAATAGATCCGCTTCCCTTAAATGGTATCCCTGAAAACCGTGGCATTCCACGCCACCGCCAAGCCCCATTTCTGTCATCCCATAATGTTGAAAAACCCGGCAGCCCCAGTTTTCTTCAATGGTTCGCTTGACGCCACTGGAAACATAGTCCGTACTCAGTAGCGCACTATGCAAAGTGCCCTTTTGTCGTATGAAAGCTGCATGTTCTCCTTTTGCAAGCGCCAAGAGTTGTTGTGGTATTCCCACAATGACATTAATGCGCCTGTTAACCAACAGGTTTTCCACCTGAGCTGTATCATCCACTACACCATACACCAATGTCTCCGCGTTCATGCGGCTCAGGGCTTTTTTTAACAGGTCACCAATGCTTCCAGGGCTGGCACCAGGCAGCAATACCAGCACCTGATCCCCTGGATTGGTAAAGGTGGACATCCCTATGTGAAAAAAATCAGTGGTCAGTTCCTGGTCATCCTGAGTAAAACAAATCCTTTTGGGCTGGCCTGTGGTTCCTGAAGTCTGGAGGGTCACTATACGGCTGATGTCATCTTGCGTGACGCAAATCATCCGGTGCCCTTCAGACCTCAGGTCTTCTTCTGTTGTCCATGGCATAAGCCTGATGTCATCCAGCGTTTTTATATCTTCTGGCTCTATGTGACTCAGCTTCTGCTGATAATAACGGCTATTTCTTTTGGCATATGCCACCGTGTACCTGATTCGATTCAGTTGGTACCTCTCAAGGATTTGTCGATTGAAGACTGTCGGCTCGCCGGTTATTTTTTCCCTGATCCAGTTCTCCAGCGGTGTTTTTTCAATCAATGAGATGACCTCCTATGAAGCGCATTCCCTGAAGAGCTGGTGATATTATAGGCGCAGAATGGAATCAGTTCGTTACTGTCGGCATCAAAAATAGCCACACTGCATTTTTTGAGCCGGCTCAGATCAAGGTTCCACACATCTTGAAAAGCCATGCAGGTAATACTGAAGCCTGCATTTCGAATGCGATTCAGATAAGCATCCCACTCGGTGAAATCATAAAGATCAGACTTAGGGTTCTGTCCCTCTTTTTCCATGTGACTGGAAGCCATTTCCCACTTTTTCTTCACAAAGTCTCTTGCATTGACAATCTCTGATGTTTGCTTTTCCTGTTGACAACCACATCCGCCCTGTGATGACAGGGAACGAACGGCACCTCCCTCATCCACCACGAAGCTTCCTTTGAAGGAGCAGAGGGAACATCCTGTTTTAAGAGGTTTCAGATCTTTCATCTGAATTTTTCCGTCAGTTTGAATCTCAATTTGCCGGATTACTTCCGGTAATGTGATGCGTTGCGTATCTGAAGGCATATGGGGATACTTTCCAAAGTAGCTGACAGGCTGAAAATGGACTCCCCGAACAGTTGGCAGGTACTGAAGAGCAAACTCAATGATTTCACCTATCTGGTGAGTATTTATTCCAGGTACAAGGGTGGGCACCAGTACCGTTCCCAGTTCGTACTTTCGGCAGTTTTCAATGGCTTTCTTCTTCATATCCAGTCGCATATGGCCCCGCAGATTTTCATACACATCATCACTCACACCGTCAAACTGTAAAAAAACTGCTGAAAGACCCGCTTCCTTCAATGCTTCCACATAGGCTTCATCTTCTGCCAGCCGCTGGCCATTGGTATTGAGCTGAATGTAGGGCAGCCCTTCCTGCTTGCCGCTTTTAACAATTTGGGGAAGGTCATCCCGAAGGGTGGGTTCACCACCAGAAAGCTGTATGTTAAAGGGCCGGTCTTCACTGATGTGAACCAAATGACGAAAGATGGCTCCAATTCGTTCAATGGAAGGGTCTGTTGATTGTGCTTTGGCAACGTCTGCGTAACAGACGGTGCATTGCTGATCACACCGGGAAGTCACTTCCACCAGTACACAGCAAGCCTGCTGTTGATGCTTCCCGCAAATACCGCAATCGTAAGGGCACCCTTTGCCATGAACTTTAGGAGCATACAGCGGCGGATCATTCACCGTTTCCTGCTGCCACTGCTCATAATCCGGTTTTCCTCGCCACAATATGGTTCGGAAATCGCCATGCTCTGTACAAGTCTTGACCATGCTCACCAGATGATCATTGCGAACAATATGCGCCTCCAACTTTCTCAGACATACCGGGCATAAGCTTTCAGTCATCGATACCTGGTGCTCTTCAATGAACTTCATGGTCACCGCCTTCCTCTCTATGCGTTTTCCTCCAGTAATGCCCTGACTTTTTCATAGGTCATCACCACCAGATTCTCACACACTTCTCCCTGTCTCCCTTCGTTTCCTTTCAGCAAAGTGGCACAATCGCAACTTTCAAAAGTTTCCTCAAACCAGCCTACCAGCTGAGGCACCAGTTCCAGCGCTCCTTTTTCCGGGTCATAATAAGAAAGCAGACAGGCGCCGCCGCTTAGTGCGCCACACAGTTTGCCTGAACATAACCCGCCACAGAGTCCTTTCATTGCATTGATAAGGTCCTTGTTCTCTTTTTTCTGATCGTCCAAACCCAGTTGCAGCAGCATTTGTGAACAGCAGTAACCCTTTAGTCGATAATCCATTAGCTTTTCCAGGTAATCCATCATCAGAATTCCCCCTGTGAATCCTCAGTTCCTTTTACGGGCAACACACAGAAAATAACCCATTTTCACCTTGCTGTTGCATGGCGTCCACCTATCATCCACTGGCTGATGAGTGATCATCTTCCAAAAATCAGCGGCTGATCCAAAATTCATGATCATTGAGGCCACCATTGAATGAAGGTGGTGGGTCTCATCTTCCATAAGTTCCACATTAAAACCATTATTTTGCAACATGTGATCAAGGTCCTTCAGCCTCATCGGACTCATTAAGCAGCTTTCGATGCCGGCATTGCCGTCAACAGCCATTAACTCCTGTTGTCGCTGGTACATGTCTGTTAACATCAAACAGCCTTGTGGCTTCAACGTGCGATGAACTTCCTGCAAAACTTTTTCTTTTGATTCCATGAGAGAAAAGCTGCACTCCATGAGAACGCCATCAAATGAAGCCGTGGGAAATGGAAGCGCTTCAGCCTTTCCTTCTATCAGGTTTAATGACCCGTACTTTTTTTTCCCCTTTTCAACAAGAAGCGGAGAAGCATCTAACCCGGCACAAGTATAATCATAGTGTTGCTGGATGAAATCAACGGTGGCTCCCATACCGCAACCCAAGTCCAACAGCTTGCTTTTAGAATAGAAATCGCCATACTCCAATGCTTTCATTGTCAGCTGAAACCCACCGGGTCTGATGGAGCCGTCAGTGAGCTCCTCAAAAAGTGGGTTTTCATACAGTTTAATCTTTTCTTCTCTGCCCATGATCTCCATCTTCCTTGCCTCTCCTTACTTGTCTTCCAGGGTTTTTTCCACTTCCAGCATCTTCCCCATGGCAAGATCCTCCGGGACATAGACTTCCTGGCATCTGGGACACGCCAGTAATACCGCCGGGAAAGTGCTTTTCATATAAGTAATGTGCACCTTACGGGGCTCCAACAACACATGACATTTGACACAGGTGAGACCATCTTCGTTTTTCAGTTCTTCTTTCATGGTAACCTCCTGTCCGTCCACACGAGAAACCAGGGAAAATAGAAGTTGTTACAGGCTGTATTTCCGATGTTCATTCTCTTTCACCTGCCGGTTGATTTCAAGCCTGTGACTATAGGCTTTATGAACCAGGAAGCTGGTTTCTTCAATGCTGTATTCCACCCAATAGGTAATGATTCCGGGCCTGAGCTTCGCAGTATAATGATTGTTATTGGGATGATAGATTTTATTGTTAGTGGTCTCTGCGTGATAAATCACCTGCTGAATATCTGAAAGCAGGATCAGGCGATCATTCATGACTTGTTCCATCTTCGGGGAGAAACGTACTACAATGCTTTCATGGTCCTCTGGCTGACGATCCATATCATCCCTCCAAACTTCTTTCAGCAGTCGCTGCTTCAGTTTAATCCGATTTTCATGACGCTGACTGAAGGTGAGCTGATTACTTTCACCACGCCAATCCTCCTGAGAAAGATCCCGGTGGATCAGGTCAAAAATGTGCCAACAGGTTTTGCCCTGTTTCGAAAAATAATCATGGCACATTTGACAGTAAACAATGTAATCTTGCTGACTTTCTCCAATCCGGTCAGCTACCATTTCCTGTGCCAGCTGTCTGTTGGCGAAGGAAACCAGTCCTCCATAGCCGCAGCATTTGGACTTTTCTCCACTGAATGGAAGCTCTTGAATCTCAAACCCTTTGGAAATAAGGATGTGACGCACTGCCTGATGAACCCGTGGTTCGTTTTTTGCAGTACAGGCGTCATGGATTGAGATTTTACGATGATGTCCGGCAGGCGTCCCTTGAAAAGGAAGTCCCCTCTGGCAGTAAATCTCCCAAATGGATTGCACCACATGATCTGACAGTGCTTCTTTAAAGATTTTATGACAGGTGGAGCAAGCTGTTATGATGAGAGGTTTTCCAGCTTCTTCCCAGGTTTTTGTGAAAATTTCAAGTGTATTTTTGAATAATGGGTCTCTTCCTGCCCATGCGGCCGGCGCACCACAGCAGCCTAAATTCAAACCCACACCTCCTGCCAGATGAGTTGTCAGGTACTCATAGGCCTTCATCACGTGCTCAGGCGCAAGCGCTGCTATTTGACATCCCGGATAAAACATATACTGACTGCTCTTCATTCCCGGCTGATGTCTGAAAAGCTGGAAATAGTCACTGTTGCTGAACTGCATGTCACGAATGGGGAAATCATGAATGGCTTCTGGCATGGCATTTTTCGCAACAAGTTCCTCTTTAGCAGTGGCACATACCTCTCCCATATTCAATGCGTTGGGGCATCGTTCTTCACAAAGCCCACAATACGTGCAGGAGTTCACCATATGTTTTGTCTGTCGAATACCCATCATGATATTCACGTTGTTGGCAATTTCACGCACGTATTTTTTGGGGTAACTCCCGTAGGATTGCAGAAATTTGCAGCTTTTCACGCATTCCATGCATTCACATTGAATACAGCGCGCCGCTTCTGCTGCTGCCTCATCTGCTGAATATCCCCCGCCCTCATCGACAGGAGGCACTGGTGCCCAATGTTCAACAGACTGGATATTTGTATATAAGCGGGTTTTGTAGGCTCCCTCATGATGGCGGCCCTCTGTCAGTGAAACTTTCTTCACAAATCGATCAATGGATATCGCCGCACTTCGACCTTCCGCAATGGATGTAATGGGTGAGTAATCAGCCTGGTTCCGGGTCATGCTTCCTCCCGCAAAAACACCGCTGACTTCTGTGGACAAAGTCTGCAGATCAATTTCCAAAGACTGAGTCTTCCCTGTAGCAACCATCCCCGCTTGCATTGTTCCCATTCCAAGAAAGACAGCATCATATGCATCAATGATTGTGTCAAACGGCTTGTCGCGTCCTATTTCACAGCCCATAAAAAACTGGATTCCAGTACTTTTTAAAAAGTCAAAGTCTTCATCAATCAGTTGTTTGGGTAACCTTTCAGAAGAAAAACCCCTGATTTGCCCCCCTATTTCAGCCTTTTTTTCATATACGTGCACCACATGCCCTTTTTCATACAGAAGCAAGGCTGCTGTTAATCCGCTGAGTCCTGCGCCAATCACCGCCACTCGATGATCGGTTTTTTTGAAAATCCTGATTTTTTTGGTTGCGATGATTCCCAACGTCGTACAGGTTTTTTCGATTTCTCTGATCTGCAGGGAACCTCCCATTTCTTTTCTCATGCAGACATCCTGACATGGCTGATCACACACGCTGCTGATGATGCGTGGAAAGGGGATCTTCTTCTGATAAACCCGCAGTGCTTCTTCCAGCTCGCCTTTTTGCATATGTAACATCATCTGTTTTACATCCACGTGAACAGGACAACGGGACTCACAGGCAGGTGGATCACTCTGGGTACATCGATCTTCATAAGCCCTGATTTCCGTGCGCTTCATGCAACGTCACTCCTTAAAAGCTGAAAGGCAGTTCACACAGCCCTTTCATTTCACTATCCGCCATGATGTAAAGGCAGGGGAATCATACGCTGACATTTCCCCTGCTCGTTTCCTCCCATCAGGTCTTCAGCAATACCAGGAACATCTGAGATGATTATTCAATTTCCTGAAGGGCAGCCAATACTTTTTCCGGCAACGCTGGAAGTTCCCGAATACGGGCCCCGCATGCCTGATAAATGGCATTGATAATGGAGGCATGGGGAGAACTCAATGGCAGCTCACCAACACCGGATGCTCCAAAGGGGCCATGCTCTCTGGGTGTTTCAAAATACACCACTTCCATTTCATCCGGCGCATCCATGATGGTGGGTATGCCGCAGCGGGCCAGATTCGTGTGCCGGGACAAGTCCTCAAAATCTTCTGAGAGCGCCAGCCCAATGCCTTGAACCAAACCGCCATACATCTGTCCATCCACCACCGTCTTATTGATGATCGTCCCACAGTCAGTCACCAATGTCATTTTGTTCACGGTTGTTTTACCTGTGGTCACATCCACTTCAACCTCTGACATGACAATGCCATACATGTACTGCATCATTGGTGTTCCCTGGCCCGTATCCTTGTCAATCATCGCACAGTATGCACCTGAAGCAAAGTTGCCCACATACCTCAGATCAAGCCCTTCGTTGGCCATTTCTTCATAAGATCGGAAAGTGCCATCTTCTTTTTTCATCGCTTCAATCAACTTTTCACAGGCGTGTTTGATGGCATTTCCGAAGAATACCTGTCCACGACTGCCTGCAGAAACACCACCGTCAGGGCAAATGGCTGTATCATTCATCACCAGCTGTATTTTTTCCAGCGGAATCCCCAAAGGTCTTAATGATTCATGAGCAATCGCCAATGTACCCATGTCTGATCCCTGTCCATGGTCTTGCCAGCAATTGTAAATGGCTACCCCTCCGGCTGGCAAAAGCTCGGCCCAGGCTTCTGAAAAGTCTGCAAAGTCACCGCCTACACAATAGTTTGCCAGTGATAATCCCACACCATATTTTTTCGTTTCTGCTGACTTGGCTTTCGCCTCTTTAACTGCTTTCTCATAATGCGGTCTCAGATAATCAAACATCTCCGGCCAGGTGAACACCTCTGGCGTGGCACCCACCGGTGTGGTGGCCCCTGGTCGATAAACGTTCTTATAGCGCATTTCAAAAGGATCCATTCCCATCTTCGCTGCCAACTCATCCACCAGACATTCACTGGCAAAAAGGGCCTGTGGCGATCCGTATGATCTGAATGCTGTTCCATAGGCATGATTGGTGCACACAGCCGATGATTTGCCCCGAATATTTTTGATATCATAACCGGCACCCACAAACATATTGCCTTTGAATGCCAGGCAGTCGCCCCATTCAGAGTAGGCTCCGTGATCAAAAATGATATCGTATTCCATTCCTGTCAGCATGCCTTCTTCATCAGCTGCCATACGAATATCTGTATAAGATGAAGAACGTTTGCCCGTATAGGTAATGGTCTGGAACATATCAAATTCAAGATAGCACGGTTTTCCCGTTGCCATGACGGCAACACCCAACAATGCTTCATTGGTTGGACTCAGCTTATAACCAAAGGTGGCTCCCATATTGTTTTGAATCAGTCTGATATTTTCTGCTTCGATTCCCAATGCTTCCCGAATCATTTCAATGTGTACATACAGGCAAATGCTTTTGGAATGGATGGTCAGTCTGCCCTCTTCATCATAATAACCAAATCCCACATCGGGTTCTAAAATCAGGTGAGGCTGCCTGGTGGTATAATAGCTGGCTTCGGCAACATGTGCTGCTTTTTCAAAGATTGGCTTCGTCTCTTCACCCTTGATGGTTGGCTGTTCGAAATACACATTGGGTGTACCGGGGTGAATTTCAATGGCATCATCTGCCATTGCCTCAGGCGCATTCATATAGGCTGGTAACTCTTCCAGCTCCACCACGACTTTTTCCGCAGCCGCTTTTGCATGTTCAGGTGTGTCGGCACAGACAATGGCCAGTGCATCTCCAAACTGGAACACTTTTTCGTCACACAGAATTGGTCTGTCAAAGCCATCGCCTTTGTTCCATGGGAACAGCGCCATGCCATTGATTCGATTGGTCCCTTGAACATCCTTATGTGTTAAAACAGCTTCCACCCCTGGCATTTTCTCAGCTTCGCTGGTATCAATGCTCTTGATAAGGGCGTGTGACACTTTTGCCTGTACCAGTTCAAGATGCAGTGTCTCTGGGGGCATTTTAAGTCCCAGATCTGCACCATAATCGTACGTTCCGCTGACTTTTGCCAGTGCTGAAGGCCGGGGGATCCATGAGCCTAAAATCGAGTCGCCTGCTTTGTGTTGGTAAAGCAGGGCTTCCACATCCATTTCACCACGGATCACTTTGGCTGCATCCATGACTGCATCAACAATGGGCTTATAGCCTGTGCACCGACACACATTTCTGTGCTTCTGGAACCATTCTCTTACTTCCTGCCTTGTTGGTGACTGGTTCTCTTCCAGCAGCCCTTTGGCCGAAACAATAAATCCAGGAGTACAGAAACCGCATTGAGCAGAACCATGTTTGGCAAAGGCCACCTGCAATGGATGCATGTGATCTTTGTTTCCAACGCCTTCGATGGTGGTAATGATGGAACCGTTTTCCACTTTTTTCATTTTAACAACACAGGATCGCACCACTTTACCGTTAAGAATCACTGAACAAATACCGCACTGTCCGGCTTTACATCCTACTTTTGTACCCGTTAGTCCAAGCTGCTTTCGGATGACATTGGAGAGAAGATCTTCAGAATCAACGACTAAACTGATTTCATTCCCATTGACATGAAGCACTTTTCGACACATTTTTTTCATTTCTTCTGCCATTTTGCACCAGCCTCCTTTTTGTGTGGAACATATGACCTTCCATCTTATCTGTGTCTTGTATCGACCCCTTTCAGAGTATCCATTCAATCGCTGTCAACCCTCTTCTCTCTTACCTTTGCTGTTTCTTATTTCACTTTGACCATAGAGAGCTCCATGTTCATGGCTGTGAGATTCACCCTCTGCATGGGTGAAGAGTTCCAGCTGCCGGCCAGCCATTTTTTCAACTGCCTCCAAAACAGTCAGACCTGTCCCTTTATAACGGGTAACCTGCTCTTTTGCCAGAATATCAAATCCTTCTTTTTCAATGATTCCAGAGATCACAGCTTCACAGTCATTTTCAACAATCAGCAATGCCAGTTCCAGTATAGATGCTGTTTTCGGCATCGGATCAGCTGTCATCAACTCACCGGTATCGTCATCCAGTTCAAGAATAAAAAGTGTATCCTCGGTCTGCAGACGCTTTCCGATGACAGCCTTTGTGTCGCAACCATGTGCTGCGGCAGCAATTTTCATGATTATGCCTCCCCATCCCAGGCAGAAATAGTTAATTAATTAACAATTTAATTTAAAACCACTCTCTTTTTTCCACATTTATTCATCTCATTATTGATACCAATTGTTCTTCTATCAATCAGCAGAAGTGTACTCCTTCGGCAAATATCGACCTATCAAAAGTGCCAGCATTCCTCCCAGCATTGCAGTATAAAACTGAGGCAGAGAAAAAGCATGAATCAGCCTGTCCGGCATTCCAGGCATAAACTGAGCAGCAATCAAACGAATAGAAGACGCCATGATGGCGTATTTAAACAACGCTGCTGCCACCAGCGCCATCATTTGATTGATTCGTTTCATCTTGATTGCAGCCCCATAAAAAACAGTGATAAACGCCGCATTCCCCAGCACCACAACAGGTACCAGCAAAGGCATTGGCATAATGCCAAGCATAAATGCCATTACCGGGGTTATACAGCCGATCATTACCGCGTGGAAAGGACCCACAGTCAACACGGCCAACAGCAAGGTCATATTGACTAAAGGCCCTACAACTGGTTGGGCAAATGGCATGAACCCAATTTGAAAAATAAGTGCCAAGGCCAATAATACTGCTGATTTCGTTAATTGGTGATGAAGTATGCCGGCATTTTTTTGTACAGGTTCTGTCATTGGAAATCACCATCCTTTTCATATTAGAGAACATCTGTTAAAGCACACAAAAAACTCCCTTGTTGTGCAAAGGAGTTTTGAACCGTTCCATTAAACGGCACCGCAACCAAAGACGTGAAATCCTGCCTACGCCTCAGCCATTTCCTCCTTTCCACACTGGGAGGCACTGCCGTTTCCAGCAATACCCTACAGGCTAGAAAACCATGACTTGTGTTGTAGGTTTTCTAGCTCGGAGTCATTCTATGAAGATTGATTAAATGATAGCAAAGAACGATCAGATTGTCAATCTATTATCATTTTTCCCTCAATTATAACATTTGCGTCATTTTTTTAGTAGTTTTTTTCAGCATTCGTGAAAATGCTATTCGTTGGCTCTTTTTCTCCTGCCAAAGCACACATGATACTTATGATGGTTCGATTTTTCCAACGTTAAATGTGACAAGCCCCTTATTCTTGACAATTCACTTCGATTTCGACAAGATTGCCCAGAAACCAGGGTTGATTATCATCACTGGGGTCACCCTTCCGTTGTCCCATGAACAGTCTTGGACGCTGTCGGTCATAATCGTCTTCCGTCAGTGGGCGCGGTGTCCACTGGACTGGCCCTTGCGGTACCTGATCATCAAACATTGCAGCTGCATAAAGAGCAATCACAGGGTCAACCCTGGTTTCGTTGGCGAGGGTGAGGCCGGGGTAATAATAACGGTTGGTCAGTGCTCCCAGCGATGATTGATAAGTGAGCCCGTCGCTGGCGAAGAAGGTTATGGCAAGTTGAGGATTGACCGTCACATCACCTGTCTGAAGCAACCCCAGAAGAGAATACCCTTTCACTCGCCAGATTTTGTGAAATCCCAAATGATTGTTGGATGAGAAAAAAACTTCCTGAAAGTGTTGATTTGCCAGTGTCCACTGAGATGGGTTCAGCACCACTGGTCGCTTTAAGGCCGTTCCAGAAACCACGACACTTCCCGGTTCATGGGCCGGATCATAATAATCCTTCAATGATTTCACTCCTTTCGTTCCTGTCCCACCACAATACGCACCAGCTCCCTGAGAAACATTGGCTGATTAATATCACTGGGATGATCCTGTTGCTGCCCCATGTATAGCCTGGGCCACTGAGGGTCACGATCTGAAGCTGTCAGCTCTTGGGTCTGCCAGTGCACTGGCGGTTGTGGTTCAATGGCATCGAAGACTTCTTTTCGATAGAAGCCGATGAGCGGTCCAATGAGCTGGCCTGTATCTGTCGTTAAGTCTGAGAAGTAGTAGCGATTCTGAAGAGAGCTCCACTTCTCGCTGTAAATCACCCCATCAGCAGATTCAAAGGTGATCAAGTAATCCTCATCAGTTTTTAATCCAGCTTCTTTCAAAAGGGATCCCAGGTCATACCCTTTCACCAACCATATTTTATGGAATCCCAAATTATTATTGGAAGAATAATAGCGTTCTGTCCACCAGGGGTGATTCAACTGCCATTCAGAAGGATTCAGCACCAGCTCATTTTCCAATCCGTCTCCAGTAATGATAAGTGCCCCCGGTTCAGCTTGAACCCGAGGTGTCATCTCCCGAAACTCTTTTTCAGAAGCTTCCACTGGTTCATAATCTTCGGAAGAAACTATGATTTTAGACCCTTCTGATTCGTTATCATCAGAGTGGCTGTTAGTGGCTTCAATTTTGTCAGTTTCGTCAACTGCTTTTCCAGCCTCATGAAAATCCTTGGGATCACTGGATTCAACTGCTTCGTCAGGTGCCTCCAACTCGTCAGGCACATGGATTTCTTCCACCGCTTCAGAAACTTGCTGTTCAGCAGCAGTCTCCCGCGTTACTTCTTCTGCCGGTTCCACCTCTTTTTCTATTCCGCAGCCGGTCATGCAGCTCATCATCAGCAACAGTAACAGCAACACGCCTGCCATAAAAATGGTCTTGCCCGCCAAACAGCCACATCTGCGCCAATGAGTCATCCTCACGCCATCAACCCCTTCCATCATACCATCTTATCTCAAAGCCGCCCAGATGATTCCAAAAACCAGGGGAATCACAGCCATCCCCCTTTTCTCTGCTTTTGACATTAACAGCGTTTCCCGATACTCTCTGTGATCCGTCAAACCAAAAGCTCTTATTTCCATGGATACCGTCAGTGTATCCACTCTTCCCAGTACCGAGATCACCAATGGTACTAACAAGTATCGAATACTGCGCACCAGTTTGGCAGGCGATAACCCCTCAAGATCGATTCCTTTGGCCATCTGAGCGTTTTTGATTTGATTTAGTTCCAGATGAAACAGCGGGATGAATCTCAGTGCTGTGATCAGCATGAAGCCTGCCCGATAAGGAAGACCAGCCTGCATCAGTGTGTACGCCAGTTGATTGGGATTCGTGATGGCAACAAACAAATAGCTTGATCCGATGACATTGATAAAGCGAAATACCATTGCCAGCCCTCCCAGAAGCCCTTCCGACCAAACTTCAAATGAAAAAAAACTCCCCTGGAAATGCCAGAGAAGCACTCCCGTTCTAACCCATAATACCTGGGCCAGCAACATCATTAACCCAAACAGCAGGATCCACCGCAATTTGCGAATAAAGAAATCCCATCCCAATCCTGCTGCTCCATAAGCACTGATGAGAATGACCAATAACAACATTCCTCCAGCCACAGAGGTCACCAGCATGGCACAGATGCTAAAGCTAATCAGCAGCATCAATTTGACACCTGGATGAACTCGATGCAGCGATGAAGTTCCTTCCACATAACTCAGTCCCGGAAAAAACCCCTTCGATATCGGCGAACTCGTTTTACTTTTTGGTGAACAGGCTGCCTTCATCAGTCTCCCCCTTCTTCACCGATCTGCACATGTCCACAGGCTGGCAGGTATTCATGGTGTCCTTGGGCTTTCAACATTTGAAAGGCCTCTGCCGTAGGTGCATCAATAGCGATGCTTCCATCCTTCACAAACAGGATCCGTTGGCAGAAAGTTTCCACCACTGCCGGTTCGTGACATACCATCAGTACTGATCCACCCTGCCTTCGATGATACTGAAGCACATTCATCAAAGTCAGCATCCGTTCTCGGTCCTGGCCCACCAATGGTTCATCAAGAATAAGGAGAGATGGACCATAGGCCAGCACCGACACCAATGCCAATCTCTTTTTTTCTCCCAGACTGAGGGTAAAGGGATTCTTCTCCCGATATTGGATCAGATGGAAATCCTCCAATAGATTTCCGGTTATCTCCTCAACAGCGTCAGAAGAAGTCTCGCTGAGAAAGGAGGCCGGCAGCAGCGCTTCACGCCATACACTGTTTTCAAATAACTGGTGATGGGGATTTTGAAAAACCAGTCCCATATGCCGGGCACGATAAGCTACTTTTTTCCCAGTCATCTCTTCCTGCTGAAACCAGATTTTTCCTCCAGAAGGTTTGATGATTCCAAGTAAAGAAAGGATCAACGTGGTTTTGCCACTCCCATTGTCACCCATAAGGGCAACGGTTTCACCTGGCGAAAGTTGAAAGCTCACATCTGACAAAACCACTCGGTCTTCATACCCTGCCTGAAGATGTTCCACACTGAGCAAGGCTTGCTCAGCCACAGATACTTCTTCGTCACTTGCCTTACTGTGCCTGCTTTGATCGCATGATTCGAAGGCCTCAGGTACATAGCTGGTTTGAGATGCCGCCTCCAACCCTCCCTGGAGCATTACAGCCCTGTCAATGCTACTTGCAATCCTTCCTTGATCCATCCGGATCAATCGGTCCGTCCATGGCAGCACCTGTTCCAGTCGGTGTTCAATAATCACCAGAGAAACGGCCTGTTCCCGCTGCAGTTTCGCCAGCACTTGCAGCACTTCCCTGGTGCAACGGGGGTCCAGATTGGCGGTGGGTTCATCCAAAATCAGGAGAGCAGGTTTCATGGCCAGTACCGAAGCAATGGCGACACGTTGTTTTTCTCCTCCTGATAAGGTGTGCACCTGACGATGAAACAAATGCATACCATCCACTGCCTCGAGAGATGTGATGACTCGGCTTCGAATCTCTTCCGGCGGTACACACAGATTTTCGGGACCAAAGGCCACCTCATCAGCGACGGTGAGGGTGCAGAGCTGCCCCTCGGGATCTTGCTGAACAAGTCCCACAATTCCCGAAAGCCCTCCCTCAGGGTACTTACGGGTATCGTGTCCCTGAATCAGTACTTCCCCCATCATTTCTCCCGGAAAAGCAGTGGGGATAAAACCGGCGAGGCACATGGCCAGCGTGGACTTGCCACACCCACTGGGTCCCGTAATGGTGATAAACTCCCCAGGGTAAAGACGTAGATCCACCTGTGATAATGCAGCATTCTGTTCCCCTTGATACGTAAACGTAAGTTGATTGATTTCAATCACAGGTGTCATCTCTTTTTTCCCTCTCTGCATTTGGCCTTACTATTGACGTTCTCCAACCGATTATCGGACCACAAGACGATTCACCATTTTAACCCAATGGCCGCCAGGGTAAGCGCCGGCTATCAGTCTTAGTGTGTCTGATTCTTCAATCAAAACCATTTCATGGTCATCCATCACGTCCTGCAAATTGAAAGTCACTGTATAGCCGTCTGAAGCAATCACTTCCAAAGTAACAGCATCAGGCAATGGTTCCACCTGTTTCAGGATTACCCATATGGGGATGCCTGTGTATTCCTGAGGTGGCACATGGGTGATCTCACCAATCAGCTCTGCTGTAATGGTGGTGGTTGCATCGGACATTTGTGACAGGTTCAGGGTCGCCGGATTCTCCACAGCCCCTTCCACCCGCAGAGCTGGCCCTCTGCCCGGCAGTTCGAACACGAAGGTAAAGTAGTAGAGTGCTCCTGCAGATAAGGCAAGGGTCAGCCCCAGAGTGATCCAGTGCCTTCCTTTCAACCGCTGACGTTTGTGATCAGCCTGAAAATCATGGCTGGCAGCACCACTCATACGAATGGGACGTGCCTGAAAAACCATTTCCATAACACTCATGGCAAAGCTTCCTCCCAACAATGCGCCAGAAAAAAAAGCCAGAGTGCTGATGAAAAAGAGATAGGTGATGGGCGCTCCCGAAAAGTAGAGGAGCTGAAACATCACCACATTGGAAGCAGCAGCCAGTCCACCGGCGAGCATATAAGCCGGCAGTGAATGACGCCGCCACAGCAGCAGGACCACTTCCACCAGAAATCCCTGTACCAACGAGATCATGACGATTACTACGCCATGAGTACTCCCTGTGAGAAGTTCAATGACTCCTTTCAATAATCCGGCCATCGTGGCAGCCCCTGGTTTACGCACCAATCCTGCCGCCAGCACAATCCAAAATACATGCAACCCGGCAACAAATTGACCTGCACCAAAGGGAACCCCCAGCATCCGATTTAGCAAATTTCCCAGGTAGCCCACATAGGTGCTCATCACACCTCCCAATCCGCTGAGGATGGCAATGATCAGCAAGTCACGGTTGTGCCAGTAGCGCGCTTTTCCTGAGTCAGTCTTTAAGGTGTTGTTTCTTGTTGATTCCATGGAATCACCTCCAGGCGGTTGACCATTCGAACCCATACACTGCCTGCTGATAAATAATCATGCCCTCCCAAACCTGGCAATGAAGTCTTCAGCAGATTCTCGTTATCAAACACACCATCATCCGGTAAAAAAGCTATTCGGTAGCCATCTTCCCATTCGGGTAAAGTTGATTGATTATAGGCGATAGCCAACACCATATCTCCCTGTTCATCGTACCATCCCGATGACTCAGGATACACATTTTCATAGGCAAAATCCTGTCGATAGCCATCCCAGGAATGAACCCGCAGGAAATCATCAAGTGTCATACCCCCCACCAAGTCAACCAGGTCTTTCACTGGAACACCACGGTAAGTTCCTTCTCCCCGAAAATTGCCATGAAAATTCTGAAAGCTTCCCTTTCGTGATAAAACAGCCATTTCATCCAGGGTATCCGCTGGCAGAATGAGATCACCTTTGCTGCCAGTGATCACCACATCAGTGCTGCGCGGAGGCGCTTCCACTGGAATCGGTGTCACCAGCAAAGGTTTTGCCAGAGTGACCAACGTATAGTGATAAAAACCACCTTCATCTTCTGATGCATAGAGCCGGGCACCAGCACCACCACTGATCACATGGTCGACTCCTGCTTCATTGCGATGATGGAACAAATGCACATGACCGGCAAAAACTCCCTGAACCTTCAGTTCAGGCTCAGCTATCAGTTCATAGAAGGCCTCTGCTCCACCGATATCAAGAAAGCCATGGCTGCGACCCCGGGGATCCGCTGGCGGACAGTGCATGAACAAGAGTTGCTGGGTGTCTTTCACGTGGTTTAACTGTGCTTCCAGTCGACTGAGTTGCTCCCCTGTCATGTTCAGGGAAGAAGTATCCAACAGAAGAAACTTGAAATCTCCCAATTGAAAGCCGGTTTCCCGGGGACCTATCAATGATTCAAAGTATGCCATTCCATCTCCTCTGACATCGTGATTGCCAGGCACCGCATACCAGGGAATGGTCAGGGCTTCCATGGTCTCCAGAAAGGCACTGTATTCTTCCGGTTGTCCTGATGGCACCAGATCGCCCAGATGGATAAGAAGGCTTGCTTCGGTTTCATTGATTTCTTCAATGATCCGAGCCAGCACATCATCGTTTCCCTGATTGTCGCCCACAACCGCCATGATCAGGGGTTTCTGTGGCAGGTTCCGGCTCCAGTCTGCATAAATGCTCTGAGGTTCAGATGTCAACGGCACCTGCATCATAACAGAAGTAGGTGTGAGGGTTTCAAAGGCGACAGGCGTCATCCTTGTTGTCTCTCCTGTTTGTTCATGGATCACCTGAAGATGAGCTGCCCATACATTTTTCAGATTTATTCTCATCATTTGTCCATCTTTTTCAGCTTCCGGTAAGTGGATGATGGTTTCAGGCGCTGTTGCGCGAACCTGAAGCTTATCTTTCTCATGAGCAGTCACCACTCCTCCGATGACACCTACTTCAACGTTTTTTTCAGCCAGTGGAACACAGGCGCAGCAGGCAAACAGGATCACCAGTAAACCAGTCAGTACCCAATGATAGGGAGTTGTCAGCCGTTCATTATGGCTATTAGCACTTTGCAGGTCTCTCATTTCAAAATCCTCTCCATCACTTAACTTCCAATGTGATGATATGTCTCACCCAATAAGGTTTGTTCACATCACCTGGCTCCCGTTGACCAATCACCAGCTGGAATGGATTTCCTTGATCCGGGTCAAAGGCCTGACCCGCCTGTTCCCAGGCAATGATCATGGGATAGGTGCTATCAGGATTTTGCTCGTCCAGATAGTCTTTCCGTTGAACCTCTTCCAATGTGTACGTCACCTGATAGCCATCTTCAGCTACAATGGTCACCTGGGTGGCATCAGTCTTCAGTTGAACGGTTTCCTGCAGCAAATGCCACAGCCAGACGCCTTTGAAAGCAGTGTATTCCCTTGTTCCGTAAGAGTTTAGGGAAAAGAAGTCGGCTTCCACCAATCCGGCCTCCATTCCTTTCATTTGTTCCAGGCTTACCTTTGCAGGAGCCAGAATGCCTTCCCCATTGATTTCGATTACAGCCTTGTCGTCCCCGGTTTTTTCACTGCGACAACCATTTGTAAATAAAACAGTCAGCAGCAGTATACCCAGTAATAATCGAAGCCATTTCTTATGAGCAGAGGTGTATCCTATGGTCATTCCGTATTCGCCGCCTTCCTGTTACCTTTGGTTCCTCTTTCTCATCTGCCTTCAGGGTTCAGCTTCAGGCAAATTTCAGTCCATCCACGCCAAACAGGAAGGAAGCAGCGAATCGCGCCACCTCCTTCAACTGTCATGGTCCATCAACTCAGCACCTATCGTTTACGGCGCATCCTTCACCATCATTCTCATTGATTCCTGATGCCGTTTCACTTGGAAAATCCGAACACGCCTTTAACAATCCCTCCGTTGGTGCCGACCCACAAATGGCCATCAGGTGATTCTGTCACCGTCCAAATACTGTCAAAAGAAGCCAAAGGAAGGATGTTTTCAGAATGATTCACCGTGATGGTGCCATTGAGACTTCGATGATACAAACCACTTTGAGTGGTTCCGATCCAAATTCCATTTCCACTTTTGTCAGGATATATGAGCCGTATGCTGTCTTCATCAGTCAGATGTGGCAGCAGTTCCCGGTCGCTGTGATAGATGGTTCGATTCCCTCGCGGGTCTATATAGTCGTTTTTTCCGAACCGGGAAATCCAAACGCCACCCTGAAGGTCAGGTGCAATTTCTCGAATCCAGCTGCCTGAGAACTCGCCCGAATCATTAGAGTACACTGTTATTTCACCGCTTCGATTTCTGTAAGCATAGCCACCCTGATACCCCGCTTCAGTCTCTTTTGGGTAGAAACCCATCCACAATCCGCCCTGATCATCAGGGGTCAGTACCGTCACTGAGCTGGCTGGCAATGATTCATCTGTCATCAGCTGCCAATCACCGCCTGCCGAACGATATAATGGTCCTGCTGCCGTTCCAAACCACATGCCGCCCCGGGAATCCTGTGCAATGGCCTGGGCAAAGTCAGTTCCTGTGGGTAAGGCATCGGCACTGGTGTATACCTGCCATTCTTCCCCTTTTTTCTCCACAATTCCCATTCCAGACTCAGGACTTCCACCAACAAACCATACACCGCCGCTGGCATCAACGGCAATATCATAGACAGTATCGTGGGGCAATGGGCTGTTCTGCTGATTGAAAAGGGTCCAGCCCCCAGCGGCATGACGGTAAGCTGCTCCACCGCCATTGGTTCCCACCCAGAGACCTCCCTGCTGATCAGTGGAGATGACCCTCACGCTGGCCCAGGGGAGCCCCTCTCCGGTATCATTTCGATGGCTTTCCCAAGTGTACCCTGGGGTACGTTCCATGGAAGGTAATCCCGCGGAAGCATTGCTCGTTGCCATGGGCAGCTCATCCGCCTGCAAATCTTTTTCCAACGGCTCTTCATACTCACCTGTGCCCACCACGATGCAGTCAACCCACTTGGTCCACATGGACTCATTTTCTTCCACATACAACCGCAGCGGTCCATATTCATTATTGTGCACATACCCTTCACTGTGAGCATGCGGTACCAGCGGGTATCCGTTAAGTGCGTATCCAAGAAGTACTTCTTTCCTTTCTCCCCGGCTGTTCACCATGCCATTCATCACATCATTGGTCACCTGCAGCTGATTGTAGCCAGGCCCTGCGTACACTCGAATCCCACTGGGAACGCTGACACCGTCAGTCAGTTCCACCACTTCTTTGATCAGATTCCAGAGCACCAGTCCTTCCACTTCAGCAGTGCCGGAAATCACATCACGTATGATATGCTCATCCAGAGCCTGAAGCTGTCTCAAACTAAAAGTGCGGGGTTCTTTCACCTGTGAACCGGTGATCCGAAGAACAGGAATGTCCAGATACTGTGTGTACATGCCCACGTTGTGTTTCCAGCTGTCACCCGCTGCTGCAGTCACTTTGATCTCAGTCACATTGCGGACCATTTTGCCACTGTTCTGGTCACCTTTTTCTGTCTGGCCCATCACCAGGCGCAAGGGACCGCCACCATTATCAACTGTCGACACATAGCCTTCAGAAGTGTCATCCGGCACCAAAGGCGTTTCATTTTTGCCGTAGGCCAGCAGTACCAATAGATTATTGGCGCCGCTGGCTTCATTAATGTAGTCTCTTTTACCAATCTCTTCCAGCAGGAAGGTGCGGCTATAGCCGTCGGCAGCCACCACTGTCACCTCATTGGCTCCCGCCGTCAAGCCAACTTCCTGTCGAAGATATTCATAGAGATCAATTCCCCGATATGTTTCCCTGGTTTGATGATTGTTTCTATCAACGATTGCGTAGTCTGCCATGGTGATATATTGCTGCATCAGCTCCAGTTCAGCCAGTGTGATGACAGTTGCCTGCCTGACACCAGTCCCGGTGAAAGAAATGGTTTCATCTGCATACTGGTCATATGGCATGGATAGATGCGCCCAGTGATCTTTCTCCACCTGCACCCTGATACTGATAATCTGGTCAAGATGATGCCCGGATCTCCCTTGTTGCGATTGACCAAAAATCACCTTCAGTGGACCGCCTTGATTATGAATGGAGCCACCTTGATAACCATCACTTTCAGCGGTTTCAACCAGTGGATATCCATTTTTCCCAAAAGCAAGCAGCGGATGGAGGTTGTTGGAACCATTGACTTCATTAAAGTAGTCTTTTTTTAATATGTCTGCCAGCGTCACCGTCAGCGTTTCGCCGACCACATTCTCGAAGGTGACCGTCCCCATGGTTCCTGGCAGTCCGATTTTTTCGAACAACAGCTGACCAAGCCCAATCCCTTCATAAAGATCAGAAACCAGATCCTTCTGATCATCATCTTGAGTGACGTAATAAGCTTTCACCCGTGAAGCATCCCTTTCTCTGGGAGTGCCACCATATACCAACTCTTCTACTTTGGACAGATTCATTTTTTCTGATGATACCTTCACACCTTCCTCATCAACCACTTCCAGACTCAACGACCACTCATTCAGCTGTGTGTATGGAGCTGTCTGGTGGGTGGTATGATCCGCAGGATCCCCGATTATCACTCTTTTGGCAAGCTTCACCTGATGAGATCCATTGGTGTGGTCATAGCTTCGCTTGCCAAAAATAATGCGTAACGGTCCGTCAGCATTCCGAAGGCCTGAGTTGTGCCCTTCATCTGATGGATGCAGTACATAGGGGTATCCATCGAATCCATACGCCACCATGACTGGGTATCCACTCTTTAACGCCGGCACATTGCTTCCGTCGAACTCACCATCGCCCTGATCCAGGGCATCCTTTTCATAGTACCCCCATCGGTCATGGTGCTTCAAGTCACCCACAGTCACCGGCGGAATCTGGTAATAATCCGCCGCAATAAAGGTGACCGGTGTGGCTTCATCAATGTTTTCATCCATTCCGGAAGCCAGCAACAGGTCCCAAAGGGGTATTCCTTTATACGTATTGTAATACCAATAGTGTTCACTATTGGACAAACTGTATTCCTTTTCAAGGTGCAGGGCCGCCATTGATTCCAGCTCTGCCACTGTGTAGTTCACTTCTTTTCCAAGCCCACTGCCCGACAGGGCAAATATATTATTTGTCAGCTTTGGATCATTGTAAGGAGGCACTGCATGCTCAAAGCCTGGTCGGGTATTCTCCTCCACATAAAGATACGCCACATTGGTGAAAGCCACCGGCTTTTCTCCAGGCGCCGGATGATAAACAAGTTTAAAACATCCATTATCATTGGCTGCGACGGCCTGGTAACCGGCATCTGTCCGCTCATAAACCAGTGGTACTTCGTTAATGCCATAAGCCACCATCATTCCCCGCTGTTGGTCTCTAATTTCATCAAGGGTGAAAGAAGCAATGATTCTCCGGTTCACATCCCTAAAAACCACTTTACCAAGATTCTCTCGCAACGTTACAAAATGATCCAACAGATGCGCCACCCGAACGCCTTCATATTGATTAGAACGAAGAACACCATTCATCATTTCCTGATATGTATCCCGATGGATGCCGGCGATTTCTTCTTCAATTTGTCGCAGAGACAAAGCCCGGTAAGACTCCACTCCTGGGCCTTCAATGGTCATGGTGGCTCCTGTAATTGAATCAATATGATAAGGGGCACCTTCGTAGGAAATGTGCCGGTAGGGACTGTTTCCAAATGCGCCCGCCGATGCAGCCGGCATCGACCCTGTTGAGGCAGCCGGCCGTTCCTCACCCACAACGATGCGCCTCAGGTCGCGGATGAAATTCATCTGATTAATGTCATTGACTTTTCCGGATTCCTGACCCAAATACAAACGGGGGCCCTCCCCGTCAAGGTCTGCTGTTGACAGGGCTTTTTCTGACCAGGTCACAGGAGCTTTCAGTTCATTCCCCGGCACATCCAACAGTTCTGTCCGAAAGCTGCCAATCACGGGAGTCACTTTCACAGCACTCCCTGGCGTCATGTCTGGATGGACCGACAATGCCATTAATTCATCCACCGTCCAGGTTCGTTTAAACCCATCGGCTGCAATGAAAGTAACCTTTTGTGCCCCGCCCCCCTTAAATCCAGCTTCCTCCAGCAGTAAAAACAGGTCAAACCCTTTGACCTGCCAAATTTTATGGAAGTTGAAATTGTTATTGGAAGAAAAAATACGTTCTACCATCTGAGGATGATTGATGTTTTGCCAGTCAGACTGGGTTAGCGTCACCTCACGCTCCACCCCTGTTCCGGTGATGACAAGAGATCCAGATGCTGCGTTGGCTCGAAGAACTTCCACAGGAAAACCCACCAGCAGTGAAGTCAGGACCAGTGCCATGGTCAAGATCAAGGCAATAAGTTGTTTGGAAAGATTTCTTTTCATGGGATTCATGACGGCACCTCACTTTTATTGTCCAACACCCGACAATCACAGAGGAATGCCGAGTGTTGTTGCCAATGATTCACACTAGTTGATTAATAGAGGGTTTTAAAAATCACCGTGGCTGCTTCTGCCCTATTGACTGTTTTGACAGGCTCAAAGCTTTCTCCTATAAAATCGCGAAAGACTCCCTGAGCTTCCAACCAGGCCACTTGATGAGCTGCCCAGGCTGGCACCGCCTCTTTATCTGCGTAATCAGACTTTTCCATGACAAATTTAGCCATACGCTGCTGTTCCACCACACCGGTTTCAACGGCTGCTTTGCCAGTAACAACTGCCAGCTCCTGGCGGCTGATCACCCGGTCTGGTTTGAAGGTGCCATCTGGATAACCGCTGAAAATCCCAGCTTCGACAGCTGCCTGTACATGGGACGCAAACCAGTCACTTTCCTTCACATCTGAAAAACCGCCCCGGTAAGCTGCGGTTTCATGCCCCAACGCTTTAACCATGATGGTGGCAATTTGTGCCCGTGTCAAGTTTTCGGCAGGTGCAAAGCGCCCATCTCCCATACCTGAAACGACTCCTTTGTTCACCAGTCCTTCAATGGCCGTTGTCGCATAGGCAAATGTTGGAGTAATGTCTGTGAAACTGATGGCAGGACTCTCATCGCCGCTCTCTTCAAGTTCCATTTCAGGCGTTTCATCTTCTGCCTCTTCTGCAGCCTCAGTTGCTTCTGATGTTTTAGCTTCTTCATTCTCTGAAGCAGCTAAAGCAGCATCAACATCAATGCGCTCAATCATCTTGAAAACCGTTCCAAACTCCCCTTCTTCCTTCTGTTTGCGATACACCGTGATTTCCTGAGTTGCTGGATTGTCATCTTCATCAGCCATTACACCATCCACCTCATAGGCCAGAACGAACTGAAGTGCTTCGTCCAACACATCCTCCAAGGGTTGTGGTTCAATGGGATAACCATCAGAAGCTGCGAAAGAAACCAGTCCTGTCACAGCCGTCACACCAGCTGCCTCAGTAAGTACGTATGCCAGACTGACACCCTTCACTTCAGCTGTTTTTTCGCCGGCCCGGCTGTTATACACATAGGCTTCGTTAATCTGGGCTTCAGCAGGCATTGCCTTTAAATCATCAATGGAAAGCTGAAGCACCTCTGGCACTCCTGTACCTCTGATTTCAACCGCATAATCCTGTTTGTCCAGCGCAAATGTTGTTAAGGGTGAAAAAAGCAGCAATACTACCAGTAACCACGTCATCCATCTGCATTTACCATTCATCATTTCTGTCATCATAATCGCTCCTTTCAAATGACTGCCCTCGGCAGCTAAGTTTCTTCTCACAAGCGTCTAAACTTTTTTGCAGAAGCTTGCGCGCACTTAAATTCCAAAGACACATTCACCTATCATCCAAGAAAAAAATGTTCATGTTGGTGATGTCTCCGGTGTATTAATTCCCTGATTTTTTCTTCAAAGTATTTAATAAGGACGAACTCGTTCAGCCTTCAACAAACTCCTGATGCGGAAAAATTCCATTGTACATGGCACACCTCACAATCAACTTCATCGCAAGCTTCACTTGACTGATCATGGTATCTCTTGATTTTTTTCAGAATCTTCCTGTCATTATTTTTAACTACTTTCTTGTGAAACATCTTAATTGACTATGTATCAACATGCAGATTTTTTTAGATGATACCTCCTTCCGATGGATTCCAACATGCCCTATCTTAATGCGAGCAATAAAAAAACGCCCGAAAGAAGGCGCTTATATCCATTGCATTTGCAACAGCTCTCCTTTTCTGAAGGGGAGGCAACACCGTTTCCGGTGGTACCCAATGGTCTGATCTCATAGGCAACGCCCTTAGAAATTCAGACTCGGAGGTAACGATGACCATCATCGTTTTATCTATATGTTTTTAAATGCATATCGAAATTCAAGAAAAACCTTGCAGGTTCAGTATAGTTCACTGTGAAACGTCTGTCAACCTAATTTATTGCTTCGCCGATCTGCTAAATTACGTCATTTCCTCCCTTTAAACAAGTAAGCCGGCATTTCGAATAGATTAGTTGATGTTTCTCTTTTCAATTAACTAATTGCATCGTTATGCATTTAGAAATATACCGTCTCGAGTTATTATGCATCACGCTGCAATCAAGGTATTAAATAAAGAGATTTTTGCCCATCTTCATTTCCAAATCCTGCAATAATTGCTCGTCCAGCACCTTCGGTCAGCCAATCGGCAAAACATCGGGCGTCCTGAACATTCACATTGGGGAATCGTTCAGGATTGACAACAATTAGAAAATAATGATTCATCAACAGCGCATCATTCAATGTTTCTCCAGAAAAAACAGTCATGGACTCCTGGCAAGGTGTCTGCCAGTAGGTTGCCGAATCAGTAAGTGTGTAGGCGTTTTTTTCCGTAGCCAGCTGCAGTGCCTCCACATTTCCCATCACTGTCGGCGTCTTGATATACCAGGGTTCCACTGGCTTTACGCCTGCCAGCTCCCAGATTTTCATTTCGCGAAGATGTGTTCCTGATCGGTCACCCCTGCTTACAAAAGGTTTTTGGGTCAGTGCGATTTGCTGGAAAAGTCCTGTGATACCTGCCTCACTGCGAATATTACACAGCCGGGCAGGATCTGACTTCGGTCCTACCAGTTGGAAAGAATTACTCATGAGATGGCGGCGCTCTATTCCCCACTCTTCTTCCATAAATAGTTGCTCCTGATCCGGGGCATGAACCAACACCAGGTCAACTCGACCCTTCCGTGCAATGTCGAGAGCTCTACCGCTGCCGGCAGCAATATGGCGTACCAGCATGCCAGTCTCCAAATAGTAGGCCTGTTCCAATATATCCACCAGGCCTGCTTCAACAGGGCTAATGGTTGACGCCATCAGCAGCAAATGATCGCCAACTCTTTGAGGCTGTTCATTGTAGGATTCTGATAAATCATCTCCAACTGAAGTTAACAAATCAGTCAGCTGATCATCAATTTCCTGCTTTAAGTGATCATATTGATAAAGCAGGCGCTTTCCTTTTTCAGTAATGGTGGTACCGCCTCCCTCTGCACCTCCCACCTGTTTGATCACCAGTTCTACCCCCAGTGCATTTTCAGCATCCTGAATCAGCCCCCAGGCGTACCGATAGGAAACAGATAAATTGGCTGCTGCACCACTGATGGAACCTGTCACCTGAATCTGGTTCATCAGGGCAAACAATTTGTCAATGGAAAAACTGCGTTTCCCATCAATGGCCCTTAGAATCTGGAACGCTTCTGTGCGATGATCTTTCATAATAATGGACTCCTTTTTGCAAGAATATAGACCCTTACGATGCGCGCAGGATCATACCGGGCTACTTTTCGGAGTAGTTGCTTTATGAAATTATAACATATGAGTACTGAGAAAGTATGACCGATTTCATCACCTACGCCCACAATCTCATTGATACAAAACGAAGCCAGAAACTGCTTTATTTGTCGTGATTCATTTGCCATTGATTGACAAGTTGATAAACAAAAACGCACAAAAGCTCACTTCCAGAATGCTTAGAAGTGAGCTTTTGCAGTGGTGGGGAATGAGGGACTCGAACCCACGGCTTCCTCCACGTCAAGGAGATACTCTACCAGCTGAGTTAATTCCCCACGGCCTATGTTATTGTAACATATGAAGATGATGGTGTAAAGACTCTTCTGCCAAATATGTGCTGTCTCGCCAGACCACTTCTGGTTGCTTTGTTTTTTTGAAATGGTTCTGCAACCCAATCATGATCTTTTAAATTTTGGACAGAATACACAAAGTGCAGCATCGAATATGGAATATTTCTGCACATGTTCATGAATACTCGACAAAAGATAGAACTGCGTCTTGTAATTCTTGCTTTACCCTGCAAAAGGACATATAATGACATATATAACAGTCATCATTTGGCACGCTGTTTCGTTGCCACATTTTTATGTTCCTTCACAGATCACCAGGGGATCGTGCTTTATGATGTTAGATATTTAACAATTTAAGCAACGCGCATCATAACAAAATGGATCGGGGGAGTGACTATGAGTTTGGCAAGAAAAATTGCACTCATTGTGGGATGTTTGATTTTAGCGTTTGTTTTATGTTTGGGTATGGTTTCACTCTATTTGAGCACCAACACCGTTATGGAACAGTTTGAACAGGCACTCCAGTCGGAAGTCAGGTCAGAGTCTCAGGTGATCGCCACTGAACTGCGCAGTGACTTGGCAGTCTTGCAGGAAATTGCCAACCGGGCCAGAACCCGCACGATGAACTGGGAAGAGCAACAGTCTTCATTAAGACCCGATGTGGAACGTCTGGGATTTTTGGATATGGCCGTGGTCACTCCAAATGGTGTCGCTTCATATGTACTGGGAGATAACACTGCTGAACTTGGTGATCGAACATATGTGAAGCGTGCTTTCGAAGGCGAGCAGAATATTTCTGATGTCATCATCAGTCGAGTGACTGATTCGGCCGTGCTCATGTTGGCCGTCCCCATTGAAGTCAATGGTCGGGTAGCAGGCGTTCTGATTGGAAGAAAGGACGGGAATGCTCTCAGCGAACAGACCAATCAAATGGGTTACGGAAATGAAGGGTATGCCTACGTGGTCAATCGCCAGGGTGTTGTCATGTCCCATCCCAACCGTGATTTTGTGATGGACCAGTTTTCGCCCAGCGAGGCTGTCAAAGAGAATCCCATTTATCAGCCATTGGCTGATTTCAGTGATTTTATACTGGCAGAAGAATCAGGGATTGGAAGTTATCGCTTTAATCAGGTAGACTCTTCAGCTGCTTTCACACCCATTCCTGGCACCGACTGGATTCTTGTCAATACCGCCAATCAGTCAGAGGCACTTGCCGGCCTCAATGCGCTGCGTTATACCATTTTTATTGCCACCCTTCTATTTGCTGTTATCGGCTTTGTGATTGCTTTTATTACAGGCCGATCCATCGCCCAACCGGTAATTCGACTTTCTACGGTGCTGGACCGGTTTGCCGGCTACGATTTAAGCATTCATACAGATGACAACCTGGAAAAATATGCCAAACGAAAAGATGAGATTGGAACTATTTCACGCTCATTGGAAACCATGCAGCAAAACTTGCTGTCGCTGATAAAAAGCATTACCGAAAGTGCCCAGAGTGTTGCCGCTTCTTCAGAAGAACTAACCGCCACCAGCCAGCAGACCACGACTGCTTCTCATGAAGTCGCGCGCACCATCGAAGAAATTGCCAATGGAGCGGCTGAGCAGGCCAGCGATACCGAAAAAGGCGCAGTGCGCGTCAATGAGCTGGCAGTCATTATTGAACAAGATCTGAAGCACATTGCCTCTCTCAATCAATCTGCTGGTACCATGCAACAATTGAAGGACGAGGGGATGCAGGCACTTAAAGAAGTGGTCAGCCAAACCGACGAAACCAGTCGCTCCGCCGACAATGTGAGTCAGGTCATCCAGCGCACCCACGAGCAGGCCAATCAAATCCAGTCAGCCAGTTCAATGATAAAAAGCATCGCCGAACAAACGAATTTATTGGCTTTAAATGCAGCCATTGAGTCTGCCAGGGCCGGCGAAGCTGGAAGAGGCTTCGCGGTTGTGGCAGATGAAATTCGAAAACTGGCAGAGCAGTCAAATCAGTTTGCAGGCGAAATTGACACAGTGATCAGTGAACTCACCGGTCAGACGGAACATGCCGTCACCACCATGAAACGCGTTGGGGAAATCATTGAAAAACAAGCTCTCCGCATGAATGATACCAATGACCGTTTCGATGGTATTGATCAGTCCATTCAGGAAGTGCAAACTGCCATAGCCGATTTGAACCGTTCAGGAGAACAAATGGCTCGGAAAAAAGATGAAATTATAGGCGTGATTGAAAATCTCTCGGCAATTGCTGAAGAAAACGCTGCCGGCACTGAAGAAGCTTCTGCCTCTGTGGAGGAGCAAACAGCCGCTATGGCGGAGATTGCAGAGTCAAGTGACACCCTTTCACAGCTGGCTGAAGAAATGCAGGAACAAATTGCTCGCTTTAAATTTTAACGATTGAAAAGTCACCGGGTTTTTTCCTCCCGGCGACTTTTTTTATGCCACTTGAATCATAAGTTCTATGGCCTTTTCAACTGGATCTGACTTCTGACAAGCCGTATGAACTTATCTGCGGTCATCGCCGAACTAAAGTAAAAGCCTTGCCCCATCTGACAATTTTCCTGACGCAGCATTGCCAGTTGTTGTTCTGTTTCAATTCCTTCTGCCACAAGCTCAAGATGCAGCGATCTTCCCATGGCAATGATGGATGATACAATTGAACGTGCCTGAGAACTGTCTTCCATGTTCATAATAAAAGAACGATCGATTTTCAGCGTATCCACGGGTAATCGCACCAGATAACTGAGGGATGAATAACCTGTGCCGAAATCATCGATGGCTATTCTAAAGCCCATATGGCGCAGCTCTTTTAGTTTTTCAACACTTTCTTCCACTTGATGAATCACTGTGCTTTCTGTTAACTCAAGCTCAATTTTTGAAGGCATTTCATAATTCTCTTCTGCCAATTGCCGCACCATACCGATAAATCGCGGAGATTCAAACTGACGCGCTGATAGGTTGACCGACATTCTCATATTCTCCATACCACTTGACTTCCATTCAGCTGTCTGTTGAAAAGCTTCTCTCAACACCCACTGGCCAATGGTATCTATGAGACCCGTTCGTTCAGCGACAGGAATAAATATCTCGGGTGATATGTAGCCTTGCTGAGGATGGTGCCAGCGCAATAACGCTTCTGCGCCGCGAACTCTTCCAGTTTCGAGGTGATAAATGGGCTGGTATACCAAATGCAGCTGGTTTTGCTCCAACGCAAGGGCCAGGTCTTCTTCCATTCGCCGAACAGCCAGTTCACGGTGACGAATATCTTCATCAAAGAAAATGACCTGTTTCAATGGCTGTTGCCGCACTAAGTTCTTTGCAAATCCAGCGTTCTTCAACAGTTCTTCAAGGTTGCTTCCATTTTCAGGATAAAGAGCCACACCAGCCCGAAACACCAGGGTGATTCGTTCTTCTCCGGCCATGTATGGTTCATCCATCTGGAGAATCGTATCAGCAAGCTTTTTCAGCATTTCCTGATCCGTTTCATAATCAGAACATAATACCAGCAAATCGTTACTGGCACCCCGATAGACCGTCATCTGATCTGTCAAAAGATTTTTAAGCCGCTGCGCTGCTGCCTTGAAGACTTGGTTTCCCTGATGATATCCAAACTGTTCATTCACCCGATGAAGATTTCCTGCTTCTATCACCCAGAGTGCTGCTTTTAAAGTGTGCTGATCTATATTCTCTTCATCAACTACAGTTTGATCAGAATCAGTCGTCTTTAGAAGCTCTTCAAAGACATCTTCCATGACCCGGCTGTTGGGCAGTCCCGTGACTGAGTCATAATACGTCAATTGGTTAATGCGCTTCATCATATGGTTGAAACTGTGGCCGGCACGGCTGATCTCATCTTTTCCACGAGGCTGTGCCCTCACCGTTAGATCTCCGGATGCTGCACGTGTGAACAGACTTTCAAGTTGAATCACTGGCTCTGTAAATCGCTCAGCTAACCATAAAGTCCCCAGAAAACTGATCAAAAGAATCGCAATCAAGGGTGGATAGAGGCGGTTTCGATACATTGTCAGTATTGAAAAAACGGCGTCATCTGCCAATCCGCTGAAAAGTACCCAGTCGGTTCCAGAAATCGCATCATAGCCCATGTACATCTCTGCTTGTGAAGACGTATATGTTCCAACGCCTGTGCCATTGCTCAGTGCGTTTTCCGCAAAAGCAGCAAAAGAGCTTAATGATGGAAAATCAGCTGCGATCTGCTGCAGGTTCATTTTTTTAAACGCCACTTGGGGATTGTGGGGGTAGGCCTGAAAGACACTTTTTCGATTGATGATATAAGCGACGCCCCGATCTCCATATATAACCGCCTGGGTCATGTCATTCAAGAGATGACCATCCAGCTGTCCCATTAATGCCGCAGGATTTCCGTCAACAGTTTCAATGGGCACAACCAACAGCAGTACCGGCTGACCCGTGCTGGGACTGTAGGTTAAATCTGATAAGGCAGCTTTACCTGCCAGCGCCTGTTGAACATAGGGCCGGTGGGCAGCTGACAGCCTGGTCCCATCTGTATAGTGAGCTAATCCATCTGCTTCCACCACTGCCAGTGACTGAAACTTTGTAGCTGCTACCTTGGGTGATAGAACTGCCATTTGTCGCTCCACTTTCATGCTCTGAACCTCTTCAAGATTAGCCAGTAATGTGAGCGTTTCAAAATAATGTGCGATCTCCAAAGAGATTCTTGCAGCCCCCTCTTCAGCTAAATGCCGCACTACTGACTCAGATTCTCTGATCACCGTGTCACTGCCCACTCTTCCCAATACCAGTACCGCTGTTGCAGATATAAGTATCAGCGAACACAGCATCAACAACAGCATTTTAAACTTAATGCTATGCATCCATGCACTTCCTTGTTCTTGAAATTGGTCTTCAAATGTCGCCTCAGTGCCTTTGGCCAAGTTCCGGCCAGCAAAAAATTACAGCACCCGTTTTAATCATTCGTTTATCATGACTCCTGTTTTCGAGGCAACATCAGAATTATATTGTATCGAAGGATGGCGGGTATGGCAAATGTTTTTGACACTTCAGAGAATCTTGTAAATCGCGCTTCACACAAATTGTGTGAAATTAAAAAGCAAATGGACTTCGAACCCTGGTGATCATCAGGATTCGAAATCCATCTGCTTTTTTTATCGCCTACTTCAATCTGATTCATTAGTTTTGAAACGGGTGTATGCATGCGCTATTCAACCGCCATACATTTTGTCCATTTTGATTTTTGCCATTTTTCCCATCATCATGTGAATTTTTTCAAGTGATATGGGTTTTGGCATAAATTCATTCATGCCTGCTTCAAAACACTTCTGCTTATCTTCATTGGTTGCATTGGCCGTCAATGCGACAATATATGGCTGTCGTTGGTTAGTACCACGTATCATTTTTGTCGCTTCATAACCATCCCGTAACGGCATGGTGATATCCATAAAAACCAAATCATAATTGTTTTTATGGCAAGCTTCCACGGCTTCCTGCCCATCATTGGCAAAGTCACAATCAATGTGCATTTTTTCAAAAATACGTTTCATTAACATCTGGTTTAGGAGATGATCCTCCGCCACCAGGATTCGTAATTTGTCGCCACCGCCCGATAGTATGTTCAATGCACTTTCAACCATTTCATTTGGTCCTGTGTGACTCAGGGTTTGTTGAAGTTGGTGGCAGATGACCATTTGTCTTCACTCCAATTCACGTCATATTCGAAGCAAAAAGGCAGCCTCCTGCTATGCTATTGGCAAATATCTCAGGCACCTCTTGTATATACATTACGTATGTCACTCAACTTTTCGGTACCTATTTCCAATCATGAAATTGACGTTTTTCACCACCTCAAAAGATCATCCTGCTATATATCAAAACCTCCTGCTACTATATTTGCAACAACCACTGCATCAATAGCGACATCATCGTCACAGCCCCCCAGCAGAAAAGCCCCAGCGTTAATGGTTTTTTGCCACTGCGGTATATCTCGGTGACATTTATGCCCAGTCCGATGGCCGCCATCGCCATGATGATTAAAAACTTTCCCAGATTGATCAGTTGAAGCTGCAGGCGATCTGGCACTATTCCAAGAGTCACCATGAGAGCTGCTGTCAAAAACCCCATGATGAACCAGGGAAATATCTTACTGAACTTCACGTGCTTACCAGCCTCTTTTCGTTTCGATTGTCGAAACCCAAGCACCAACGTCACTGGCAAAATAGCCAGAGTGCGCACCAGTTTTACCACCGTGGCTGATTTAAGTGCATTTTCGCTCCAAATCTGTCCTGCCGCCACCACAGAAGAAGTATCATTGATGGCCGTTCCTGCCCATAGTCCAAAAGATGCGTCTGTCATCTGCATCAATCTTCCCAAAGGGGGAAAGATCAGAACGGCTGCAATATTGTAAAGAAAGATAGTGGACACAGCCGATGCAATTTCCTCATCGCTGGCTCCAATCACAGGAGCAGTGGCTGCAATGGCTGATCCTCCACAAATGGCAGTACCCACACCAATGAGTATACTTTCATTTGAACCGGTATGAAATAGATGATAGCCTATAAAGGCTGTGATCAACGCTGTACCGATGGTGGTGAAAATGAGTAGAATAGAAGCTTGCCCCACCTGGAAAATACTCGCCAGATTAAGCTGAAACCCTAGTAACATGACCGCACTCTGCAACATTCGTTTTGAGACAAAGGAGAACCCCAGAGCGTAATGTTGCTTATTTGTCACTACCACCGACATCAACACCCCGCCTAAAATCGCAAAAACAGGCCCTCCCACAAGGCTAAACTGTTTCCCTAAAATCCACGCGGGGAATGCCACTGCTAAAGAAAGCCATATGCCCGGATAATATCTTCGTTCATTAGTCATCACCAGTTCACATTCCTTTGATTTCGTTTGCTTGTTTTATCTAATGCCCATACATTCTACAGCCTTCCTAACAAGAAGTCAATTTATGATGTTTAGAAAATATTCTATTAGGAATGGCTCTTCTGGAATTTTAAATCAAATTTCATATTCAGATTTTCTAATCTTTGTTTGCTGACTCGGCTTCCGGGTAATTATTGAAAAGGTTTGCCAATCGAAGCCTTTTTCAGTTTCTCAGAAGAACTATTTCTCATTTACATTCATTGGAGGTCATGCATATGGTTGCACAAAACAAGTCATCCGGTTTTTTTCAACGCCAGCCGATTATGCGGAAAGTACTCATTAGTCTGATTCCAGTGGGGTTGGGAGCTGTTTATCTTTTTGGCTTGCGCCTGCTGGTGCTGTTGGCAGTGGTCACCGCAGCAGGAATCGCTACTGAGTACATATTTGCCAAAAAAAGAAATGCAAAAGTGTCAGAGGCAGTATTAGTGACTTCTGTTCTCTTCACACTGTCGTTGCCGGTGGCGACCCCTTTTTGGGTAGCCGTCGTAGGCATTGTTTTTGGTGTTCTTTTTGCAAAGGAAGTTTTCGGCGGTTTTGGACGAAATGTGTTTAATCCGGCCATTGTTGGTCGAACTTTCATCTTCATTTCTTTCCCCGAGTTTTTGACTGCTTCATGGAGCGAGGTATTCACGGGTTTTCCCGGAGGCTTTGTACGCTATATGGCACCTCCTCTGGATACCCTCACTCAAGCCACACCGCTGGCCATGGCCCGTGCCGGTGAAGCACTTCCCTTCTCTCAAGTGATCTGGGGATACACTTTTGGATCCATGGGCGAAACCAGTGTTGTGCTTCTATTACTGGGAGGCGCTTATTTAGTGTTGAAAAAAGCCGCTGACTGGAAACTGATGGCAGCTCCCATGATTGGCTTTATGAGTTTCACCTACATCTTAAATCTGGCAGGCGTTGCCGGCATCCCTCATCCACTGTACGGCATGTTCACAGGCGCTTTCATTTTTCTGTGTATTTACTTCGTCACTGAACCCACCACCGCTCCCAAAACAGTTCCAGCCAAGTGGGTATACGGTATTCTCATCGGTATGATCACCGTCCTGATTCGTTATTTTGGTATTTTCGTGGAGGGCGCTTCTTTTGCCATTCTTATTATGAACACCTTTGTACCCATTATGGATGAAGGGGTTAAGTATCTGAAAAAACAAAGAAAGCAGGTGACCTCATGAAGAAGTTTACGGTAAAACCGATTCTGTTCATGGTGGTACTCACCTTGATTTATACCACCATTCTGGCCAGTATCAACGCCATCACCGTAGACAGAATCCGGTTAAACGAGCGATTGTCGGAGCAAACTTCATTTTTGTATGTGTTGGATTTGCTTCCCAATACCTGGGAAGCATCCGCCATCAACTCGCTCTACGAACAGCATGTACGTGAGATTGATGTCAATGGCGAAATCATTTATGAAGGGCTGGATGATGAAGGGGAAGTTTTTGCCTATATCGTTCCCATTGTTGGAGGCGCTGTTTGGGGCGAGTTGCAGGGTATTGTTGCCTTGAGTCCTGATTTTGAAACAGTACTGGGCATTGATTTTCTTTCCCATTCTGAAACACCCGGTTTGGGAGGCCGCATCGACGAGCTTTCTTTTAAGGAACAGTTTCGGAATATTGAGATTGATCCTGAAGCGGGCAGCGAATTCTTGGTTTACCGCCCCAATCCTGATGGGCAGGTGGATGCCATTTCTGGTGCCACTGGTACTTCAAATGCAGTGAGGCGTATTTTCAACGATAATATGGCTGTCTTTATGTCAGAAACCCGGGAGGCGCTTGCCAATGATTAAAAAAATCAAGCACATTTTCACCTTGGGACTTTTGAAAGATAATCCGGTTTTCCGTCAGATTTTGGGAATCTGTTCCGCATTGGCAGTGACCAATCTGCTGATGAACTCTTTGGTCATGGGGATCGGCTTAATTTTCGTCACCTCCCTCTCAAGCCTGACTGTGTCCATTTTACGAAAGTACACGCCCAAACACATCCGCATGATGGTTCAAACGCTTATTATTTCAGCCTATGTGATCATTGTTGACATTGTTCTGAAAGCCTATTTCCCGGCAATGAGCGAAGCACTGGGCCCTTATGTGGGCTTGATTATCACCAATTGTATTATTATGGGACGTTGTGAAGTCTATGCTCAGAACAATCCCCCGCTGGACAGCTTCATCGACGGCATTGCCTCTGGTGCCGGTTACAGCCTGGTGTTGCTGACCATCGCTTTTTTCAGAGAATTACTTGGCTTTGGTTCTCTTTTTGGCATCAATGTGCTGGGGGAAAACTGGGTCAACTGGGTATTTATGATTATGCCCCCGGGTGCTTTCTTCATGTTGGGTATTCTCATATGGGTGGCCAACACCTATATACCAACCAAGGACGGTAAAGCACCGGCGGCAGGAGGTGGACAATAATGGGTAATATCAATCCATTTGTTATTTTTATGGCTTCCATTTTTACCAATAACATGATCCTGGCCAATTTTTTAGGTATGTGCTCGTTCATTGCAGTTTCCAGGGAAATTAAAACTGCCTGGGGACTGGGGCAGGCCGTCACGTTTGTGCTGACCGGCACCTCCATCATTAATTATCTGATCTACCACTATATTCTGGTGCCTTTTGGTCTGGAATACCTGCGATTTATTGTGTTCATCATTCTCATTGCCGCTTTTGTGCAGCTGGTGGAAATGATTGTGGAACGCTATGTGCCGACGCTGTACTATTCTCTGGGAATTTTTCTACCGCTGATTACGGTCAATTGTGCTATTTTGGGAGTATCACTGTTCATGATTATCCGCGAGTACACCTTGATACAGTCAGCTGCTTTCGGTATTGGCTCTGGTCTTGGCTGGACGCTGGCCATTGTGGCCCTGGCGGGAATTCGCCAAAAAATTAAAAACGCCCCCATTCCAAAAGGCTTGGAAGGCGCAGGGATTACACTGATCATAACCGGATTGATGGCACTGGCTTTCATTGGATTCTCAGGCATCGTCAACGTACAGTAAAGGAGGGATTCCTGTGGCAGAAATTATCCAAACAGTTCTCATTATCACCGGCATATCAGGATCCCTGGCATTGGTGCTAACCCTCGCCAATCTGTATATCGCCAACTATGGTGAGTGCAAAATTGTCATTAATAACGATAAGGAACTGGTGGTGGACGGTGGCAGTTCGCTGCTTTCCACCCTGAACGAGCAGGAGATGTTTCTTCCCTCTGCCTGCGGCGGCAAAGGCACCTGCGGCCTTTGCACCTGCAAAATTCTGGAAGGCGGCGGTCCTGTCCTTCCCACTGAAACACCCTTTTTCACCAAAGATGAACTGGCCGATCACATGCGCCTTTCCTGTCAGGTTAAGGTCAAACAGGATATGAAGCTGAGTATTCCCGATGACCTCTTAAACGCCCGCAAGTATGAGGCTGTGGTTGAATACATCAAAGATGAAACGAAAACCATTAAGCTGCTGCGTTTTAAAATCACCGACGGGCAGGAAATTGATTTTAGGGCCGGCCAGTACGTTCAGTTGCTGGCTCCTCCTTATCCCGGAAATCCAGAATCGGTGTACCGGGCATATTCCATCGCTTCCTCTGCTCAGGAAAAAAATGCCATTGAGCTGATCATTGGATATGTGGAGGAAGGTCTGGTAACCACTTATGTTCACCAACATCTTTCTGAGGGAGACGAGGTTTCCTTCAACGGTCCTTTCGGCGACTTCTATCTCCGGGATTCAGATTCTGAGATTATCCTGGTGGCCATCGGTACGGGAATTGCCCCCATTCGCAGTATTCTGTATCAAATGAAGGATGAAGAGATTCAGCGGAAAGCCACTTTCTTCTTTGGAGCCCGTACCCAGAAAGATCTGGTATGCGCGGAGGAAATGGAAGCATTTGAAAAAAGCATTCCCAATTTTTGTTTTCGCCCTGTCCTCTCCCGGGAACCGGAAGATTCTGGATGGGAAGGTGACCGGGGTCGTGTCACCGATTCGATTCAATCATATATTGAAGAAGGTATTAACCAGGAAGCCTATATGTGTGGCAGCCCCGTCATGATTGAGTCAGCTGTGATTGAACTGAAAAAGAAAAAGATTCCTCAAGAGAAAATATTTTACGATGAGTTTGGTTAATTGCAAACCATGAAAAAACGCACAGACTATCTATCACATCAATGAATTATGTAAGCAGCACACGCATTTGGCTACCCGTGTGCTGTTTATATTTTGCGAACAATTTACAACACCTCGATGAATCAGCGCCCCTTTATAGGGTATAATCCTGACGAATGATCAAATAACGTCTTTCAATGCGAGGAGGGATCTTCTATATGAATCATTTTACAAATGGCCTCACCGGTAAACTAATTTTATTCTTCGGAGTTCTTATGCTTTTAGTCAGCGCCACCTTTGGCCTGGTCACCTATCGGGTTTCTGGAAATATTGTGGAACAGGAAATTCAGGAACGACTGGAGCATCAAATGGAGGCCACCAGTCATGAAATTGAAAACTACCTTACTGCCCACAATAATGTGGTGCTCAGTTTGTCCAAAACTGTTGAAGCCGCTGGAGTCATCATGACTGCTGCCCAGTACGAAACACTCCTGTCAGGCACTTCCATGATAAATGAGGCTGCTTTGGGTGCCGGCGTATGGTTTGAGCCTTTTCAGTACGACCCAGAAATCCGTTATTTTGGCCCTTATGTTTACAAGGATGATCATCAATTGGTCTACACCGAAGAGTACGCCACTGAGGATTATGACTACCCTAACCAAGACTGGTACACCATGGCCAAAGGACTTAAAGATCAGGTGGTATGGACCGAACCCTATTATGATGAAGTACTTGACTACACTTTCATTACCGCCACCGCTCCTTTTTATAATGATCGCGGCCAATTCATGGGTGTGGTCACCGGCGATATGGGGCTTGATGTGCTTCAGGACATTGTTCGCAATCTGGAGGTTGGCCTCATGGGTGAAGCTCATTTACTGGATGCCAACGGCAACTTTATTGCTTCTGCTGATCTCCAACGACTAATGAATCAGCCCTTGAGCCAGGATAATGATACAGACCTGGCCCAGCAAAGCGAGCTGATTCTCAACAATAGCCACGGCCAATTCTCTTTTAGTAACTCTGATGGTAGTCATTACGGTTTTTTCACCGAAATTCCACAAACGGGCTGGACACTGCTCTTAACCATCCCACATAGCGAAGTGACCATGGCCATGCAGGCACTTCGCCGTGATATCCTGCTTCTCAGCCTGATTGTTCTCCTCATCTCCATAGTTGCAACAGCATTGATTAGTCGATCCATCACCAGACCGATCATTCGGCTGTCCGCTATTATCGATCGTTTCTCAAATTATCAGCTAGCGCTACACCCAGCTGATCAGATTGAGTCAGACAGCCGTCGTAAAGATGAAATTGGCATAATTGCCCAAGCTTTGTCACGCATGCAACACAATTTTGTTGCTCTTGTCAATGATATTGCCCACCACGCCGAACAAGTGGCAGCTTCTTCTGAAGAGTTGACAGCCACCACTGAGCAAACCGTCATTTCTGTAACTGAGGTGGCCAAATCCACCGAAGAAATCGCTTCGGGATCCAGTTCCCAAGCCAAAGATACCGAAAAGGGTGCTGGGCATATTCAGGAGTTAGGGCGATTGATTGAAGCAGAACAGAAACATGTGTCTGATTTGCAAAATGCCATTCAGGCAGTGTCACAGTTGAAAGATGAAGGTGTCATGTTGTTAGGTGACTTGAACCAGAAGACCCGGGTGGTCAAAAGTTCATCCCATGAAGTGGGAACCATGATTCATGCCACTAACTCCAGCGCTGAGAAAATTGCCGTTGCAAGTGGTATGATTAAGAACATTGCCGAACAGACCAATCTTTTAGCCCTCAACGCAGCCATTGAAGCTGCCCGAGCTGGTGAAGCCGGTAGAGGATTTGCAGTGGTTGCTGATGAAATTCGAAAGCTGGCAGAACAATCAAACCGATTCACCGAAGAAATTGCACGAATTATTCAGGAACTATCTGAGAAAACCGAACAGGCAGTGACCACCATGGACGAAGTTGGCACAGCCATCACATCTCAGGCTGAAAGCGTTGAAATGACAGATGCCAAGTTCGAAGGAATACGGGATGCCATCGCTGTTAGTGAAGCGCGTATTGCGACCATCTCCAAGGCCAGTCAGGAAATGGAGGCCAAAAAGAACCAGATCATTGATATCATACAAAGCCTCTCCTCTTCTTCTCAGCAAAATGCTGCAGTTACAGAGGAGGTTTCGGCTACCGTGGAAGAACAGGCATCCTCAATGGATGAGATTGCCAACGCCAGTGAGTCCCTTGCACAGATGGCTGAAGATATGCAAAAAGCCATTCATCGCTTCAACTGGTAATGAGGCTTGCTACGAACCAGAACAGATCTACACATCTTTTACGGCCCGTGCATATGTTTTGATCATTTTATCCACTAAACAATTAAAAAGTCAGATGCTGACGCCACATGAGAATCAGTCCCATGTGGCGTTCAGGTGTGTTTATGAACGATAGCTGGTAGCGATTGATCTCTTGTAAGGCATTTGTAGCTTCAGCCATTCTATTAGCCTTTTATCCAGAAAAGCTCACCTACCGTCGCATCGGTTATTTCTGTCACTACATTATCAACTGCCTGTGTTTGCAGAAAATCAGCGATGCTCTTGTGCTGCTCTTTTGTTAACGAGTGGCTCATCAGCAATCTTTTGGTGTAATGATCAATGGCTTCCTCCAAACTCATGGACTGCTCCCACCGGCGGTCAAAATGGTTTCGGGAAAAAGAATATCCCTGCTGCTGAAGCACATGATCTGTATAGTCAATTTTATTGGTATAGGGGGCAGGAAACCCGTCGTATGGTCTTGAATCCACTTGAAGATGCCGGTGCAGTGCATCTCCCAGACTGTCATTCCTTCTGACGAAGGCACTGAGATAGCAGGCTTTGCGACTGGCTTTCATGAATTTATCCAGGGTTTCCATATTGTGAACACCTGGAGACATGGATGCCATCGCCAAATCAAAGGCACCTTCCCATTGGTGAGTTTCCAGGTTTGTTTCACGCCAGTCCATTTCCAGCAATGTGAGATTCTTAACGCCTGCCAATACTGCCCGTTCTTTGCAAAACCCAAGCATCTGAGAAGAAACATCCAGCGCTGTAACCCACCGGGTGCGTTCTGCCAATGGCACTGCATAAGTGCCGGGTCCACAGCCAATGTCCAGCACCTGACTTTCACTGCTGATCAATCCCCCTGCTTCCAAACGGCTCACCAACGCTTCCCGTTCTGCTGAACGTTCCGCTGTTTTTTGGTCAAAATGATGTGCCCGACTGTTCCAGAAGGATTGACTGGCTTTTTGCTGTTCTGTGTTCATTGTGTTTCCTCCATTCGTTGTTCATCTGATTGCACCTCTGGTTTGCTTTTGCATATGATTTATTTCTGATTCTGAGGTGCCAAAGATTCTGTCACCTGGAGCGCATTCGTGGGTCTGCCAGGGTTTCCAGATCACACCCCACCAGTGCCAGGCTGGTAACCAGAAGGGTGATAAAGAGCCAGGGGTAAAAGAGCCACCATTGCCAGTATGGGGTGAGATAGATTCCCGTGAAATTGACAGCGTGGTTGATGATCAGTCCCCAGCTGCGGGAAGTTGGATCTCCCAGCCCCAAAAAGGCCAGGGATGCCTCTGCCACAATGGCTCGTCCTGAAAGACGGATCATGCTGATCAGCAGCAACGGCATCATTTCAGGAATCAAATGCCGCCCCAGCATGTGCAATAATCCGGCGCCATGATGGGCTGCCATGCGAATATAAGGCTGTTCTTTAAGACTCAGGGTGGTACCCTTCAGGGTACGGGCCGGTGCCGCCCATGAAAAAAGTGACAAGACCAGCACCATTTGTTTCATGCCAGCGCCAAAGAAAGCGGCCAGCACAATCATGGCAGGCAACCGGGGAATGGCCATGAGGATGTCCACCAGCCTCATCAGCAACCGGTCTATCCAACCGCCGTACCAGCCGGCAATGATTCCGGCTATGCCGCCACCCAGCCCTGCGAATAAGGCAGTTCCCATGCCGATGAGCAGGCTGGTGCGTGCTCCGTAGAGAATCATGGCCCATAGGTCAAGGCCCAGTTGATCTGTTCCCATCCAGTGATCCTGGCTGGGAGGAGACAAAGCAGGGCCGGTCGAACGATAAGGTGAATGGGTGGCAAGCCAGGGAGCTGCCACTGCCATGAACACCAGCAGGCAGAAGACCAGTAAAGCAATCTTTCCCGGCAGGGTGAACCAGCGAATCACATTGTTCATGGATGCCCCTCTCAGCTGCCATCTCATGCCGCCTCTCCTTTCTGCCGACTGGCATGGTTGTTTTTCAGCCGGGGGTCCACCTGCTGATAAAGCCAATCAGCCAACCAGTTGGCCGAAAGTACTCCCAGAGTCATCACCAGAAAAACCCCCTGCAAGAGTGGAAAATCCCGGGCTGTGACGGCCCGGCTCATCAGTGTTCCAAGACCAGGATACTGAAAGACATTCTCAGCCAGCACCGCTCCACCCACCAGCGTCCCCAACTGCATGGCCACCCGAGTCACCAGGGGAATCATGGCATTGCGCAAAGCATGGTGCACCATCAAGATACGGTGCCGCAGTCCTTTGGCTTTGGCCGTGCGAATATAGTCTTTTGTCAAAACGGTACGCAGGCTGTTGCGTACCAGCAGGTAGATTCCCCCCGTTCGGGTCAGGCCCAGGGTCAGAATGGGGAGAACGGCGTGACGTCCGATATCACCCATCTGCTGCCACCAGCTTTCGTACACCACAAAATGGGTTTTCGCTCCCGACAAAGGGAACCAGCTTTTTCCAGCTGCCAGAGTGACCAGCAATGCCAAACCCACCAAAAAAGCTGGAATTTCTGAAATCACCATGAAACCGGTATAAAAGAGACCGTCTTGCCATCGACTGCCCTTCCATGCAGACCAGGCTCCCAGCAGTGTACCTGCCGCCAGGCTCACAAGAAGGGCGCCTGTGGTCAGTAGCAGGGTCCAGGGTAAGCGGCGGCGGATCATTTCGCTGACGGGCTGTTTGAAGGCATAGCTGTAACCCAGATCCCCCTTGATTATTCCCCACCAATAATGCCCATATTGGCGAATCAATGGCTCATCCAGTCCATAATAATGCCGGTAGTAGTCTGCCTGTTCTCTGGTGTAAGTGGTAAAAACGTCGCCGCTTTCACCGCTCATATGTAAAAAGGGGTCTCCCGGCATCAACCGGGGCAGGGCAAAGTTTAAGGTCAAAATGACCCAGAGAGTCAGTAACCGCCCGGCAGCTTTCCTTTTATCCATGAGACAGCCCCGCTTCCATCATCTCTTGCACAGCCTGATATTGGCTTTCTGCCAGCACCTCGTGGGAAGTCCCTTCCTCCACCAGCTTTCCCTGACTCAACACCCAGATTCGGTCAGCACATTTACGGGCTAAATTCAGGTCATGCGTCACCAGCAGCAAGGTGAATCCCTGGCTGTTTTGAAGTCCTTTCAAGAGTCGCAACAAATTTGCCTGGGTGGAGACATCCAGCATGGCCGTGATTTCGTCTGCGATGAGCACCCGGGGACGCATGACCAGACTTCGGGCGATGGCCACCCGCTGGCACTGACCACCGCTGAGAGAACTGCAATACCGGTTTAGAAAGGATTCATCTGCTCTTAATCCAAGGGCCTTCATGGCATCAACAAGACGTTTCTCCTGAGTATCTCGCGTGCCGATACCATTGATTTTCAAGGGCTCCAGCACGGCTTGACGCACGGTAAGTCGGTGACTCAACGCGCTGAAGGGGTCCTGAAGCACCAGTTGAATACCCTGCTCCCGCCTTGCGGCTTCCCGACCCTTCAGCGGTTCTCCCTGAAAAAAAATCTCCCCGTTGTCAGCAGAAATCCACCCGGCCAGCAGCCCTGCCAGGGTGGATTTTCCTGACCCGGAGGGCCCCACCAAAGCAGTGGTTTCACCATGACGCAGGTAGAGGCTGGTGGGGTGCAGCGCATCTATTTTCCGGCTCCCCATTTGATAGCTTTTGGATAATTGACGGCCCACCAGTACTTTTTGCAAACCACCCTGATGACATGCCACCAGATGTTGTTCCTCAATCATCTGCAGCATTGGTGGTTTTTCCCTGCAAGAGATACGGGACTGGGTACAGCGTTTAAAAAAGAGACATCCGGCGTGGTCAGGTCCATGGGCTTTATCTGATACGCCTGTCTCACCGCAGGAATCTGTTATTTCTTTTTCCACCCGCTCCGGAATCCCCCACAAGTCCTTGTAGGGAAATAAATCAGTGGCGGCGTTGAACAGTCCGGCGGAATAGGGGTGGGACGGCGACCGAAACAAGCTGGCCGTTGGCGCCTGCTCCACCCCGCGACCCCCGTAAAGTATCAGCGTTTGATCTGTCATCTGCCGAACGACAGTCAGATCATGGGAGATCAATATCATGGCAAATCCCAGAGACTGCTGCAGTTCCTGAAGGGTATACAAATAAGCCTTGCGTGAAAGACTGTCAAGAGAGCTGGTGGGTTCATCCATCACCAGCCATTTCGGCTCACAGGCCAGTGCCATGGCCAACAGCACCCGCTGGCGCATGCCACCGGAAAGCTGGTGGGGATAGGCAGATTCCCAGTGGGTTTCCAAACCTACAAGAGACAGTAACCGGCGTGCTTCCGCTGCTGCTTCCCGGGAAGATATTCCCTGACTTTCCCGAAGGGGCTCCGTCACTTGACGCCCCACAGGCATCACAGGGTTCAAGATCTCAAGGGCATTCTGAAATACCAGGGCCACTTCACGCCAACGCCATCTTTTTAGCTTATTGGAAGAAAAATGATTCAGATCTCCCCATGCCGTTTGAATCTTTCCGGTTACTTGGTGAGGCGGTTCAATGAGCCCCAAAAGGCTCAATGCCAGTGAGGTTTTGCCACTGCCAGACTCCCCGGCAACGCCCCAGTTTTCATGAGACCCCAGCGAAAGGGTCAGGTGATCCAGCGCCGTCACCTGACCGGTTGGCGTGTTATACTGAATGCTCAGTTCCTGTATGTGTATCATGAGAGACCACCTCACTTCCAAGTGCCCTTCTTTAAATGAAAATTCACTTTATCGATTTAAGAAAGAAAGCTTGTTGTGCGTCACTTCGTGATGGTCAAAGATATGCATCCAACCATCATAGATATCCCGGCGATACACAGTGCTGCCGGTATTAAAATAGAGGGGAATCTCAGGTACATCTTCTGCCAGCGCTTCCTGAATTGCCATGATGCTTGCTTTTCGTTCCTGCTCATCCATTATGGTGATTTGCCGGTTCAATTCAGCCGTCAACCACTCATTTTCATAACCAGGGACCCCATCTGACCAGTTAAAAGCATCTGGTGCAAAACGATCCCTCAGATAATCTGCATCTCTGGCCCAGCCTCCATGTCCCGTAAGGCCGATTTCATAGGCTCCTTCCGCCAACCGCTGGTCCCGGGTATTGCTGTCCACTGACTGAATGGTCACAGTGATTCCTACTGCTTCCAGATGCTCTCGAATCAGCTCTCCCATGCGCACTTCCTGGTTTTGTCCTGTCAAAAGAGTAAAAGAAAGTTCTCCTGGTTCATACCCGGCAGAGGCCAACAACGCTCTGGCAGTTTCCGCATCGGGCGCGTAAGGATTCAGGTTCGTATGGTACCACCGGTGGTCGGGAGGGAGAATCCCCATACTGCCAGGAAGGGCGGCTCCTCTGGCAATTTTCTCCACCAGATCTTGTCGGTCAATGGCATAGGCCAAAGCCTGACGCACTTCACGCTGCTGTAGCTCAGGGCGTTGCTGTAGATTCATGCGCAGCCGATAGCCCCATACGCCTGGCACATCAATCAGGCCATAGACCGACTCGTCTGAAAAGCGCTGGATGACATCCACCGGTATACTCGCCAAATGAATGTCCCCATTTTCCAAGGCGAGAACTTCATCACTCACAGGCACAAACTCAATGACATCCACTGCCTGAGACGGTCCCCAGAAATCATAAAACGCTTCCAGTCGATAGGTGCCGTGCTCTGCGTCATAGTGGGTCAGCTGATAGGGACCTGTCCCAATGACACCTTCGCTGCCGGTGAGACTTTCAGGATCTGTCACACCTTCCCAAATGTGCCGGGGAATGATCTTCAGCGCTGTCAGTTCTTCTGTATAGTTGGCATAAGCTTCTCTCAGGTAAATCTCCAGGGAGTGGTCATCCACCTTTCGAACATCTTCTACAAAGGCATCATCTGTCAGTAAGCCTCCATAGCCCACAGGGGGAAATGCCTTGCTGTATGCCAATGTAAACAGCACATCATCTGCGGTGAAAGGGGTGCCATCATGCCAAATCACGTTTTCCTGCAAGTACAGCGTCAGCAAAAGGCCATCCTCACTGATTTCCCAGTCTCGGGCCAGCCATGGAACAAATCCATTTTCATCTTTTTCCACCAATCGATCAAAAATTAGATTTACCTTGTAGCGCCCAGGCCCTCTGGAATGGGTGGTATAAGGCTGGGGATATCCGTAATCTCCTCCCGACAGACGCACAACCACCGGCTCATCAGATGCTTCATCACCTGGATGGTTCTCTTCATCGGTAACTTCCATCACTCTGTCAGATTCTCCCTGTGGGGTTGCAGGAGATGCACTGTTACTGCATCCTGTTAATATCAACATCATTACCATTAATCCCATCACTGTCAAATCGACGATAACGCGCACCTGCTGTTGATGAACACTATTCTTTTTAATGAACTGCATCCATTTTCCTCCTTTGATTGCCGGCGCCTTCTGTTTCCTTCGCTGAAGATCTGATGACTGCCGGCTGCTGGCTGCTGGCTGATGACTGCTGACATGCCACGTGTTGATTGAATGCTTATTGAGAATTTCCGCAGCATCATTTTTTTATGCCTTCAATGATTCGCTGCCGTGTCATGCAGGCTGTTGGTTTCATTCATGTCCATATAAAGCGCCAGTGCAAATAACGTGTCTGATAATCGATTCACATAGGTGAGCACCAGATCACTGACTTCTTCTTCCCGGGTAAGCCACAGAATACGCCTTTCCAACCGCCTGCAAACAGTGCGGGCCACATGAAGATGCGCTCCGGGCAACGATTCTCCTGGAATAACGAAACGGTGAATGTCTGGCACCCGACTCATGAACACGTCAATGATTCTCTCCTGCCTCCATATATGTTCCTGTGTCACCACCGCTTTCAATTTTTCTGGGTTTCGGGTTGCCAGTTCCCCCCCCACCACAAACAGTTCCAACTGAATGTCTGTCAGTACTCTGACAACCTCTTCATTCTCTATGCTTTCTCTGGCAACACTGATGAAGCTGTTTAACTCATCCACTGTTCCGTAGCATTCCACACGGCTTTCGTCTTTAAAGATGGGGTCGCCATTCCACAGGCTTGTTTCACCGTTGTCTCCTTTACGCGTGTATATTTTCATTTTCTGTGCCTCCATTCCATTTGCTGAACAACACAAAAAAACCCATTTCCGCAAGTCATGAAAAAGGGTTTTGGCCAACACAAAGCATCTCTTTGGCGTTTCCTCCTTTCCATCTTCCGTGGAAAATCTGGAGCATTTCACGGCAGGTCTCCTGGCTTTGCGTCATCGATGAAATATCTCCTTCCCATTACCCGCAGGCAACAGTGGTTCTGATATTTCTCTCAGCATTACAGTGGCGGGACCGCGTGGGATTTTCACCCACTTCCCTTTTAGCCCGTCTGGTTGTTGACGGGCACCGTAAAACAATCATTCAATTAAGTCGATGGTACCACAGGCCTTCTCAAAAGTCAAACAGGCTTGGAAATCACCAGACAGAACACGAATCTTCTTTGATATGCAGAAACCCCTGAAAATACTGGTTTTTTAACCAATATCTTCAGGGATTTCATTGTTTTTTAACACTTTTATCAACCGTTCTTCTGCTGCATCCATGCTTTGGATGAGGAGGATCACTACTAAAGTACTCACCATACAACCGCGTCTGGGAGTGGTTATTTTGTGTTGAGATTATTTTATTGAACCGATGGATTTACAGTGTCACGCCAGTCTTAAAGATGGCAATTTCCCGGATACCGTTCTTTTCGTGATTCAGTTTCTCTCCGCTGGCCACTGCCACCACGTAGGCCACAAACTCAGCCAAAAGTTCATCCATGGTGTGTTTATCCAATAGCGTACCTGCATTAAAATCAATCCAATGGGGTTTCAATTGGTGGATGGCACTGTTGGAGGATACCTTCATGGTGGGGACGAATGAACCGAAAGGAGTTCCCCTGCCGGTGGTAAAGAGCACCATGTGACAGCCGGAAGCTCCCAGGGCAGTAGCTGATACCAAATCGTTTCCCGGTGAGTTCAGCAGGTTCAGTCCCGTTTTTTTCAGACGCTCCCCATATTTCAGCACATCCACTACCGGTGATTTGCCGCCTTTTTGGGTGCACCCCAGAGATTTATCTTCAAGTGTGGTGATGCCCCCATCTTTATTCCCCGGAGACGGGTTCTCATATACCGGTTGCTTATGTTCGATGAAATAATTTTTAAAGTCATTGATCAGATGAACAATGTCATCAAAAACAGCCTCTGAGGCTGCCCGACCCATGAGGATGGTTTCTGCTCCAAACATTTCTGGCACTTCTGTGAGTACTGTCGTGCCGCCACGGCTGATCAGGTAATCGGAAAATGCGCCAAGCAGTGGATTGGCTGTGATGCCGGAAAATCCGTCGGACCCGCCGCACTTAAGACCGATCTTCAGCTCTGCCAGCGATGCTTCCTCCCGCCGGTCCTGAAGCATGGTCTCGTAAAGAGATTTGAGCATCTCCACGCCAGCCTGAATTTCATCTCCCACCTTCTGGGTCACCAAAAACTTCACCCGTTCATCATCCACCTCACCCAGAGCTTCCCGAAATGAGTCGATGGTGTTGTTTTCACACCCAAGACCCAGCACCAGCACGCCGCCGGCATTGGGATGTTTCACAAGATTGGTCAGAATGGTGCGGGTGTTTTCCAAATCATCGCCCAATTGAGAGCAGCCGTAACTGTGCTTGTACACATGCACATGATCCACTTTTTTCAAGTCCACTTCTTCTCCCAGCTGGTTGATCATCATTTCAGCAATGCCATTGACACAACCCACAGTGGGTACAATCCACAGCTCGTTGCGGATGCCAATAAGGCCGTTTTTCCGACGGTAACCCTGAAAGGTGGCAGGGCCATCAATGGTGGAAATGGTTTCCTGTTTTGGCTCATAAGTATAGCTGATGGTACCAGAAAGATTGGTTTTCATGTTATGGGAGTGAACCCAACTGCCCGGGCTAATGGGGCTAACGGCATGGCCGATGGGATACCCATATTTAATAATATGCTCACCGGCCTCAATGGCAGTGAGCGCAATTTTATGACCCGGCTGAATATCTTCCTGCAACAGGATTTGCCTGTCGTTAATGGCTATGGCTTCTCCAGCTGAAAGCGGTTTCAGTGCCACAACCACGTTGTCCCGGGAATGAATTTGCATGACGGGTTTCATTTCAGCACCTCCTGAAGGGCTTCCGCATAGGGTTTGGTCGTAATGGTTTTCAAGTGACTTACCAGACCCTGGGCAAGTCCCTTTACCTGATTCAGGTCTCGGCCCCAGATTGATTCCATGGCCAGCACCTCGGTCACCAACTGTTCCAGAGAGATTTCGTGATTTTCCCAGGCTTGCCACTGTTTAGAAAAGGCTTCCAGCACATGGAGATCATCTGACAGTGGAATGATTTCGTCGCCCCGCTTACCTCGATAGAAATAAAGCAGGGAGGCAAATGAAAAGAGGATTCTGGCAGGCAGGTTTTCACCTTTGGCGGCATAGTCATTCAAGGTGGGCATGAGACGTGTGTTGAACTTACTCATGGAATTCAGAGAGATACTCAGCAACTGGTGACGGATAAAAGGATTTCGGAAACGATCCAGGATACTGTCGGCATACGCTTTCACTTCTGCCGCCGGCATGGGCACCATGGCCGCAATTTCTTCATACATCACTGCGGCCACAAAAGCTCCGGTAATGTCATTCTCCACAGTTTCCCCAACGGTTTCAAGCCCATAGAGGTATCCCACAGGAACCATGGCCGTATGCGCTCCGTTGAGAATGCGCACTTTACGCTCACGATAAAGGGCAAGATCGTCTACAAAAAGCACGTTCATCCCCAGTTGATCCGCCGGAAAAATATCCTTAATCACATCAGGCCCTTCAATCACCCATAGATGATACCATTCTGACGTCACCATGAAGGGGTCGGTATATCCCATTTCTTTTTCAAGGGTGGCTGCCTCGTCGACAGGATAACCAGGAACGATACGATCCACCAGTGTATTGTAGAAAATGTTGTATTTCTCCACCCATTGTATAAAAGCAGGTTCCAGCTGCCAGCGCTTTGCCAGTTTCAACACAATTTCTTTCAGTTTGCTCCCATTTTCTTCAATGAGTTCGCAGGGAAGATGCAATAGTCCTTTTGACGGATCCCCCTTAAAAGTCTTGAAGCGATGATACAGCAAAGCGGTGAGTTTGCCTGGAAAAGAGCTTTGGGGGCGATCTGACAGCTCATCAGTTTCGCTGTAGACAATCCCAGCCTCAGTGGTGTTGGAAATCATCAGCTTCAAATCAGGAGCTTCTGCCAGCTTTAAATAGGCATCATAATTCTCATAAGTGTTGACACCCTCCTGCAGGCAGTCGATGACAGTGATCTCCTGCTTCAGCTCCCCCTGGTGGATTCCTTGGGTAATAAGAGTGTAAAGGCCGTCTTGTGCCATCAGTTCTTTTACTTTTTGGCTGTTGCGAGGCTGTACCACAGCAACACCCATCCGGCAGTTCAGTTCGTGATTCATTCGATGAATCATCCAGTCGGCAAAAGCCCTTAGAAAGTTGCCTTCTCCAAATTGAATGACTTGAATGGGATGTCGGGTGGGGTTGGAAAGGTGTTCATGATTCAATCTCATGGAAGTTCCTCCTGTTCTTCTGGCTAATGATCTCTTACATCAAAAATGCTCAGGAGAGCCCCTTAAAGCGCTCCACCTAAGCATTTTTTCTAATCAAAACGAATCAATACTTTCAGTTTATCTGCGGGGGATTGCACCAGTGCTTCAAAAGCCTGAATGGAATCCTGAAAAGGATAGACATGGGTGACCATGCTTTCAATCGCCACAGCCCCAGACTTCACCAGCTCAATCAGCGGCTTGAAATCATGAAGGCTGTTGCGGGAACCAAATACATTCAGTTCTTTTTTCAACAATACAGAGTGGTTGAAGGTGGTTTCACGGGAACCGTTACCAATGAGAGAAAGCTTGCCGCCAAAGGCTGCTGCCTCAATGGCATTGAGAAAGCTTTCAGGAATTCCAGCCGCTTCCATCACTGTGTCCATACCATCGCCGTTGGTCCATTCCCTGACTGCATCCATCAGGTCCCGTTCTCCCAAATTTACCACGTCAGTGGCTCCCAATTGCAGGGCGTGGTCAAGACGTGTCTGATTAAAATCTGCCACATACAGCTTGGCACCTCTCAGTCTGGCAGAAATCATGGCGAAGATCCCAATGGCGCCGGCTCCCAGCACCAACACTTTTTCACCTGCCTGAATATCTGCCCGGTTGGCGGCATGGTACCCGATGGTGAAGGGCTCAATAAGAGCTAGATTTTTGGCATCCAATCCATCGCCAGGATAAATGCGTTCAATGGGCATCACAATATACTCTGAAAAAGTGCCGTCCCGTTGCACACCCATGGTTTCGTTCTGTTGACAGCAGTTCACCAGACCACGGCGGCAGGAATAGCAGGATCCACAGTTGAAATACGGGTTAGCAGTGACCTGCATCCCCACTTCAAGGGCTGCTTCATTGGGCTCAATGGCTGCAATCTCAGCTGAAAACTCATGACCGGGAATACGGGGATAGGTGGCAAAAGGCTGGTTGCCGGTGAAAGTGGCGATATCAGAGCCGCAAATACCACAATAGTTTACTTTTAGCAGTGCCTCGCCTTTTTGGGGAATGGGCACTGTTTTTTCCACAATTTGAATACTGCCGGGTGCATCAATATGCACCACTTTCATTGTTGCTTCCATGGGATTCTCCTCTGCTTGTATGGTTTCTTATAAAAGTTACTATTATCGAATTTTTGCCTTGGCTGCACCAATGGCATTTTCAAGATGTTCAGTAATGGCGCTGGTAATTCGCTGAGGTTCCCGGCTGATGAGGGCTTCCAATATGTCCATGTGCTCTGGTCGCGAGCGTTTTTCGATGTCTTCTTCCACCACCGTTGACAGCGCCCGAATCCGATAATCCCGGTCATACACATGGTCCATGAACTGGCTCAGTTGTTCATTCTGAAGGCTGCTGATCATATATTGATGAAAACCCAGATCCAGCTCAAAATACCGCTCAAAACAGGCCCGCTCGGGACAAAGTTGAAAGGCCTCAAAAGCACTCGCCCACTGCTGCAGTTCTTTCAGCGTCATGTTGGCATTTCCCTGCACGGCGGCCTGGGGTTCAATCATCATGCGAATCTGAAAAACTTCCTGAATGTCTTTAAAGGACACCGGCGAAACAATCATCCCCTTGCGGGGATAGATGGTGATAAAGCCCTCTTCACTGAGGCGCAGAATGGCTTCGCGTACAGGAGTTCGACTGATGCCCATCTCCAGGGCAATGTCATTCTCCGAAAGAAGGCTCCCAGGCATTACCTGACACTTGATGATCTGATCTTTCAGGTGGTGGTACGCCTGTTCCTTTAAGGGCAGCTTGGGGGTAGTTCTTACGGCTTCAGCTGGTTTCATGGGATCACCTTTTCTAGTAAATTAGATTCACAAGCCCCAATGAGAAGATGGGGAAGAATGTCAGCAGCATTAAGCAAGTGAACAGGAGGATGTAAAAAGGTACCGCCTCCCGTATGAAATCACTGATCCGGCACCGGGTGATGCCACAGGTGACGAACATGAGGGTTCCCATGGGAGGGCTGAGAGCTCCAATTGCCATATTGAAGATGAAAACCATGGCAAAGTGAATTTCATGAATGCCATAAGCCGCTGCCACCGGTGCCAGTAAGGGCACCAGTACAATCATGGCCGCATTTCCCTCTATAAACATACCCACTGCAATCAAAAATACATTCACCATCATGAGAAACAGGTATTTGTTATCCACATTGCTGACGATAAATTCGGTGATGGTTTGAGGCACCCGTTCCCGGGTGAGAATCCAAGCAAAAGCTGAAGCAGCACCTACGATGATCATGATAGACGCGGTGCTGGTAATGGTTTCTTTCAACCCCTTCAGAAAATCCCGCAGGTTCATTTCCCGATAAACCACACCCAGCATCAAGGAATAGACAATGGCCACAGAACCAGCTTCGGTGGGAGTAAAAATACCCAGGCGTATTCCCCCAATAATGATGACCGGAAGCATCAGAGGCAGTACTGCCACACCAATGGCTTTGGTCAGTTCATTGCCGGCAATCATTTTCTCCCGCACCGGTTTGTATCCCCGTCGTTTTGACAAAAAAGAAACCAGCATCATCAGCGAAATGGTCAGGAGAACACCCGGGCCAATACCGGCAATGAAGAGCCGCCCGATGGATACATTGGCAATGGAGCCATAGAGAATCATGGCGATGCCTGGAGGAATCAAAGGGGTGACCATAGCGGAGGTAGCGGTGACCACCGACGAAAATTCGTTGGAGTAACCTTTTCTGACCATTTCCGGCACCAGCATTTTGGATTGCATGGCCGCATCTGCCAGGTTGGAACCGGAAAGACCACCCATCAGAGCTGATAGGAGGACGTTCACCTGGGCCAGGCCGCCGCTCATATGACCGGTAATAGCTTCGGCAAACTGCATGACCCGTTTGGAAACACCGGAATAGTTCATGAAAACGCCTGCTGCAACAAAGAAAGGAATAGCCAGCAGGGGAATACTCTCAATGCCGGCAATGACGCGCTGGGCAATGATTTGGGGCGGTACACTGGGAGTATTGATGAAATAGATCAACGAGCCTGCCAGTACTGAAACAAACACCGGAACTTTTAAAAACAATAAGAGCAGCAACACGAGAGCCGAGAGGCCCACTACGCTGATTTCCATTACGCGTCACCCTCCTTTCCAACAATCATCGGTTTAAATACCTGTGTATATGTGGCAATGGAGTAATTGATGATCATAAGCACGCACCCGATGGGAAAAGCAGCATAAATCAGGGTGTAAGGAATCTTGAAGATATTGGTGAGACGGTTGGTCTGCCCCATCTGCTGCACCAGACTCCAGCCCTGAATCATAAAATAGCCGAGTACAAGAACAACCGCTATGTAAATCAATATCTCCACAATTTTTCGAAGTTGTTGGGGGAAGCGATCCACCAGCATGTCAATCGCGACATGACTGCCGGTTCTAAAGGCGGCACCGGCACCAAAAAAAACGATCCATACAAAACACATCAGCTGTACTTCTTCCAGCCAGACCAGCGGACGGTTCACAAAGTAGCGCATAATGACACCGGCAAAGGTAATGGTTACCAATACCAGAAAGGCAGCTCCGGTTAAAACCAGATCCAGATTCAGCAGATAATTCAGTGGCTTGTTTTTCACCATCATCCTGTCCTTCCATTTAAACCGGGAAAGCGGGTTTCCCCCGCCTTCCCGGCTGATTGATTACAGATTATGAATCACAGTCTACTGCATGGCTTCTTTCACTGTTTCATAAAGACCTTCTGACCAGATGGAAGTAAACTCAGGCAGTGAGTAAAAGACTTCGGCAGCGGCCGCAAACTCGTCAATATCCACTTCAATCACTTCAACACCTTCGTCAATGAACAGTTGCAGGGTTTCTTCCGTTGCTTCGTCAGCCAGCTCATTATTGAAGAATCCGGCTTCATTGCCAGTCTCCATCAACCATTGCTGTTGCTCAGCTGTCAACGTGTTAAAGAACTGCGTGCCGGTAATCCAGGTGGTAAAGTTACGCACATGCCCAGTCAGACTCAGGTATTTGGCAACTTCATGGAACTTGCCGTTATAAAGCACCGGCAGCGGATTTTCAAGGCCGTCAATGGTTCCCTGCTGAAGAGAAGTATATACTTCGCCCAGGGCCATGGGTGTGGGCGCTGCGCCCAGCACTTCAAAGCCTTTGATTTGGATGGTGTTATTGGGAACACGAATCTTCATGCCCTGAAGATCTGAAACCGTACGCACCGGACTTTTGGTGAGGGTGTGTCTGTCGCCGTATTTCCAGTTGGATGAGAGAATTTTCAGTCCCTGGTCTTCCAGCAGTGCTGATTGCTCCGCATACCAGTCGCTTTCGATGAGACGCCAGGCATCATCCCATGAGGGGAAAATGAATGGTCCGAAGACAATTCCAAAGTCTGGTACACCACGATCTGCGTAGAAAGCACCATCAGCCAGGGTAATGACTGAAGAACCTGCCAGCATCTGGTCAATGATGTCATTCTTGGAACCCAGCTGACTTGAAGGGAAAACTTCCATCTTCATATTACCACCACTGCGTTCTTCCAGCAACCGGGCCCATTCATTCACAGCCAGGTCCACCGGCTCACCAGGATGGTTCTCATATCCAATTTGAATCACAACAGGTGCTGCAGCAGCAGGGGTATCAGCACCACCTGCACTTTCACTTTCGGCTGGGGCAGCCGGAGACGCCGGGGCCGGACTCGAGCAGGCTGTTACCATTGCCAGTGCCAGAAACAACAACAGAATGGCAGTCATACGTTTTTTCATACGTCACTCTCCTCTTTTTTGATAATGTCATCACTGATATTCTTGTAATATATCAGTGATATATTACAGTCTAATGAATTCGTTTTCCTTTGTCAAGCCCAAAGAACTTAATTATTTATTTAACAACTCATTCAGGGATTTTAAGGCTGTATGTACCTGCTGTGATGTATTGAAATATCCAAAACTGAACCGCACTGTTCCTGTAGGAAAAGTCCCCAAAGTTTGATGCGCCCGTGGAGCGCAGTGCAAGCCTGATCGGGTGGCAATCCCATAATCCTTCCCCAGTCGGTGGGCCAGTTCTCCCAGATCCATATGCTGCGTGGTGATGGAAACCACAGCCGTTCGCTTAACCAGATCGAGAGGTCCAACCACCTTCACCTGAGGAATCGTGCTAAGCCCTTCCAGAAATTGCTGCGTTAGTGTCATTTCATGATGGTGGATGGCGTCTATTCCTGTTTTTTTGAGCCAAATCAGCGACGCATGAAGTCCGTAAATTCCCGGCAGATTTAACGTGCCGGGTTCAAACTTATCCGGTAAATGCTGAGGCTGCACTTCTTCTTCAGAAAAGCTGCCGGTACCACCCTCCAGTAATGGTTGTAGTTTCTGGCTAAAATCTTTGCTCAGCCAGACACCTCCAACACCCTGAGGACCATAAAGACCTTTATGGCCGGTGAAACAAACAGCTGCCGGCTCCAAATTTATCACATCAATGGGCAGGACGCCCGCTGTCTGAGCTGCATCAATGATCAAATCAAGACGATATGTGCGGCAAAAATCAGCTGCCTTCTGAATGTCCAGTACACCGCCACTAACGTTGGAGGCATGGGTCATCACCACGGCTTTTGTGTGGGGTTTACGCATTGTTTCAAGGGCATCACCCTGTAAAATGCCTTCTGTGGTACAGGGAACACAAGAAAATGTGACACCTTTTTCCAACAGGGCATTGAGGGGCCGCATCACTGCATTGTGTTCCATGGAGGTCACCAGCACATGGTCACCTGGTTTGAGGAACCCTTTCAAAACCAGATTCAGGCTTTCTGTGACATGACGGGTGAAAATGATTTGCTCGGGTTCAAGGCTGTTAAACAGCGCTGCCGCCATTTCGCGTGTTTCATACACCACGTCTCCGGCATCAAAGGCACTGGCATAACTACCCCGATTCACGTTCCCACCAACCTGCGTGATGTAATGGAACATGGATTCTGCAACCTCAGGGGGCTTTGGAAAGGTAGTCGCCCCATTATCCATATATATATTCATAAAATAGCTCCTCTCGTGCTTTTGATATGTCGTATCTGCCTCTGTTCGATTCGTACTTGAATCTTTTGGTTCAAGCTGTTTTTCAACTTTACCTCAATCATATCAAATAAGCGTTCTTCCTTTGATAGATATTTTAAATCCATTAACGCATTTCCATCGAAAACCTCGATTTAACTTCCCTTAGAGAACTTGGTATGATGAAGATGACCCTGGTTATAATATTATCAAGTTCATTTTAAAAGGAGGAATCATTTTGGACAGTAAGAGAGGTTTGTTGGCAGCAGGAGGTGTGGTTGGTCTATTATCAGTGTTGCTGGTGGTTTTTGGAAACCCGGCGAACATGGGCTATTGCATAGCCTGCTTCATTAGAGACATTGCCGGCGGTGTGGGCATGCATCGGGCAGATGTGGTTCAGTATGCCCGGCCCGAAGTCATGGGGCTGGTGATTGGTGCGTTCATTATGGCAAAATCACGGGGTGAATTTGCGTCAAAGGGAGGTTCCGCTCCATTTATCCGCTTTTTTCTTGGTGCCCTGATGATGATCAGCGCCCTTGTTTTTCTGGGATGCCCCCTGCGAATGGTCTTACGTCTTGCCGGCGGCGATTTAAATGCACTTCCCGCAACAGGTGGCTTTGTAGTGGGTATTGCCATCGGCATCTTTTTTCTGAACAGAGGTTATAATTTGAAACGGAATTATACCCTGGCCAAGTCTGAAGGCTATGCATTTCCCTTGGTGAATGTGTTGCTGCTTGTTGTTTTAATCGCTTTTCCCGGCGTTCTTTTTTTCAGTGAGAACGGTCCCGGCTCCATGAGAGCACCTCTTTTCATTGCCCTGGCTTCCGGTTTGATTGTGGGAGCTCTGGCACAACGCACCCGGCTATGCACCATGGGTGGCATCCGTGACATTATTCTCTTTAGAGATAATCTTTTGTTTCTTGGATTTGCCGGTATTTTTATAGTTGCTTTTGTGGGCAACCTGGTGACAGGCAACTTTAATCTGGGCCTTGCAGGTCAACCGGTGGCACACACCGAAACCCTCTGGAACTTTCTTGGAATGCTGGGTGTTGGATTTTCTGCCGTACTGCTGGGTGGCTGCCCGTTACGTCAGTTGATTCTTGCTGCAGAGGGCAACACTGATTCCGCCATCACAGTGATGGGATTGCTGGTGGGTGCCGCTTTTGCCCATAACATGTCACTGGCCTCCAGCCCTGCAGGAGCCACTCCCAATGGGAAACTTGTGTTGATCATTGGCCTGGCCATTATGGCAGGTATTGCCTATTTGAATTCAGATCTGGCGGTTAGTACTGCTAAAGGAGGTGTAAATGTTGAATAGCATTGATGCGCGTGGTTTATCCTGCCCTCAACCGGTTCTTCTCACCAAAAAAGCAATTGATCAACAACCCACAGACCTGACAATCCTGGTGGACAATGAGACTGCCAAGGGAAATGTCTTGCGTTTTTTGCAAAATGCAGGTTATACTGTAGACATTGATATGTCTGAGGACACTTACCAACTTCAGGCAAAAAAATCCTGAAGGGACGTTTTGAATGAAAGAATACATGGTATTGTTCTTCACCCATTCCGGCGCCATTAAGTTTAAACGCTTTGCCAAACGGGAAGGTTTCTCCTGTGAGTTGATGCCAGTTCCCCGCCAGCTTAGCTCTAACTGCGGTGTGGGAGCAAAGATCACTTATGAGGGACCTTGCGAAGAACTGGCAGATGAAGAAATCGAAAAAATATATCTCGCTGCATCCGATGGTTATCATTTGGTATTTACCAGCGACACATAACATACCTTCTCTCAACCCTCCTATCTGTACGGGAGGGTTTTTTCTTTACCTTTGGTTTTTTATTGTGATATGGGTAAAATTCTTATGTAAATGGTATTGCTTTTTGAGAGAAGTCATTATAAGATACAAGTAAGGTTTCACAAAGCAAATCATAGTTTCATATTATGAACCTTTTAAGTTGAAAAGGAGGCCATTTAATGAGAAGATATGAAGTGCTTCAGCGCATTGAAGCAGTGGGCGTGGTCGCTGTGGTACGTGCTGAAAACAGCGAACATGCACGCAAAATTGCCCTAGCCTGCATGGAAGGCGGCATTGATGCCATTGAAATCACTTTCACCGTGCCGGGAGCTCACAAGGTCATTGAATCTTTGACTGAGGAGTTTGGAGATCGTCTGCTGGTGGGTGCAGGTACTGTGCTTGACAGCGAAACAGCCCGCATCGGTATTTTAGCAGGTGCCAAGTATGTGGTGAGCCCTGCCTTTGATGCTGAAACTGCCAAGTTATGCAATCGATATCAAATTCCTTATATGCCTGGCTGTATGACACTGACAGAAATGATTCAGGCCATGGAAGCCGGTGCCGATGTGATCAAGGTTTTCCCCGGAAGTCTGGGCGGCCCTGACTTCATCAAAGCAGTCAAAGGACCACTGCCACAGGCGGTTTTGATGCCCACCGGCGGCGTGAGTCTTGAAAATGTTGACAAATGGATCAATAATGGGTGTATTGCCGTCGGCGTGGGTGGCAATCTGACCAAAGGCACACCGGAAGACATGACCAAAGCCGCACAGGCTCTGGTGGCAAAAGTCAGGGAAGCCCGAGAGCAGTAACGCACAAAATCTTCCCTGATTTCGAACACAAACCATTCGTCAAACGACCCTTTCAAATCATCTAAGAAGTTATTTCAAATCGATGAAAACCCGCTGGAGCGGTATCCCATTTATGGAATGATAAGGAGGAAAATGTAATGAAAAAAGTAGTCACTCTTGGTGAAATCATGCTGCGCCTCTCCCCCCCCGGTTATCAGCGTTTTGTTCAGGCTGAGTCTTTCGATGTTGTCTACGGCGGCGGGGAAGCCAACGTAGCCGTTTCATTGGCCAACTATGGCTACGATGCTTATTTCGTTTCCAAGCTGCCAAAGCATGAAATCGGCCAGGCAGCCGTCAATCACCTGCGACGCTTCGGTGTTCATACTGATTATGTTGCCAGGGGCGGCGACCGTGTGGGCATCTACTACCTGGAATCCGGCGCTTCCATGCGTCCCTCCAAGGTGGTTTATGACCGAGCCGGTTCTTCCATTGCGGAAGCAACTGTTGAAGATTTTGACTTTGATGCGATTTTCAGCGATGCTTCCTGGTTCCATTTTTCCGGCATTACGCCTGCCTTGGGCGAAAAGGCAGCTGCTTTGACAGAAGCAGCACTAAAAGCCGCTAAAAAACATGATGTGACTGTTTCTGTTGACCTGAACTACCGTAAAAACCTGTGGACTCCTGAAGAAGCCAAAGCTGTCATGTCCAATCTGATGCAATATGTGGATGTGTGCATTGGTAATGAAGAAGACGCTGAGAAAGTCCTTGGCTTTAAACCCGGTAAAACTGATGTCACTTCCGGCGATCTGGAACTGGCCGGTTATCAAGATATCTTTAAGCAGATGAAAGAACAGTTTGGATTCAAATATGTGATCAGCTCACTGCGCAAGTCCTACTCGGCTTCCGACAACGGCTGGTCGGCCTGCGCCTACGATGGTAATGAGTTTTATCATTCCCGGGAATATGATGTGCGCATTGTTGACCGGGTTGGCGGTGGTGATTCCTTTGCCGGCGGTATCATTTACGGTCTTCTGGAAGGCAAAAACTTCAAGGATGCCCTGGAATTTGGCGTGGCCGCTTCTGCTCTGAAACACACCATTTTCGGCGACTTCAACATGGTCACTGTTCCCGAGGTGGAGAACCTGTTAAAGGGCGATGCTTCCGGACGCGTGCAGCGCTAATCTGCTGATTTGCACGTTGATCTGATTTATCGACAGCAATCTGAGCAACCCATAACCAACACGCAGGCTTACCAACCCCCTTCTCTTTTCTCTATAAAGGCCAACCCCTTCATGCTACGGGGTTGGCCGATTTTTTATTGCTGTTTAATTCTATCTTTCAGTTACTCCTCTTCGGCCAACTCAAAAGCTTGCCCGATGGCTTGAATGGCTTTCGCTTCGTCTTCTTCTGCCAGTACCCATGAAATATTAATTTCAGAAGTGGTCACCATCTTAAGTTCAATCCCGGCTCCCTCCAGTGCAGCAAAAACGTTGCCCGCCACACCTGAATGGGTGCGCATACCCAACCCCACGATGGACATTTTCACGATGTTTTCGTTAATATCCCAGTGAATAGCATCGTCCTCTGCATGCCAGGTTTCCATGAGGCTACGTGCCACCTGCACATCTTCCCGGGGAATGGTGAAGCTGACGTACATGCGTTGATTCCCATTCATCATCTGAGAAATCATATCCACATTCACTTCTTTTTCTGCCATCTCGGAAAAAATACGACGCAGGCTCTTCATGCCCGCCGGCAGATTCATCAAGGTGACCTGGACATCTGATCGACTGGATGTCATCCCCGTTACCAAGCTCTCTTCCATTCCTTCATTGCCTCCATTCACAACCCAGGTTCCCGGCTGATCGCTGAAAGTCGACGCCAGATACAATGGGACTTGAAATTTATGCGCTAGTTCCACTGACCGGTGATGCAATACACCGGCACCCAGGCTGGCCATTTCCATCATTTCTTCAGAGGTGATATAATCCAGCTTTTTTGCCCCCGGCAGCTTGCGGGGATCCATGGTATAGATCCCTTCCACATCAGTATAGATCTCACAGGTTGCCCGCAGCTTGGCTGCCAGCGCCACAGCCGAGGTATCGCTGCCACCTCTTCCCAGTGTGGTGATTTCCTGGTTTTCCGAAACTCCCTGGAAGCCTGCCACCACCACCACCTGATTTTGCGCCAGGGCCTGGTGAATACGACTCACGTCAATATCCAAAATGCGGGCTTTTTGATGCAGTGAGGTGGTCTGAATGCCCAGCTGGGGGCCTGTGAAAGAAACCGCCGGTTGTCCCTGATCCATGAGGGCCATGGCCAACAGTGAAATACTCACCTGTTCACCGGTGGTCAACAGCATATCCATTTCCCTGGGGGCCGGATTGTCGGTGATCTGACGGGCCAGCTCAATAAGACTGTCGGTGGTTTTTCCCATGGCTGAAACAATGACTACCAGCTGATGTCCCTGGTTCTTCTTCTGAATCACGCGGTTTGCCACCGCTTTGATCCGTTCAGGCGTGCCGACAGAGGTGCCTCCGTATTTTTGAACAATAATACTCATGGTCTATTCCTCATTCAACTGACGCAGTGCATCCACCAGCCCGGTTTTAGAGCGGGTCTGATCGTCAATGGTTTTGATGACTCTGGCGGGTGTACCGGCCACCACCACACCTGCAGGCACATCTTCAGTCACAATGGCACCGGCTGCCACCACAGAACCTTCACCAACACGCACACCCTCCAGAATCACTGCATTGGCACCAATCAGTACATTATCTTCAATAATCACCGGAGTGGCTGAGGCAGGCTCCACCACGCCGGCCACCACGGCACCGGCACCCAAATGGCAGTTTTTGCCAATGATTCCCCGTCCTCCGACCACTGCATTCATGTCGATCATGGTGCCTTCACCAATCACAGCACCAATATTGATGACCGCACCCATCATGATAATGGCATTGGGCTGAACTTCCACTTTTTCCCGAATGATAGCCCCTGGCTCAATACGAGCCTGCAATTTCTTCGTATCCAATAGCGGTACACCGGATAGATTGCAGTCGTTCTCCACCACCAGATCTTCAATGTCTTCTCCCTGTTCTTGTAAGAAAGTTTCCACCGGCTTCCAGTTACCGAACAACACGCCGGCTTCACCGCTGATGAAGGCTTTGCCGGGGAATTTCTCCCAGTCGATGGTGTCCAGTTTTCCTTTGACATAGACTTTCACGGGTGTTTTTTTGACACTGTTTTGAATGTATGCGATGATTTCCTGTGCTTCCATTATTTCCCTCCATTATGTCAGATCATCCACCTTATAAGATGATCCACGTCTTATAATTTCTCATCTCAATTCTTGCTTTAGTTCATCCCACTTCTTGTATACGGTTCATTTCATGTTTTCAATATGCTTATTTCTTTCTTCGAGTTGCTCCCTTAAAGCCCTAACACATGGGTCATGTCATAATAGCCAATGTCAGCTCCCACCACATACTTGGCAGCTTCCAGGGCCCCTTTGGCAAAGACAGACCGGTCATGCGCTTCATGCACCAGGGTGAGACTCTCCAGTTCATGAATAAACCAGGCTTCGTGACGGCCTACGATGTTCCCTCCCCGAAGGCTGTGGATACCGATTTCTCCTTTTTGCCGGGGAGCTTCTCCCACACGGCCATGAACATGAGGATGTTTCGCACCCAGGCCGGCTTCAATGGCTTCTATAATGGTGCAGGCACTGCCGGAGGGAGCGTCTTTCTTGCGGTTGTGGTGGGCCTCCACCACTTCAATGTCCACAGAATCTTTCAATATGGATGCTGTCTTTTTCACCAGTGAAAAGAGCAGGTTCATTCCCAGCGACATGTTGGTGGAATACACCAGCGGTATCTTTGTGGCAGCCGTCTGTATTTTGGCAATCTGCTCTTCCGAGTATCCAGTGGTGCCAATCACCAAGGGACATTGTCGCTTCAGACAAAAGTCCAGCACAGCATCCAATGCCCTGGGATTTGAAAAGTCAATGACCACATCGGCCTTCAGATGTTCTGAATCCACATCATCATGGGATCCAATGCCTTGAACCTGTCGCCAAAAGGGGTCTTCTTTGGCCATTTTGATCATCATTTGCCCCATCTTTCCTGTTTTTCCCCACACCAGCAGGTGCATGACCATTCCCCCTTTACTGGATGATATTCAGCCGAAGCATTTCTTGTTTCAGTTGTTCCATGTTGGCCGGCTCCATGGGTGTCAGGGGGAGCCGCAGTTCATTGGCCATCATCCCCATGAGGTATAGTGCTGCTTTAATGGGAATGGGATTGACTTCCATAAACAACAGGTTGAACAGTTTTTTGGTTTTTACCTGCAATTGGATAGCTTCTTCAATGTGGCCCGCCATGAAAGCTTCACACATGGCTTGGGTTTCGCCGGGAATCATATTGGCCATCACAGAGATCACACCATGGCCTCCAACAGAGTAAATCGGCAGAATATTATCGTCGTTCCCGGACCAAATCATGAAATCTGCCGGCACCAGCCGTTTCATTTCCAGCACCTGGGAAATATTGCCGCTGGCTTCTTTGATTCCCACAATGTTCTTCACCTCCGCCAGGAGCGCCACCGTGGCAGGTTCAATATTAACTCCGGTACGGCTGGGAACATTATACAGTACCACCGGCACATCAACAGCTTCGGCAACGGCTGTAAAATGAGCCACCAGGCCATTTTGTGTGGCTTTGTTATAGTAAGGCGTCACTACCAACACGCCATCAGCACCCAGCGCTTCCGCCTGTTTGGCATACTTGACGGCAATCGCCGTGTTATTGCTGCCAGCACCGACTATCACCGGCACTTTTCCCTTTGCCCTTTTAACCGTCAAATGAACCATGGCTTCACGCTCAGCTTCATTCAGGGTGCTGGCTTCCCCGGTTGTCCCCAGTACTACCAGGCACTGAATGCCTTTTTCCAGCTGAAAATCCACCAGCTGTCCGTAGGATTCCAAATCCACTTCCCCATTTTTGAAAGGTGTCAAAATAGCAACCCCTGCTCCTTTAAACATGATCATGACCTCCCCTTCCCCTTATCATCATTGGCACATCTTAAACAGCTTTCATTTCTTCCATTTTCTCCAAAATCTGAACGGCATTGGTGGCCGCGCCTTTTCTCAGATTGTCTGCCACCACCCAAAGCGACACTGTTTTGGGATCGAAAAGATCTTTTCGGATGCGTCCCACGCAGGTATCATCTTTACCAGCGGTGAAAAGGGGCGTGGGATATACCAGATTGGAAAGGTCATCCATCACCATGACTCCCGGTGCCTGTACCAGTAACTCCCGTAATTTTTCCAGGTCTGGCTCTTCATGGAAGGTAACTGTAATGGACTCGCTGTGACTATAAAAAACCGGTACACGCACCGCGGTGGCATTCACTTCAATGGTATCATCCTCTAAGATTTTCTGAGTTTCGTAAACCATTTTCAGCTCTTCTTTGGTGAATCCATTTTCATTGAACACATCAATATGGGGCAGGCAATTGCCTGCAATGCGTTTCGGATATACCTGAGGCAGTGCTTCCGGATCTTGCAGTTGTTTCTCCAGTTCCACAATGGCTTTATGACCGCTGCCGGAAACCGCCTGATAAGTCGCCACCACGATTCGCTTAATGCCAAAGACACGGTGGAGGGGCGCCAGCGCCACTACCATTTGTATGGTGGAGCAGTTGGGGTTGGCAACAATCCCCCGGTATCCTTTCAATGTGTGGGGATTCACCTCTGGCACCACCAGGGGAATACCTTCGGTCATTCGCCACTGGGAGGAATTATCGATAATGATATTACCTGCTTCCTGGGCAATGGCGGCATATTTCTCCGACACGCTGCCACCGGCTGAAAACAGCAGATAGTCAAAAGACTCCTTCATGGTTTCCGGGGTCAACAGTTCTATGATGATCTGCCGGCCTTTCCAGTCAATCAACTGACCGGCGGTTCTTTCTGAAGCGAAGCATCTTAAAGAATCCACCTGTATTTTTCTTTCTGCAAGTGTTTCCAGCATTTTTCTTCCGACGGCACCTGTTGCCCCCACCACACCGATGTTAAGTCCCAAATTGAACGCCTCCTTTTTTGTTTTAAAAAACTCCCGGGATTTCCCCCGGGAGCTCTTCGCACGACAAACGACAGGACCAGCCGCAACATGAATCATTGACGGGTACTGGCCATTCCATTCATAGGCGAATAGCACTCCATGGGGTATCCCATGACAGTGGACGGATTCTTCACCCGATCCCCCAGATTACGAAAAGGGTCTTTTTCGCTCTCTTCGGCACTTTGACCTTTAACACTCCGGCATCGGGAAACCCCTCCCTTTTCATCCGGGTGCGACTCATTCGCGGTGCAGCCTCTATTCTTTACATCATTCAGTTGTCATTTAAATCAACCATTGGTTTGGTTAATTAAACCTGTCTCATAGTCTACCACATGCATAAAAATACTGTCAACCATTATTCTCATCATTCTTCGTATTGATGGCAGCGTTATTCATCAGGTGATATCGCTAATTGAAAAAATGATCTTCCAATCGCTTCTCTAGCGCCGATGGCCACGATCGTCATCAGCATCGTCGGCATCGTCTCGATTTTCACTTGGTACAACCGGTTGGATTGATTTTCTCTCAAGGAGCCGATCCATTTTTTTCTGTATCAATCGGCGGCGGGCTGCTGTTCCTTCAACATCTATCTGCCAGGTGCCATCTTCAAGTGGAATGATCAGATCGCCTTCCACCACATTGACAGGCAACAAGTTCCGATTTATTCTTAACCATCCGGCATGCGTTTCAACCACAGCATCCTGTCCTTCAAAACGATCGATGACCCTGATCGCCTGGTTCCAGCCTGCCATTTTTATTGACACTCCTTCAGTTCATACAGATCGGTACGGCGGTGCTTCAGTAACGGCAGCTGCTCGCGAACAGCTGTCAAATGCTGGGGATTAAGGGTTGCTGTAATGATTCCCTCGGTTTCATCTGTTTCTGCCAGTACTGTTCCCCATGGATCCACCACCTGAGAAAAACCATAGGCATGATAATCAGAGGCTAGATTGCGGGCCGGAGAAGCGGCCGCAAAGAAGACCTGATTGTCCACTGCCCGCATTTTGATGGTATCTTTCCAATGAGCCGGCCCGGTGGTTGTGTTGAATGCAGCCGGTACCACGATCATTTCAGCCCCCTGCAGGGTCATGAGGCGCATCAGTTCTGGAAATCGCATGTCATAACAGATGGCTACCCCAATTTTTCCCAGAGATGTTTCCACCACTGTCACATCATTTCCCGGTGCCACAATGGAAGATTCTTCAAATGAAACGCCTCCGACAATATTGACATCAAAAAGATGCATCTTTCGATGGCGTCCAACCCGCTCTCCTTCTTCATTATAAATAAATGCAGTGTTGTAAATACGGCCATCAGCGGCTTCGGCAATGGATCCACCCACCACGATAATCTTCAGTTCAGCTGCCAGCCGAGACAGTAATTGTGTTGTTGGCCCGCCTTCCGGTTCTGCTATGGCTTGCATGGCTTCAATGCTATAGGGGCCATTGAAAATTTCCGGCAACACCACCAGGTTAGCCTTGTTCTCCAGGACCGACCGACGAATCATTGATTCAGCCTTTTTCAGATTGTCTTCCTTGCTCTCAACCACCATCATCTGACAAACAGAAAGGTTCACTTCTTTCAATGGAAACAGCCTCCTTACGTTATTGAACACACTATTTTCCGCATGATTTAAGCCGGTTTGATACCTTTACAAGGGATTAACAGACACAGTCATTTTCTTTTCATACTCCAGGGAATATGATACACTAAACAAGGCATTCAACTTTCAGAAAGGGTGAACCAACCATGCTTCGGACCATTTACTGGTTAATTGATTTCATCACTTATCTGCTTTATATTTTTGTTCAGGCTCTGAGAGGTAAACGCATGGAAAAAGCAGGCCACACCGAAGAAAAACGCCGATTCACGCAAAAAATCGGCCAGCTATGGTCCACGCGATTACTGCGGAAAACCGGCAGCCATATTGAAGTAACAGGCAGCGAACATATACCAGCGGAAGGCCCGGTTCTCATTGTCAGCAATCATCAGAGTTACATGGATATCCCTCTCATGGTCAGCGTTGTTCCGCTGCCTATGGGCTTTGTGGCAAAACAGGAACTGCGCCGTCTACCGGTGATCAGCCGCTGGATGGATCTCATTGAATGCAGCTACATTGATCGAAAAGATATCAGGCAGTCACTTCGCGCCATTCAGCAAGCTCAAAAAAGTCTGGAGAGTGGTCAATCCATGGTGATTTTTCCCGAAGGCACCCGGAGCAAAAGCCGTGAAATCGGTGCTTTTAAGCCCGGTAGTCTAAAGCTGGCCCAAAAAGCAGGCATCCCTATTCTTCCAGTTGCCATCGACGGCAGTTACCGCATTTATGAAGAACGAGGGCGCATCACAGCTACCACTGTGAAGGTCACCATTCTGCCATTAATTCCTGCAGAAACGGTTGTTGAGGAGAGTTCCAGCGACCTGATGAGCCGGGTCTTCGGTGATATTCGTCAAACACTTGGAATGGAAGGCCTTTTATCAGTCTGATGAAACATTCTGGAAACTATCCATGAATTCATCCATGATTTTATCATAGTCACCACTGTTATAGGCCAGAATGTTTTTCAAATGAACAAATGAGTCCAGATCAATGTGGGTCAGGTGAAGTGCCAGGGAGCCATCCTCTTCCATGCGTACCACCTGGCCCGTTACATTGATGAACAATCCCGACGATTCTCCTGCAAGATCTATGGTGACATCCACGTTATCGCCTGAATGCAGATCATCCGTTTTTTCCGTCAGATGAATGAGTAATCCATTGAGACTTAAATTTTCAACCTTCCCTGTAAATGCCATGTTCTCTTTTTTAATCAGGGCACGAATCTGAAATAACACCCGGGACAACTTTCGTTTTTCTTCCATCACAACCCTCTCCTTTTCAGGTATTCCAAGTGTAGAAACTTAACATTCTACAACCACCAGGGGAATGTTAAATGTGCCAGCAACAGCAACACCAGCACTATGCCAAGCCCTCGGTGGATGGGCCGCCATATTTTACGAAGAACAGCAAGTTTGCTGCCGGCCAGCGCAACCAGAGCCATTACAATCAGCGTCAGCAACACGAGACTGCCTGAGTGCAGGCGCAGCTGGCCCAGTACCATGGACCCATGAAGCAGTCCAATTAAGATCATTGCCACGCCAATCACCGGGTGAACTACCCGCACCACCCGATAAATGGGGATCAGCTTCTTGTTGGATTTCATCTTTTGCTTCAGGGGATAAATCGTCCCCATAATGACTACTAATGCTACATTTACCCATCCCATGATTTGCCATTGTGCCACTTATGCAGCCTCCCTTCGCATTCCCATAGATGCTTTCGATTGCTAAATACCCGTAATTAACTCACTGAAACGCACAAAGACCAGTGCGTCAAAAGCGTACCGATCATCAATCTTGGCATCAAAACAGCCTCTTCATCATCTAAGAATACTCCCTATATTGAAACCCCGCCGAAGAAGCCTCATTCTTATGGTTTCTGGTTGCTTTCCGGCTTTTTTTGCCACGTTTCATCAAGCATGAAAGTCGTATAGCGTTCCAGATTTGTGTGAATCATCTTCAGTCCAGTCTTTTCAGCCATATATTGCATTGTCTTTGGTGTGTAGAAAGAGATATGGCTGCGATCCCGCACATAATGCCAGTTGAGAAAGTGATTGGTGTCGTTGCGGTGAAACAGTGTCATCACTGCTAAAATCCCGTCAGGTTTCAACAGTGTTCGAAAAAGCTGAAAGTATTCCATCGGATCCCGCATATGTTCTACTACTTCTGTCGAGGTAATCAGATCATACCTTTTCCCTACATAAACCTTTTCTGGCGCGTAAAACAGGTCATAGACATCCATATTATAGCCATGATCCCGTTCCAACAGCTGTGCCAACACCGGTGATGGACCACTGCCAAAATCTAGTCCATTTCTGCCATAATTCATATGAGGAAACACCGCATCTTTTAAAAAGCGTTCAAAATATGCCACATAACGCGGATCATGGATGGAATTTTGATGGCAGTTATAGATACGCAGCTCTTCATCGCTGTTGATAATGTCTGCTGCTTCTTTAAATATAAAATCACACTGTTCACAGACATGGTAATCTGCTCGCACGCCTGGATGATGAAGCAGATTTGTCTTCCCCCCACATAACAGACAAGGTGCTTTCATAATGACTCCTTTTCAGATGAATTTATTTGGAAAGATGGTCCTGTCTTATGATTAAAACTGATGTTGGTAATTTTTCATTTCTAAGCAGCTACTCATCAGCAGTATACCATGGATGCCTTGTGAGCAAAACTGCCTGCAGCAGATTATCAAGTTTTTCATCATTTTTCAAAACCAAGAGAAAGGCCCGACAAAATGACTGCCGAGCCCCAAAATCAATTATTTGTTTCAGATTCTTTGTCATCATTCTAATCCTGATATAAAATCATGGTCAGGCAAGACCTGATTCTTTACATTTGACTAAAGATTTCATCCAAAATAGTAACGCATGCATCCAACTCTTCTTTCGTAATAATCATAGGAGGAACAAAACGGAGAATGTTACCTGCAGTGCAGTTAATGATCAACCCTTTGTCAAAGGCTTTTTCCACCACCGCCGCCCCAGGGAAATCCAATTCAAGACCCACCATAAGCCCTTTTCCCTTGGTGCGTTTAACAAAAGCATATTTTTCCACCAATTCTTGAAGCTTTTCCAGAAAATAAGCGCCATTGGCTGCGGCTTTCGAGGGAATCTCCAGATTCAACAACTCTTGAAACACAGCTGTCCCAGCTGCGCAGGCCAGAGGATTTCCTCCAAAGGTGGTTCCGTGATCTCCCGGCTTCCAGGCTGCAGCCACTTTGTCGGTGGCGACAATGGCACCAATGGGGAATCCGCCTGCCAACGATTTGGCCAGTGTCATGATGTCAGGAACGATATCATATTGCTCATAGGCAAACATGGTGCCAGTGCGGCCAAATCCACACTGAATTTCATCAACAATAACCAGTAAATGGTGTTTATCTGCCAGCTGCCTCACTTTCTTCATGAACGCCGGTGTGGCCGCTGTAATCCCCCCTTCACCCTGCAAAGGCTCTAACATAATGGCACAGGTATTGGGGGTAACGGCTTCCTCAAGGGCTTTTTCGTCATTGAAAGTGACAAAGGTGAATCCTTTGGGCAGTGGTTCAATGCCAACCTTATAAGTTTCATTGTGGGTCACGCTGAGAGTACCCAGTGTGCGACCATGGAATGAACTGGTCATGGCAATGATTTCATATTTTTCCGGCCCAAAGTTCGTATAGGCATATTTTCGAGCCAGCTTAATGGCACCTTCATTGGCTTCTGCGCCGCTATTGGCAAAAAAAACTTTGTCTCCGAAAGAATTGCCTGTTAAGAGCCGGGCCAGCTCCAACTGCGGCACATTATAAAAATAGTTGGTAATATGAATCAGTTGATCTGCCTGCCGCTGAATGGCCTCCACCAGCACCTGGGGGCTGTGTCCCAATCCGCAGGCAGCCAGGCCACCCATCATATCAAGATACTTCTTTCCTTCAGAATCAGTGAGGGTACACTTCTCACCAGAGGTGAATACCACCGGAACCCGCTTATAAGTTTGCATGAGTACCTGGTCACTTGCCAGAATCATTTCTTTTTTTGTCATGTTCATCATCTCATCGTCTCCTTCTCAGCAACCATTCAACTGATTGTTGATATCGCTTTCGAGGTACTGTTGCTTTGATAATCATTATGCGCCTTATGCGACACATCGTCAACGGTCAGCCGCCCCAGACGTTGTTTCTACTTTATTCACTGATTGTGGTACCTTTGCTGCTGTCTGAAAAGATTTCAAAAAGCAGCGAATGAGATTCGCGGCCATCAATGATATGGGCCCGACGCACACCGTTGGCAACAGACTCCACGCAGCAGTTCACTTTGGGGATCATCCCGCCCGTGATCACACCTTTTTCAATGTAATGCTTAATCTCCTTGGGGCAGAGTTCAGGAATCACCACTTTCTGAGTGCCTTCTTCTTTCATGACCCCCTGCACATCTGTCAGCAACAGCTGTACAGAAGCTCCCAGTGCCACTGCCATTTTACCCGCAGCCTCATCGGCATTGATATTGTAGCGCTTACCTTTCTCATCACAGCCTATGGAAGAAATCACCGGCACATAGTTCTTTTCCAGTAAATCAAATACCAGTTCAGGATTGATTTCAACAACGTCTCCCACAAAACCCAGCTCCGGCTTCTTTTGCCTGGCCTTGATCAAGCCACCATCCTGCCCGCTGATGCCGATGGATTTAATCCCGTATCGACTGAGTCGAGCCACCAGATCTTTGGCTACCTTTCCCGTCAGCACCATTTCAGTAATTTCCATCGTTAACTCATCTGTTACTCGCAGACCATTAACAAATTTGGTTTCATGACCCAGCTTTTCCATCATGCCGGTGATTTCAGGGCCACCGCCGTGCATGATGACTGGTTTCATGCCCACATATTTCATGAAGGCGATGTCTTTAATAACCTGCCCTTTCAGTTCTTCATTCACCATGGCGTTGCCACCGTATTTAATCAGAATGATTTTTTGATGATACTGCTGAATATATGGTAAACTTTGCAGCAGCAGTTCAGGATTGAACTCGCCACCGTTGGTTGATTGACTCACTGATTTTTCCTCCTTGTATCGATGCAATTGTATTAATGAGTGTTTCATCAGAGCGTAAGGTGCTCATTAACTGCGGTACGATCCATTAATTTTGACATAATCGTAGGAAAGATCGCATCCCCATCCCCGGGCTGAGGCTTCGCCTGAAGCTGCCGTCAGACGAATAATCACCTTCTTGTCTTTCAATAATCCCGCCACCTTTTCTTCAGAATAGTCAAGGGGCAGCCCCGCCGACAGCACTTGCACCGACTCTCTCTGGCTGTTGGCCAGCGTTAACGCCACATCATTCAATTGAAAAGAGGCACCTGAGTAACCCAAACTGCAAACAATGCGGCCCCAATTGCCATCTTCACCGAAAATAGCAGTTTTCACCAGATTTGAGTTCAGTACGGCTTTAGCAGCCAATCGGGCATCTGTTTTGGTGGCAAATCCTTCGGTGATGACTTCCATTAATTTCGTGGCACCTTCACCATCTTTCACAATGGATATTGCCAGGGCTTCGTTCACTGCATACAAGGCATCCATGAATTTCTTTTTGTCAGGATGCTGATCATTCAGGGGCTTGTTCCCCGCCTGGCCGTTGGCCAGTACCATCACCGTATCATTGGTGCTGGTGTCGCCATCCACTGTAATCATGTTGTATGTGTCTGCCACCACTTCAGCCACTACTTCTTTCAGATAACCCAGCTCCACGGCTGCATCGGTGGTGATAAAGCCCAGCATGGTGGCCATATTGGGATTAATCATTCCAGAGCCTTTTGCCATTCCGCCAATGGTGACGGTTTTCCCGTCGATCACCGTGGTCACAGCCATTTCTTTTCGTATCGTATCGGTGGTCATGATTCCCTGAGCTGCTTGAGGCCCCCCTTGGGCATGGCAAGCAGCAATCACCTTGGGAATGCCTGCCCGTATCTTATCCATGGGCAGGGTTACGCCGATCACGCCCGTGGAGGCCAATGCCACCTGTTGTGGTTTCAATTTCATCATTTCCGCCGTTATCTGCTGCAACTCCAGGGCATCCGCTTCTCCCCGGCTGCCCGTGCAGGCATTGGCATTGCCGCTATTCACCAGCACCGCACGTACATCGCCCAGATCAAACACTTCGCGGCTGATATGAACCGGCGCTGCTGCCGCAAGATTTTGTGTGAACATCGCGGCTGATGTTGTCGCAGTCTCACTGATAAGTAGTACGAGGTCATCTTTTTCTTTTTTGACCCCCGTGTGGACACTGCCCGCCAGAAATCCCCGGGGGCTTGTCACATGGCCATTGGGTATCACTTCATATGTCACTTTATTCATCTCCTTTGATGATGGATGCTTCTTGTGTCATCGTATGATTTTTGAATGTGCCTCACCTTAACTCAGTTAGATCATCAGCATCACGAAAGATACCTAAGGCCAGATGGGGAGATGATGAAGCCCCATTTCTTCAGGCAGCCCCAACATCAGGTTCATATTCTGGACAGCTTCCCCCGATGATCCTTTGATCAAGTTGTCGATGACCGACACCAGTATCAGATTGCCTGATCGCTGATCAGCCTTCCACGCGATATCGCAGAAATTTGAACCCCTAACTGCTTTTGTTTCCGGGAGCGCGTTTGTCCCCAGTAACCGAATAAACGGTTTGTGATCATAATATGCCTGGTAGCAATCCTGCAGTTTTTTCTCCGTCAGCCCTTCAGGTAACGGCATGACAATGGTGCTGAGGATTCCTCTGTCCATGGGGACCAAATGAGGGGTGAACTGAAGGGTGACTGATTTTCCAGCAGCCTTGCTTAGTTCCTGTTCAATCTCCGGCGTATGCCGGTGAGTGCCAATCCCATAAGCGCGGACATTCTCATTCACCTGTGAAAATACATTCACTGTCGACGGGCCACGCCCCGCACCAGAAACCCCGGTTTTGGAGTCGATCACCAAATGGTCGCCAGTCACCAGGTTCTCTTTCAACAGCGGCAATAAGGGTAATAAGATGCTGGTTGGAAAGCATCCCGGATTTGCTGCCAGCCGGGTTTCTTTCAGTTCTTCAGCATACCACTCAGGCAAACCGTAAACAGCTTTTTCCAGCAGTTCAGGTGCTTCATGGGGTGTATTGTACCATTTCTCGTAAACAGACTGCTGATCCAGTCGAAAGTCTGCCGACAAATCCACCACTCGAAATCCCTGCCGTTGCAGCATAATCACCTTGTGCTGGCTGATTCGATGTGGCAGTGCACAGAAAACGATATCCACTTTTTCAGGAAGATTTTCCGGATCTACAGAAACAGCGGTCATCTCTGCCTGACCCTTCAGGTTGGAGTAGACCGCTTCAAAGGGTTGATGTTCATAACTGCGGGAATCAACAAAGGCAAGTTCCACCTCAGGATGCTGAATCAGAATGCGTACCAGTTCAGCTCCGGTATAGCCTGTTGAGCCCAAAATACCAGCTTTCATTAATTGGACCTCCTTCTTAGTCATCGCCGGCTCATTCGGTTGCACAGCTGCCGAAATTCCGTCGTTTGATGCAAATAATTTTACTCTATTATATCGAATTTTGGTTTTTTATGCAAGTTATATTTCATGCTTTTGTTCTCAACTCTGATATTTCATTTGATATCAATCTTTTTTCTAAATACATTTGTCCATTCATTTTGGAATAACGGTATTATATGCATTTCAATGTATAAATATTACATTAATCCAATATTAAAAAACAGCTTAAACCCCTTTTGCTCAGGGCTTAAGCTGTTTTCGTCATATCAGTATGATATGTACTGTGTGTTACCAGTCTCATCGAAGAAGATTTCAAAATGAATGTCCCTTGTTTTGATAGCGTTCTGCCCATTCCCGGCTTCTTTCCAACACCCGTCGGCTATAGGCTGTTTCCATCGTCTGATGCCGTTCAAAATGAATCCGAAGCCCGTCAGGTCCTCTGTTATATTCACCAAGCACTTGTACCCAGTCTGTTTCATCCTGACGATCCGCCAGCTCCCGCAAGTACTGCATGCCCAGCGTGAGATTGTACCATGACTCAAAAATCATCTCCGGATCATAGGTGAAAGACCACTGGCCGCTGTGACGATTAAAAAGATGTTGTTCTGTGATGGGAGTAATCTGCATGTACCCCCGGTCATTGTTGCTGCCCACCAGGTCGCCCCGAAAGGTGCCGCCCGTTTCAATATCGATCAACGCCAATACCATCCACGGATCTAGCCGAAATGCCTCGCACCCCTGAAGCAGAATCCAGGCTGCTTCATCAACCAAACCGGTTTCTGACGCAATAAATCTCAATCGACTGATGGTCTCGGCACTCAACGCCCGATCAATGCGATAGTCTGACAACCGCTTGTTTTCGAGGAGCAATCCCCGTACAAAGGTTTCAGGATGATGGTTTTCATGGCGATGTAGATGAAGCCACTGGTCTGCCGATGCTGTTACCTGAATCTCCATGGAAATTTCACTTTTTTCTTCAGGAGGGTGCGTCATCATCCACGTCACCAGCACGACAACTGCCATGCTCCAGATCAGCGATGTTTTGTCTATTTTCATTGGTGGATTCGAGGATCCCAGATCCAGTCTCCCGCCATGTTGATATACCCATCCCGGCCATTCCATTGGACTTGAGCGATGCCCCGCTCGAAAGGAAAGGCACGGCTAAATTCCGGTTCCACAACCCAATCACCCCGAGGATTGATGTAGCCCCATCGATCCCCCTGCCTTGCCGGCGCCATTCCCTGGGAAAAATAGTAAACATCATCAAACCTGGGCTCAATCACCATTTGCCCTCTTTGGTCCACAAATCCCCAGCGCCGGTCAAGGGAAACCGCTGCCAGACCTTCCTGAAAAGCAAGCCCTTCTTCAAATGCCAGGGGAATCACCAGTTCTCCAAACTCGTTCACATAACCGGTTTTCCCCTGAAGCTGCACCGCAGCCAAACCTTCAGAAAAAAGCGATACTGCGTCAAACCGGGGCGTAATGACCATATCGCCCATCAGATTGATGAACCCCCACTCTCCGGCAATGGATACCGGCAGTAACTCAGTACGGACAGGTGCATTGGCAGATGCCTCATCGTTCGGGGCTTCTGAAGGTTGGTGTTCTTCCGGAACATTGGGTTGTTCAGGTAGCGTCGGTGCTTCAGCAGCACTTGACATTTCATTACCCGGCAGTTCCATTGCCAGCTGCGGCGGTTCTGCCGTCTGATCTGATACCCCTTGCCGTCCAACCACAACCCACAGCACCAGGGCTGTTATTAGAACTGCCAGCAACACAACGCCGGCAATCACCATGATGGCTGCTTTTTTAGGCACTTGCTTATTCATGTCAAATTTTCCGTCTTTGGTTTCTTTTGTCTGATCCTGATTTTGCTGTTCTTCTGTTGCCAAGGGAATCACCTCCCTCTAAAGAGAATCAATTATGTGCTTATCGAAAGGAATGGCTTGCCACACCGGCCGGCCTCCCACCCATGTTCCCATCACTTTTATGGCAGCCAATTGGTCCGGGAGTAGATGGTGAGGGTTGTGGGAGACAGCAATGAAGTCTGCCAGCTTCCCGGGTTCCAGACTGCCCTGATCCCGTTGCAGTCCCGCAGCCGTTGCCGAACCCATTGTATGAACATCAAGCGCTTCTTTCAGGGTAAGCGCTTCCATCATATTAAATCCTTTTTCCGGCTGTCCTTTCATGTCTTTTCGGGTGACTGCCGCCTGAATCGCCTGAAAAGGATTGGGGATTTCCACAGGACAGTCTGAGCCGGCCGCAAGAGGGATCCCAGCCTTTAGAAGCGTTTTCCAGGCATAGGCCGTGGCTGCCCGTTCTTGCCCCAAACGCGGCTCAACAATGGTCCAGTCTGAGGAAGTAAATGCAAACTGAAGGTCTGCTGACACACCCAGTGCCGCCATTCGCTCATAGAGCTTACCATCTCCAATTTGGCAATGAATGATTCGGTGTCGCAATGGTATCCCGTACACATCTGCCACTTTTTCAAGTACACAGAGGGCCTGATGCAGCGCTGCATCACCGATGGCATGCAGACAGATTTGCATACCACCTTCATGGGCTTTGAATACCATTCTTTCCAGTACGTCATCTGCATAAAGAAGCATGCCATGATTCTGCGGGTCATCGGTATAGGGCAACCGCAACGCTGCTGTACGGCCGCCAAGAGTGCCATCCAGCCATAACTTCATTGGCCCTATCCGGTAGAAATCATCGCCCCAACCAGTGCGTTGCCCCTCAAGCAACCATTGATTCAAATGCTTCATGGTAGGCATTGAAATTTTCTGATAGACACGTACAGTAAGTTTTTCTTCAGATGCCAGTTCCTGATAGGTGTGGCGTATATCTGAAAAATCACCGCTGTATCCGAGGTCATAAGAGTCTTCGGAATGAACAGCTGTTACTCCAAAGCGGGCGAGTTCACCCGCTGCCCTTCGAACCACCTGTTTCAGCTCTTCCCGGTCAGGCTTTGGCTCCATCCGGGTTTTAAACCATTCCAGCTCGTCCTCCAACACAATTCCTCGCTCCAGCCAGGGTTTCATGGCAGGATTCATCAGCTCCGGTTCAGGATAGACCACCTGTAAACCAGGTGTATTGGCAACCGCAATATGGCCACAAACACGCAGCAACAGAAGGGGATTTCGATCTGTGATGGCGTCCAGATCCTGGCACTCAGGAAACACATTCTTCTGAAAAAGGTTTTGATCCCACCCACGACCAATGATCCATTTTCCCGGCGGCGGTTGCTTTTCTTTCAGGTAGCGGGCACATCGATTCTGAATCTCCTCAACAGAACCTGCCCCACTCAGATCGATGGATTCAAGAGAAAATCCATAGGCCATCAGATGAATGTGACTATCAACGAAGCCTGGCATGACATAGTGATTTCGCAACGATACTTTTCGATGAATCGGTATCAGTGTTTCCAGTTGATCCCGATTGCCCAGAGCAACAATACGTCCCCCCTGCACCAGCATGGCTTCTTCCACGAGGTCACCTGATTCAATGATTCCGTCGTAAAAGAGCACTCGTTGTTCCATGTTACCACTCCTTTGGCCATGTTGAAAACTGCCTTTGGCAGTTTACTGCAGGATATTTCGCACCAATTATCCGGCCTCCACCTGAAATAGTTCGGTCAGATTAACGATCCTGAATAGATCCCGGATTTCAGTTCGTGCCCCTTTGATGCGCAGCTTCGTCTCATTGCGCGCCAGATTTCGGTAAAGACCAATTAGAAAGGTAATCCCTGCGGAATCGATGTAGTTGATCTGACTCATGTCAATGACAACCTCGCTGCAAGATTGATGCTGGTCAAGCACCTCATAGGTTTGCTGAAGAAGATCGTTGAGGCTGTTAGCTGTCGGTTCTTCAGCGAAAAACAGTGTGATGGTTTCACGTTCTCGTATAGACTGCATTTACTGGTACCTCCTGTTTAATCATTCATTGACACCCGACCGTCATCGACTCAAATTGATGTGCTTTCAGAAACAGTCAGCACCTGGTGGAGATCTTTGGGCAGCGAACCACGGTCATCCGGATGTCACTACAAGCTAAATCATTGCTTTGCACAGCTATTCTTCCCAGTTTAGAATGACCTTACCGGATTTGCCGGAAGCCATCACCCTAAACGCCTCTTCAAATTCCGTATAATGATATCGGTGAGTTATTACCTTCGAAATATCTAGTCCCGACTGAAGCATTGCGGTCATTTTATACCAGGTTTCGTACATTTCACGGCCATAAATTCCTTTTATGGTTAACCCATTGAAAACAATCGTATTCCAGTCAATCACTGTTTCCGGCTGCTGAATACCCAGTACAGCGATTTTGCCTCCATGGCACATGTTGCTGATCATGCTCCGAAAAGCAGATGCATTGCCAGACATCTCCAGCCCCACATCGAAGCCTTCTTTCATGCCAAGCTCGCGGAAAGTTTCTTCGATGCTGGTTTTTTGGATGTTAATGGCCCTGGTGGCTCCCATTTGACGCGCCAAATCCAGTCGGTATTCATTCACATCGGTGATGACAACATATCGGGCACCAGCGTGCTTGGCAACAGCGACGGCCATAATCCCAATGGGTCCCGCACCTGTGATCAATACATCTTCTCCAAGCAGATCAAAGCTTAAAGCTGTATGTACCGCATTACCAAAGGGATCAAAGCAGCTGAGCACCTCAAGGGGAATTGCCGGATCACAGTGCCAGACATTTGTCACCGGAATAGACAGGTATTCAGCAAATGCACCCGGCCGGTTGACGCCCACACCGCTGGTGTTCATGCATAAATGACGCCGGCCAGCCAGACAGTTGCGGCAGCGACCGCAAACCACATGGCCTTCGCCAGACACCGTTTCGCCTATTTCCACATCATGCACATTTTCACCCGTTGCCACTACTTCACCCACAAATTCGTGCCCAATGGTCATTGGCACAGGAATGGTCTTTTGTGACCATTCGTCCCAGTGATAGATATGGATATCCGTTCCGCAGATGGATGTTCTTTTAACTCTGATCAGTACGTCATTTTTACCAACTTGCGGCACAGGGACTTCTTCCATCCAAAGGCCAGCTTCCCGGTTTTTTTTAACCAGCGCTTTCATTGACCTCCCCCTTATCCCTTTGAGCTCCAGTCACTTCACAAGGCAAACTTACATTTCTATCTCCTCAATGGCTTGTAATCCGTTGCTCAAATCATTGAACTCCGAATCCAGTATTGCTTTTATGTCGGTTAAATCCTGGATCATTTCTTCATCTTTTAAATGAATTTGACATAGCGCAATGGATCGCTTCAATGCATAGATCTGATTTTTCAGTTGATCTCTTTTTGCCAACACTTCTTTTAGTTTCATCACAGTCACATCTCCTTCCGCCTCCACGGCATCTTTGATAGAATCATACCCACGCAAGATGATTATAACCCAGTTTGATTGTAATGGAAAGACAGCACAAGTGATCGCAACAGAAATAAACCGGTGTTTCCAACAAGGAAACACCGGTCTCGTTCATATGACACAACCAGTCAGTTATTTAACGATATTCTTCACAATGCCACACACCGCCGGGAGCTGTCTTATGTGCACATTGATTCTTGGAATCACAGGTGGCACAAAGCCCTAATACAGGGGTGGTTTTCATTTCTTCCCGGTAATCCACCTGACCAGAACACTGGGCAACACTCTCAAACTCCTCACATCCATACAAATTGGCGCCGCCATGGTGCGTCATTGCACAGCCATCCTGATGCGCACAGCTAAGGCACATGCCGGTTACCTTCATATCTGCTTCTTTTTCCGCTATTTCTCTTTTCGCATTTAACATGAGAAACCCTCCTTATTCGTTTCGCCCGTTTGACGGGCCGCTGGACTTTTTCCGGTACCTCTATATATAAGCAAGAGGCGTGCCAACTAACTCGACCGGTGTACTTTATTGATATTTCCTGTATTTTCAACACTTGCAAGACTCTTCATTCTCTCAACTATTTCCAGCTATACAGAAGAACACCGAGGCGAAATGCCCCGGTGTTCTATTTAGTCCCGATTTAATTATTTTTTACAAAGCCTCAATCGTTCAAAGAGTGTTATCACCATCATCATTATCTACAACGCCATCAATTTTCCGTCTCAGGGTTTTTCGGTCTATTCCCAAAATGACAGCAGCTTTCGTTTTGTTCCCTCCTGTATAGTTCAGCACATCAATGATGTACTCTTGTTCCACCTGCTCAAGGGTGCGTTCGAATCCCTTTGCAATGGAAATGCCGCCCTTCATAAACGCAGGCAGATCAGCCTGTGTTACCCGTGAAGATTCAACCATGATCACCAGTCGCTGAATCAAATTTTCCAACTCACGCACATTGCCCGGCCATTCGTATCGCTTAAAAATCTGAAGTACTTCATCGGATAAAACCGGTACATCACGACCAATCTCCCCGGCACATTTCTGTAAAAAATAATTAGACAGCAGTACCACATCATCTCCCCGCTCACGCAGGGCAGGTATTTGAATATTGATGACATTCAAGCGATAGTAAAGATCTTCCCGAAAGCGACCCTGCTTTACCAGATCTCTCAAATTTTTATTGGTAGCTGCAATGAGACGAACGTTCACCCGACGGGGATGCTGAGAACCCACCATCATTACCATTCCATCCTCCATCACTCGCAGTAGTTTCACCTGCATGGCAAGACTGGTCTCACCAATCTCATCGAGAAACAGGGTACCCCCATCAGCAGTGATGAAAAAACCCGCCCGGGTTTCGTTAGCACCTGTGAACGCCCCTTTCATGTAACCAAAAAGCTCACTTTCCAACAGATTTTCCGGAATGGCACCACAGTTAACGGGAACAAAAGGTGCTTTTGCCCGTTCGCTGTGATAATGGATCGCCCGCGCGACCAGCTCTTTACCGGTGCCGCTTTCTCCGGTTACCAAAACAGTCACCGGATTTGTTGCCGATTTATCAATGGCATGAAAGACTTCTTTCATCGGTTCAGATGCCGCCACGATGCCGTATCGACTGCCGTCGGGAGCAGCTTTTCCTCTGGCCAGCTTCCGGTTGCGGACGTTTTCCATGACGCGGTTCAGACAGGCAAAAAACTCCTCATCTGTAAATGGCTTGGTCAGATATTCCTCCGCGCCACTTTTAACGGCTTCCACTGCACTTTCTACCGTAGGGTAACCGGTGATCATGATAATTTGAAGGTCCTGATCCCGCTCCCTTATATGACGAATCAGATCAAGCCCCGTGAGTCTCGGCATTTTATAATCAGTGATCACCAGGTCGATCTCTGTGGTTTCCAGGATTCGAAGAGCACTTTCAACCTGATTGGCCAGGTAAACCTGATAGCCTTTTCCGGCTAATTTGCGTTCCAAAATTTCAAGAGTATCAGCTGAATCATCCACCACAAGTATCTGTTCTGTCTCTTTTGGTATGGATTCCTTTGTCATTGAACCGCTCCTTTCCCCGCTTCATTTACCGGCAGAATAATCACGAAAGATGTTCCCTCACCTGGACGGCTGATGACTTCAATGCGGCCGTGGTGGGCGGCCACGATTCCATGCACCACTGATAATCCCAGCCCGGTACCTTCCTGTACGTCTTTCGTGGTGAAGAAGGGAAGAAAAATTTTCTGGCGCACTTCTTCAGGCATTCCCACACCAGTATCCCTGATTGTCAGGTGTACTTCTTCGTTGACGGCATTGGTTTCAATGGTAAAGACGCCGCCATCTGGCATGGCATGCATGCTGTTAACAGCCAGATTCACCAGCACCTGATGTATTTGGCCGGGATCAGCAATGATTTCCGGTATATCTTTTCCATAGTGCCGTTCCAGCTGTATGGCATTCTTGACAAAGCGGCTCTCCAGAAAATATAGTCCTTCTTCAATGATTTGATTCACATTGATCCGGCTTTTCCTGGGAGGCATCTGGCGGGAAAACAACATCAGCTTGCGAATGATCTCCCGGGCGTGAAGCGTGGCTTTAATGACTTTGTCAATATCCTTCAGTGTTGTTTCATCCGTGTTGCTTTCTTTGATCAATTGACTGAATCCTAAAATAGAACCCAGCGGTTCGTTGATTTCGTGAGCCACTCCGGCAGATAGCTGGCCAATGGTAGCCAGCCGGTCAGCATGAAGCAGCTGATTCTGCAGCCGACGGCTCAATTCCTCAGCTTCCTTCCGTTCCATGAGCAGAGCAATCTGGCTGGATACCGTTTGAATCAACTTTTCCTCTTCTTTTAGAAAAATGTCGTCATAGAAATCCATGTGTCCAGGGAGGTAGAATACCTCCAATGATCCCCAGTTCTGTTTCTCCGAAGTAATGGCTGCAGCCAGCCGAATATCACTTTCCTGAAACCCCGGATTGGTGAAACACTGATTATCCAGACAAATCCGCGCTGTGGCTATTTCCGGAAACTGCATCGCAGCAGGCAGCATGGTGACAATTCGCGCAAGCACATCTTCTTTCGAGCCATTGGTCAGACCTGCCAGATGAGAGATTTCATACAGGCAGGATAATTCTTTGACCCTTTCCTGACAGGCATGGTGTACATGCTGATGATTAAAAGCTTCTGACAACGCCTGACTTAATCCTTCAAAGAGCGGTTTCATCTCTGAATCAAAGGGGCGTCCTCCCATTTGCTTCAATAGGACGATTCCCATTTTGTCATGCTGGTATAGAAACGGTACCATCATGACACCTGTCACTTCATCAGCATCACCTGAAGGTACTTTTTGCTCCATGACATGACAACCGCGCCAGTTCTCCACCTTCCAGTCTGAAAACCCCCGGGAATCGACGTAAACCTGAAAAAAAGCAGGCATCCACACATCCGTCAACCTGTGATAATCCCACAGATGATCCAATTTTGCCAGGGGGTTCACTTTACATAAGCGTAGTGCCGGCTGGCCCCGGTATTCAGCCAGAAACTGGTACAGCTTAAGGTCATAGTAAAAAAACAGGCTGGTTTCGTCCACATCAGCTGCTTGTTGCACCATTTTGAAAATTGCATGCACAAACTCCAGTCGGCTGGTTTCCCTTCCCGCAGCCTGCAGCATCTGATAGGCAAACGAGATAAAGCGCTGCATTTGACCAACCTCCTTCGGCAAAGATGACGGGAAATCTTTCCCGTCATCTGGTGGTTTCAACTCGGCAAAGGTTCAGACACCTGCCCTCATTATACTGTATACCAGATTGCTATACCAGTCCACGGTCCAGCATGGCATTGGCAACTTTTAAAAATCCGGCGACGTTGGCTCCCTTTACATAGTCGATATAGGTGCCGGTTTTCCCGTGCTCCACACATTGCTCATGAATGGCGCTCATGATGGATTTTAACCGACTATCCACCTCATCACGCGTCCAATTGAGGCGCAGGCTGTTTTGAGACATTTCAAGCCCCGAGGTAGCCACGCCACCTGCATTGGCCGCTTTTCCGGGGCCAAAGAGCATTTGATTCTCCTGGAAAATTTCGACAGCCTCCGGCATTGAGGGCATGTTGGCACCTTCCGATACACACAAGCACCCATTTTTAACCAGCGCTTTGGCTTCATCACCATTTATTTCATTCTGAGTGGCACAGGGAAGCGCCACATCACAGGGAACATGCCATGGCCGTTTTCCCGCATGGTAATCTACTCCGTACACCTTTGCGTAGTCACTGATACGACCTCTTTTTACATTTTTAAGTTCCAGCAGGTACTCCCATTTTTCTCCGGTGATTCCGTCAGGATCATGAATAAACCCTCCCGAGTCAGATGCTGTCACCACTTTACCACCCAAATCATTGACTTTTTGTATGGCATACTGCGACACATTACCCGAACCAGATATAACAACAGTTTTGCCTTCAAGTGAGTTGCCACGGGTTTTTAACATTTCTTCTGCAAAATAAGTGCATCCATAACCGGTGGCTTCAGGCCGAATGAGGCTGCCTCCCCATTCCATCCCTTTACCTGTGAACACCCCTGTGAAGTCATTTTTGATCTTGCAGTACATGCCAAATAAATAGCCAATTTCACGCTTACCCACACCAATATCACCCGCAGGCACGTCTGTATCAGGACCAATGTGCCGGAAGAGTTCCAGCATGAAGTTCTGACAGAACCGCATCACTTCATCATCTGATTTTCCTTTGGGATCAAAATCTGAACCGCCTTTGCCACCTCCCATGGGTAACGTGGTGAGGCTGTTTTTAAAGATTTGTTCAAATCCCAAAAACTTGAGAATCGACTGATTAACAGTGGGGTGAAAACGAAGGCCACCTTTATATGGTCCAATGGCGCTGTTAAACTCAATACGATACCCCCGGTTCACCTGAACTTCTCCCTGATCGTCTACCCAGGTAACCCGAAATTTGATTTCCCGTTCCGGTTCAACGATTCGCTCAAGTATTTTGCTTCGATACAAGCTGTCATGACTCTCGTACACCGGCCAGATAGACTCCACAACCTCATGGACTGCCTGCAAAAATTCTGGTTGGTTCGGGTTGTTGGCTGCCACCTGATTTAAAAAATCATGCATTGACATTAACCTTCCTCCTCACATACGATGTATGACAACGTTTTCCCTTGGGTTGTCATCCGAAGATGCGGGTTATAATTCCCCTTATTATCGATTTCGCGGGTCATTATGCCCTACTCACCTTTATCATACTGCTACCGACATGGAAAATCAACGTTTTTTTGTGATTTTTAAGACAATTCTATCGAGGTATATTTCCTCATCTTTACTGTTCATCTTCCACCAGTGAGTAGAATCGCTGAATCAGATGCAACCCTTCCTGGTAATAATCTGGTGCCTGGTGGTTTGTCCAGCTGCAGATCACTACCCCCTTACACAAAAGATAGTAAGGTAACCGCCGCCAGAAATCTTTGTCCACTGGCAAGTGCCGTTGATACCCATTCAGAAACCAGTCTTCCCGGTGGGTGGCTCCCATAAGGTAACGCGCATAAATTCCCGCAAGATCGATTTCGCAGTTTCCGGGGAAACTCTGTTCAAAATCCAGTACACCTGTAATATTCCATTGTTTTCCTTCCTGTTGAACAAGAATATTTCTGCCATCGTAATCATGATGCGTCAAACGGGAGACTCGTATGGGACTCACCAATGAATAATTCCGGCGAATCATATAGATGGCTTTTTCCAGCAGCCTCCAATCCGGCAGCTGCTGGGCTTCAATGTGCCTAAATACGTATTCACTGCTGCGAACAAATTCTGAAAAGTAATGCTTCAGCTTGTACAGACTATTTCCATTTTCATCCCAGTGCCCAAAAAAGGGATATGTGGCAGCACTGTGGATTTTTCCAAGTTCGTCTCCCAGCAATTCAAACATGTGCTGTTCCTGCTCATCATTCATCTGTTCCCACACCCGGTCAAGCACTATCCCTGAGATGAAAGTGGATAACAGCCACTCTGTTCCATCAGCCAGCATACCCACTGCCTTCATTCGGGCACACTTCACCTGTGATTCTTCCAGCCGCTGAAGGGCCGCAATTTCCCGAAGTCGTCGATTCTTTTTACAATAGAGTTTAAAGACAAGCGGTGCTTCTCCCGGAAGATTCACCCGGTAAACCAGGTGGCGGCCCAGCTCATGATTACCAATGGGTTCAATGGAAATGTTTTGATTGCTCAGAAGATCTTGCAGGTATCGTTGGATTTCCTGTGGCTGATAAAGCAACATAGTACTCACTCATTTCCGATTGGTATGCTTTATTATCCGTCTTTCTTGCTAGTCGTTACCAGACTTATTACCCTTACATTTTTTAATTCAACGCTTTCCCGACAAAAAGATCGTCGCCCGTTTCATCAATGGATACATGCCATCTTTTCATCAATCAAAAGCTGGTAGAGAAATCGTTGCTGATGAATGATTTTTTGATTCCTGCCATTCAAATTGCTATTCATACTTTTCCTATTTTGGAATCTGTGGTAGAATAGTGTGGTATTGAACGATTTGCTAGTATGGCTCAGATGGTAGAGCAGCGCATTCGTAATGCGCAGGTCGCCGGTTCGAATCCGGCTACTAGCTCCAGTAAAATCAACGCTTTTAGGATTTGGTGAACTTGGCATAGTTCCAAAAAATGCGCCGAAATACGCCGAATTTTCACCGTATCCCGAAAGCAAAAGCCCCCCGACCGGGAGGGCTTTTCTTGTGATGACTATTTTTGATCACCGTTTAACTGCATTGCCTTTTCAGTCTGATGTCTTTTCATTGATTGATAGCACTTGCGGCATACCGGTTTGTACTCATTGTCTCCCATGAGGATTTGAGCACCTGAAAAAACTGGTGTGCCATCAATTAACCTCAAGTTCATGGAAGCTTTATTGGTGCAGTATTCACAAACTGTTTCAATTTCCCGAAGTGTGTCCGCATAGATCAGTAGTGCTTTACTTCCCGGGAACAATTCTCCCTTAAAATCATTCTTCAGACCATAACAGATGACCGGGATCCCTTCATGATCCACCAGTTCAGCTAAATTGAGAATCATCTCTTCAGCCAGAAACTGGGCTTCATCCACCAGAATGCAGTCAGGGCTTTCTTCTCTGGCCAAACGGCAGATATCCACCTTCTCGATCAACCACGCTTCCGCTTTCAAACCAATACGCGTGGTAATTTGACCCTTCCTCGGGTCGCGTAACCCACCATTGTCTAAGTATCGGGTATCTACTTCTGAGGTGAAGAGCAGTGTCTTGTAACCGCGTTCACGGTATGCGTGGTCAGTTTTCAGCAAGTCAAGGGATTTGCCGCTTTTCATGGTGGAATGTATAAAAGTCAGTTGTGCCAATGATTAATCCTCCCCTGGGATGGTTTTTTACCAAAAAAGCCCGGCTATCCCATGGGACATCGGACTCTCTTACTATCAGCCTACAGAAGGATCTCTTTTCTGTCAAGGTATTGGGTATTTTAAATCTCCGCTTATGGATCATAAACACGCTCATGATCATGCTGTTACTGACAGCGGCGGTACCAACGATATCAGTTTTATTTTAACTGGTTCCTTGATTGCCAGCTTGCCAACAAAACAGATGGGTATGAACTGAGTAACCCCTCCATTGAAACCGTCAGCAACAACCATTAATATAATAGATTTGAAAGGAGCCACATGCAGTGCCACGACGCCAGCTTCCCCCACCCCGTCAATTGATGTTAACACTAATATCCCTGCTTTCCATCGTGCTTTGGGGTGCCTTCATGTCTGGCTGGTTAGAGGGCGTTGAAGTCTATCTGCTGGCGCCTTTGATTGTTTTATGGCTGTTCTTTCTGATGAAGTGGACGAAAAGACCGTAGTCAGGATATCTCAATGCCACCCATGGCAGCACGGCAATGGATTCGAATCAAAGGTGCATGAGATTCGGCAGCAACCCGCTCTGCTGCCAGCGAAGCATAGATGCCACCTGTTTCTTCTCCCAGCATTTCAAGCCCTCCCAGCATCACTGATCCCTCGCAGTAGACGGTTGCTTCTTCCGGGACAATGATTTCAATTCCGCCCATCAACACATTGCACGACAGCTGGTACTCCTTGCCAGATTCCAGACGTGCCTTGTTTAAATCAAGCGAAATGCCACCCATAATTGCCCAATAAGTGCCATCTTCCAATTCCCAGGATGCCTTCGTTTTCTCGATGCCACTCATAAACGCAGTATTGCTTCGTCCTGTCACGTTTGGCCCCCGCAAAAAATTGATGCCGATAATAATGAGTGCCAACGGCCATAAAAAGGCCCACATTCTCTTCATTTCAAATACAAACCAGCCGAGGCGGTTGCCAAGCATCGTAACGCCAAGCGCCACCAGCACCAACCCCGTGACGAGTTCACCGGTTCCCTTTCGACCAACCAGAAACGAAACACCCCACAAAATCAGTGCCACCGGCCAAAACTGGCGTATCAGCCAGCCAATGGAAATCGTTGTGTATCCCAGATTATTCAGCAGCAAAATCGTTCCTAAAACGATCAACAAACCGCCTGGCAGCCATTGTCTTCTCCCTCTCATAATCCACACCCCGTCTCTCAAATTGTTTGACTTATTTTTGCAAATCACTTTTGTCAAACCGTTCCAATAGGTTTCTATGCTTATAGATACGCATTTTTTCTTTCAATGTTTCACAACATACAGCTGCAAAATAGGGTGATCTCGCTACTGCAGAAATCTATATGATTCGATTCTGTCGTAGTGACCGCTTGAAAAACGACCAGAAAACTGCTTCACAGTTTCCGGCCGTTTTTGCACCTTGCTTCATGACTAAGAAATTTTTGCTTTCGAACATCAGATGTGAGGCGATCAAACTGATCAGTTAAAGTGGGTTGTTGGAAAAACGGTCATTTTACTGCATGTACTCGCCACCATTGGGGGAAATCACCTGGCCAGAAAAATACCCGGCAGCATCAGAAGCCAAAAAACAAATGGCTGCGGCCATGTCTTCAGGTTCACCGATGCGGTGAAAACGTTCCAGCGCCGACGGAAATTCCCATTCGTGAGCCATCCGTGTATTGGTTAGCCCCGGGGCCACCACATTCACATTGATTTTCTCCTGAGCCAGTTCTCTTGCAAGCGTTTTGCTCATGGCAATTACCCCACCCTTGGCGGCACTATAATGAATATCACTGAAATCGCCGGCAATGGCTGCCACCGAACTGACACTGACGATTTTCCCATACTGTTTTGCCCGCATAATGGGCAGTACCGCTTTGATAAAGTGGTACACGCCCTTCAAGTTCACATCGATCAAGCGGTCGAACTCCGGCTCATCGACTTCGTCCACCAGCTTTCCGCCTCCCAGTGTTGCCCCGTTGTTCACCAGAATATCCACGGTTCCGAAAATTTCCAGCGTTCTGTCCACCAGCGACTGAATTTGGTTTGGCTGGGTGATATCACAGGTGAATGCCATGGCTGTCAGGCCATCTCTGGTGATTTCTGTCACAGTTTCATTGACACGCTCTGTTTCAATGTCACAGGCAACCACCCTGGCCCCCAATCCGGCCATCATGATGGCCGTTGCCTTTCCAATGCCATTACCGGCACCCGTGATAATGGCCACTTTACCTTCAAATTTAAAAAAATCATATACTTTTCGTGCCACTCGCGGATCCATTCTTCTTCCCTCCCATGATGAATATCTTAGCAGTTTTGATTCAGTTTATCAGACCAGCTTTCCATTTCAACAATAATACCCGCTCCACTGCTACATCCAGTCGTTCCTGTGGCAGTTCTCCATTTGTCACCGCCGTCACAATGGCGTCTCTGGCAACCAGGGGCTCAGGGGGCATTAGCAGCAGGTCTGCCCCCGCAGCCAGTGCCAGAATGACCGCTTCTTCGGTTGACCAATCGTCGGTGATTGCCTGCATGTCCAGTGCATCTGTCATAATTACCCCTTCAAACCCCAGTTTTTCCCGCAGCAATCCCGTTAAAACAGCCGGTGATAGTGTGGCGGGAAAAGCATTGTCATAGGCCGGTACATGTAAGTGTGCAGTCATGATGGCCGGCAACCCCGCTTCAATACCACGCCGAAAAGGAATCAGCTCTACTGAGGCCAGTCGCTCTTGGTCATGTGGAAGATTGACTGCACCCCGATGTGTATCCTGATGGGTGTCACCATGCCCGGGAAAGTGCTTCAGTACCGGAAGAATGCCTGCATCCATTAATCCATTGGCCATCGAAACTGTCAGTCGTCCCACCTCAACCGGGTCGCTGCCAAATGAGCGATCACCGATTACCGGATTAAGGGGATTGGTATTGACGTCTGCCACTGGTGACATGTTCATATTGAAACCCAGCATCTTCATGGCTTTTCCCAATTCAAGGCCAGCTTCATAAACCATTTTTGCATCCCCGGATTCTCCAAAAACACCAGCTGCAGGCAGCCGGGGAACTGAAATTCCTTTTGCCCCCAGCCGACTGACTCGTCCGCCTTCCTCATCCACCGACACCAGCAGGGGCACGGTTGCGTTGGCCTGCAATGCTTCGATGAGCGATTTCACTTGTGAGTTATGATCGATATTTTCAGAAAACAAAATCACTCCCGCTGGTTGAATTTCCAGCAGTGTATCACGGGTAGATTCATCCAATCGGAGAATCGGTTTTCCATCAGCTGTTTGTCGAAAGGCCGGCATGATTACCTGCCCTGCCTTTTCTTCCAGGCTCATTGCCGCCACCAACTCTTTCGTTTTTTTCATCACTTCATCGATGATATCTGCTGCCGACGACTCCTCCAGCTCCTTCTGTGATCGTTTCCAGATGTCTTCATTTGCATTCTCTGCTTCTGCATCTCTTGCTTCCAGTTGATCCACATCATTCTGGTTCCCGCAACCGATGAGCCAACCCGCCATCACCAGACCGAAAACCAAAGCTGGTAATATCCAATGCCAACGTTGTCTGCCACCCAGTTCTTTTTTTCGATGATCTATACCAAGTATTATTTTCATTGCTTCACCTTGCCTGACTGTTGTTTTTTTTTCCAAAGGGGTACTTATTTACTTGGAGGCTGATACAATGAAACCCCTGCACATCACGATGATTCAAATGGATATTGTCAAAGGCGATTTTGACGCCAACTGTCGTACTATCGAAAAACTGCTGCAGCAGGCAACGCAACCACCAGATCTTCTCATGCTCCCGGAAATGTGGTCGGTGGGCTTTGACTACCGGCGAATGAAGCATCATGGCAAAGCGCTATCCAAGACACTTTCGTTCCTCAATCATCTGGCATGCCATTATCATACGGTAGTCATGGGTGGCAGCATACCGGAAGCAAAGGGCGATCGGTTGTTCAATACCACTTATGTATTAAATCCTGATGGCACCACCCAGGACCGTTACCGAAAAATGCATCTGGTGAGCCAACGGCACCTGGAAGAAAAGACGTTTAACCGAGGCAACCGAATCCCTCTTTTTCAGGCAACTGATGTGTCCTTTGGAGTAGCCAACTGTTATGACATCATGTTCCCCGAAACCACTCGGGGCATTGCACAGCAGGGTGCCCAGTTGGTTGCTGTTCCCGCTCAGTACTCAAGCCCCTTTTTCGATCAGTGGATGACACTACTAAAAGCCAGGGCCATGGAAAACCAGGTTTTTGTGGCTGCTGTAAATCGGGTGGGCGCCAATTATTTCGGCCATTCCTGCGTCATCTCTCCCACTGGAAAAATGCTTTATGAAGCCAATGACCAGGAGCAGCTCATCGAGTTTACGATTGATTCCGGCCAGGTGGAAAAGAAACGGGCCATCCGGCACCATGCCCGGCAAATCAACGAGATGGCGCTGATGAAGTGGGTCTATCCTCAAAACTTCATTGGCGTGGGTGGACTGGTGGAGCGAGACGGCCGGTTTTTAATGGTGCGTCAAAACTATGGCCGCATCAAGGGTTACTGGCTGCTGCCAGGTGGTCATTTGGACAAAGGAGAAGCTCCTGAAGTGGGTGCTGCCAGAGAAATTATGGAGGAAACCAGTGTGCGCACGCGGGCTTTGGAACTGCTGGCCCTTCGAAATCTTCGAGTCAATGGGGTGGTGGACAGCTATCAGGTTTACCGTATGAAAGATTTAGGCGGCGAACCAGTCCCCGACGGTTTTGAAAACACCGAAGCTGCTTTTTTATCTCCTGATGAAATTTTCAACGAGAAACCAGTCACCCACCTTGCCAAAGCCATTGTCAGAAAAGTGCTGAGCGGCGACAAAGACGGCTTGCAGCTGCAAACCGACTTTGTCAAACACAGCGAAGATTACCAGCTGTATCTATAGCACGAGAGCCGCCTCCGGCGGCTCTCGTTATTCCTGTGATGGGTATGCCCCCTCCCATACAATTCGCCGATACTGGTCGGGATCAGTGTCTCCTTCAGTGCTGATGATGAGAATACGAGATTCGGCATTCATTTGGAGGGCTTTTGCCAAACGCTCCCCATTGGTGTTTTGCTGCATCATTTCTGCCAGAACACCCATACCCACAGCTCCTGATTCTCCAGAGACAACGACAGGATCTCCCGCCATGGGGGCAGCCAGAATTCTCATTCCCCTGGCAGCCAGGGGATCTGCACAGGAAACGAAGGCCCGGGTATATTTCCGCAGGATTTTCCAGCCCAGCAGATTGGGTTCACCACAGGCCAGACCCGCCATAATGGTGGCCATGTCACCGGTAACAGCGTGGGGCATGCCGTCGTCAATACTGGCAGTTCGAAAGTAGCAATCTGCCTGATCAGGTTCCACCACAACGGTTTGAGGACGATGTTCACCCCATTTGGCCGCCAGATAACCCTGAATGGCTCCCGCAAAAGAGCCCACACCCGCCTGAAGAAACACGTGAGTAGGCGGCAGCTTTCCCAGTTCTTTCAATTGCCCGCTGATTTCTTCCATCATCACAGCATATCCCTGCATAATCCAAGCAGGGATTTCTTCATATCCTTCCCAGGCAGTATCCTGTACAACTATCCCATCATGAGCCTGAGCATACTCCCGGGCATGACGCACAGCGTCATCATAGTTCATTTCTGTAATGCTCGCCTCGGCACCTTCCCGTTGAATCATTTCCAGTCGGCGGGCAGAAGATCCCTTGGGCATGAACACCACCGCACGCTGTCCCAGTTGCCGGGCAGCCCAGGCAATTCCCCGGCCGTGATTGCCGTCTGTGGCTGTGACAAATAACAGATCACCCAGCTTTTCCCGCGTTTCCTCTGAGATCAACTGTTGAAAGGTCATGTCATTCATACCGACTCCCAGCCGCCGACAAATGACATTGGCAACAGCATGGATTCCTCCAAGTACTTTAAAAGCGTTGAGGCCAAATCGCTTTGATTCATCTTTAACGTAAATGGCTCCCAATCCCCAGAAGCCTGCCAGGGCTGGCAGATTCACCAAGGGGGTCGGTACATAGCCCTCCATACTGGACACCAGCCGATTGACCGCTTCGATTCGCTCCGGGTGCAGAAAGGCAGCCGGTCCATCTTCTGATACCTGTTGTTCAAAGCGGGGGTTCATCATCCACTCCATGGAATTTGTCAGCGGCATTTACCGATTCCTCCTTCACCTGTCCGGTATGCGGCTACCAGAAATGTATGGTTGCTTACTCTGCAATGACTCGATGGTAGACTTTTTTGCCTTTTTTGATGATCATCTGCCCAGCATCTAAATAGTCAAGGGTGACCACCGTTTCGATGGCAGCGATTTTTTCATCGTTAATACTGATCCCGCCCTGTTGCACCAGTCGCCGTGCTTCTGAACGACTGGCTGCCAGCCCGGTTTCCATCAGCAGTGTCAGGATATCAAGTCCATCTTTCAAAACAGCTTCATTCAACGCCGTGGTGGGCATGTCTTCTGATACACCGCCGCTGAATGCAGCTCGTGCTGCCTCCTGGGCATGTCGGGCGGCTTCTTCACCATGTACAATCTTGGTCGCTTCGAAGGCCAGTACTTCTTTGGCCCTGTTGAGGGCAGCCCCTTCGGCGCTGCATAGCTCTTTAATATCCTCCAAAGATACAAAGGTGAGCAGTTTCAGGGTTTTTTCCACATCTCTGTCATCCACATTGCGAAGGTATTGGTAAAACTCATACGGGGATGTTTTTTCGGGATCCAACCACAAAGCGCCAGATTCAGTTTTGCCCATTTTTTTCCCTTCACTGGTGGTCAACAGCTGAAAAGTGAGGGCAAAGGAATTATCCCGCTCTACTTTACGAATCAATTCATACCCCGCCAGAATATTGGACCACTGGTCGTCGCCACCCATTTGCAACTGACAGTCATACCGACGATATAGTTCCAGAAAATCGTATGCCTGCATAATCATATAATTAAATTCCAAAAAGGTAAGCCCCTGATCAAGGCGGGATTTATAGCATTCTGCAGCCAGCATTCTGTTAACTGAAAAATGCCGCCCAATGTTGCGCAGAAATTCAATGTAGTTCAGTTCCAGCAACCATTCAGCATTATCCACAATGCACGCCTTGCCTTCGTCAAACTCCAAAAACCGTTCAAACTGCGCTTTGAATCGCAATGCATTATGTTGGATCTGCTCCTGAGTGAGCATTTTACGCATGTCGGTTTTCCCTGAGGGGTCACCCACCATGGTAGTGCCGCCCCCCAGCAAGACCAGCGGACGATGACCAGCCTTTTGCAGGTGCATCATCACCATGATCTGAACATAGTGACCCAAATGAAGGCTTTCTGCTGTGGCATCGAACCCAATGTAAAATGTGACCGGTTTTTCCCCCAGCAGCTGCCGCAAATCTTCTTCATGGGTTACCTGTGCAACATAACCTCTCTCTTTAAGCACATCAAATACGTTGGACATATGGGTTTCCTCCTGTAATCAGGGCAATACTAAGCCTCAGCTGTCTGCCCCTGCTGTTTCTCCAAAGTAGCCACTTTCATCTGATTTTCATATAACTGCTCTTGCAGATCTCCGATAATCTCCTGAGCGTTGACAAGCTCATGATCTTTTTCCCTTAGCTGTCGCAATAGCTGTTGGTTACTTTCCCGCAGTTTTTCCTGATCCTGTTTCACGTTGTTCAGTTTTCGCTGCAGTGTGCGTGAATACTCCTTTTCTTGCTGAAGCGAACCGTTTTTTTGATCCAGCTCTTGTTTCACATTGCTTAGTTCTTCATTTGTCGGGGGTTTTGTGTGCTGCAATGTCTCGTAGGCATCCCTCAGCTTCAGCATTTCATCTGCCACATTGATGGCTGTGAGTACTGAGATCTGCGAAACGCTCAGCTGGCGGTTGAGACGACTGACTTCCTGCATTTTTTCATCCACATAGGATCCCACCCGAATCAAGTATTCTTTCGATTCCTTACCTGCAATGGGATACTCTTGTCCGTTGATGCGTATCAGTACACGGTTTTTCTTTTCTGACACCGTTTCTCACCCCTTGGCCCGGATTAATGACCTACATTATAACACACCTTTAGAGCTGTGAAAAGCTTGCCAAAAGCGGCATGCGTAATGGCATGCCGCTCTTGTTAAGGTTCACGGGGTTTATGCCCGCAGGACTGCATTCAGTTCTTTCTTGAGAGATGACACCACTGCATCATAGCACTGGTTCACTTCCCTATCTTTCAGGGTACGTTCATTGTGACGGAATGTGAGGGTATACGCCACGCTTTTTTGGTTTTCGCCCACCTGCACTCCCTGATATACATCAAAAAGGCGGCAGTCTTCCAGCAGTTCACCTGCCTGGCGGCGTATGAGGATTTCGATGGTTTGCACCGACAGCATTTTATCCACCACCACTGCCAGATCACGAACAACCGACGGGTAACGGGGCAGGGGCTTGTAGAGAGGTTCTATTTTTGCCATTGCCAGGACAGCATCGCCATTTATTTCTGCCACACACACCCTTACGTCGTCCATATCATAGTTGGCTGCAACAAGGGGATGAACTTCTCCAAGAGTTCCCATCAGTTGATCACCCACATATATATTGGCACAACGTCCGGGGTGAAAGGTGGGGTGATTGGATTCCCGTTCAAAATCAGGTGATGCCAGTCCCAATGCCTTAAATAGATGAATCAGCATTCCCTTCAGGGCGAAGAAATCATTTCCCTCTCCATAAACTCCCATCACAAGCTCTTTGACTTCCAGAGGCAGCACCGCTTTTGCCTCATCCAGTTGACCGTAAAAGACTTGGCCGATCTCATAGAAGCTGCCTGCCGGAACAGAGCGGCTCACATTGCGACGCAACACTTCCAGCATATTGGGTAAAAGCGTGGTGCGCATCACGCTGGTTTCATCACCAAGGGGATTCAACAACCGAACAAAATCCCGCTTGAAGCTGTCCTCAGGCAATCTGCTGAGATCGACACCCGAAGGACTGACAAAAGAATAGGTGACGGCTTCATAGCAACCCAACCCACTCATGGTACGTTTCAAAACTTCCTCCATTTTCTGCCGGTGAGAGAGCCCCCCCACCATAATATCTCCCGTCATCAGAGTTGCCTTGATCTTGTCATAGCCATAAATGCGGCCGATCTCCTCAATGAAATCCGCTTCCTGAACAAGATCACCCCGGAAAGTGGGCACGGTAATGTGAATGATTTCATCTGCTTCATGAGCTTTTATTTCCAGTGCATGAAGGATTTCCACCATCTCAGACACTTCTAAATCAGTACCCAACAGCGCATTCACCCGATGAGGCCGAAGGGTGTTTTCCCGGGGAGCTGCCGGTTGGGGGTACACATCAATAACACCCGGGCATACCTGCCCGGCTTCAAGTTCTTCCAGCAATTGACACGCCCGGTTGGCTGCCATGAGCGAAAGTTCAGGGTCTTGCCCTTTTTCAAACCTGGCAGAGGCTTCTGTACGAAGACCCAGCTGCTGAGAGGTTTTTCTGATGCGGTCAGCGTTGAAGCAGGCGGATTCCAGTATAATGGCACGGGTTTCAGTCGTCACCTCTGAATTTTCGCCACCCATAACACCGGCAATCCCCAGCACTTTTTCAAGGTCGGTGATGAGAGTCATCTGGTCATTGAGCTTGCGCAGTGTACCGTCCAAAGTCTTGGTGGTTTCATCCGGTTTTGCACGGCGAACAACGATGGACTGCCGGGCAACGATGGCTGCATCAAAGGCGTGAAGCGGCTGCCCCATTTCCAGCATCACATAGTTGGTGACATCCACCACATTGTTGATGGGCCGCACCCCTGCCTGCATCAATCGCTGCTGAAGCCACTGGGGCGACTGGCGTATCACAATATTCTCCACTTTTCGCGCCACATAACGACTGCAACCTTCCGGATCATCTATACGCACACTGGCAGTATCTGTCCAATCAGTTCCAGCTTCTTTAAGGTTGATTGCAGGCAGTTTGAGTGTTTCACCAAGGGTGGCTGCCGCCTCTCTGGCAATACCGATCACACTCATGCAGTCAGGTCGGTTTGAAGTAATTTCAAATTCGATGATTTGGTCCACTGCCGGAAGTGCATCAATAAACCGGCTGCCTGGTGTCTTTTCATCCAAAATCCAGATACCGTCTTTCATGCTTTCGGGAATCAGGTTCTTGGTAATTCCCAGCTCATCATGGGAGCACATCATCCCCTGAGATGCCTCACCCCTCAAGTCTTCTCCCACAATGGTCACACCATTGGGAAGTGTGGTGCCTTCAAGGGCAACCGGTACTGTATCGCCTTCTTTGATATTGGTGGCACCGGTGACAATTTGCAGCGGTTTCTCTTCTCCTATATCCACCTGGGTCACCACCAGCTTATCAGCATTGGGATGTGGTTGGATGGACATGATTTTTCCAATCACCAATTTTTCAAGATTTTCTCCCCAATTTCTGACCTCTTCCACTTTTGATCCCGACATGGTCATCTGATCAGCAAATTCTTTTGTATCCATTGATAAAGCCACATATTCCTTCAGCCATTTAACAGGTACCAGCATCGCTACTCCTCCTCTTATCATCAGTTCTTCTTTGCAGCACCCACCCCATTGCTTCATGCTGTTGAAGTCCACAGGTGCACCATCGAAAATGGAACCAGAGAGCATACACCAGGGTGAAAGCCATTTCCAGCTGTCTAACACGTCATTCAGAACATCTTCGGGACTTCAGTCTGTTTTAACCCTTCTTATGGATCGTCAGTTAGCAGCTTCTTCCTTAGAACTGTGAAAGGAAGCGCAGATCATTTTCATAGAGCAGCCGAATATCATCAATGCCGTACTTCTGCATGGCGATCCGATCAATTCCCATGCCAAATGCCCATCCGCTGTATGTTTCAGGATCGATACCGCAATTGCGCAACACATTTGGGTGAACCATTCCGGCTCCCAGCAGTTCGATCCATCCACTGCCTTTACAGACACTGCAGCCTTCCCCCTGGCATTTAAAGCAGGTAACATCCACCTCAGCACTGGGCTCAGTGAAGGGGAAATAATGGGGTCGAAACTTGATCTGTGTGTGTTCTCCAAAAAGGTGTCGCGCAAAAATTTCGAGACTACCCTTCAGATCCCCAAGAGTGCTGCTCTTATCCACCACCAGTCCTTCCAGCTGATTAAACATGGGGGAATGCGTGGCATCAGGAGTATCATTTCGAAAACAACGTCCCGGTGCAATGATGCGAATCGGCGGCTTGGTGCTTTTCATCACCCGCACCTGGACCGGCGATGTCTGCGGTCTTAAAATCACCTGTTCGTTAATATAAAAGGTATCCGTCATCTCCCGGGAAGGGTGATTTTTCGGAGCATTGAGCATGTCAAAATTATTAGTAACTGTTTCCACTTCAGGTCCTTCTGCCACAGTGAATCCCATCCCGATAAATACTTCTTTCAACTCATCAAGGGTTTGTGTCAGCGGATGCTTTGTTCCCTGGGAGAATACTTTCCCAGGCATGGTGATATCAATGGTTTCCCGGGCAATCCGCGCTTCCATTTCCAGACTGCCAATGCGATCCCGGGCTGCATTCATGGCGGCCTCCACCGCCTCCCGCACTTCGTTGGCCACCTGGCCCATGCGGGGTCGTTCTTCCTTTGGCAGGCTTCCCATACTCCTCAGCAACTCGGTGAGTAAGCCTTTTTTCCCCAGATACTTCACCCGGAGGTTCTCCAGCTCTTTGGCATCTCTGGCAGCCTTCAACACTTCTCTTGCTTCGATCTCCAGTTGTTTCAGATTTTTTTCCATCTCCATAAACTCCCTTCCAGTGGATGATTATGCTCCGCTGTGCTGATGATAAATCAGATGTTTCAGGTAACAAAAAAAGCCCTCGTCTCCCTGAAGGGACGAAAGCTGTTCCGCGGTACCACCCTTATAACTGACGGCGATCCAACCACTAACCCATCAGTGGGCCTGTGACACCGTCAATCTCTCATAACCGTAACGTGGTCTTTTCGTCGATGCCTACTGACAGGTTCAGCACCGCAGCTCCCGGGCGAACTTCCATCACAGTGAGGATCAGGCGCTTTCAGCCGGAGGCACCTTTCTCTTTCGAAACTCCTCTGTAATGTACTCTCCCATTCACAGCCTTTGAATCTTTCGCCGCTGCGCCGCCGTTTTTACAGCTTGACAGCGATGATATCCCAATTCCATCGAACCGATTATACCACAGGCTCTCAGGGAATACAAGGGGCTTCCCCTGAAGGGCTGTTCAGTTCCCGGGCAAGATGAAACATGAGAATACTGCCTGCAATGGCCGCATTTAGGGATTGGATCGTCCCTTTCATGGGAATGGTCACCCGCTGGTCCAGGTTTCTCATGAGAGCATCCCCGATTCCTTTGGCTTCATTGCCGATCACCAACACCAGTGGACTTTGATAACTCTGCTCATAACACGAACTGCCGCCTTCAAGAGCCGCCCCCACTAAACGCAAACCCGCTCTTTTAATGGTGATTCCGTCAGAATCGGCTTCCGATAACTCAATCACCGGCAAATGCAAGACAGCCCCGGTAGCCGCACGAAGGGCTTTGGGACTATATGGATCTGTGGAACCATGGGTAAGCAGCACACCTGTCAATCCGGCGGCTTCTGCCGAACGAATGAGGGTTCCCAAATTTCCCGGATCCTGAATCCGATCCAACATGAGCCAAAATCCGCAGGGCTTCTCCAGCAGTTGTTGTACCTGATGTACCGGCTGACGAAAGACCGCCAGCACCCCCTGAGGATGCTCTGTGTCTGCCATTCGTTTCATCAAGTGAGGAGGCATTTCGTATCCAGGAATTTGAAAGGCTGAAAGGTGTTGGATCAAGGATTGATTTTCTTCCCGGCTGACGAATACATGGTCAACTATAAAATAAACCGGTTCTAAGCCGCCTTTCAGGGCATCCTGTATCCCACCGAATCCTTCCAGCAGAAAAAGCCCCTGCTCCCGACGAAAGCGCCGTTGATGAAGGGCAGTCGTTCTCTTGCAGATCTCATTGGCAGTGCTGCTGATTCCGGTTAATCTCATCAAACCTTCTCCTGTACTTTTTGAAGGTCATCATTTAGACCCACCACCACCAGTACATCTCCACGTTGCACAACCGCATCTGCCTGGGGTGAAACATTGACAACTTCGCCATGCTTGATCGCCAGAACACTTAACCCATATTTTGACCGCACATTGGCTTCCTGCAGAGTTTTATTTATCCATTTTTCCGGGGCAGTGATTTCCATAATGCTATAGTCAGGTGCCAGTTCAATATAGTCTAAAATATTGGTGGAGGTAAGGTTGTATGCCAGACGCACACCCATGTCGCGTTCGGGAAAAATCACCCTGTCTGCTCCAATTTTATAGAGCACCTTGGCATGCAGTTCATCCTGCGCCTTGGCCACCACATATTTGACACCCAGCTCCTTGACTACCAGTGTCGCCATGATGGACGCTTTGATATCTGAACCGATGGCTATAATAGCCACATCTATGTTGCGCATCCCCACAGCCCGAAGAGCGTGTTCGTCTTTTACGTCGATGCTGGCCGCATGAGTTACGTTCTCCGAAAGGTGCTGCACAATGTCAGCGCATTCATCAATGGCCAGTACGTCGTACCCATTTTTGTAAAGAGTTTTGGCTACAGCCGACCCAAAACGACCACAGCCAATAACCGCAAATTGCTTCATTTATGTTCCTCCCCACATTCATCATCCACAATCGATATGTTAACACTTTGGAGGGCAATACCCTTGCTTTATTAGCCCACCATCACCCGCTCTTCGGCATAATGTACCAGGTTTTGATACTGACTCTGGCGACTGGCCAGTGCAAAGGCAATGGTGAGAGTACCCACTCTGCCGGCAAACATGGTGATAATCAGCAGCACTTTTCCTGGTGTGCTGAGCAAGGATGTGATTCCTGTGGAAAGACCTACTGTTCCAAATGCAGAAGTCACTTCAAATAATACCTCCATAAACGAAAACTGTGGCTCCAGAATCGATAATCCCATGGTGACTATCACCACCATCAGCAACCCTATGACCAGAATGGTCACCGCCCGATTCACAATATCAAAGGGAATTTTTCGCCGGAAAATCTCCACGTTCTCCCTCCCCTGAATGACGGAAACAGCCATGATCAGCATGACTCCAAAGGTAACGGTTTTAATCCCTCCTGCTGTTGAGGCCGGTGACCCGCCGATAAACATCAGAATAACTGTTAAAAGCTGAGATGATGTGGTGAGACCTGCCGTATCAATGGTATTGAATCCTGCTGTTCGCGTTGTGAGTGATTGAAAAAAACCAGCCTGTATTTTTTCAAGAAAATGTAAGTTTCCCATTGTATCTGGATTGTTCCATTCCAACAACAAAAACAGGCATGTTCCACCTGCCAGCAAAATGACTGTCATCATAAGAACCAGCCGGGTATGCAAAGCATATCGGCGCGTTTTATAGTGATTAACGATATCTAAGACCACCGTAAATCCCAATCCCCCCAAAATCACCAGTCCGCCGATTGTCAAGTTCACCAGTGGATCTGTCACATAAGGAGTCAGACTGCGCCCATTTCCTATTAAATCAAAACCTGCATTGCAAAAAGCTGAAATGGCGTGAAACACTGCATAGCCAACGCCTGTGGCAAGGCCGTATTCAGGCACGAAACGAAATGAAAGAAGCAGCGCACCCACCAGTTCCAACCCAAAGGTCAGCGCCAGCAGATAAAGTGAAAAACGCACCACCCCCGAAAGGGTATTTTGTCCCACTGCCTGCTGAATCAGAAGCCGCTCTTTTAAAGAAATTCGCTTCCCCAGCATCACCGCAAAAAGAGTCGCCATACTCATAAATCCGATACCGCCAATTTGTATCAGGAAGGCAATCACTGTTTTTCCAAACACAGTCCAGTGGGTCCCTGTATCCACCACCACAAGTCCTGTGACACATACCGCTGATGTGGCCGTAAAGAGAGCATCCACAAGTCCGACAGAGGCTTGATCAATCGAGGCCGCCGGCAGCATCAACAAACTCATTCCCACCAAAATCACCGCTGCAAATCCCATTACCAAAACACGTGCCGGATTCATATATAATCTGCTTTTCAACCCATTACTATTCATGTTCTGCCTTCCTTTTCACGATGTCGTCACCCGCCGAATGCTGGCGCCTGTTTCAGCTATTACTATATCAGATGTCTCAACACCTGAAAAGAGAAAGATCCTGTTTCCATGACCCTAAAAAGAAAACGATTAAAGCCCTTGCGGGGGCGAATGATTTCGTCCCCCTCCAAGGGCTCTTCACTTGAACTTGTCTTGTCTTAAGCGTTTAGTTTATTCTTGGAAAGTTCCACCAGTTGTGAGAAACCTTCTTTGTCATGGATGGCCATTTCTGCCAGCATCTTACGGTTCATTTCAATACCCGCCAGTTTCAGACCATTCATGAAACGGGAGTAGGACATGCCGTTCATACGAGTGGCTGCATTGATACGAGTAATCCACAGTTTTCTGAAGTCCCGCTTTTTCAGTTTGCGACCTTTGTATGCATGGCTCAGAGCCTTCATTACTGTCTGGTTAGCTGTTTTAAACAGTTTGCTTCGGGCACCGCGGTAGCCTTTCGCCAACTTCAGGATTTTTCTATGCTTTTTCTTGGCATTTACTGCCTTTTTAATTCTAGCCATTGTGTTGATCCTCCTCTTTTGACTTTCAGTCTTCGCTTATTGAATCATCTGACGAACTGCTCTTAACTCACCCTTGAAAACAGATGTGGCTTTGCGCAGGTTCCGTTTACGCTTGGCCGACTTCTTCGTCAGAATATGGCTTTTAAATGCCTTGGCACGCTTAATGAATCCTGATTTTGTTTTCTTGAAACGCTTGGCAGCGCCACGGTGACTCTTCATTTTTGGCATGGTGTTATCCTCCTTGTTTGCAAGTTCAGTTATTTATGGCTTGGGGGCAATGAACATGATTAACTGACGACCTTCCATCTTGGCCGCCTTTTCCACATTCCCCGCTTCACTCAATATCTCTTTGAAAGCATCCATTACACGCTGCCCCAGACCAATGTTGGCCAACTGACGCCCCCGGAAACGCAGGGTAACTTTTACTTTGTCGCCGGCCTTTAGAAACTTAATGGCCTGATTGGCTTTTACCTGCATGTCATGTTCTTCAATGTTGGGGCTTAGGCGAATTTCTTTCACATTGACCACTTTCTGGTTTTTGCGAGCTTCTTTTTCTTTTTTGGCCTGCTCATATTTGTATTTGCCGTAATCCATAATGCGGCAAACCGGCGGCTTGGCCATGGGCGCAATTTTCACCAGATCAAGATTTCGATCAATGGCCATCTGCAATGCATCTTTGCCAGATACAATTCCCAGCTGTTCACCATTCTGATCAGTCAGTCTGACCTCTTTGTCCCTGATTTGTTCATTAATTTGCAGTTCTTTAATCGTATGACACCTCCCTGTACTCTGTTGACAGTGCGACTATAAAAAGCGGATCGGTCATAAGACCAATCCGCTTCTGTTTCTTCATTTACTGTTGCTTTTCAGACCATTCCCTCTATAACTCCAGGAAGTGATGGCCACCTGCCTCCGCCGTTCATTTGCCGGCATCAAGCACCATCGAAAGCACCAGTCATGGACCCTGTCGAGTCGCTGCCGCAGGGTGAGAAACGGATCGTTCTACTTGTTGTTCTTGACAATTAAACAGTCTATCAGGTTATTGGTCAGATGTCAATGCCCAGGATGATATTTCTATAATCCGATGAAAATAACCTTCCAGCCCTTTATGCCTCCTGGGGCAATTGTTTTTCCTTAATTTCCTTGATCAGGGAAGCCATCAACTCATCAGCATCCACAGCACCCAGCTCACCGCGGTCACGGCTTCGCAGATTCACCTTATTCTCTTCCACTTCCCGGTCTCCCATAATCATCATATACGGCACTTTCTGTAACTGGGCTTCCCGAATTTTATATCCGATTTTTTCATTGCGGTCATCCAGTTCTACCCTGATCCCTGCTTCTGACAGCTGCTGCTGCAACCCTTTGGCCGCTTCATAATGTCGTTCCGAGATGGGCAGAATGCGTGCCTGCACCGGTGCCAGCCACAATGGAAATTTGCCGGCAAAATGCTCGATGAGAATCCCAATAAACCGCTCAATACTGCCGAAAATAACCCGGTGAATCATGATGGGACGGTGCTTCTCACCATCCGCACCCACATAATTGATATCAAAACGCTGAGGCATCTGAAAATCCAGCTGAATGGTGCCACACTGCCAGGTTCTGCCAATGCAGTCTTCCAGATGAAAATCAATTTTGGGGCCATAGAACGCGCCGTCACCTTCGTTGATTTTATAAGCCAGTCCCCGGGCATCCAGGGCTTCCCGCAGCGCCTCCGTGGCCAGATCCCATTCTTCCTGGGTTCCCATGGAATCTTCAGGTCTGGTGGAGAGCTCCACATGGTATTTGTATCCGAACATTTTATAAACGTAGTCAACAAAGTCGATGACCCCGATAATCTCGTCTTTGATCTGCTCCGGCAGCATGAAGATATGGGCATCGTCCTGTGTGAAGCAGCGCACCCGCATCAGCCCATGAAGAACGCCCGACATTTCGTGGCGATGCACCAATCCCAGCTCACCCATGCGAAGCGGCAAATCCCGGTAACTGTACATTTTACGTTTGAATACCAGAATGGAACCGGGGCAGTTCATGGGCTTGACAGCATAATTACCCTCATCAATCTGTGTGAAGTACATGTTTTCCTGGTAATGATCCCAATGACCCGACTGATGCCACAGGTCTTCGTTGAGAATAATGGGGGTTTTAATTTCATCATATCCCCGTTTTACATGTTCATAGCGCCAAAAATTTTCCAGTTCATTACGAATGACCATGCCCTTGGGATGAAAGAAAGGAAAGCCCGGACCTTCTTCCTGAATGCTGAAGAGATCCATCTCTTTGCCGATCTTACGATGGTCACGTTTTTTGGCTTCTTCCATCTTGTCAAGATAATCCTGCAGATCTGCTTTTTTGTCAAATGCTGTGCCGTAAATCCGCTGCAGCATTTTGTTCTTTTCACTGCCCCGCCAGTAGGCACCTGCTACGCTCATCAGCTTCACGGCCTTCACCCGCCCAGTGGAAGGGGCATGTGGACCCGCGCAGAGATCGACAAATTCTCCCTGCTGATAAAATGAAATGGGGGCATCTTCTGGCAGGTCTTCGATGAGTTCCACTTTATAGTCTTCCCCATGTTTTTTCACATAATCAATGGCTTCATCCCGGGGCAGCTCAAAACGGGAAACTTGATGATCTTCTTTGATGATTTTTTTCATTTCAGCTTCAATCTTTTCCAGATCCTCCGGTGTAAAGGGATGATCCGTGTCAATATCATAGTAAAAGCCATCCTTGATGGCAGGGCCAATGGCGAGTTTCGCCTCTGGGTAGAGGCGCTTCACTGCCTGGGCCAGAATGTGGGAACCAGTGTGCCGCAGAAAGACCTTTCCTGCTTCATCTTCAAATTTCACCAGACTCAGTTCAACGTCTGACTCCAACGTCGTGATATAATCAACCGGTGCTCCGTTGATTTCGCCTCCAATAGCCGCTCTGGCCAAACCAGGGCTGATATCTTCTGCCACCTGCTGAACGGTTACCCCTTTGGGGTATTCACGGACAGTGCCGTCTTTTAGTGTCACTTTAATCATGGACATCTTTGTTCCTCCTTTTTAAATCATCAAAAAACCCTTCACTCCCTGGGATCAGGGCGAAAAGGGTTCGCGGTTCCACCTGAATTGACTTGTACGCTGGTCAGTCATCTCATTAAGACGATAACGGAGTCACCGGCTTTCCATTATAGAAAGCAGCTATTCGGATGGTACCTCAGGGTTCTGCCAATAAGACGCTTTCAGCCAGGGCGTCTTTTCTCTGTCAACTGAAGAGTTACCTGAGACATGTTCCGTGTCATGGCCATTCTGAAGGGTTTGTTTATATGACTGATTATACGCTTGCCTTGTTGATCTGTCAAGCAACTACGCCTGTTCTTTCCAAAAGTCGGGGGTCATGAGAATAAAGACAGTGAAAAGCTCCAGCCGTCCCATGAGCATGAAAAGGGACATGAGTCCTTTTGCAGGCGTACTGAAAGCAGCATAGTTCTGTGTGGGTCCCACAAAACCGAAGCCAGGCCCAATATTTCCAAGGGTAGCGGCCACCGCGCTGAATGAGCTGGTCAGATCAAGGCCTTCAAGGCTGAGCAGCATGGTACCCACTGCCATGATCAGCAGGTAAAGAATGTAAAAGCTGGTAACGCTGGCAATGACATCAGGTTCCAGCATTCGGTGATGAATGCGCACCGGCACCAATGCCCGAGGATGCAGAATACGCATGATTTCCCGTCTAATCAGTTTCACCAGTACCAGCAGCCGAATCACTTTGATGGAACCACCGGTGGAACCGGCGCACCCACCCACAAACATGAGAAAGAAGAGAACCGACTGGCTAAACTGGGGCCACACTTCATAATCCACCGTGGCATACCCAGTAGTGGTGGTGATGGAAGCCACCTGAAAAAAAGCGTGACGCAACGTGGTGAAGACACTGCCATGATACTCCCACTGCAAATTAAAAAAGATCAACAGCGTGGCGGTGCCAATGATCAGCAGATAGAATCGCAACTCCTCATTTTGGTAAATATCCCGCAACCGGTTGCGGTAGAGGGCGTAGTAGAGGGAGAAATTGATGCCGGAGGCCACCATGAAAATGGCAATCACCCATTGCACGTAAGCGCTGTGATACCCCCCAATACTGGCATTCAGTGTTGAGAAACCACCGGTGCCCACAGTACCGAAGGTGTGCACCAGGGCCTCATACAGCGACAACCCGCCGAACATCAGCAACACCGTTTCCAGCAATGTGATGCCCAGATAAGCCGTATAGAGAATAGTGGCCGTGTGTTTCATTTTGGGTGCCAGTTTATCCGCCACTGGTCCAGGCGTTTCTGCCTTGAAAATCTGAAATCCACCCACCCCCAAAGCCGGCAGTACAGCCAATGTCAACACCAGAATTCCCATACCCCCCAGCCAGTGGGTGAAGGATCGCCAAAATAGAATGCCTTTGTCAAGACCTTCAATTTCTTCCAGAATGGTGGCTCCTGTGGTGGTTAATCCTGACATAGTTTCAAAAAACGCATCCATCATTGATGGGATAGCGCCGGAAAAGTAAAAGGGAAGTGCGCCAAAAAAAGAAACCGCTAGCCAGCCGCCAGCCACGATGATCAGAGCCTCTTTTGCCCGGATACTCTTGGATGAACCGCTGATTTTTTGCAACACCAAACCCACTGTGAGAGTGAGTAACATCACACCCAAAAACACAATGGCGCTGGTTTCGTCATATAATAGCCCCACCAGCATGGCCGGGGCAAACATGATAGCTTCAAAAATTAATAAACTTCCAATCACTTTAGCGATAATTCCATAGTTCACTTAAGAATCCTCTCCTGGGTGGATAAAAGTATTCTTCAATGCGGGACATTTCTCCACTTAGAATAAATACAACGATCCGGTCTTCCGGCCGTATGTGGGTAGTGCCGTCTGGAATGAGCACATCATCGCCCCGAAGCACTGCACCAATGATGATGCCTTTAGGAAGCTCCAAGTACTGAAGCTGGTCCCGGGTCACATAAGCCTCTGGTTTAATGACAATTTCCAGCGCTTCTGCCGAGCCGCCCAGTAACAACGAGATGGAAGCCACTTTGCCTCCCAGTACATACCGGAGAATTTCACTAGCCGTAATGGTCACCGGATTCACCGCCACATCAACCCCAAGTTTTTCGATGATGGGAATATAATTGGGGCGGCTCACTTTCGAAATCACATGCTTCATACCAAACTGTTTGGCCAGCAGTGCCAACAGAAGGTTTTCTTCATCCAGCCCCGTGAGGCAAATCAAAGCATCTGCTCCGAAAACTCCTTCCTCTTTCAGCAGGTTGATATCGGTGCCGTCTCCGTTGATGACCAGTACATTCCCGAAGGTTTCTGCCAGGTATTTGCACCTTTCCCGATTGCTCTCAATAATTTTTATGTTCATTCCCAGATCCACCAGGTATTCAGTCAGGTAGTATCCAATGCGACCCCCACCCAATATTACCACATTATCCACTTCTTTTTTTTCAGTGGAAACACCGCACCTCCCAGAAAAACTGGCAACGTCTTCACTTTCTCCAATGAGATAAAGAACATCGGTTTCTTCAATAAGAGTCTCTCCGTGCGGTATCACAATGTCGCCTTCCCTGACAATAGCAGCCACCAGCACTTTTTCCCGGATGTTCAGATCCTTTAACTGGTATCCGGCTATATTACACATGTGATTGACATGCACATCCGCCATCACGATTCTTCCCTGAGCAAAATCTTCCACATGCATGGACATATCCCTCAACAGATAGTTGCGGATTTCCTGAGCAGTTGTTTGCTCCGGGTTGACAATATAATCGATATTCATTTCTTCTTTAATGAAATCTGACTGGCGGGAATACTCCGGGTTACGCACCCGCGCAATGGAGCGTTGACAGCCCATGCGCTTTGATAAAAAAGCAATGAGGATATTGGTCTCATCATCATCAGTAACAGCAATGGTCAGATCCAGTTCACCAATGTTGGCCTTTTTCAGACTGGTGATTTCCACTCCATTATGCTGAATGGCTAACACATCCAACTGATCAGCTGTTTTTTGCAAGGCTGCCTGCTTCTGGTCCATCACCACCACATCATTATCTTTAATGGCAAATGCTTCCGCAAGCTGATAGCCCAACTTGCCCATGCCCACAATCAGCACTTTCATTAGACTGCTCCTCACTTTCCATCTTTTCCATAGCTGCAAACTGCCATCATAACGTTATCTCAACTGGCATTGTTCATGTATTGTATCATAAGGTCACTGAAACCAGCAACCACAAAACCGCCCGCGCAAAGTTATCATCACATTTTCCCGTACCATAGCAAAAGCACAGTGCCGTATGACACTGCGCCGTAAATTTGATTACATGAGCTTTTGAATATCACTGCTTTCCATTAACTCGTCCACGTAAACCATCATGGCTTCCTGCTGTTTTTCCTGCAAAAGCTGGTTCCGAAGCATTTCTTTCATTTCATCATAAGGTGGCAGTTCCATCATGGCCAGTTCTTCCGGTGACAGTTCCTGCCCGCTTTCTTCCATGGCCTCCATTTGCATTTCATACTGCATTTCGTAGAAGCTGTACATTTCCTGCAGCTCAGCCTCTTCCACTTCCATATCTCCCACAGCATGCTGCAAAAGTGCTTCAATGGTCATTTCGATTTTAAGGGTTTCTTTCAGTTCTCTTTCAGTGAACATGGTGCGTTCCAGGATGTCTTTGAAAGCTTCCTCTGTTTCGAACTGGCTTTTCAAATTCTCAAACTCAGTTTCAACCGCCTCTTCGTTTACTTCCAAAGAAAGCTTCTCTGCCTCCTGAAGCATCACTGCCTGCTGAATCAGGTGTTCCAAAACGCTTTCTTCCACCTGCAGCCGTAGTTCATCGCCTTCTTCTCCGCTGAAGTCCATCCCCTGTTGCTCATAGGACCAGATCATTCGTTCTGTGGTGCGGTCAAAGGAACCCTGATAAATCGCATTGCCATTCACCATGGCCACCGGTTCACCAAGCTCCACCTCAGCAGCTTCCGGTTCTTCGGAACCACCACAAGCGGCCAGCAGTGCGATCATCAACATCAGCACCAGAAGTCCTGCGACTTTACTGATCCCGGTTTTTTTATTTTTTTGACTTTTCATGTACATTGTCAAGCTCCTTTCACTTTGGCTGATAAGCTACGGGCTCATGGTAACATATGAGACAAAATAATGCAAATCGTTGATGATCACATCCACAAACAGCAAGGTGCGTTAAAGCAATCATCAGTACGTATATCCGCCAAAAGACTGTTTTCTGTCTTGTGATTAGAAACAGTTTCACAGGGTATTTCCAAATGAACTAGCCGTTTAACCATCTTCAGTATCATGGAAAGGAAGTTGATTATATGAGTCCCTCTTCATTAAAAAAGCTGGTGATCTACTACTCCCTGGAAGGCAATACGAAACTCATGGCAGAAACCATGGCAAAGGCCATTGACGCTGACATTTTCGCCATTGCTCCCAAAAAGGAGATCCGCTCCAAAGGTTTTTCAAAATATTTCTGGGGTGGCAGCCAGGTGATGATGAAACGAAAACCCACATTGATGCCTCTATCTCTCAATCCCCAAGAATATGATCTCATTATTATTGGAACACCGGTATGGGCATGGACCTACTCACCTCCCATTGCGACACTTCTTGAAGAAGTTGATTTCAGCGGCAAACAAGTGGCCCTTTTCAGCTGCCATGGCGGTCAGAACGGCAAGACATTTCTTCACATGAAGGCACATCTGCCTGACAGCCAGGTGCTTGACACCATCGATTTTTTTGAGCCCTTGAAGAATCACACAGAGGAATGTATTCAACAGGCTTCAGACTGGGCACGCCACTTATCGCAATAAAAGACACCCATCAGACCACTTGCTCAGAGAAGTCTGATGGGTGCCTTATCATTTTATTAATACTCCGGCGGCAGGGTCATCATTTCTTCATAGGTGAAGACAGGCCCGTCGACGCACATGTAATGACTCCCTACCTTACAGTGGCCGCATTTGCCCGCACCACACCGCATGTGGGTTTCAAGAGTCACCAGAATGTCGGTTGGTTTCATTCCCAGGGCCATTAAGTCTTTAGCCACTTTTTTGATGCGGCTGGGAGAAGCACACACCAAAGCGGTGGTGTGCTGCCAGTCCAGTTTCAGCCCCGGTAAAAGATCGTTCACGTAGCCGTTGTGGGCTTCCACCTGATCAGTGGGGTCTTTCAGGGCATAATGCACTGTCACCCCCGACGCCTGACCCCATACCTTCATTTCATCTTTGTAAATCAGTTTTTCGTAGCGCAGGGCACTGGCCATAATTTCCACCCGGCCAAAATCTTCCCGATTTTTTAATACCGGCTCCAGAATGGTGCGCAGGGGTGCCATGGCAACACCGGACCCAACAAAAACCAGGTGGCGCCCTTTCAGGGGCTCATAGGGAAAAGCTCTGCCGTAGGGTCCCCGAAGGCCAATTTTATCACCGGGCCGCATCTGGTACAGCGTCTCTGTGACTGATCCCACATTTTTAAAGTCGAAAACCAGTTCATCCTGCTGATCCGGTCCAAAGGGGATGGACAGAGGTACTTCTCCCTCTCCAAACACCGTGACCTGAAAGAATTGACCTTTGTGTGCGTCCTGTACCCGGCGGGAGGAATCATCATACGTCACAAACATCCGCTTGATTTCAGACGTCTCCTGTTTCATACGGGTAATGGTAGCCACATCGGGGGCATATAGCCCCCGGCGGGCGTTAACTTCACGGTCGTAAATTTCATGGCGCATGGCAGTGATCTGATGAACTGCCGGTTCGGTGGCCTGCTCTCTGACTGTTTGCTGCATGGCATGAATAATGTCAATAATGCTGATATAGGTGGGACACACATCAGTACAGCGGCCACAACCGGAACAACCCTTGTATCCGAACCGTTCCTCAATGTACTTCAGTTTGTCATAAATGCGGTAACGCACCCGGGAAACCGCATCCCTGGGATTATGATGCTCTGCATTCCGGGTGAAATGGTCGCTCTGACAAGAATCCCAGTAGCGCACCCGCTCCCCCTGGTTTTCTTGTTGTCTCTCTTCCACCACATTGAAACAGGTACAGGTGGGGCATACATTGGTACAGCCGGTACAGCCAATACAGGCGTGGGCTTCGTCCAGCCAGAAATCGGCATCAAAGGTGCGGGCCATGTCATCCCATAGATTGGTGAGATCCATTTTCAGAGGGAAGCTTTCTTCCACCTGTTGCCGAAGCGTCTCTTTTTCCTGCATCAGTTGGGAAACTGCCGGTGTAAACCACTTTGCAGCCGCATCAATCAGAACTTGTCCTTTTTCAGTGGCCACTTCCACCAGATATTTTTCCTCCAGTTCTGTCAGTGCCAGATCATGGCCAACGGTGGAAAAGACGCCGGTACCCACAGAAGTACAGAAGCAGTGCTTTCCTGCCCGCAGGCAGTTGACAGCCACAATTGTCACGGTTTCCCGTCTTGACTGGTAGTTGGGATCCAAGAATTCTTTGAGATAAAAACGGTCAGTATAGGCAATGCCATAGGTATCACAGGCGCGAACACCGTAGAGTATCCGATTGCCGGCATGGCGATGGGCCAGGTTTTCCACCTGAACGCCTGATTCCCTGCGTTCCCAGCTGAAAAGAGCTTCCTTCTGCTCAAACACCATTTCTTTCACCGGAAGTGTGAGATTAATATAGTCTTCTGTCCGCTGTACCTCATCCATAGGCTGAAGGGTAATATCCTTTCCCCGGCCACTGGGAACATACACAGGTGTTTGCTGGTTCCATGTTTCCAGAACAGCATCCAAACTTTTCTTCTTTAGGGTATACAACCTTCTTTCACTCATGACGCCACCTCGATTCGAACCGCCGATACTTTCAGGGCGGGAATGTTGATAATGGGATCCAAGTTTCTGCCGGTGAGCCGGTTGACGGGGATTTCTGCAAAGTGAAAGGGGATAAATACGGTTTTTTCATTGATTCGGTCAGTGATCATTGCCGGTGCCGTAATGGTGCCCCGGGCTGAGGTGATGCGCACCTCCTGATGTTCCCGAATTCCCAGATCTGCCGCATCTTTGGGATGAATTTCCACAAAGCCTTTGGGGTATTCCCTGTCCAGTGTCCAAATTTTCCGGGTCATGGTGCCGGTATGATAGTGATGGGTCACCCGCCCGGTGGTGAGGATGAAGGGAAATACTTCGCTGCGCTGGTCGCCGATGAGTTCCCAGTCATTGACAGTGAAAAGACCTTTCCCGCGTTTAAACTCACCCTCATGAAGAATGGGTGTTCCGGGATGATCTTTGGCGGGACAGGGCCATTGCAGACCCACTTCCTGAATCCGCTCATGGGTGATGCCGCCGTAAGAATCCACCAGCAGATTGATCTCATCCATCGCCTGGGTCGGCGACTGGTAATCCACCGCCATGCCAATCCGCTTCATGATCTCATTGATGATTTCCCAGTCCGGCTTGCAATCTCCCACGGGTTCAATCACTTTGCGGATCAGCTGTACCCGCCGTTCTGTATTGGTATAGGTGCCGTCCCGTTCCAGAAAACTGGCGGCTGGCAACACCACATCGGCATACCGGGCTGTTTCTGTGAGGAAAATATCCTGTACCACCAGAAAAGGGATTTTTTCCAGGGCATGAATGGTGTGGGTTTGATCAGGGTCAGACAGCACCGGATTTTCACCCACAATGTACATGGCCTTCATGATGCCTTCATCCATGAGATCAAACATTTGAATAATGTTATTACCTCGCAGACAGGAGAAATCACCCCATACTTTTGAAAAGCGTTCTTTCGTCTCCGGCCATTCCGGCCACTGGTATCCGGGGAGATAGTTGGGAAGGGCTGCCATATCGCCGGCACCCTGCACATTGTTCTGTCCCCGCAGGGGGTTGATCCCTGTTGAAGGGCGTCCCACGTGGTTGGTCATCATGGCCAGATTAGCCAGCGCCCGGATGCTTTTAACGCCGGTTGTCTGCTGGGTCACTCCCATGGTGAAAAGAATCATGGCCTTATCCGTTTTTGCGTAGGTGCGGGCAAACTGGCGGATAGTTTCCGCCGTCAGTCGGGTGATGGGGGCCGCCCATTCCGGCGTGCAGTGGGCCACTGATGCCTTCACCGCTTCATAATTTTCGGTGCGGGTTTCGATAAAATGCTGGTCTACCAGATCTTCCTCAATAATGACCTGCATCATGGCATTGATAAAGGCCAGGTTGGTGCCGGGCTCAATGGGCGCATAGGCGTGGGCAAAATCGGTAAGGCGAATTTTTCGTGGGTCCACCACATAAAGCTGTGCCCCTTTTTCAAGAGCTTCAAAAATGCGGGTGCCCACCAGCGGGTGTTGCTCTGTGGTGTTAGACCCTATGACCAGAATCAGTTCTGCATCACTGACTTCATCAATGGAGTTGGTCATGCCGCCGGCGCCGAAGGAGGTGGAAAGACCTTCCACCGTAGGGCTGTGTCAGAGACGGGCGCAATGATCGATGCTGCTGGTCTTCAGCCCGGCCCGGGCCAGTTTTACCAACATGAAGTTTTCTTCGTTGGTACAGCGGGCAGAGGTGACCACTCCAATGGTATTGGTATTGTCGCCGCCAGTCATGGCAGCTTTCAGGCCTGTCGCCACTTTTTCATATGCCTCTTCCCAGGAAGCTTCCCGGAATGATCCGTCAGCCTGGCGGATCAGGGGACTGGACAAACGCCGGGAATCTTTGACGAAGGCAAACCCGTGCCAGCCTTTGGAGCAAAGCTTTCCCTGGCTGACCACATGGTTATAGCTGGGAGTCACCCCCAGCATGGTACCATCATCGGCCATATTGACATAAATGCCACAGCCGCAGCCACAGTACCCACAGGTGGTTTCTTTGCGTTTCACATGAGTTCCTCCTTTGAAGACTTTTTTCTGAATAAGGCATTTTTTCTGCCTTTTGTCCCTGGCAAAAAAATACCCCTGTTAAAAGAAACGAAACGCATCACTATGTCCTTCTTGTGTCCTCATTTTCTGTTAACAGGGTTTTCATAGGGGTCGTGCCGGCCAATACACTCTTTTCGCGGACAGTGGCTGCAGTTCCGATGCAGGGTTTTTCCCGAAAAGCGGATGCCCGACATTGATTTCAGGGGACTCATCAGCAAGTCCCGGGAAAGGGTGACACCCACCTCAAATGCTGCCTGATGCAACAATTCAAATATTTGAGTCTGACCTGCCAGGGGCCAGTCTTCCAAAGAGCCGGGATTCACCATGGATGCATTAGTCAGGCAATAACGGGTGTCCACTTCTTCCAGCAGCTTTTCCAGGGCCTGTTGGCAGGCTATTTCCGTCATCAGCTCTGCCACATACCGGTCAGTAATCCCGGTGAAGCTTTGGGCCCAGTCTTCCAGAGATCGACCGCAGGTTGCCAGAAAGGGGAAAATCAGCTGTGGTTGCGCTGTCTGTTCCTGTAGAATCCGGCTGTCGATGCGAATACCAGCGGCAGTGACAAATCCGTCTCCTGTGTCATCAATGGTCACCGGAAGATAGGCCCCGCCCAGATTACCTACAGATTCCGCCTGCCGTGCCAGCGCCGATACCCGTCTCCATCGCGGTGATTCTTCCGGAATTGCCAGCCTTGTTGCCAGTTCTGAACGAGACAATGTGAATGGAATGGATGCAAGAATCACAGCTTCCATGAAACGATTCCCCTCCTCACACGTTTGGTGAATTTCATTGTAGCGCAAAAAACCGGCAGTCACAAGGCTGCCGGCATGGTTGAGGACAAAGGGCCTGAAGGGTGATTAGAAAATGAATCCGGCCACCAGAAAAGCCACAGCAGATAATCCTGCTGCCATAAATCCATAATACATCTGGCTGAGGGCATGCTGGAAGTTATCGCAGCCGCAGGCCGCCGAGGTGAGGATGGTGGCGTCGGAATAAAAGCAGATATGACTGCCGAAAACGCCGGCTGAAAGAACCGCACCGATGGCTATAAAGGGATTGGCACCCACACTCAGTGCCAGAGGAATCACAATGGGCAGGGCGATGATGTACATGCCCCAGTTGGTGCCGGTAATGAACTCGGTGATGGTGAGCACAATGAACACCACCAGCGGCAGTAAATGGGGCGTCATGAGGGGCGTGGCCGACTCGATGATGAAGGAGGTGAAGCCGATCTGCTCATTGGCTTCCGCAAAAAGGAATGCCAATACCATGAGCATCAGGGGATAGATCATATTTTTGATGCCTTTGATGGACAAATCCCAAAATTCATCGGCGGTCATAATTTTTTGAGGAATGTAAAGCACGTACATGAAGGCCACGGTGGTAATAACGCCCATCATCATATCCACTTCAAAGTAAATGGTGGCCGCCACCAGAAAAATCATGGGTAAAAAGAAATTGTAGATTTTAGGATTTTCAGGGGTTTCAACGATTTCGCCTGCTTTAATATCAATTTTTTCTGATCCGGGAGGCGCCAGCACGCCGGTTTCCTGCGCCCGCTGCTCTGCTCTTTTCATGGGGCCAACAAGAGGAACTACACCGATGATCACCAGCGGCACAATGATGACCGCAATCCAGGCATAGAAATTATAGGGGATGGTACGGATAAAGTACAACATGCCTTCTCCCCGGGGGGCGAAACCATTGGCCTCTAGAAGTGCTGCCGCAAAAACAGCCCAGGTGGAGATGGGAATCAGCACGCAAATGGGAGCCGCGGTGGAGTCCACCACATAGGCCAGCATTTCCCGAGAAACCTTATGGCGATCTGTGTTGGGTGCCATGCAGGAACCCACTGTCAGTGAGTTGAGATAATCATCAATAAAAATGCCAATCCCCAGAATCCAGGTCCAGATCAGGGTGCTTTTTCGGGTTTTGGCCCGCTTTGAGACCCATTCGCCAAAGGCAAAGGAGCCGCCGGCTTTTTCAATGAGAGCAATAATACTGCCCATGAGGCCGCACACGACCCAGAGCCAGATCATGTCATAATCCATGCTGACATCCAGCAACCCATCGATGAAGGCCGTAAAAAACCCACCCCGATGACCAATGAAGAATCCCATGAGACAAGCCAGTGTCAGTGCTTCCAGAATACGCTTCGTGTAAAAGATGTAAGCGATAAGAAAGATGGCGGGAATGACGGAAATAAAGCCCATGTTGTCCATAGATTGCCTCCTTTAATGTGTTTTGAATTGGCTGCTGCTGTGGATATGTGCAAACGGTAAAGCTGTCTCATCACCTTCTTGTCTCATTTTTTAGAATATTGCTTTCTTTCTGGTAACTATTGAATTATTGTAACCGATCCCTTTTCTTTTTTCAATCCCATTGGAAATTTTTTTATCTGTAGTATAATGGACATGATATTCAACATCCCCTCATTTTCCGAAGGAGACTCCCATGAACCAGCTCATAGCAACGCTTGCTGCTTTTCTCTGCATTCCAGTTCTGCTTCGCTTTAAAGTTAAACTAAGCTACACCATCGCCGTTACCACCGGCATTCTGGCAGTACTCTCCTGCATTGGCATGCCTGCCGTTGGTCAGGTTGTTGCTGGTCTGTTTACCCACGCCCCTTCCCGGGATACGATTTTGACTGTTTTGCTGGTCAGCGTGGTGGGCGGTACTATGAAACATTACGGTGTTCTGGATCGAATTGTGACATCCATTCTTGCCCTTGTCAGCAGCAAGAAGACGGTACTGGTCATTATTCCCAGCCTTATCGGTACACTGATTATTCCCGGCGGCGCAATTCTGTCGGCCCCCTTTGTGGATGAAATCGGTGCAGATGCCGGTCTGGCACCGGCACGGCGAGCCGCTGTAAATCTGGTCTTCCGTCATGTGGCCATGATTCTTTTCCCCTTTTCATCCACCATTCTTTTGATTCGGTCATCCCTTCCCCATATCAATATTTACTGGGTGCTGCTTCTTACCCTGATTTTTCTGTTGCTGGCACTGACGGTGGCTTACTTTCTTTATCTGAAAAACATTCAACCGGAACCCGCTTCAAAGGATCATCTCACTGTTCACCGGGCCCTTCATTTACGTCATTTGTTTCTGGACACTGCCCCTATTTACGTACCTGTGCTGATTAACGCCGCCACGGGACTCCCCTTCTATATGACTATGCTGGTCAGTATTGGCATTGTGTATCTCCAATCCAACCGTCATCGATTTTTTCAGGTGCTCCGGGAATCTGCCAGCTGGGATACCGTCTTAATTATTGTTGCCGTACTGTTGATGAAAGATATCATTCTCCAAATGGGCGATCTGTTGATGCTCTTTGATGCCATTTTTGCCGCCAGCAACAGTTCGCTCTCAGTAATGGGGGTTTTCATGGCCACCTCCCTGTTTTTTGGGTTCATCACCGGAAACATCAATGCACCCCTGGCAGTGACGCTGCCCATGCTCATACGCATCAGCACAGATATGACCATGGTGCAGCTCCACATATTTGCTTATTTTCTGCTGATCAGCGCCTTTTTAGGGTACTATTTCTCTCCGTTGCACCTTTGTCAGACCTTTACGTTAAAAATGATGAAGGTAACCACCGGTCAGCTCTACCGGGAATACCGGCTCTATGCACCGGCCACCGTGCTGATCCTCATGGTGACCACCCTTTCCCTGCTAACCCTGGTACGATCGTGGTGACTGTAACATAATTGTGACATGTCGCACCCCCGTCCCTCATCCTTCATGAAGCTCTCATTGCCATTACGATTCAAAAAACCCTGTAACGTCTCCCGTTACAGGGTTTTTTGGTATGTGATTTTTCTGGCACAAGCCTTGCAATGCCTATGGTCATATTCTTTTTAAAGGAGGATTCCCATGAAGATTGGCATTGTGGATTATGAAAACTATTTACCGGATCAAAAGATCACCGCAGAAGAATTATCCCCCCTGGTCAACATCCCGGCGGAAATTCTGCGTACCAAAATGGGCATCAGCGAAAAGCATGTGGGTGGTCCAGAAGACCACGCCGCCATGATGGCCGTCAAAAGTGCCCAAAAACTGCTGGAACGAAACCGAGTAGATCCCCTGGATCTGGACATGATTCTTTTTTCAGGCGAAACCTACTGTGAGTACGTGTGCTGGACTGCAGCCATTAAAATTCAGAATGAACTGGGTGCTGATAATGCTTATGCCTGGGATCTGGGATTCCGATGCGCCGGTACACCGCTGGCCCTGAAGGTGGCAAAAGACATGATGCGCAGCGACCCGAATCTCAACCAGGTGCTCATTGCCGGCGGAAACACCAATGCTTACCTCATCGATTACACTGACAAAAATCAATCTTTTATGTTTGACATGTCACCTGCAGGCTGTGCTATTCTGCTGCGGAAAAACCATTTTGAAAATGAAATACTGGAAACCGCCATTATCACTGACCATGTTTTCTGCGACCAGGTCATCGGTAAATGGGGCGGCTCCCTTCACCCCATCGATGAAACCATCGCCGCTGATCCGGAAGCCCTGCGGAAAGCCAATAAGATTCACCTCCCTGATCCCGAAGGAATGAAAACCCTGTTGGGAGAACGTTCTCTTCCTGCCTTCACCGGCGCAGTGAGGCAAGCCGTCGAAAAATCCGGATTCACCACCGACGCCATCGATTTCATCGGAATCACCCACATCAATCCCAAAGCCCATAAAGCCATCATTGCCGATTTGGGACTGTCAGAATCTCAGTCTGTTTATCTCAGCGATCACGGACACTGCGGTCATGTGGACCAGACCCTCTGCCTCCAGCTGGGGATTGAACAAGGCCTGGTGAAGGATGGCAGCCTCTGCGCACTGCTGGGGGCCGGTACCGGTTATGCCTTTGCCTGCACGCTGGTACGGTGGGGTAAAACCGCCGAATAAAAAACCAGTGTCACTTCAGCTCCAGGCAGCTATGTATGTCTGACAGCCGCCGGAACATACCCTTAAAAGAAATAATGAAAATGAAAATCGGAGGGATGCATCATGTCAATTCTGGAAATGTACAACAAGAGAAAAAAAACCGTTGCCGAATGCTTGCAGCTTATTGCCAACGGCGATCATCTTGTTTGCGGACTGGCCGCCAGCGAACCCATGACCCTGCTGGAATCACTGCATGAACTCAGTGATCAAAAAGTCAGCGACCTGCTTCTTACCAACACCCTGCCCATGGGAGCCTACGAGTTTCTTGTAAATCCCAAATACAGCCAAACATTCACCGTCTCTTCCTGGTTTTATACGCCGGTGATGCGCAAAAACAACCACCAGCCCCATATCACTTTTCAGCCCAATCATTTACACCGGGCCATGGATAAACGCCTCACTGCCACTGCCAACCGCCGACCGGTACTGTTAACCACCTGCGCCCCCATGGATCGCCACGGGTACCTGAGTCTTTCCATTGGCAACACCTATGAGAAACAGCTGATTCAGTCAGGAAAAGCGCTGGTGATTGTGGAAGTCAGCAGTCAATTTCCCCGCACTTTTGGTGACAATCAGATTCATGTTTCCCAAGTGGATGCCCTGGTGGAAACCGACAGACCCGTCCCCTGCCTGCCGGTGAATGGCATTAATTCTTATGATGAACGCATTGGCGCCCTCATTGCCGAACGTATTGAAGACGGTTCCACCATTCAGCTGGGCATCGGCGGCATTCCCAATGCCGTTGCCAAAGCACTGGAAGTGCGTCAAAACCTGGGTATTCACACCGAAATGTTCACCGACGGCATGGTTGATCTCATCGAAAAAGGTGCCGTTACCAACAGCATGAAAACCCTCCACCGGGATCAGTCTGTCTGCACCTTCGCCCTGGGCTCTCAAAAACTGTATGATTTTCTTGATGATAATCCCAGTGTGCTCTTTGAACAGGGCTGCTGGACCAACGACCCCTCCATCATTGCCCAAAATCATCAAATGATCTCCATCAACACCACGATTGAAGTCGATTTTGGTGGCCAGTGCTGCTCTGAATCCCTGGGTTATCAGCAGTTTTCCGGTACCGGTGGGCAGGCAGACACGGCCATCGGCGCTCAGAAATCACCCGGCGGCAAATCCTTCATTGCTCTTTATTCCACCGCTCAAATCACCGGTGCCGATGGTGAAAAGAAAAACATCTCAAAAATTGTGCCCACCCTCAAGCCCGGCGCTGTTGTTTCCCTTTCCCGTAACGATGTGGACTACGTGGTGACAGAATATGGGGTGGCTTCCCTGCGGGGAGAGTCCATCGATTCCCGTACCCGTCAGTTAATTGAGATTGCCCACCCGGATTTCAGGGAGGAACTGACTGCCGAGGCTAAAAAAATGAATTTTCTTTAGACTTAGCAACCGGCGAGGAATATGGTAAGATAATAAAGAAGATAACCGTGCAGCAAAGGGCGACAGGATGCTTAATGAGGTGAAACAATGTTCAATGAACAGGCTGACAAACATCTGGAAAAGCTTTTCCAGCACATACCCAAATCATTATTCGACGAACTGCCCCTTCCCATTAACATTGTGGATGAAAACGGCATTGTGGTGGTGATGAACCAGGCTTTTCTCAGCTTTTACGGTGCCCCGGATTTTAAGAACGCACTGGGCCGGCCGCTGCTGGAGTTCGACCACACCACCCGTCTGCCCATCGTGCTGAAAACCGGTATTCCTGAGGTGGGCATCCCCCATCACTTCGCCACCGGCAAAGTGGCGGTGGTGGACCGCATCCCCATTTTTGACGGCGAACAAGTGATTGGCGCTGCCGGTATGGTGGTGATCGAAGGCCTTGAAAGCCATGAAAACGCCAAACGAATCCGGGAATCCATCATTCAGTCCATTCGCCCTGACTGGGACGACAACACCGACCAGCGAAACGCCTCCGGTGCCAAATATCATTTTGATCATATCATCACCCAGTCTCCGCTGATTAAACACTTTAAAGACAGGGCCCGTTCTTTTGCCGCCACCGACCTGCCGGTGCTCATCACCGGTGAAAGCGGCGTAGGCAAAGAGCTTTTTGCCCAGTCAATTCATCACCACAGCGATCGGCGCAACAAACCCTTTGTCAGCATCAACTGTGCTGCCATCCCCGAAACCCTGCTGGAATCAGAACTATTCGGCTATGAAGCCGGTGCATTTACCGGCGCCAGCAGAAAAGGAAAATTGGGAAAATTTGAACTGGCAAACCATGGCACCCTGTTTTTAGACGAAATCGGCGATCTGCCCCTGAGCATGCAGTCCAAGCTGTTGCGGGTGTTGCAGGAAAATCAGGTGGAACGTATTGGCGGCAATGAAGTCAAGTCCATCAATGTGCGGGTGATTTCAGCCACCAACCGCAATTTACATGATAAAATCAAAACCCAGGAATTCCGTTCAGACTTGTATTACCGGCTGAATGTGCTGAACCTGAACATTCCGGCCCTGCGAGAGCGGGCTGAAGACATCGAATTGCTCATCGAACACTTCAGCTCCCTCTTCTATCAAAAGACCGGCATTTATCGAAAATTCAACGCTGAAGTCATCCAGCTTCTCAGTCGATATCCCTGGCCAGGCAATATCCGGGAACTGGAAAACATTGTTTGCCGCATTATTGTCATTGCCGAAGATGAAATCATCGGAAAAGAACTCATTCCAGATGAAATCCTCCAGGAAATTCTGGGTGGTTTTGCCGCTTCCAATGACACGGCTGAGATGCTGGGTGGTCAACCCCACAACTCGCTGGCAGAGATCATCAAACGCATTGAAGTCAAAATCATTGAAGATACTCTTGAAATTTGCGACAACAATAAATCAAAGGCAGCCGATCTGCTGGGAATCGACCGAATGACATTGTATCGCAAATTGAAGGCTCACGACCGTTAATCAGGCTACTGTGATTCTTCAAAAATCCAACTCCTTCGGGTTGGATTTTTTCATTCCCGGAATGTTCCGTCTTTCCGTAACAATTTAGCGCACTGTCGCATTCCTGTTACAAATCGCACCTTCTTTCCAAAGGAAAAGCGTTGAAAAAAAGCGTTTTCAAAACGTTTTCCAACTGGCATGCTATTTGCAATAATAACCTCCAGAAGCGTGATGACCATGGCTCGCGCTCAAAAGGCCGACAGGCAGAAGGAGGGTCGCAGCGGTTGTTTGATTTATCAAGACAAGATGAAGGAGGTCAATGTCATGATTGATATGAAAGATCACAAGACAATGCTGGTGTTGTTGATCACCGCCTGCTGGGTGATCATCACCCTCAGTGGATGGTTTGGCTACTGGTTTTTCGGTTTATGCCTGGGCGTGGTGCTGATGTTGTTACATATGCTCATGGGAGCTGCCCAGAATGGGAAACTCAGCAAGAAGATGTTGCTTTATCCCCTGGTGTCCTGGGCTGTTTTGTGGCTGGCCGGTTTCTACATCGCCGAATACTACTCCCAGGCTTTTATGGGAGTCATGCCTTCCTTTACCATTTTAGGGTTTCATCCGTCTTTTGGAGCGATTGTCATCGCCTACTGGATTGGCGGAATGCTGACGTTAACGGCAGGTCTTATTCTCTATGCATCTGAATGGCTCTCTGAAGATTCCTGGAATGCTTTTAAAGCCAAAATTGAAGCACTTAACCAGGACCATCCCAACGCGTAAGGAGTGAATCACATGACAAATACTGCCCGCTATTCCATTTTGTTTTTTTCAGTCGGTATGATCGTCATTTCCTTTATCATTGGCTGGGCTGCCAAGAAAAAAGCCATTGATCCCCAGTCATTCTTCGGCGGCACTGCCCTTTTTGGCCCTGTTACCGTTGGTCTTTCCACTGTGTCTGCTGTCGCCAGTGCCTTTGCAGTTGTTGGGGTACCCGGTTTGATTTATGGCACAGGCAATACCATGAATTTATGGATGCTTTCTTCCTGTGCCTTTGCCATGGCATACATCGCCATCGGTAAAAAAATTCGGGCCATGGCTGAAATCTACCCCATTGCCAGCCTGGGAGATATTTCTGATATTCGCTTCGACCGGCACCGGGGAATTAAAGCACTCCTTTCTGTCATCCTGTTTCTGGGTGCCATTGCTTATCTGGCTTCTCAAATCAGTGCTTCTTCCACCCTTTTTGCCCACCTGCTGGGATTAAACCCTTATGTGGCCGGGTTCATTATTTTCGGCATTCTCACAGCTTACACCGCCCTCAGCGGTGAAGTGGGTGGTATTTTGACACAGGCATTTCAGGGGCTGGTGATGATCGTAGCCGGCCTTATCATGGTTTTTTCTTTTCTGATCATGACTGGCGGATTTGCCAATGTAGTACAGGTTGTTTCCACCGCGGGTGAAGTAGCCGCCACTGTTGAAGGTCAAGAGCTGGCAAAAGCCTTCTCGCCCAAAATGATGGATGCCTGGGGGGTACTGCCCGGTTCCATTGCCATGACCTGGATGTTTATTCCCATTCTGGGAACCATGGGGCAGCCCCAGGTGCTGACACGCATCTACGCACTAAAAGACCCCCGAGACATGCCTAAACTGGCCGCCTATGCAGGCCTGGGACATTTCGTTATTGGTCTGTTCGCCCTCACCATGGGGTATGGTGCTCTTTATCTGGTAGGCAGCGGCCTGGTAGCGCCTCTTGCCAATAACGATACCGCCATCTTTGCTGTTGCCGACTATGTGGGCGGTTTTTCTCAAATGTTTGTATACGCAGCCATCCTGGCAGCTTCCATGTCCACGGCCAGCATGTTCCTCACCCTTTCTTCCAATATTATTTCCCGGGATCTGCCTTCTGCTTTTGGCGTCAACCTGACCGCCGATAACCAGATCAGGATTTCCCGCATCACGACGTTTGTCATCGGTATCTGCGCCATCTTCTTCGCACTGGCCAGCGGCGAAGCCGTTGCCATTCTGGGTACTTTTGGATGGGGAACCCTGATGTCCGCCACTTTCCCCGTCTTCATTCTGGGCCTCACCTGGAAAGGTGCCAGCTCTCAGGGCGTCTTCTCCGGTTTGGCAGTCGCACTTTCGCTGAACATCGTCTCTCTGATTCTTAATAACCGCGGTTTCAGATGGCCCGGCGGTCTTCCCTGGTATGTCAACGTCATTACAGCAGCCATCGTGGTGACGGTTGTCGTTTCTCTCTTCACCAAAGGATCCGCCAATGAAAACCTGGATCCCCGGGTAGATGCTGTCATCGATCTCTAAACAACGTATACTGCCAATTTTCACCATTCCAACCGAAAGCAAGGTGTTGCTCCATGAAGGTCATTGCCCTTTGCGGAAGTCCCCGCAACGGTAACACAGAATTCTACCTGACTCAGGTGCTGGGTCATCTGAAGGCACAGGGTCATGAGACATCACTGATTCTATTGAAAGATAAAAAGATCGAACAGTGCACCGGTTGCTATCAGTGTATTGAGAACAAAGCTTGCGTGGTGCAGGATGATTTTCAGGCTGTTTTTCAGGAAATGATTGAAGCCGATTGTATCGTTGCCGGTTCGCCGGTATACAACGGTTCCATCACCCCTCGATTGAAAGCGGTGTTGGATCGGGCCGGTTTTTCTGCCCGGTGGATGAAAAATGAGTTGAACACCACTGACAAGAAATACAACTGGGGTCAAATGATTTTTTCCCGAAAACTTTTTGCACCCATCACAGTGGCCCGAAAAACAGGGCAAACATTTGCCTGGTCTCAGCTGGCACTCTGGGCCGGTGTGAACGATCTGATTTTAGTGGGTTCCAATTACTGGACCGTTGGAACTGCCGGTACTTCCGGAAAAATGAATGCCGATGAAGATACTGAAGGCGCGTCTATCATGAAACATCTATCCGACAATTTGCACTTTCTGCTGACAAAAATCCACCAGTAGCCGACCTGAAACGTCTGCCACTAAACAAACCCGCTAAAACGCTTTATCCACAGCTTTTTTGCGCATGATATTTCCGATAACATAACCATTATCAAGGAGGAGGTGGCTTCATGCAGGGAAAAACCATTGATCAAATCAGTCTGGGTGACCGGGCTTCCTTCGAAAAAACCATTACTGAAACTGATGTGTCTCTCTTTGCAGGGCTCAGCGGTGATATGAATCCTGTTCACATGAGCCGGGTGGCTGCCGCAAAGTCCCGTTTTGGCGAACGCATCGCCCACGGGCTGGTCTCTGTCTCTCTGATCTCCTGCGTTCTGGGGATGCACCTCCCGGGACCAGGCACCATCTACCTTGGTCAGGAGATTAAATTCACCCGCCCCGTCAAATTCGGCGATACCATTCGGGTCGAGGCAGAGGTCATTGATATGGTTCCGGACAAAAACCGAGTTGTATTGAAAACCACCTGGACCAATCAGGATGATCAGGTAGTCATTGAAGGAACTGCTACAGTGATGCCGCCAGTGGCATCACCCTCATAAACATACGATACCCATTGGCCACCGGCCGGCTGATTCATCGTGTTATCACCGCCGGTGGCTGAATCACGACTTATTAACGGAGGGATTTATATGAATCGAACCAACCAAACAGTCATCGTCACCGGAGCCGCCAGAGGGATCGGCCAGGCTACCGCTGTTGCTTTTGCCAAAAGAAATGCCCGCCTGGTATTATGCGACCTGAAGCTGGACTGGCTTGAGGAGACAATGGCACTTGTGAAAGAGGCCGGCGGAGAACTCCTGGCTTACGAGGTGGATGTGGTGGACCGGGACTCCATTGCCCGCATGGTAGCAGATGTAACACATCAGTGGGGCCGCATTGATGTGCTGGTGAATAATGCCGGCATCACCGCCGACGCACAGTTGAAAAAAATGTCTGAAGAAGCCTTTGATCAGGTAATTGACATCAATCTGAAAGGCGTCTTCAACTGCACTCAGGCCGTACTGCCTGCCATGCTGGAACAGCAGGATGGCGTCATCCTCAATGCTTCTTCAGTGGTGGGGCTTTTCGGCAACTTTGGCCAAACCAATTATGCCGCCACCAAATGGGGTGTCATCGGCATGACGAAAACCTGGGCAAAAGAACTGGGCAAAAGTGGCATTCGGGTGAATGCTGTGGCCCCTGGATTTATTGCCACGCCCATGGTGGCCAAAATGCCGGAAAATGTACTGGATATGATGAAAGATAAATCTCCCCTGAAACGCTTGGGAAAACCCGAAGACGTTGCCAATGCCTATGTTTTTCTGGCATCAGAAGAGGCCGGATTTATCACCGGTACTGTTCTCAGTGTTGACGGCGGTGTCGTCTTGTAACCTCTGAAGCACGATGACTCCTCTCGCGCAGCATTGTCAATACCCTTGCTATGGAAGTTGTTGAACTGATTAGAGACAAGAGAAACTCCCCTTGTCTCTATATTTGTTGCCAACCAGACCGAGCTGCTCCCATCAAGGCTACTCTCGGGTTTAGAATTACATGAAGAGGCATTTTTTTCATGGCGTCTGTAAACCGTCCCTTCTCCTGGAAATTTTTCAGAAACCCTGGTTCCTTCAGTAAAGACAAGATACGAGGCGGAATTCCGCCGCCAATGTAAACACCGCCGGTGGCCAGCACTTTCAGTGCCAGGTTACCCGCCTCAGCTCCCAGAATACTGACAAAAAGACGCAAGGCTTCCCGGCAAACAGGGCAACCGTCTTCTTTCATCCCTTCCCTGATAATCACTGGAGTGGCATCTGTTGCTGCAATTACTTCTTTCCAAACGTCATCATCTGAAGACAATCCTGCGGCTTGTGCCGCAAAACGATACACATTGGGAAGTCCGATTCCTGCACAGATCCGTTCATAGCTGACATGGTCGTACTGCTGCTGTAAGAAGCGAAGCAGGGCCATTTCTTTTTCATCGCGGGGCGCAAAGTCTGTATGACCGCCTTCCGAAGGATGCGCGTGATATTCTCCCGCAGCCCAGGTAAGATAAGCTTCTCCCAGGCCGGTTCCCGGAGCAATCACTGCCATGGCACCTGTTGGTTCTGCCGCACCGGCGTTGAGGGTTAATACATCATCTTCTTCAAGAACGGGTACGGCTCCGGCAAAAGCCACCAGATCGTTCAAGAGAGTGATCGATTGAAAGTCCAACGCTTCCCTCAGCTCTTTCGCATCCATCTGCCAGGGAAGGTTGGTTACCTCCACCCGGCCTTTGACAATGGGTCCTGCCACGCCAATGGCGCCATGTTTCACCGGAAGAGGATGTTCTTTCAGAAAATCCCGGATCACTGCTGTGAAATGGGGATACTCCCGATTAACAAATGACGCTTCCGCCAATGGCCTGCGCAAGCCCTCTTCCCTGGCAAAAACAGCCAGGTTGGTTTTGGTGCCGCCCACATCCCCTGCCAGCATTAATACTGATTGATTCAACATGATTATTCACCTCCCTGATATTCATCGCAGTCAATTATAACCGCATCATCTTTATAATAGTTCTTTCATTTCTATCATGCGGGTAGTATAAGCATAGCAACGGTTACGCCCTTGTTCTTTTCCCCAATAGAGCGCTGTGTCAGCTTTTCGAATGGTGTGATCAATCTGCTCGGAAAGCAGGTCAAAGACCGTGGCTCCCACGGTAATGGTTAACTGATGACGATTAACGCCATCATTGAAAGAATGGTTTTCCACCGCTGAACGCAGCCGTTCTGCCATCACCATTGTTCCCCTTAAATCCGTATCCGGCAGAAGAAGAATAAACTCTTCTCCTCCCCACCGGGCAACAGAATCCTGTTCTCGCTTTAAACTCAGCATCAGTTCAGCCAGTGCTTTTAAGACATAGTCTCCACATTGATGGCCAAAATGGTCATTGAATTTTTTGAAATGATCCACATCGACCATCAACAATCCAAAGGGTTGTTGATTTCGATTGGACAAGCGAAGCTGATATTCCATTTTTTCGGTGATATCCCGTCGGTTGGGAAGGCTTGTGAGGGTGTCAAAACGCGATAGATACTCCAGCTCCCGATTGGCTTCCCGAAGCGCAGCAGCCATTTTCAGGACACGTTGCTGTTCCTCTTCATAGCTGCGGGAAAAAATCAAAAATAGCACGGTGACACTCAGTGCAGAACCGATCAGGCCATATAGATTGCTATAGAGCAATACCCGGGGATCGGTGATGGGCTTGATCAGTTCGCTGCCCAGCAGGTCCAGGTAAATCATCCAACCTGTCGTGGCAAAAAGAACCAGCAAATAGATCCAGCGCCTGCCCCCCTGGTGGATGGCCATTAGCACCACCGTCAGGTAGGGCACAAAAAAAGGAAAGCCTCCAAAGAGACCTCCGTGAGCCATCCAAAGATAAGGAACCAGTCCGACACAGGCAAATAAAGAGGCTGCAAGAATCGGCCCCCTAAAACGGCCATAACTGACCGCATACCAAAAAAAACCGCCAATGATAGCCGTCATGGCAAAGGGTGCCAGTACCCTGTCTACTGGTGTCCGATAATACAAATTGGCTGCACCTGACAAAAACGTCAACAACATGCCGATCATCAGCAGCGTGAGAAAAATCCGCTGTTCCAGTCTGCTGTTAAGATTTTTATTGTTTGGCAATCCCCTGATCTTTTCTTTCATTGGTAAACCGCCTGTCTCAAATCTATCGTTTGAATGTACCGGCCATGGCTTTTCCCGGGTAAAGTAAGATTTAACACTCTGTCTCATCTATTGCCATTATAAAATGTGTCGTCTTGAACGTCAAACTTTTGTTCGTTTTTACAGGTGTTCATTTGAATCGGCATTTTGCTGATATAGGATGGATTTCACCATTTCCTTTCGAATCTCCCACAGATTCGCCTGCACCCGGAAAATATCCCACTGGTCGATTTCAAAAACACGCGACCAGCTATTCATAATCTCTGTGCGTTCCCGGGCATAAAAATGTGCCGTCTTGTGATCAAAAAATGAATACACGTCACGGTGGCCCCGGCGCCTCATTTCTTCCCGGTAAGTCTGGGCATCATCAGAATCTTTGGGAATATAAAGGTGGTTCAGCACATAATCCCATTTAACACTGTCAAAGTAGATGACTTCCGATTCATCCACCTCCAGCACATACACCACTGTTGCTTCAGTTGGACGCAACATGTTTGCCTCGCTGACTGAGCACCAGACAGGAAACAACACGTCAGCCGGTTTCGGAACTCGCTGGTTTGCCGCCTGAACAAACCAGCTGTAAAGAGCTGCAATGTAGTCGGAGATTTCTTCAAATTTCTCCTTCAAATGTCGGGGGGTGATGCGAATAACCCCATTCATTCTAAGCTCCTCGAGGCTCCGAATGTCTTGTCGTGTCCACAGTGTCACTTTTCCTGAAATGGGATTCCGATTCGGATTCATGTTCCTCACCATCTTTCTTGGTTCAGCCTGATTGATTCGGCTACTGATGTTGATGTTCAAACACAGATTCAAGCTGTTGGTAAACAAAATCAGGAACTGCACCAAAGAGCCCCCAGCGCATAGAATCCTGATAGTTTTCCATTAACAGAGTAAAGTATTGGATCATAGGTCATGGCAATATGGCCATCCTGATAGTCCACCTGTACTCCGAAGGATTCGCTAAAGTCTCTGAGAGGAATAAAGGCTCTCCCCTCTAAGATCTGAGGCGCTGCATTCATTTCCCGCCCACTTCCATTGAAAACTGCCATTCTTGTCCCCACCGTCATCACCAGTTCGACCCCGTCAGCGGTGGCTGTGATTCGTTGGGTCTCTTCCTGCCAGTCGACATCGATACCAATGGCTTCTGCCAAACGTCTGAAAGGCACCAGTGTTCTTCCTTCCCAAACCACCGGCGCTGTTTCACCAAAGATAATAGGCTGTCCATTCAACGAAATGGTCAGTGAATTCTGAGCGTATATGGGCTGCAAGAGCGATATTGCCATCAATATCAGTAAAACGATCACCACTGTAAACATCCCATTCATACATTGATGTGCCGCTTTTACCTTTAGAGAATCTTGGTGCTGTCGCTTCATTGTCTGCCGCCTCCTATTTAAATCATTGCTTGCTGGTGTCAATTGACTGGCATTTTTTCACCGTTCCTGATACCCTTCATCCTCAGGCAGGTCTTCCGCTGAAGCAGCCTGCTTCACCAGTTCATCACATCGCTCATTTTCCGGATGACCACTGTGGCCTTTCACCCATATAAACTCAATCTCATGCTTTTCGATGAGTTTCAGCAACTTTTCCCATAAATCAATGTTCTCTGCCATATCTCTTTTGTTCCGCTTCCAGTTGTTGGCCTGCCATCGCTTTGCCCACCCCTTGGAAACACCGTCCACCAGGTATTTGGAGTCACTGTACAGCTTAATCATACAGGGATATTTCAGGAGTTCAATGGCTTGGATACACGCAGTCATTTCCATTCGATTGTTGGTGGTCATCCGAAACCCGCCAGAAATTTCTTTTCTGTGGTCTCCATGCACCAGAATGGCCCCATAACCACCTTTCCCCGGATTACCCAGAGCCCCGCCGTCTGTATAAATCTTCACTTCTTTCATGGTTTCCATCACGCCTTTCAAAATTGCTGGATCTGACTACTTCTGATTCAGTATGAATCAGCCTGTTTCGACCGGTCGTTTCAGATTGTTTGCCATATACATTTTCGACATTACTTTTCAAAACCCTTTTTTACCATATCATTAAATCACGAAGATTTCACCTGCCGGTCCGTGCTGATGGGTCCTGCCACAACTTTGGTGAAATCGTATTATCTTCTTTGTTTCCTTCGGATATCTGTGTAAGCTGTCTGCTTTTTCGAAGAATTTCTTTACTTCTTTTGACAATTCTGTTCAAAGTGATAGAATTAACATAGGTGCAGTTTGGCAGCAACTGTGTCATGTCATATTTTCTATCAAAGGAGTGTGAATTATATGATCAATTGCAGCAAAGAAAGACTGCAGGACAAGATTCAAACTTTTAGTCAGTTCGGTGATACTGGAAATGGTGGCATTACCCGGTTATGCTTCACAGAGCCAGAGCTACAGGCCCGTGCCGAGTTCAAAAGACGTTGTGAAGCGCTGGGAATGGAAGTCAAAACCGACGACGTGGCCAACATGTATGCGACTCTGAAAGGTACTGAGGATCTGCCGGCCATCGCCATGGGTTCTCACCTGGACTCCGTTATCAAAGGCGGCAATTATGATGGTGTTTTAGGTGTCCTCACAGGCCTTGAGGTGGCAGAAACCATCGTGAAAGAAGGCATCAAGACCCGCCATCCCATCACGGTGATTGCCTGGACCAACGAAGAAGGCTCTCGTTTTGGACCAGCCATGATGTGTTCAGGAATCATCACCGGCAAATTTGACGAAGCCACCATGATGGCTTCCAAGGATAAAGAAGGAGTTACTTTCAAAGAAGCCCTTAAAGCCAGCGGCTACAAGGGTGATCAAAGCAACCGGTTTAAGGCTGATGATTACAAGGCTTTCTTCGAACTCCATATCGAGCAGGGACCAGTGCTGGAGGCTGAAGGCAAAGAAGTGGCTGTACTCGGCGGTGTTGTGGGAATGGTTAACTACGAGTTCATCACCAGAGGACAAGCCAACCACGCAGGCACCATCCCTATGCCCATGCGTAAAGACGCTCTTTATGCCATGACTGCCGTTATCCAGTATCTGCATGACGAACTGGACAAGCTGGACTCCAAGCTGGTTTATACCACCGGTGAATTCAGCGGCGCCCCCAATGTGCATACTGTTATCCCCGACTATGTACGTATTACATTGGATTCGCGTCATCAAGATCCCGAGGTCATCAAACAAGTGGTTGATGTGATTCATGCCGTGCCAAAAGAAATGCATGGCTGCCCAGTTACCTACCGGGAACAGTGGGCACGAAACACTGTCCATTTTGATCCTGCATTGGTGAATTTGGCAGAAGAAACAGTCAAAGAACTGGGCTATTCCTATAAGGTTATGTATGCTGGAGCCGGGCATGATGCCCAGTTCATTGCCGACATCGTTCCTTCTGCCATGCTCTTTGTTCCCAGTGATACCGGCTACAGTCACTGCGAAAAAGAACATACACCTGTGGAGCAATGCTGGAAAGGGTGCAATGTGCTTCTCAATACCGTTCTGGCCCTTGATAAAAAATAAGCAAAATATCATACCACGTAAAACAGCAGCCCTGCTCTCCTGAGTGGGGCTGCTGTTTTATGTGGTAATCATTGTGATCTTTAGAGAGTGGCATTCAATGCTTCCTGAATGGCCTTTTGATGATCGGCATCCACCCGGCCACTGCTGTGGCCTTTGCTTCCCACAAAATGAAGGTCCACATGACCATGCATGTTATTCCCTTTCACTTCGTCAAGATTGGTTCCTTTGCCAAAGCCGCCGCTTCTGTTATTCACTGTCTGCAGCGCCGGAAGGTCATCCCTTCCTGCGTGGGGCATGGATGCAATGGAAGCTGCAATGCGAAGACCGTGCACTTCCACAATCACCGGTCTTCTGGACCAGTTCCATTCACCGCCTGCCACTTTCTTAAAGATAGCTGTATCTTCTTTTGTCAGCGTTTCAACATCGGCGTGATTGGTGCCATAGGTGCGCTTCACCTGGTACGACAACCCTGTCCACACATCAACAATCGTGGCCACATCACCCCTGGCAAAAAGATGCTCCACCTCACCAAACCAGGAAAGCGCCTTGATTTCTGTCTGACTGTTGGCATTTACCCTCGAACCACTTCCTCTGGTAACAGCAACCTCCGCCATTTGCTCCGGCGACTGAACGAATGTGGTGATCATGGAAAGCGTCTTGGCTCCAGCGATCCCATCTGATGTTAATCCATGCTGTTCCTGAAAAGCGGCGACTGCTGATTCTGTCACCTGTCCAAAATATCCCGTGGGTTCTGTTGTAAAAAATCCCAATGCTTGCAAATGTTGCTGCAACTCCTGCACTTCCTGCCCCGACATTTCTCTTTTCAAAAGGCTATTTTCCGTGAAAGCATCTGCCTGTAACGGTAACCATAATGCCATTATCAATACAGTGATAACTCCCACCCGCTTAATCTGTTGATTCATAGACATATGTAACCTCCCGAAGTGTAATTACCGGCCAATCCCGGTACATTCCGGGTTATTGTATCATACTTCGGCCTTCATGAGAAACCCCTTAACCAGCACCGAACCTTCAAAAGACTGAAATCAGAGAAAGACAGCCCTATAAAAAAGAAATATATGCTCCACTTCTTATAAAATCGAGATGATGATAGTCAATCATCTGTAAGCCTCTCACGGATTATCTGGATTGAGTCACCGAATAGATATGTACCAACCGCTTATGAGAAAGCTCCGTTTATGTTGATTTTTCTTTAGAAATGGGTATGCAGAGAAGTAATATCAGAGACCTTTTTCCACCTCAAACCAGCCGACAGCAAGAATAGTCGACATATTTTCTGTACCCGTTCATCATCATGTTGTATAATAGGGAAAATGAGGTGAAGCCCATGTACGCCCTCAAACCCATGACCACCGAAGATTTGATGACACTGGACCGCCTGATGCCAGTGCCTTTTGTGATGATCAATCTGAGCGACCCTCTCTATGTCAGCTCGTTGTTTCGAAAGCTCACGGGTTTTTCAGGTGATGAAATCACTTTTCGCCAGAGCCTTCGTGTCATTCATCCTGATCAGCGGGAAATGTTTTTCATGCGCATCGTCGATATTCTGGATCACCCGGAGGCATTGGAATCTGCCGGGCTCAAATCCAATCACCTGATTAAGGAAGTATGCCTGCTAACCCCTGAGGGACCCCATTGGTTCGATTATCATTTTACCCTGGTTCATTATCAGGGAAAGCCCTGCATCCTCGCAACACTGAATGACGTGACATCGAAAAAGCTGAACCAGCAGGCACTTGGTCGGCTCATTAATCTGAGAGAAGCCATGCTGGAAATCACTCAATCGGTGATTGGTGTCGAATGTTTGGACAACATCTATGATCTGGTGTTGAAAAAGGCCATTCAGGCCATTGACGCAGCTGAAGTGGGTTCTATTATGCTGCGGGAAGGCAACTTGCTTAAAATGGCGGCTCACCGGGGTTTCAAGAATGAACTGATTGATCACTTTCAACTGCCCATTGAAGAATCTTTCCTTTACAAGGCCACCAACGGTAAACTGAACTATATTGCCAAAATTGATAATATTTCATCCTTGGACAATGTTTACACCATTCCTCTGGAGGATGACGGTGACCGCACCATCAAGTCTTCCATCACTGCTCCCATTTTCATTGAAGGCGACTTTTTCGGAGTGGTCGATGTGGAATCCACCCGTTTAGCGGCGTTTTCTGATGATGACCTGAAAATCATGCAGTTCATTCGTAACCATGTGGAAATTGCCATTGCCAATTATCTGCTATATGAAGATAAACGGTATTTATCTCAATATGACTCACTCACCGGAATTTACAACCGCACGTTTTTTGAGGAAGTTTTCAACCAGGTGCTGGATAAGGCTGAACGGTACCAGGAAATGTTCCATTTAGTACTGTTTGACTTGAACTGCCTGAAGGTGGTCAATGACCACTTGGGACATTTGGCAGGTGACCAGTTGATTAAGCGTTTTGCTGCGGGTTTAAAACGAATCACACGAAAAAGTGATGTGATGGCCCGCTATGGCGGCGATGAATTTGTGGGCATTTTTTATTATACTGACGAAACTCATCTGCACCAAAAAATGCTGGATTTTCTCAGTGAACTGGAACAGGAAGAAATCATTATTGATGACACGACCATCCATAACTCCTTCAGCTATGGAATTGCCACTTATGACAAAGACGGCACCACCCTGCAAGAAATGGTACGCGTCGCCGATTTGCGCATGTACGAATTTAAGGATGCCTATAAAGCCGCCCGACCTGCCATCTTCTCGATTATGAAAGACTTTGGGAACAAGCAGCCTTGACCTTGCCACCATCTGAAGCACCCGTTTTTCTGATCAACCATCATCAGCCCATGAATGTCAGCATTATTCCCTGTATCAGTCCGATGAGCATTCCCAGGAAGCCACCGATCCACTCGATCTGTTTTAGTTCCCGGCTGGCGACTGCCATCACCATAGCTTCCAGCCGCTCCATGGGGAAAGCATTGATCTTCTCTTCCACCATGGCGGCCAACTTTATACCGGCCGCGCCTTCTTCCATCATGTACTCCAACAGTTCATTCAACAAACGGTCACTTTCCCGATTCATCAGATCGCTGACAAAGTGATCCACCGGTTTTTTCATCACGTCTTTCAAAAAAAAGGGCACCCGCTCCATCATCATCTCGTTGAGATAGAGACGGAGAAACAGCTTCAACTCTTCTTTCTGCTCAGGCCGGGCAAAGGCCTGCAGAATATCTTCCATTGAAAGCAGTTCTGTTTCAATCTGAACTCCCACACTCCTTGCCAGCTCAGCCTTACGCCGGGGAATGAGCCCCTGAAGATTAAAGCCAGGTATGGGTGTTCCCACAGGCATGTATGGCTTAAACAGCAATCGGATGGCCAGTCGGTTGGTCAACCAGCCGATGAGGCCGCCCACCATCATCATTAAGAGCCAGCTTAATCCCATCATCGAAACTCCTCCTTACCTTTATCATATTGTAACACATCTTTCACTGAATTCATTCAATTTGCCCGGTATATTTGCTCATCTCTGGGTATCAATGTAACAACCAATTTTACTGGACCGAAAGGAGCGAACAACAATGAGAATTCTGGTATGCGTAGACGGTTCAAAAGAAAGCATGAAAGCTGTGGTAAAAGCCGTAGAAATTGCCTCCGGTTGCCGCATTGATCACGTGGCTGTGCTTCATGTGTATGAAAAACTGACCATGACAGTCGTTGAATATGCGGATGAACAGTATTACGTACAAGAAATTAAAAAACTGGAAAAAATGAATGAAGAAATGGTGGCGCACCGCCAAAAAATTGTGGAACATGCTTCCATGCGTTTCCGGGAGAAAGGAATCGAGGCTGAAACCATGTTGAAAGAAGGACATCCTTCTCATACCATCTCTCAAACCGCTGAAGAAGGCAACTATGATCTGATCATCATGGGGAGCCGCGGTGGCGGTGGATTTAAAAAGCTGCTGCTGGGCAGTGTCAGTAACGCGGTGATTCAGGAGACCAGCTCCAGCGTATTAGTCGTTAAATAATCAAAGACCCTCCACTTCGGAGGGTCTGAGGTTGTTGAAAAAGTCTATGAAAATAGGCTTTTTTTCTTGCAATCAAAAAGGAGATTCGCCCCTTGATGTCGAATATAGATATAAGGGGTGATTCGAATGATGACAAAGAGAGACCATGTTC